>JALCQC010000004.1 GCA_022650895.1 Bifidobacteriaceae bacterium | reverse complement strand
CAACTTGATCATGGTGGGCGGCTGGTGAATGCCAAGGACACAGGCCATTTCACACGGTGCGGGGCAAATGCGGCCGGTGAACTCGGGGAAATTGTTGGTCATGGAAAGACGGTTGTAGGCGTCCTCCCACTGACCCATCCGCACAAGGTCATTGAACTCAGGAATGATGTTGCCCAAGGGGCAGCCGGTCATGCAGAAAGGCGTTCCACAATCCATGCAGCGCGCCGCCTGCTCCCCCGTCCACGGCTGGACACCCGACTCGGCATGGACGTCGAACCAATCCTTGATGCGCTCCTCAACCGGCCTTTCGGCGAGCTCGCGACGCGTTCGTGTTTTGAGGAATCCTCGTGGATCTGCCATCAGTGCGCTCCTTCCATCACGGTCTCATACAGGTGTTCCCAGGCACCGGCCTGTTCAAAGTCAACATGGTGTTCCTCAGCCGTCTCCATGGCCGTGGTCATGGCAACATACTGAGCGGGCACGATGTGCGTGATGCGTGCGCGCGTCCCGTTCTCGCCCTCCCAGTTGTCAAGAAGCTGACGTGCAAAGGCGGAGCCGGTTTCCTGAGCATGCTGTTCGATGAGCTGATGAACCATGTCGGCGTCGCGATCGGTGAGCTGGAGGAATTTCAGGGTGCCGTTGGTGGAAGCGGGCACATTGACCTTCTCCAAGTCCAGATCGAGAACGTAGGCGTTGCCGCCGGAGAAGCCGGCACCAAAGTTGCGTCCAGTGGGGCCCAGAACCACGACCGTTCCGCCCGTCATGTACTCGCAGCAGTGGTCGCCCGTGCCTTCCACCACGAACGTGGCGCCGCCGTTGCGGACGGCGAAGCGCTCGCCTGCGGTTCCGGCGAGGAACATCTGTCCGGACGTCGCTCCGAAGCCGATGACGTTTCCTGCGATGACGGTGGTGTGTGCGTCAAAGCCCACATCTTCCGCTGGCTTGACGATCATTCTTCCGCCACTGAGGCCCTTCCCTGCGTAGTCGTTGACCTCTCCGGTGATGCGGAGGGTCTCGCCGCGCGGAATGAAGGCTCCAATCGATTGGCCGCCCGTTCCCGTCAGGGAGACATCGATGGTGTCGTCGGGAAGACCCTCTGCCTTGTACCGCTTGGTGATCTCGTATCCCAGCATGGTGCCCACGGTGCGGTTCACATTGCGAATCGGCAGGGAGATCTTGACGGGAGTCCCATGTTCCAGTGCGGGTTCTGCGCGTTCGATGAGCTCGTGGTCCAGAGCCTTTTCCAGACCGTGCTGCTGGTTGATGGTGTGGTGCAGGATCGTCCCTGGAGTGGGGCCAGGCTGAGCCAGAATGGCACTGAGATCGATGCCCGCTGCCTTCCATTCGTCGACAGCGCGGCGCTGATCCAGCATCTCCACGTGGCCCACCGCCTCCTCCAACGTTCTGAAGCCGAGGCTTGCGAGGATCTCACGTGTTTCCTCCGCCAAGTACATGAAGTAGTTGATGACGTACTCGGGCTTGCCGGTGAAGCGCTTGCGCAGCTCCGGATCCTGCGTGGCGATTCCCTGCGGGCAGGTGTTGAGATGGCAGGCGCGCATCATGACGCAGCCTTCCACGATGAGCGCCGACGTGGCGAAGCCGAATTCCTCGGCACCCAGGAGTGCGGCGATGACGATGTCACGGCCGGTCTTGAGTTCGCCGTCGCATTGAACCACCACGCGAGAGCGCAAACCGTTGAGAATCAGCGTTTGCTGCGTTTCACTCAGGCCGATCTCCCACGGAGTTCCAGCGTGCTTGATGGCGTTGAGCGGTGCGGCACCGGTTCCTCCGTCATGACCGGAGATGAGCACCACGTCCGCATGGGCCTTCGCCACACCTGCGGCGATGGTCCCGACACCGAATTCCGAGACAAGCTTCACGTGGATGCGAGCCTTGGGATTGGCGTTCTTGGCATCATGGATCAGCTGTGCCAAGTCCTCGATCGAATAGATATCGTGGTGAGGAGGTGGCGAGATCAGCTCGACGCCGGGTGTTGCGTGACGCACCTTGGCGATCCACGGCGGGACCTTGGCGCCCGGAAGATGGCCTCCCTCTCCTGGCTTCGCTCCCTGAGCAAGCTTGATCTGAAGATCGGTGGCGGAAACCAGGTAGTCGCTGGTGACGCCGAAGCGTGCGGAAGCGATCTGCTTGATACGGCTTGTACGCATCGGATCGGCGATGCGATCGTCGGATTCGCCACCCTCGCCGGAATTGCTGCGGGCTCCGAGCGTGTTCATCGCAATGGCGAGTGTCTCATGCGCTTCCTGTGAAATGGAGCCATAGCTCATGGCACCCGTGGAGAAACGCTTGACGATTTCGCTCGCAGGCTCCACCTCGTCCAGCGGTATCGGCTTTCGGTTGGGCGTGAACTCCATGAGACCTCGGAGGGTCATCAGCCTCTGGGAGGTGTCGTCGACGTGCTGCGTGTACTGCTTGAACATCGAGTAGTCACCCCGCTGCGTGGACTGCTGCAGCAGGAAGATGGACTCCGGGTCGTTGAGGTGCTCCTCGCCCGTGCGGCGCCACTTGTATTCGCCGCCGAGTTTGAGGTTGCGGTGAGGCGATGCGGTCCACTGTGTCGGATAAGCAACATTGTGGCGTTGTGCCACTCCACGAGCAAGCTCTTCCAAACCAACGCCGCCGACTCGTGAGGTTGTACCCGTGAAGTACTTCTCGACAATGTCGTCGTCCAAACCGACAGCTTCGAAGAGCTGGGAGCCGCGGTAGCTCATGATAGTGCTCACGCCCATCTTGGACATGATCTTGAGAACACCTTCACTCAGCGCGTGCATCAGATTCGTCACCGCCTGCTCCGGGCTGACCGTGACGTACCCCTTGCGTGCAAGCTCCTCCACCGTTTCCAGTGCCAAGTACGGGTTCACACAGGCTGCGCCGTAAGCAATGAGCAGGGCGACATGATGAATTTCACGGACGTCGCCCGCCTCCACTGCCATGGAGACCTGAGTGCGGGTGTGTTTGCGGAGAAGATGGTGCTGAATGGCCGAGGTCAGCAGCAACGACGGGATCGGTCCCCAGGTGTGGTTGGAGTCACGGTCCGACAGGATGAGGAAGTTCTTGCCCTTCTCGATGGCGGCGTCCACCTCCTCGAAGATCTCCTCGAGACGGGACTCCAGCGCCTTTCCGCCGCCGGCAACCTGATACAGTCCCCTCACCACGTACGGCTTGTAGTACCCGCCTAGGGCGCTGACCCTATCGAGACGCTTGAGTTTCGCCATCTCCTCGGAGTCGATAATCGGCTGAGGAATGACGATTTTCTTGGCGTGGAGCGGCGAGTCCTCCAGCAGATTCGGCTCGGGCCCAATCGCCGATTCCAGCGAGGTGACCATGCGTTCGCGTTCCCAGTCCAGCGGAGGGTTGGTGACCTGTGCGAACTTCTGCGTGAAGTAGTCGAACAGTGTGCGGGATCGCTTCGAAAGAACCGCGATCGGCGCATCGTTGCCCATCGCACCGATGGGCTCCTTGCCGGTGTTCGCCATGGGGGCGAGCAGGATCTTGAGATCCTCCTGCGTATAGCCGAAGGCGCGCTGGCGACGACGAATGGAAATGCCTGAGTAATTCACGTGCTCCCGCTCCGGCAAGTCCGAAAGCTCCACGGAATTGTTTTCGATCCATTTGCGGTAGGGGTGTTCGGAGGCGAGGTCCTTCTTGACCTCTTCATCAGGGATCACACGTCCCTGCATGGTGTCGACCAGGAACATCTTTCCGGGCTCAAGCCTGCCCTTGCTCACGATGTTCTTTTGGGGAATGCGGTTGAGCACACCTGCCTCGGAAGCGAGGACCACCACACCGTCATCGCTGATCTGCCAGCGTCCGGGACGCAGTCCGTTGCGGTCAAGAACCGCTCCCACCTGGTTACCGTCGGTGAAGACGATGTCCGCGGGGCCATCCCACGGCTCGATCAACGTGTTGTTGTACTCGTAGAAAGCCCTGATGTCGGGGTCGAGACTGGTGTCGTTCTCCCATGCTGGAGGCACCATCATCATGACGGCGTGAGGCAGCGAGCGACCGGCCAGATGCAGCAGCTCCAATGTTTCGTCGAAGGTCCCCGAGTCTGAATACCCCTTGGTGTTCAGCGGCAGCAGTGGCTCCATGTCTCCGAGCACCCCGGATTTGAGCGTTCCCTCGCGAGCGGAAAGCCAGTTGCGATTGCCTTGAATCGTGTTGATCTCACCGTTGTGCGCCAGCATACGGAAGGGCTGCGCCAAAGGCCACGACGGGAAGGTGTTGGTGGAGAAACGCGAATGCACGATCGCCAGTGTCGTCTTCAGCGTGGGCGCGGTGAGGTCGGGGAAGAAGTGGGTCAGCTGCATGGTGGTCAGCATGCCCTTGTAGGTGATGGTGCGGCCCGACAGCGAGGAGAAATACACTCCGACCTCATGCTCCACGCGCTTGCGAAGGCGGAAGAGTCGCCTCTCCAGGTCGAGTCCCGAGAGCTCGCCGTGCTCGTCCGCAACATAGAGCGTGCGGAAGGTCGGCATGGTCGCGAGTGCCTGCAGTCCCAAGCCATTGGGATCCGTGGGAACCGTGCGCCACCCCAGCACCTGCAGTCCTTCTTCGGCAACGATTCTGGCGATGTCCTGCTGCTGTTCGGAGCTTTTGACGATGTCCTTTTCGAGGAAGGCGATTCCGGCACCGTAGGAACCCACTTGGGGAATGTCAAAATCGACGCTGGAACGCATGAACTCATCCGGCATTGCCATGAGGATACCAGCGCCATCACCGGTGTTCTCTTCGGCACCAACGGCCCCACGGTGATTGAGATTGACCAACGCCTCGATGGCGTTATCGACGATGGAGCGCAGCGGCTGCCTCTTCAAGGTGGCAACGAAGGCCACGCCACAGGCATCGTGTTCTGCGATGGGATCGTAGAGTCCCGTCTTCGTGTGAACAGTCAGATCCAACGGCGCATGCTTTGTCATTCCGTAACCTTCCGTACGAGCTGGGCATTCTTCACCATTCAAAAAAGTGCTTCGCCCCACAGTAATAACCTTCGTGTTAACGAAGTGTCCGCGTGTCCAGAAAGCGGGATGGCGCGTTAATACGGTGTTACGGAAAAGTTAAACGAAACAGTGAGGGTTTATTCTCCCAGTGCGTCCAAAACCCGCTCGATGACGAGATCATTGAGGAGGCGTCCCTGCAACGTTGGGATCAGCACAGCGTCGTTCGTCTCCAGAAGACCTTGTTTCATCAGGCTGCGGATGACGTCGCGGTCGATGGTTCTGCCGCTGCGACGTTCAACGTCCGCGACGCTGAGCCCCTCGCTCAGGCGCAGTCCCAGCATGACCGTTTCCTCAAGGTCTTGGGAGGCGGAGACCTCTTCTGTACCTCCCCATGGCATGATTCCCGACGTGAGTTGTTTGGCCCACATTCGCGGGTGCTTGGTGTCCCACGCCCTCATTCGTCCGAAATGGGAATGAGCGCCGGGACCGAGCCCTGCCCACTCAACGTTGCGCCAATAGCCCAGATTGTGACGGGAGACCTCTCCGTCACGCGCCCAATTCGAGATCTCATACCAACGGAAGCCGGCCTTCGAAAACAGACGATCCGCCACCTCATATTTCGCGGCCTCGTCGTCATCGTCCGGAGACGCCAGACGTCCCGAGGAAATGAGCCTTCCCATCTTGGTGGTGGGCTCCACGCTCAACGCATACGCGGAAATGTGGTGGACTCCGAGATCGATGGCCGCCTCCACTGAGGTCTTCCATTGTTCTATGGTCTCGCCCGGCGCTCCATAGATAAGGTCAACGCTTGATCTCAGCCCCTGTGCCTGCGCTGCGGCCACTCCGTCGATGACGTTGCGCTGCAGATGCGTGCGATCCAGCGTTCTCAACACTTCCGGCACAGCGGATTGCATACCGAACGAGATGCGGTTGAATCCACCGTCGGCGAGCTCGGCGATGTATCGTGCGTCGACGGTATCGGGATTGGCCTCCGTCGTAACTTCGGCATGGGGTTCGAATCCCCAGAGAGTGCCGAGGTGACCAAGAATCCTCACCAGGTCAGGAGCAGGAAGAATAGTGGGGGTGCCTCCGCCAAAGAACACCGTAGAAATGGGGCGCGGCGTAAGTCCGCACTCCTCCTGCCACCTGCGCAGCCTCGTCGCCTCCTGGATCACCAGGTTGGCATAGTTCGCCCTGCTGGCGCCCTCTCCGAGATTGGTGGCGGTATAGGTATTGAAATCGCAGTATCCGCAGCGACGCAGACAGAACGGAACGTGGAGATAGACCTCGAAGGGCTTGGCCGGTTCACTCTTCTGAACGTCGGCGGCATTCATTCCCAACTGCCGTTGCGAGGCAGCGATCTTCTCCGTGGCCTGCGACGAGTGCACAGGACGGAATCCCTGTGAAATCTGCGTCACTACTGATCCTTCTTGGCGGCGGCGCGGATCTTGTCCTGCGTGTCTTTATCCGTCGAGTCGGAGGTAGAGAGCGCCGCGATGAAGGCTTCCTGCGGAACCTGCACACTCCCCAGCATCTTCATGCGCTTCTTGCCTTCCTTCTGCTTCTCCAGCAGTTTGCGTTTTCGTGTGATGTCGCCGCCATAGCACTTCGCCAACACGTCCTTGCGCATGGCGGAGATAGTTTCGCGGGCGATGATGCGGGAGCCGATGGCCGCCTGAATCGGGATCTCGAACTGTTGGCGCGGAATGAGCTTGCGCAGCTTCTTCGTCATCATCACGCCATAGGCATAGGCCTTATCGCGGTGAACGATGGAGCTGAAGGCATCGATCTTCTCGCCTTGGATGAGGATGTCCACCTTCACCAGATCGGCGGCCTGCTCTCCCGCCTCGTGATAGTCGAGGCTCGCATATCCCTTGGTACGGCTCTTCAACTGGTCGAAGAAATCGAACACGATCTCCGCCAGAGGCATCACATAGTGCAGCTCCACGCGTTCGACGCTGAGATACTCCATGTCCTTCATCTGCCCTCTGTGCTCCTGGCACAGGTCCATGACAGGTCCCACGAACTCCTTGGGGGTGATGATGTCGGCGGTGACGATGGGCTCCACCACCTTCTTGATCTTGCCGTCGGGGTATTCGCTCGGGTTCTTGACGGTGCGCGTCGTGCCGTCTTCCTGAGTGACCTCGTAGTGCACGTTGGGAGCCGTGGAGATGAGGTCAAGGCCGAATTCACGACTGAGACGTTCGGAGACAATCTCCATGTGCAGCAGTCCCAGGAAACCGCAACGGAATCCAAATCCCAGAGCCACTGACGTCTCGGGCTCATAGACCAGCGCCGCATCGTTGAGCTTAAGCTTGTCCAAGGCGTCCCTCAACTCCGGATACTGTGCGTTGTCAATGGGGAAAAGACCTGCGTAGACCATCGGCTGAGGGTCACGATATCCCTCCAGCGGGCTGGCGGCGGGGTTCTTTTCGGTGGTGATGGTGTCGCCCACCTTGGATTGGCTGACGTCCTTCACGCCGGTGATGATGTACCCCACCTCACCGGCTCCCAAGGACTTCGTGGGTACCATGTCTGGGCTGATCACGCCAAGTTCGATGGGGTCGTGCGCCGTTCCCAATCCCATCTGGCGGATCTTCTCACGCGCATGGATCTCACCGTCCATCATTCTGATGTAGGTGACGATGCCGCGGTAAGAGTCATAGACGGAATCGAAGATCAGCGCACGGGCGGGCGCGTCCACGTCTCCGTGCGGTGGGTCGATGTCGGCGACGATGGTGTCCAGAAGTTCCTTGATTCCCTCTCCCGTTTTACCGGAGACGCGCAGCACCTCCGACGGGTCCACACCAAGAAGGTTGGCGATCTCCTCGGCATGCTTCTCCGGTTCGGCGCTGGGAAGGTCGATTTTGTTGAGAACGGGGATGACGGTGAGATCATGGTCCATAGCCATGTAGAGGTTGGAAAGCGTCTGAGCCTCGATGCCCTGCGTTGCATCGACCAGCAGCACGGCTCCCTCGCATGCCGCCAAAGCACGGGAGACCTCATAGGTGAAATCGACATGACCGGGGGTGTCGATCATTCCCAGTGTGTATTCCGTCCCGTCGACGGTCCATGGCACGCGCACCGCCTGCGATTTAATGGTGATGCCACGTTCCTGCTCGATGTCCATGCGGTCCAAGAACTGGTTGCGCATCTCGCGTTCCGGCACGACGCCGGACAACTGCAGAATGCGGTCGGCCACCGTCGACTTACCATGATCGATGTGCGCGATAATGCAGAAATTGCGAATCAGCGATTGGTCGGTTGATCCTGGCTGGTTCTTTTGCTGCACCGTTACCTCTTTCTATGACTTCCACAACTGAATATAACTAAAGACTAGCTGCCTACCCGCCAACACCTGCCGACGCACCGCAATTGACCTATCGGATACCCACGACGGTAGAAGTCCGGCCTATGAGTCTCCTTCTGGCACCAGCGTCCCAGTCTGTACGAGCACCTACAGTTTAGCTGTGTTCCACGGTCCGCCCTGCGGATGTCACCATGAGAGCCCGAAAAGAACGCTCATAAAGTGGATAAACAAGGAATCGCCGTGGTATCATAGCACTTTGTATGTCGTAAATTTACGTCGTTTGGAGAACAACAGTGGCAAACATTAAGTCGCAGAAGAAGCGCGTCATCACCAACGAGAAGGCGCACCAGCGTAACGTCGCCTTCAAGAGCGAGCTGAAGACCTACATCCGCAAGGTCAACGCAGCAGTGGCTGAAGGTAATAAGGAAGAAGCTCAGGCAGCTTACAAGGCTGCAGCTCAGAAGCTCGACAAGGCCGCCGGCAAGGGCATCATCCACAAGAACCAGGCTGCAAACCGCAAGTCCGGTCTGGCGCTCGCCGTCAACGCTCTGTGAGACTCGCCTAGAAACGACTCGTTTCCAAATGCCCTCCTTCGGGAGGGCTTTTTTGTACCTTCCAAGATGGACAAGACCATGATGAATTGCCCAGGAACAATCGATCATCAATCACTTACTTCTATCATCCTGACCAGAGTCTCTGCCGCTGCCTCGAGACCGACGCCGTCTACCGGAATCGGCCTCACCGTCCCGCCTTCGCCATCCCATGACGTGCGCATTGGTCGGAGCGTGAGTGCGAGAATGCGGAAGGTGTGGCTCGGTTCGGTGGACTGCACCGGGAAGCAGGATGTTGAATTTGACGGAGAGGATCCGCAGACCCACCACCAGCACGATGATGCCGCCGTAGCAGGCTGCGGAAACCACATTTCCGATCATTCCCCACGTGGCCACCTTGTGCACCACCGCCGTCAGGATGCATCCCACCAGAGAGGGCAGCGCATAAAGATGCTTGTCCTGAAGAATCGCCGGTTCGACGTTGAGAAGAATGTCGCGGAAGAGACCCCCCGCCAATGCCGTGGCCATTCCTAGGAAAATGGCGGTGACCGATGACATTCCATAGTTCAGTGTCTTCAACGTGCCGCTGACTGCGAAGAGGCCAAGTGCGAGAGCGTCGGAAATCAGCATTGAGCGGCGCATGTTGGCTATCTCCGGGTGAAAGATCAGCGCAGCGATTCCCGAGACAAGCGCACTGAGAATCATTCCCTTGTCGGAGACACCCACCGGAGGCAGCGCACCGAGCATGACATCACGCACGATGCCGCCGCCAAGAGCGGTTATCCATGCGACGATGAGAACCGAAAAGGCATCGTATTTCTTACGAATCGCCGCCAATCCGCCGGAGACACCACAGGAGACGACCGCCAGATCCTCGATCACAGTCATCGTCATGCTGTAATCCATGCGCCCGCTCCCCTCGTCCGTTGTGAATCCTCCACAGGGTCTCACACGAAGAAAGACACTACTCCGCACCCTCCCATGACACGAGTCCTACGAGTCTCCGCCCCACGCAGTCTCATGGGTCTCATAGACCGCACGAGGCCGCACACAGTTCCGAAAGTCCCACTCATGAAAAACGCCCAGTCGGAAAACCGGCCGGGCGTCAATATCAACAAGCAGCGAGCATTAGTCGCAAACCTTCCACATCCAGTTATGGGGATCCTCGATCTCACCGAGCTGAATGCCGAGCAGCTCATCACGCAGTTCGGTGGTGAACGTGCCGGACTCATTGTTGCCCACCGTCACGTCGAAGTTCTCGGACTTGAAGCGGCCGATGGGGGTCACGATGGCGGCAGTACCGCACGCGAACACCTCGGTGACCTCTCCGGACTTAATGTCTGCAAGCAGATCGTCAAGCTTGATCATTTTCTCGACGACGTCGCGGCCGTGATCCTTGGCAAGCTGGATGATCGAGCGGCGGGTGACACCGGGGAGAATGGTTCCGGTGAGACTCGGGGTCTCGAGATGGCCATCCTTGTGAACGGTGAACATGTTCATGCCACCGAGCTCCTCGAGGTAGGTCTTGGTGGCGGCGTCAACGAAGCACACCTGCTCGCAGCCGTGGTTGATGCCGTTGTACTCGCCGATCAGGGAAGCTGCATAGTTTCCGCCACACTTGGCGAAGCCTGTGCCACCAGGACCCGTGCGGAACCACTTGTCCTCAACCCAGATGCTGACTGGCTTCACGCCACCCGTGAAGTACGGGCCGGACGGAGAGGCGATGACGCAATAATCTACTTCCTTCGCCTTGCGAACACCGAGGAACGGCTCGGAGGCGAACATGAAGGGACGCATGTACAGGGTGTACTCACGACGGGTCGGAACCCACGCACGGTCACGCTGGACCAAAGCGGCCACGGATCCGATGAAATCATCAACGCTGAGTTCGGGAAGGCTGAGGCGCTTTGCTGAATTCTGGAAGCGCTCGGCATTCGCATCCGGACGGAACAGCCAGATGGAGCCATCCTCGTGATGGTAGGCCTTCAGACCTTCGAAAACTTCCTGAGCATAATGCAGAACGGAAGCGCCTGGATCCAGCTTGAGCGGACCATAAGGCTCGACACGGCGGTCCGACCACCCTTCACCCTCGGTCCACGTGACATGCGTCATGTTATCGGAGAAAAGCTGACCGAAAGCAGGCTTGTCAATAAGCTCCTGACGCTTGGCGTCCGAAGCGGGATTCTCATTGGGCAAAACGGTGAATTTCTGCGCTAGCTTCGTGATTTCAGCAGAATCGTGATGCGAATTCTCTGTCATTTCCAACCTTTCCTTGGAACCGCTGGACAGTATCGGTTCCCAAGATTTTCTTTACTATCTCACCATGAGACACGGTATCGGTTGTTTGTTCACATTGTGATTCACAGTGCCCGATGAGGGATCGACTCCGTCCTCCCCCATTTTGTGGAGTATGAACGTCGGTGAGGATCTAGCACCAGTATAGGAAAAGCCCCCGCCATGTGACAGGGGCCTTGATAACAACCTGAGAAAAAACAGGATGTTGTGGTGTGATGCTTACTTCGCGTCTGCGTCGGCAGCAGGAGCGTCTGCGTCGGCAGCATCGGCGCCCACTTCCACAGTGAGAGGAGCGGCAACCTCAGGCTCCACCTCTTCCTGAGGAATCTGAACGCTGACGACGGACTCGTCTGGATCGACATCGGCGAGCTCGACGCCCTCCGGAAGCTTGATGTCCTTGGCGAAGATCTTGTCGCCCTCCTGCAGACCTTCCACGGAAAGGGTGAAGTTCTCCGGAAGGTTGGTGACATCTGCGCGCACGGACAGCTGCTGAATATCGATGAAGGCAACGCCGTTGCCCTTGGTCTCGCCCTCGATGAAGACAGGCACCTCGACGTTGATCTTCTCGCCGGCGGTGACCTCGTAGAAATCGATGTGCTCAATGATCTGCTTGACAGGATTGCGCTGAATGTCCTTGACGACGGCCAGACGATCTTCCTTGCCGAACTTCAGTTCGTACAGAGCGTTGGAACGACGCAATGCATTTTTGGTCTCGCGCATGGGAAGCTCCAGGAACTGAGGCTCCTTGCCACCTGCATAAACCGTTGCGAGAACAAGCTGCTTCATGCGAAGACGACGTGCCGCACCCTTGCCGAACTCAGTGCGCTCTTCACCCTGAAGAACAATTCTTTCTGCCATTTTTTCCTCCTATTTCGTTCCGCTTCATTGCGAGGACAAGACTAGAGGAACACGAGCGTGAACCAGTATCGCCGAGTCGATTACGGGAATGAATTCCCCTCGCCAAAGCACCTGAAGAATGTTACCACAAGTGAGACGGCTGGCAAGCCTCAGGGCGAACCAGCCGTCTCACAACGAACCCGGCGGCGAAGATCAACGACGCGGTCT
This sequence comes from Bifidobacteriaceae bacterium, assembly GCA_022650895.1. Classification (GTDB taxonomy): domain Bacteria; phylum Actinomycetota; class Actinomycetes; order Actinomycetales; family Bifidobacteriaceae; genus JALCQC01. The sequence continues at coordinate 127,557 of JALCQC010000004.1, read as the reverse complement.
TTGGTCAATTTCTTGCCAATTTCCGGTCAACTCGTCGTCAATGCGCCTAGTCGATCAACTCCTTGACCGCCGCGATGATCGCGGTCAATTCCGCCTTGGCATCACCGAACAGCATCTGCGTATTGTCCCCGTAATACAGTTCGTTATCGATTCCCGCGTATCCCTTGCCGCGCCCACGCTTGATGACGACGACGTTCTGGGCCTGATCGACATCGAGAATTGGCATGCCGGAAACCGGAGTTCCCGGACGGCGTGCGGCGGGGTTGGTCACATCGTTGGCGCCAACGACCAAGGCGACGTTCGCCGAACTGAACTGCGGATTGATGTCGTCAAGGTCGACGAGTTCCTCGTACGGAATGTTCGCTTCGGCAAGAAGCACGTTCATATGGCCGGGCATGCGTCCCGCAACGGGGTGAATCGCATAGGAGACCTGAACGCCGTGCTCCTTGAGCAGTTCGCCCAAATCCGCCAGAGACCGCTGGGCCTGTGCCTGTGCAAGGCCGAATCCCGGGACGAAGATGACCTTGTCAGCGTAGACCAATTGAACGGCCACATCATCCGGAGCCGTCTCCCTCATGATGCCGTCCGGGCCGTCACCTGCAGCACCGACCGCGGCGTTATCGCCACCGAAACCACCTGAGAGAACGGAGGATAGAGGCCGGTTCATGGCCTTCGCCATGAGTACCGAAAGGGTCACGCCTGCAGCTCCGACCAAGGCTCCAGCCACGATGAGGGCCACGTTGTCGATGGCGAAGCCACTCATTGCCACAGCGGTTCCCGTGCAGGCATTCAGCACGGAAATGACGACCGGCATGTCCGCTCCGCCGATGGGAAAGACGAAGAGAAGACCGTACCCTAGCGCGAACAGGGTCGCGAGCAGGGCCCACAGAACCGTATGGGAATGATCGATGATCAGCATGACAAAACTGACCAGCACACACAGAATGACGAGGTTGTTCCACACGGCTTGGGCCGGCAGGACCATGGGCTTGCCGGGAATGATACCCTGCAGCTTCCCTGCTGCGATGAGCGAGCCCGAGAAAGTGACAGAACCGATGATGATGCCGAGGCCGGCTGTGACGAGGACAGTATTTCCAGGGCCTTCGGTGGAAGTGAGGATGTCGTTCAGCGCCACCAGTGCCGCAGCGCCGCCGCCGACCGTGTTGAAGACGGAGACAAGCTGTGGCATGTCGGTCATCTTCACCTTCTTGGCGCTGATCACACCAGCCGCAGCGCCGATGAGGATGCCGACGACCAACACGATGACGGCAGTCGTACTGACAAAGCCCTTTGCAAACAAGGAGATGAACGCCATGACGACGGCAAGGACCATGCCGAAGGCGGAGATGCGGTTGCCCAGACGAGCGGTCTTCGGGGAATTCATCTCATGCAGACCGGCCACGAAGAGGACGGCGGCAAGAAGGTAGACAAACCATGCGATGGTATCGATAGCGCTCACTTGGTTTTCTCCTTCGTCGCGATCGTCGCTCTCGCCTCACTCTTTTTAGGCGTGGACGATTTGAACATCTCGAGCATGCGATCGGTGACGACATAGCCGCCAACGACGTTCATGGTTCCCAAGACTGCCGCAAGGAAGATAAGGACATAGCCCAAAACGGAGTCGGCGCTGGCAGCCCCGATCACCACACCGACAATGACGATGCCGTGAATCGAGTTTGCTCCCGACATCAGCGGGGTGTGCAGCGTGGCAGGCACCTTGCCGATGACCTCCACGCCGATAAGCAATGCGAGCACGAAAAGCGTGATCGCCACGACCAAAGAGTTCATCGCTGGTCCGTCCTTTCTTCAGTTGCTGCTGCTGTCACTGCTTCTGCTGCTTCTGCTATTGCAGGAGCCGCTGGCTTTCCGGAGACCACCAATGCTTCCTCCAATTCGTCACCCTCGGTGACGGTCAAGCCGTTCTCACCGATGAAATGCAGCAGGATATCGGCGACATTCCGGGAGAAAAGTGCAGAGGCGGTTGCTGGGACTTCGGATGCCAGCGAAGGGTCCCCAAGAATGCGAACACCACGTGGCGTGGTGACCGTTTCGAACGGCTTGGAGCCTTCGACGTTGCCGCCCAGCTCGCTGGCGGCGCAGTCGAGGACGACGGCTCCGCGGTGGAGACCCTCGACACCGGCGGAGGTCAACAGCATGGGAGGCTTGCGGCCCGGCACCTTCGCGGTGGTGATGATGACGTCGAAGTCGGCGGCCTTCTTATCGACGGCGGCCTGTTGCGCCGCATGCTCTTCAGGGCTGAGCTCACGCGCATAGCCACCCTCGCCCTGGCCTGCGGACAGATCGATGCCGAGATCCAGGAACGACGCTCCCAGAGACTCGACTTCCTCTCGTGAGGCAGGCCGGACGTCATAGGCGGTGACGACGGCGCCCAATCGGCGAGCTGTACCAATCGCTTGAAGTCCTGCGATGCCAGCGCCGAGAATAAGCACCTTCGCCGGGCGAATGGTGCCGGCGGCGGTCGTCATCATAGGAAAGAAGCCGCCATACGCATCAGCGGCGCGCAAAGCAGCCTTGTAGCCCATAACGGAATTTTGTGATGTCATGGCGTCCATGGACTGTGCGGAGCTCAACTGGCGTGGGAGCCGCTCCATGGCGATGCCCACGATTCCGCGTCGAGAAAGCTCGGCGACATAGTTCTCATCCGAGAAGGATGACAACATTCCGATGACCCATGTTCCGCGCCCGATGTCATCGAGGACCTTGCCTTCCGGCCTCTCGATGAAGCCCAGGGCATTGGAATCATGAAGCACCTCATCATGGGTACAGATCCTGGCCCCCTCGGCTGCGTACTGCTCATCGGAAAAACCTGCCGCAAGCCCTGCCCCGGACTCGACGAGACAGCTCACCGATTTCTTTCCTAAACGGGTGACAATATCCGGCGTGAGAGCGGCGCGAGCCTCATGCTCGCATGACTGCAGTGTCACACCGAATTTCACCTGTGACGTCGTTTCGATTGTCACGATTGACAATTCCCCTTTCCCTTCATCGCGATGGGAGAATGATTTCAAGCATCCTTCCATACATTACCCGAAGAGGTGACCATCAAAATCGTGTTCCCAAATGCCACAAAGAGGTCCCAGGCATGCGATACTAGTTACATGAGCACACTCATTACGATCATTGTGATCGCCCTCGTCGTGGTACTTCTCGTCGTATGGTTCATCAGCGCCTACAACTCCTTGGTACGCACCCGCAACATGGTGGACAACGGTTGGGCGCAGATTGACGTGCAACTCAAGCAACGTGCCGATCTCATCCCCAACCTGGTGGAGACGGTGAAAGGGTACGCGAAGCATGAATCACAAACCTTTGAACGCGTGACCCAGGCACGCGCCGCCGCAGCAGCCGCAACGTCCGTGGAACAGCGAGCACATGCCGAGAGCGAAGTCTCCCGAGCTCTCGTCGATGTCCTCGCCACCGCGGAGGCCTATCCCGAGCTCAAAGCCAACCAGAACTTCTTGGATCTGCAGACGCAGCTCAAGGATCTGGAGCAGAAGATCGCTTACGCTCGCCAGTTCTACAATGATGTAGTTCTCAAATACAACAACCAGCTTCAGACGGTTCCGACGAACGTCGTCGCAAATCTGTTCCATTTCGAATCGCGTCAGTATTTCGAAACACAAGGCGAGGACCGCAACGTTCCCCGCTTCAGTTTCACCGACTCCCCCGATCAAGACGCACCTGAGCACAACGCCCAGGCACCCATCGGAACGGGTCCGACGGGAATGGGAACGGGAGACACCTCCAAGCCTCCTACGGCTCACGGCCACCACCTGCCCCGCGCGTAGAGAACGCATCAGCACACCGGCACAATAGAGAGAAAGATACGAGTAGGTTCCTATGAGAACTGGTCGAAGCGGTTCGGTACGCCTTCTGAGCGCTCTGCTGAAAGCAGTGATCTTCACTGTTGTTGTCGGCGGAGCGCTTCTGCTTATCTGTGCCTTCATCGGGTCGTCTGACGGCTCGGCATCAATGAGCTACCGGCATGTCACCTACAACACTTCGGTGCGCACAAACGGCGACATCCACGTGGTCCAGAAACTGACCGTGCACCTTGATGACAATGATGACTCTTGGCGTCAGCTCTTCCAGCGGTACAGCACCGACCAGATCAAAGGCAGCATCACCGACATTTCCGTCAGCGATGAAAACGGCACAAAATACAAGGAAGTTGCCCCGATCCTTCCCAGCACCGCCGACGATGAAGGCATCGATTGGGATCGCTCGATGGCGGGAACATGGTACAAGAACGATCATCCGACAGACGCGAAGGACGGAACCGTTGAAATCGGCTGGAACATTCCAGCTACGACTTCGGCCGATTCCTTGACCTTCACCATCGCGATGACTTTCCAGGGAGCAGTCACCCAACATCCCGACGTGACCGAATTCCAATGGGAACCGATATCCACCGACAACGAGGTGCCCGTCGAGTATGTGGAGGGAACCGTGTCCTTCCCCAAGGGCATCACCGCCGATACATCATGGGCATGGCTTCACTACGAATCCACCTCCACTACGCAACGACTCAGCGATGGCTCTCTGTATTTCACCGCCACCAACGTTGCGCCGGGCAACTACCTCGACGTCCGCGCAATGTTCGACTCCTCAGTCATGACCGGCAGCACCGATACCGACAGCGACGCAAAGGACACCATCCTCGCAGAGGAAACCGCGAAGGAAACCGAGTGGGAGGAGAAAGTCCGGAGGAACGCCTCCATCCGACTCACTGTCTGGATTGTGACCGCCCTCGTTCTCATCGTGCTCGCCGCCTACAACCTGTATTGCGCGTGGCGCACACATCGCGCCTCCCAGTACCACGGCAACCTCGATTACTGGCGCGAACCACCCGCCATGAGCCCCGCCGCGGCCGCGCATCTTCTTGCGGTGATGGAACCCTCCTCCGACACCGAGAAAAATGCACTGAGCGCCACCATTCTCTCCCTAGCCTCCAAAAAGGTCATCGCCCTACTTCCGGGTAGCCGCCAGAGGTATAAAGCGCTCTCCTCTACCCTTTCTTATCCATCAATGACCTCGGCCACCCTGTACGCGGCCGCTGTGGGTCCGGGGTTCTCGGACACTTCGGATTCCCACCCGGACACCACCACCATCGCCCTGCTGCCCGCAGCCCAGAAGGATCCGGCAGAGCTGCATCTGAGTGCGTCCGAAGCCAGCGCGTTGCGCGCTCTGAAGGAAATGTCGAAGGCCGCCGCCCCCGACAGCGACACCGACAGCGGCGAGATGCCTCTTTTCGATCTCAACGAAATCAAGAAGCTCCTCAAGAAGAACCAGACACAGGCAGAGCGCGCCTCCTCCGAACTCACCCAGACGAAGGACAACAGCGAGCAGGAGTTCACCGCCCTTCGAGCGGTTAGCCGCGTGCCCTCGCTCCACTCGGTCCCCGTCATGATTCTCATCATCGCCAGCGGCCTCGCCATCGGATATTTCGCCCTTACCGGCCAGATCCTTCTCGCGCTGCTTCTCGGTGGAATCGGCATGCTCATCGGGTTCTTCTGCAAGAGCTGGGGCAGCGAACACGTTCTCAACCATCACGGGCAAGAGCTTGCAGGAACGGTGCTGGGACTGCGCAACTACCTCCTGGACTTCAGCACCTTCCAGGACAGGGGCGTATTTGACCTCGTACTGTGGGATAGGTATTTGGTCTATGCGGCGGCCTTCGGTATCTCGCAGGAAGCCATCAAGCAGCTCGCCATCGCTCAGCCCGCCGTGGCCGACCAGCAATGGCTCGACACCAATGCCATGGCCTACCCCATCATCTATTCGTTCTACCGTCCCTTCGCCTTCGCCGGAGCAGGCAGCACAACCGGGCAGCAGCCTTTCTCTGGCTTCGGAAACGGCTTCAATATCACCAATATCGGCGGTCAGCTCGCGTCGAATCTCGGCGACATACAGTCGACGATCACCTCCGCCACGTCCTCCGGCTCCTCCTCGGGAGGCTCGTTCTCCGGAGGTGGTGGCTTCGGTGGTGGTGGCGGCGGCTTCGGCGGAGGTTCCTTCGGCGGACGCTGACTTTTCCCGCACAACGACTAGAGTTGTTGTGTCCATAAATTGAAGGAGTAGATTCCTGTGGCTTTTCTTCCAACTATCAACAAGCACTTGTCAAAGGCGGCCCGCAAGGCGGCCGGTCTCCTCAGCGAATTAGAAGACAACCTCGAGGAAGCCAGCCGTCCACGCGCCGAGCGCATGCCGGCTCCCACTGCACCGGAGCTTCCATCAAGCGTTGAATGGGCAGAGGGATACCCTACAGAGACTTTCCTCGATCCGAAAACGCAACTCATCACCACCAAGACACGCGGCAACGGTGATATTCCAGAGAGCACCAACATCTACACGCTGTATGCAGAGCGCGCCGAGCGCATGCCGGACGACCCGCTGTACTACTTCAAGCAGGAAGGGACATGGGTTTCCCGCACGGCAACCGAAGTTCTGGACGACATCCGAGCCACGGCAAAGGGACTCATCCATTACGGTCTGCGGAAAGGCGACGCCGTCGCCTTCATGTGCCACACCAGCTATGAGTGGAACGTCATCGACGCGGCAGTCGTCGCGTGTGGTGGCATTCTCGCCACCATCTATGACACGGATTCCGCAGAGCAGATCCGCAACATCGTCAACAACTCTGACGCCCGCTTCCTCATCGTCGAAACCGTCGCCATGCGGGAAAAGGCCGATGGCGCCGTTGAGGAATGCCCAAGCCTCGAAACCATCTCCTGTCTCGAAAATGGCGCTCTTGCAGAGATTCAGGCGTACGGTGAGACCATTTCCGACGCCCAGCTCGATGAACGCATCGACTCGGTGAAGAAAACTGATCTGTGCTCCATCGTCTACACTTCAGGTTCCACCGCCGCCCCCAAAGGCGTCGAGATGACCCATGAGCACTACTGCACCATGGCCATGAACCTGCGTGCCTACCTGCCCGATCTGCTTTTCGACCGGGACGGTTCGGTTCTTATGTTCCTGCCGCAGGCGCATTCCTTCGCCCGCGCCATCAACTACGCCGTCGTGGCCGGCAGCATCCGCGTCTATATCGCAGGCAGCATCGCCACTCTCATCACCGATTTGCAGGTTGCTCGCCCCACGGTCATGATCGGTGTTCCGCGTGTGTTTGAAAAGGTCTACAACGCGTCCTCCCAGAAGGCGGGTCACGGAGCGAAGGGACGCGTCTTCGCCCTCGCCGTCAGGGCGGCACGCCGTTACATGAAGGAAGTCAGCGAAAGAGGCAAGGCGACGCCGGCGACCGCAGCACTGCGCGCCACCTACGATCCTCTTGTCTACTCTCAGCTGCGCCAGGCACTCGGAGGGCGCGCCAAGTGGATCGTCTCAGGCGGAGCCCCTCTCGATCCGGCGCTGATGGCCTTCTTCCGTGGCGCAAAGATTCCCGTCTACGAGGGTTATGGACTCACGGAAACTACCGCCCCCTGTGCCTTCGCCCCTCTGGGAACTCCCTATCATCAGGGATCCATCGGCATCGCCTTCCCGGGCTTTGCCCTCCGCATCTCTGATGAAGGCGAAATTCAGATCAAGGGAACCTCCACCTTCCACCGCTACCACAAGAACGATGAGGCGACCAGCACATCGTTCACCTCCGACGGCTGGTATGCCTCCGGCGATTTGGGGCGCATCGATCCCGATGGCTTCATCTACATCACCGGACGCAAGAAGGATCTCATCATCACCGCAGGCGGAAAGAACGTTGCACCCGGCCCCATCGAAAGTGTGATCCAGCGCTGCGGCATCGTCTCCAATGCCGTGGTTCTCGGCGACAGGCGCCCCTTCATCTCCGCCCTCGTCACCCTGGATGAGGAGACCCTCGGCGATTGGCTGAAGTCCAAGGGACTCGATGAGAACATGTCCGTCGAGGAAGCAGCTTCCAACGCCGCGGTCCGCGCCGAGATCCAGAAGTTCATCGATCTTGCGAATGAAGGTGTTTCGCGCGCTGAGTCCGTTCGAAAGTTCATCGTTCTCCCGGAGAATTTCACTCAGGAGAACGGGCTCCTAACCGCCTCCATGAAGGTCATCCGGCCCAAGGTGCTGAAGCACTACGCACAGCTGCTCGACACTGAAATGTATACTCCGCGCAAGAAGTAGGTTCTAGCGGAAAGTAGACAGACTTCTAGCAGGAGCTGGTATCACGTCAACGGGTGCCGTTCAGGAAATCCTAAAAATACATGGATTTCCTGAATGGCACCCTCATTTTTCTGTTCTTAGACCGATTCAGGACGTCAAAAGGCCGGTTATGCGGCAAGTTTTCTTGAGAGCGGCATTTTTCTGCCACTTGTCTGACGAAACAATCCCGAAAATCATAGGATGTCTCGCGAATGTGCCGCACAACCGGTCTTTTGACGGACCAAGATGGGAGAGGACCTCCAAGGGAAGCCCTCTCCAGCCTCAATCAGCGTTCAAACGGGAATACTTCGCCCCACTGGTCGCGCATGGCGTCCATAACATCCATCACCGCGATGGTTTCATCGTGCGGCATGGCCGCGCATTCGGTGCGTCCCTCCAGAATCGCCTTTGCGGAGTCGACCACCTGGTACTCGTATCCCGTCAGCTGCTCGGGGACTTCCACACTGCGAACGATCTTGTGGTCCGGGCCATACACATCGATGCGCTCGGGGTTGTTGATGTTCGAAACGATGAGATAGCCCGACTCGCCCCAAATGATTCCCTGGGAGTCACCCACCGAATACATGGAAGCGCTCATGACGCCCATCACCGAGTTGTCGAACCACAGAGAGGCGGAAAGCTGCTCGTCCACGCCCGCGGCAGTCAGAGTCGCCGCGCTCGTGACACGCTGAAGAGTGGCGTTGGGGTTTGCCATGCGAATGAAGTTGAGGGGATAGACGCCAAGATCCAGCAGAGCACCGCCGGCCATGTTGGGGTCAACCATGCGCGCCTTCTCGTCTACGGGATAGGCGAGGTTCGCGGTGATGCCATGTACCGTTCCGATCTCACCGGAATCGATAATGTCGAGGATCATCTGGCGACTAGGCATGTAGCGGGTCCAGATGGCTTCGGTGCACATCATCTTGGTCTCGTCGGACACCTCGATGACCTTGCGCGCCTGCTTGCCGTTGCCGGTGAAGGACTTCTCCACCAGCACGTTCTTACCTGCCCGCATGCAGGCGATGGCCTGCTCGGCATGGAGGGCGTGCGGCGTGGCGATGTAGACGAGATCCACCTCGGGGTCGTCCATCAGTTCCTGATAGGAACCATACCCCTTCTCGAATCCATTCTCGGAGGCGAACTTCTGCGCCCGATCGGGATCGTTGCGCGTCGCGACCGCATAGCGGTGCACGAGTGATGAATAACGATCATCGCCCTCCATCTGCGTAAGAGTGTCGGCCATGGAATGCGCGATGCTTCCCACTCCGAGGATTGCGACATTGATCGTTCCTGTACCTGTGCCATTGCGTTTGCTCATAAGAAAGTCCTTTCAGCTTCGTTGCCGTCTTTGCGACGTTCCTCCCCAATTATCCGGTATCAGAGGTTGCGACACGGCCCTCTACGCTGTTAAGTGAGTCGGGCGTGTGGGCGATCAGGAATAGTTGACGGGGCCATGGGTGGGTTTGCGCAGAGGCGTACCTCGTACGGAGGGAATGATTTTCTCGCCCGTACAACTGAAACCGGTACCGCTAAAACGCAGGTGCCGCTAAAACATGGGGCCTGTTAGAAACCCAGACGGTCCAGTTTCTTGGGATCGGATTGCCACTCCTTGGAAACCTTGACATGCAGTTCGAGACGAGTACGACGACCAACCGCCCGGTTGACTGCGGTACGGACTTTTTTCTTGACCCGCACCAGGTGCTCGGCATGATGGCCGATGATGATGGGCTTCTGGGAATCGCGCTCCACATACAACGACACCAGTGCACGCACTGGTTCTGTGGAGTCCGCCTCATCTGAATCCGGATAATCAAGTTCGTCCACCACCACTGCGAGGGAATGGGGAAGCTCGTCGTTCAGTTCCTCCAAGAAAGCGCCGCGTACGAGTTCCGCTATGGTATCGCGGGGACTCTCCTCGCTGACGGTTTCTTCCGGGTACATCTGCGGGCCTTCGGGAACAGACCCGATGAGGGTTTTCTCCACCTCGTCGAGATTATCTTTTGTCAGTGCAGATACCGGGATGATTTGGGAAAAATGTCCGAACTGATCGATCTCGATGAGCTTATCGATCAGCTGTGGCCTTTCGAGCTCGTCGATTTTGGTCACGATGGCGATGACCGGGATCTTCCATGGATCCTGAGAATCCTGCTCTTGCGAATCCCGATCCTGAAAATCCGGTTTCTGAGGCTGAGCGGACGCCTGTCCCTTTTTTCTGCCGAAATCAGCGCGGAGTCGTTCGAGGATACGCCTGTCCCCCGGCCCTATCTCCTGATTTGCTGGCAGCAGGAAGGCAACGGCGTCGACATCGCTCAGCGAATCATCGACTACATCGTTCAGCCTTTGCCCCAGCAGAGTGCGTGGGCGATGGATTCCAGGAGTGTCAACCAGAACGATTTGCGCCGTCGGACGGGTGAGGATGGCGCGAATGGCCTTACGCGTGGTCTCGGGCCGCGACGAGGTGATCGCCACCTGCTTACCTACCAAAGCGTTGATAAGAGTCGACTTTCCCACGTTCGGCCGGCCCACGACCGCCACAAAACCTGAACGGTAGTGCTGCTCGTCGGTCGGTGCCTGGCCTGTCGAGACCTCGGCTTCGCTGTCCTGCGGTGTCGAAGTCACGTACTGTGTTGGGGTCTTCTGCGGGGCCGAAGTCTCGGTTTCCTGTGTAGCGCGGTTCTCGTGCTCGGTCGTCATCGGTTCCCTCCCTGGGAAGGCGTGTTGCGCTCGTTGGTATCTGTAGTTTCACCGTTGCTGGCGCCCTTCGCATTCTTCACACTGGTTGCGACGAAGGGGGCCGAAGGTTCCACAACGATCATCGACACTTTTTTGCGCCGTCCCGCTGAATCGACAGCGGTGAGGCGAAGTCCATGTGTGATCGCCGATTCCCCGACGACCGGCACTCGACCGAGCAGCTTGGTGAGGAGACCGTACACGGTGTCGACATCGTCTTCGTCAATGTCGATTTCAAAGATCTCCTCAAGGTCGGCGATCGGTGTGCGCGCGGGAACTCGCCATGTGCTGGGACCGACCTTCTCGGGCTCCTGCTTCTGGCTGCGGTCGTGCTCATCCTCAAGCTCACCCACGATCTGCTCGATGGCGTCTTCGATCGTCACTAGACCGGCGATGCCGCCATACTCGTCGACGACGACGGCGATGTGCTGGCGCTGACGTTGCATCTGGTGGAACAGGTCGTCGGTCGGCTTCGACTCCGGGACCAGCAACGGATCGCGTACCAAGGTGCGTACCTCGCGTGAACCCGCTTCTGGGTTGAAGGCGATGGCGCGCACGGCATCTTTGAGATACGCCATTCCGACGAGCTCGTCAACGGAATCGCCGATGACTGGGATGCGGGAAAAGCCGGAGCGGGAGAACAGCTGCAGCGTGGAGGTGAGCGTCTCGTGCTCATTGACGCACACCATGTCAGTGCGCGGAACCATGATTTCCCGGGTCAGGGTCTCGGAAAGAGTCACCACGTTGCGGAGCATTTCGGCGACTTCGGGATCCAGCGTGGTGGCCTCGATCATGCGGTCGACCATGGCCTTGCCCTGTTCGTGATGAACTTTCTCAATCTCTTCGTCATCGGAGAGATTGGAGTCACGCTCCTCGCGGAAACCTTTACCGACGCCCGTGATCTTCGCAAACGGCGTGAGAACGACGGCTATCTTCAGAAGCCGTGAATGCTTCACCATGACGTCGAGGGGTTTGGTGGTGCCCGTCATACGCGGACGAAACATGACCGAGAGAAAACCGACCACCAGTGCGCCGACAACGCCGACAATGAGGTCGATCCACCATTCAGGCGTGAACTGCGACGCGATTGTCGTCAGGAGGACACCACAGAAAATGTTGAAGACGATGCGGAAGAAGGCCGCTGAGGAAGCCGTCGCATTGCGGTCGGTGACCAACGTCTGGACGCGTGCAATTCTCTCGATCTTCTTCATGCGGGCGAACTTCGTGAGATCCTCGTCCGTCTGCGTCTCGAGGGTGAGGTTGTTGAGAGACGACCGAGTCACTCTCGTGACCGCCGCCTCAAGCCCTGCCAAAACCAACGAAAGCCATATCAACACAAGTGTCAGTAGGCTTAAAAGCACGATCAACATGATGTGAGGCTCTGCCGTCATCAGTGCTGCTCTCCCTTCCGAGCTTTCCGAGCCGCTTCCTCTGCGTAATAAGCCGCCAGCATGTCGGGCGAACCCGGCAAGAGACTGATTTCAACGAGCTCTCCCGGACGCTGCGCCAAGAAAGTCAACAAAAGGCGACGCTGGAGACCGAACATCTGGTGCTCCTGCTCCGGAGTGGTGTGGTCGAACCCCAAGAGATGAAGAATTCCGTGTGTGGTAAGCAGCATGATCTCTTCGATGGCGGAATGACCTGCCGCAAGCGCCTGTTGAAGAGCGACGTCCGGGCAGATGACGATGTCGCCGAGAATCCCTTCCGGCGCGGTGTTTCCAGGAGTTCCGGGGCGCAGCTCGTCCATGGGGAAACTCATCACATCTGTGGGGCCTTCAAGATTCATCCAATGCTCATGCAAGGTGGCGATGGGTGCGGGATCGACGAAAGTGATGGTGAGGTCGGACTGGGTGCTGACGTGCATCTGATCCATCACCCAGACTCCCAAATCCGAAAATTGCTTGGGATCGATGGTCCAGTTGGTCTCGTTTCCGACTTCGACGCTCATGACCTCTCCTTGGAACGATGCTGAGATTCCCCGCGAAGGTGGCGGGCCTCCTCGTAGCGGCGTTCGGACTCTTCGTAGTGACGCTCATACGCCTCGACGATCTTGCCGACCAACGAGTGGCGCACCACATCGCCGGCAGTGAGGTGAACGAAGGAAATGGTTGGGATTCCCTTCAGAATGGCCTCGATAGACCGCAGGCCGGACTGCCGCACGCTCACATCGATCTGGGTCACATCACCCGTGACCACCATGGTGGTGTTGAATCCAAGCCGTGTAAGGAACATCTTCATCTGCTGCTCGGTGGTGTTCTGGGCCTCATCGAGAATCACGAAGGCGTCGTTGAGGGTGCGGCCGCGCATGTAAGCGAGCGGGGCGACTTCAATGGTGCCATCCGCGATGTAACGGCGCATCTGTCCTGCGCCCAACATGTCCGACAGCGCATCATAGAGGGGGCGAAGATAAGGATCGATCTTCTCACTCAACGTTCCGGGCAGAAAACCAAGGCTCTCACCGGCTTCCACCGCCGGGCGCGTCAGAATGATGCGGCGCACCTGCTTGCTTTCGAAAGCCTGCACGGCCTTTGCCACCGCCAAGTACGTTTTGCCGGTTCCTGCAGGTCCGACGCCGAAAGTGATGACATTGTGGTCAATGCAGTTGACATAGTCGATCTGACCGGGCGTTTTGGGGCGCACCGGAACACCGGAGGCGAAGGTGATGACACGAGGCAACCTACCCTCTGACCCACCACCGGGTGAGGATGTATGCGCCACTTCAGCGGGGGCCATGCTCTCTGCCGTGCGTACCTCGTTTATTTCCGACGCTCCCGCCTTTTCGCGGCCCGACTGCGTCCCGGAATCACTTGAAGAAAAAGCGCCACGTGCATCGAGGAGCCGGTGCGCCGCATCGGCGTCAATCGGCGACCCGGAGACAGCACCATCGATCAAATCACCAATGAAACTCTCTGCAGCCACCGCACTTCCCTCAGAATCGGCCGAGTGCGAGATCACGGAAATCGTATTTCCCCGTGCGACGATGGTGAGATCGGGAAACCCTCTCTGCACCTCTCTCAGCACCTCGTCCATGGGACCCAAGAGCGCTGTGGGATTCACAACGGAAGGAATGGTGATGGAACGTGTTGTCGTGCCCAAAAAAGACCTTTCACAGAGATTGTTATTGACCGGCAAAGCCCATTATTTCCCGTCGTGTCGACGTCTTCATGAGCTTCAGGCGTAGTTTTTGCTCCACGCAGTGTACGCACGTTACTGTGTGCGCTCGTTACTCCGCAAGCACCTCACCGGTGAGAACGTGTGCGTGGACATGGAAGACACTCTGCCCCGCATCCTCGCCCGTGTTGAAGATGAGGCGGAAGCTGCCATGGAAGGCATCATCGGCGATCTTCTTGGCAACCTCAACGATGTGCACCAACGTCTGCGGGCTCTTCTCGGCGAGCTCATGCACGTTCGCGTAATGCTTACGCGGGACGATCAGCACATGCACTTTGGCCTTGGGATTGATGTCCTTGAAGGCATAGACTTCATCGTCTTCGAATACCTTGGTGCTGGGAACCTGCCCGGCGATGATCTTGCAGAACAAGCAGTCAGGATCAGTGGAGACGTCAGCACTGGTCGTCGCAGTCGCATCGTTCATGTCATTCTCGCTTTCTTCCAATTTCATGGGACTCTCCTTTGTATTGTGTCACGTTGGGCGACACAACAGGTGCGCACACGGCAAATGGCGAAATTGAGCGACTCTCCCCCGCTTCTGAAACACTCAACTTCTGAGGTTGTCAGAATCTTCCCAATGCCCTGCTGAGGAGTGCGATGGCGACAGGACCGGCCGTCGAGGCACGCATGATGGAGCGGCCGATGACCACGGAACGTGCTCCCGCCGCAACGAGATCGCCAACCTCGCGGTCGCTGATGCCACCCTCGGGACCGACCACGACGAAGATGGTGCGCGGTCTCGGAGACTCCTCTGAAACCAAGTTCACGGACGACTCTGAGTGCTCAGAAAAAGACGCCGATGGAACCGTCTGCGATGGCGCTGCCTGCGATAGTACCGATGAAGCCGCCGCGGAAACGACTCGTCGTTCGATGCCGCCCCACGTATCGGTGGCGTCCTGGTGCAGAACGACCATCACATCTCCCTCCCCGGTGACACGCTCGCATAAGCGCACCAACTGCGAGCTGGTGACCTTGGCGCCAAGTTCCGGCTTCCACGCTCTGCGAGACTGCTCGGTGGCTGCCGTGAGCACCGCATCCCATTTCTTCGCGGCTTTGGTTTCCTTCTGCCCCGACCAACGCACGATGGAACGATCCGCCTGCCATGGAATGACCGCATCGACGCCGATCTCCGTACTCTCTTCGATGGCCATCTCATCCCTGCCGCCTTTGGCAAGGCCCTGAACCAGGCACAGACGAACGTCCGGAGCTTCCTCACGAAGAATCGACGTGATACGGACGAGTCCCTCATCGGCATCGACGAGTTCGCCACTGCAACGCAGCCCCTTGCCATCGGAAAGATCGAGCGAATCCCCCACGCCCATCCTGAGGGATTTCACTATGTGGCGCTGCAATTTTTCGGAGAGGGTGATCAGCTTCCCTATGGTGTCAATACCTTCGAAAGCCTCTGATTCCGCGATAAACAAGGGTGACGTCATATTGTTAGTATGGCATTTGAAACGCCGTGACACTCGGAAACGACGCCCCGGGTGGCGGAAAATACACACAAGGTGTTATAGTTCTATTCGTTGCCTCAAAGGGCATTGTCCGGGTGGCGGAATGGTAGACGCGCTAGCTTGAGGTGCTAGTGCCTATTTTATACAGGCGTGCGGGTTCAACTCCCGCTCCGGACACAAGTTAAGATGAGTAAAACCCTTGGATTTCCAAGGGTTTTCTTGTATCTGGACGGCGTTTGCACCATCGCGCACCCACGCCCATAAGGCATCCACAGTATTTGTTTCAGTTTGCACGATCGTTTCAGTTTGCACAGGAGCAGCGGTTCATGAACTTCATTCACATCGACAGCATCGACGACCCTCGCCTCGAGGCCTACACACACCTCACCGAACTCCAACTGCGCAACCGTCTGGAACCAGAAAAGGGTCTTTTCATCGCAGAGTCCCCCAAAGTCATCGACCGTGCACTCGCGGCAGGTGTGAAACCTCTCTCGTTCCTCGTTGAAGAGCCATGGCTGGAGGGAATGAAGGACGAGTTCGCTCTCGTCGACTCTCATTTCGGAAATGCCGTTGACGTTTTCATCGCCTCCCCTGAGCAGCTGAAACGCATCACGGGCTACCGGCTTCACCGCGGAGCGCTCAGCGCCATGCGGCGATGGCCCCTTCCCAGCGTCGCAGAAATCTGCGATGGAGCACAGCGTGTCGCAGTCCTCGAGAACATCGTGGATCACACCAACGTGGGCTCCATCATGCGCTCGGCCGCCGCCCTCGATATTGACGCGGTCCTCGTGACGCCTTCTTGCGCCGACCCGCTGTACAGGCGCGCGGCTCGCGTCTCCATGGGAACGGTGTTCCAAGTGCCCTGGACGCGCATCGGCGGCGACGATCCCCACGCATGGCCCTCACCCTCGATCGATGAGTTGCACCACCTCGGATTCACAACCGTCGCGATGGCCCTCACCGAAGATTCCATCGGCATGGAGGAGCTTGTCAACCGCCTGGCCCTGCCCGCTGCGGACCCCCACCACATCGAGAAGCTTGCCATGATCTTCGGCACCGAGGGAGACGGCCTGTCTCGCCACACCCTCGCCCATGCGGACCTCACCGTGAAGATCCCCATGAGCCATGGAGTCGACAGCCTTAACGTTGCGGCCTCCTCCGCCGTTGCTTTCTGGGCCACTCGCAGACAGAAGTAAAGTTCCAGCGGAAGATTCCCATGATCGCCCCGCCGAACGTACATCCTCAGTAAGCTTTCGCTCAACGGAAAGGACATCATGGACCCCTTTAAGTTTCTCGAGCAGGCAGCAGATTGGGTCATCGACCTTTGGAATTACACGGACGCCGCCTTCACCGGGCTCAGCCCCATCAAACTCATTGCCATCATTCTCGTGCTGGGATTCATCGGTGGAATCGCCGGTCGTCTTCTCCGCGGCAGCCACTTCTTCCTTTGGAAATTGCTTCTGGCCGTCATCGCGGCTCTGGCGAGTCTCATGACACTTCTGACGGTCTTCATCCTCATCCGTGAGGGTGTTCAAGGAAACATCACCGGTCTCTTCGACACTTTTGCCACGCTGCCGCACATCACCGCACACTGAGGTGGCCGCACAGGAACGGTAAGTGCGCTGCGTCACCACTCGCACTCTGCTGCGTACTGAAGCAGTCTCCGAATTCAAACAGCACTTCTTCAAAACAGATAAGCTCTTCTTCAATAAATAAGCGTTGGGGCTCTCGAACCATTGAACAGGCTCGAGAGCCCCAACGCTTTACTCATATGGACTGCAGAAGGCGGCAGAACGCGCCCTAGTCGCCATGCGCCGCATGCGCGCCACAGGACGCAACTGCATACACTCCGGCCGCAGGTCGGAGGACGCACGCGCACAATGCTCCAGACCCCGGCCGCGCATGCAGCCGCAGACTTACAGCAGCGGCGGATCCTTTTCGACGCTGGTGTCATCGGCCTTGGCATCAACATCCTGATCGGAGACGACGGTTCCGGTGAGTTTTCCGATGGCCTTCAGCCCGTGGTACATGACGAGGGCCGCGATGGAGCCGATGGCGATGCCGTTGAACGTGACGTTGCCAAGAGCGAAGGTGAAGTCGGCGATGCCAACGATCATCACGACAGAACCGACCATCATGTTGATGGGTCGAGCGAAATCAACCTTGTTCTCCACCCAAATTCGGATGCCGAGCATACCGATCATTCCGTAAAGCAACGTGGTCACGCCACCGAGGACGCCGGTCGGAATGGTGTTGATGATGGCACCGAACTTCGGGCAGAAGCTGAGAATGAGCGCGAAGCCTGCAGCGCACCAGTAGGCAGCGGTGGAATATACCTTCGTCGCCGCCATGACGCCGATGTTCTCTGCGTACGTAGTGGTTCCGGAGCCGCCGCCGAGACCGGCAAACATGGTTCCGATACCATCCGAGAAGAGTGCGGTGCCAATCTGGTCGTCATAGTCGCGTCCGGTCATCTGGGAAACCGACTTGACGTGCCCAATGTTCTCCGCGATCAGAACGAGCACCACTGGGATGAACATTGCGAGGACACTAAAGTCAGCCTGCGGAAGGTGGAATTTCGGCAGTCCGATCCATGCAGCGTCGGAAACGGCCTTGAAATCAACCTCTCCGCGGAACATCGCGAAGAAGTACCCCACCAGCACGCCGAGCAGAATGTTGAGACGGCCGAGAAGTCCGCGGAACAACACAGAGATCAGGAGGACCGCAAGCAAGGTGACGATGGCGGTGACGGGAGCGCTCTTGAAGTTATTCCATGCGGAAGGCGCCAGATTGAAGCCGATGATGGCCACGATCGAACCAGTAACAACCGGCGGCAGGATCCTATCGATCCATTTCGCGCCCGCAAAGTGAACCAGCACACCGACGAGAGCCAGCAGCAAACCGGTGACCAAAATGCCGAAGCTCGCAACCGCAAGACCCTTGTGCGCCGAAGTGACGGCCGCGATAGGGGCTATAAAACCAAAAGAGCTACCCAAATAGGAGGGTAGCTTGTTTTTGTTGATCAAAAGGAACAATGCAGTCGACATCGCGGTGAAGAACAGCGTTGTCGACGGATCGAATCCCGTGAGAATTGGAACGAGGAATGTCGAACCGAACATTGCGATCACGTGCTGAGCGCCGATGCTGGCGGTACGCCCCCACGTCAGACGTTCATCGGGCTCCACGACCTCGCCAGGTTGAAGAGTCTTTCCATCGCCGTGGATTTTCCAGGTAAAAAGTCCTGCCATTTTCCCTCTCTTAATCGATCATTCGAAATCGAAAGCTACGTGGCTCAGGACTCACACCAACTCCCTCGCCTGATACAGGATAATGCATAAAACACCCCGGTGTGTTTCAGCGACGTTGCATTTTTGCCCGGCGGAGACGACACGCTGACGAGAGTCAACGCAACACACTGTTCAAAACTCCCGTACGCAATTTTCTGAGCTTTTGTGACGAAAAAGTGAGATGATTAAAAATGAAAAGAGAACAGACCCCATGTGACTTCTCGACGATGAGTAGTCACCATCGACTTCGCCGGGGACCCTCAGCGAGGTCGTGACCCAAGGAGGACCGATGAAGAAAAACCCGAAAATCCTCTCGATTGTACTTGCCGGAGGCGAAGGAACTCGTCTGATGCCACTCACGTCAATGCGCGCGAAGCCGGCAGTTCCCTTTGGAGGTGTGTACAGACTCATCGACTTTCCGTTGAGCAATCTCGTGAATTCGGGGTACCGGCAGATCATCGTTCTCACACAGTACAAGTCACATTCCTTGGACCGTCACATCTCACAGACCTGGCGCTTCTCTCCCCTGCTGAATTCCTATGTAACACCAGTTCCCGCGCAACAGCGTCTCGGCAAAAGGTGGTACTTGGGCAGCGCGGACGCGGTGAACCAGACCATCAACATCATCGAGGATGTCCAACCCGACATCCTGGTCATCGTCGGAGCCGACCATGTGTACCGCATGGATTTCGAGCAGATGGTCGCTCAGCACATCGAGTCAGGCGCGGAATTCACCGTTGCGGGAATTCGCCAGCCAGTGGCGCAGTCACGTCAATTCGGGGTCATCAAAACCGATCCCGACCATCCCGGAATGATTCAGGAGTTTGAAGAGAAGC
Source organism: Bifidobacteriaceae bacterium (assembly GCA_022650895.1). Classification (GTDB taxonomy): domain Bacteria; phylum Actinomycetota; class Actinomycetes; order Actinomycetales; family Bifidobacteriaceae; genus JALCQC01. The sequence goes on along the minus strand of JALCQC010000004.1, from coordinate 107,931 downwards.
CTGAGACCACCGAGGGGCTTCCGGACGATCCCTCGATGATGCTCGCCTCCATGGGCAACTATGTTGCCAACACCGACGCACTGTTCGAGGCCCTGCGCATCGACGAACAGGCTCCCGACACCCAACATGACATGGGAACGAATATCGCACCGTACTTCGCAGCGCGCCACGAGTCCGGCGTGTACGACTTCACCACCAACAAGGTCCCCGGCGCCAATTCTAAAGATAAGGCGTATTGGCGCGATGTCGGTACGCTTGATCAGTTCTATGACGCACACATGGACCTCATCGCCGTTGTCCCGGAATTCAACCTGTACAACATGGAGTGGCCCATCTACACCAACATGGGTTCGCTGCCGCCGGCGAAATTCGTCCATTCCCATGAGGATCGCATGGGACACGCAACTGATTCGATCGTCGCCCCTGGCTCCATCATCTCCGGCGGAGAGGTTCATCACTCGGTTCTCTCCGAGAACGTGCGCGTGCATTCCTGGGCGCAGGTCGTCGACTCCATACTTTTCGATGGCGTCGTGGTGAACCGCCGCGCGCGCATCTACCGGGCGATTCTCGACAAGAACGTGATTGTCGAGGAGAACGCCACCGTCGGTATCGATCGCGAACACGATCTCGAGCGTGGTTACACCATCTCCGCGGCAGGTGTCACCGTCGTGCCAAAGGGCACCATCATCCGGGACTAGCGTTATCTAGGATTGGCACCATCCGGGGATTAGCACTGACATGAGGTGCCTCTCGGCTTCGGCTTCGTAGATTTTTATGGTCTTCCTCCTGAGGGGGACCATAAAAATCTGTCGCAGCAAGAATGCTGCAGCATGCATATGCTGCTCCTCTGCGTTGTCTTCAACACGACAAGAATATGCGTCTCCACTGTGACCTCCAACGCGGTCTTCGGAAGATTTCCTCGCCTTTAAACCAATTTGTGTCGTCAAAAGGCCGGTTGTGCGGCAAATTTTCCGGAGAGTGACGTTTTTCTGCAAATCTCCTGCCGAAAAAGTCCATAAATTAGCGAAGCACCTAAAAAGTTGCCGCACAACCAAGCCTTCAACGTCACGAGACAGCTGAAGAAACCTAATTTAACGTTCAAACAAAAACATCTTCCTTGACGTAAAGATCGCGTGGGCTTCTGGAGATCCAATAATTCACAGACTCACGAGGCCACGGACTCACGGGCTCACGGGAGTATGAGTTTGAAAGTCCAGAGATTAGGAAGTTCAAGAGACCAAAGGATAAATAATCCAAGAAAATAGAAATCTGGGCTTCTAGAAGTCTAGAAACCCAGAAATGCAAAGCCCAGAACGCCAGAAGCCCAAAAACCGGATCCTAGAGCCCAAGCACTTGGAATTGCAGGAGTCAAAAAGTTTCGGAACTTAAAAATCCCAGAACTTAAAAGTTGTAACCGATCGCGTTGAGCTGTTCTCGCCCCTCAGGCGTGATCATGTCCATGGACCACACCGGTGTCCATACCCAGTCGATGCGGAATTCCTCCACCAACCCTGCGAGGACGCTCGCTGTCTCATCTTCCAGCAGATCGGTCAATGGGCAGGCTGGCGTGGTGAGGGTCATGGTGAGAATGGCACGGTTGAGCTCATCGATCTCGATGCCGTAGACCAGACCCAGATCCACCACATCGATGCCAAGCTCCGGATCGATGACCTGATGCATCGCCTCTTTGATGTCTTCAGCCGTCGCACGGCCGATGTCGTTAAGAGCCGTGATGGCAATGGTTCCCGGCTGCGGCTCACCAGCATCTGCCAACTTTGAGATATCGGGGGCCGAGGAAGTCTTCTTCGTTCCAGACTCCTCCTCCCCCTGGTGGCCGATGGTCCCGGCCAATGAAGGATTCGAGATGACCTTACGAGCGAGGCCCTCGTCTGGAACCTCCTTCATCACGGCATCGAGAATCGAGTAGCTCGGGCCCGGTACGAGGGAATCCGAATTCGACATGTGTGCTCCTTCTTAAGCGTGTTACTTACTCAAGCGCAGTTTTATGCGCATCTTAAGCGTTCTGTGGCAGACGGGTGAGCGCCTGAGCAATGGAATCCTTGACTGCCGCCCATCCCAGCAGAGCGCATTTGATACGCATCGGATATTTCGAGACGCCTTGGAAAACCATGGCATCGCCCAGCAGCTCGTCTTCGGCCTCGTCGACGACGCCCTTGCCGCGTGACTCCATGAGGGCGTGGAAGGCATCCGACATTTCGGTGAATTCGTCGATCGTCTTGCCTTCCACCATGTCGGTCATCACCGAGAGGCTGGCCTGAGAAATCGAACAACCGTGACCGTCCCAGACCACCGACTCGATGCGGTGCTCGGAACCGTCGGTACCATCGGTGAGATTGAGGCGAACGGTCACTTCATCACCGCAGGTGGGATTGAATTGGTGCGATTGAGCCACCACGCAGGACTCGTGCGCCTGAGCCGCACTTGCACTCGCGGAAACGACACCTGCATCCGCCGGATTCTCCTGCGAGACGTCCTCGGCGAAACTTGTTTTGCCATGGGGGTCGCGAGAGGCATCGAGAATGAATTCCTGATACATCTGTTCAAGATCATCGCCTGCCAGCCCAAAATCGGCCATTCTTCCCTACCTCGTTCATTGCGGTGGACGTCACGTCCGCCATCTGCCAATATCTCGACTATTCTTCACCGACGCCCCCGACAAAGCAAGGGTTTCGCGCGATGTTCTCAGGCAGAGAAACCGAACGGCCGTCGTAGTCGGTCTTTTCACGGTCGTACAAATCCTTATCGAGACCACCGCATCCTTATCTGGACCACGGCGTCCTTATCGAGATCACATCATGATGGAAATATGCTATGCTCAGTTTAACGGTTAGTTACTCAAGTAGCTAACTAATGGATCAACAAGGAGGCTAGGATGTCCCTATGAACTTCTCCGATACAGACGAACGCCCACTCTTCCAACAGGTCGCCGATCAGATCGAGGATCTCATTCTCACCGGTGCCGTGGCCGAGAACAAGCAAGTTCCCTCTACCACGGAGATCTCAACGACGTACCGTATCAATCCCGCCACCGTTCTCAAGGGCATGAACCAGCTGGTTGCAAAGGGTTACCTCGAGAAACGCCGCGGTGTGGGAATGTTCGTCACCCCCGGAAGCAAGCAGCGTCTCACCGAGGAACGCCGACAGCTGCTTCTCACCGACCAGATCACCAAACTTATCGCCGAAGCGAAGAACCTTGGCATCACCAAAGCGCAACTGAGCGCAATGATAGAAAGCAATTTCTCATGAGTCTTGAAATCATGAATCTCACCAAGAGATACAAGAGGAAGACGGCACTCGACGCCATCACTCTCACCTTGCATCCTGAGACCATCTATGCACTGCTGGGCAACAACGGCGCCGGAAAGTCAACACTGCTCAACATCATCAACAACCGCATTTTCGCCAGCGAAGGCACCGTCAATCTCAACGGACAGCCGCTGATGAACAATTCCGCCGCTCTGCGACATCTCTACATGATGAGCGAGGACAACATGTTCCCTGCGAACATGAAAGTCCGGGAAATTTTCACCCTCTCCGACGCCGCCTACGGCGACTTCGATTGGGACTTGGCCAACCAGTTGATCGAAGACTTCGAACTTCCGGTCACCATTAGCTTCAAGAAGCTCTCCACCGGGTACCGCACCATCGCCAAGCTCGTGGCTGCCCTCTGTGTGAACGTCGACTACATTTTTCTGGACGAGCCGGTTCTCGGGCTTGACGCCAATCACCGCGACATGTTCTATCAGCGGCTCATGGAGACCTACACCGCCCGTCCCCGTTGTTTTGTGATCTCGACGCACCTCATCGAGGAGATCACCTCCCTGGTGGAGCAGGTCATTCTCATCGAAAAGGGCCACATCCTCACACAGACCGACGCCGAAACGCTCACCCATGCGGGTCACGCCATCTCCGGCGAAAGAGGGACAGTCGATGCCTTCGCAGCGTCCAACCATCTTGAAATCCTTGGCGAGCGCACCCTTTCCGGTCACAAGACCCTCTATGTGTCCGGTCCGCTCCCTCGCACCATTCCCGAGTCCCTCCGCGTGGAAGCGCTAGGGATGCAGGATTACTTTATTCACTTGACGCAGCACCATTCGGCGCTCGGACGGCCACCCGCCACTTCGGCAGCCACGGCAACCTCCTCGACCCACGGAAAGGTCACACGATGAGCAGCACAACAGCACTTTCGGCATTGAAAGGGACACAGCCCGCCCGCTCGACTCACACTCCGCGGCATTTCGGAGCAATGACCTATTTCATGGTGCGTTCCCTCATTCGAGAACTGTACAGTCTGGGAATTTTCTATGTCATTTACCTTTTCTGCACGGTAGCCATTCCTATCGCCATGATTCTCGCACAAGGAATGCGCTCCACGGGACGCACAGACATCATTATTCCCTCCTTCATATATCTCTGTGTCTTTGCTGGCATGAGCGGCACTGTCGATTTCAAGACGCAGGTTCAATCGAGTTTCTCGCGCCTGCAGATCTTCGCCTTCCTCGCTATAAGGACGGTAACCAGCAGCTTCCTGCTCGCAACGACTACCCTGCTGCTTGTCTGGATCGTTCCCTTCACCAAGGTGTCTGGCGCGGGGGTCATTTTCCAAGAACTCGGAGTCTCTCTGTATGCCGACGGTGGTCGGTATATGGACTCCGGGAACCTTGGAAAGATGTTTCTGGTGAGTTGGGCTCTCTTCCTTGTCGCCGCCGCAATAGGAACGATGGCAGGACTCGTCCTTGAGAAACTCGGAGGATTCGGCAAACTCGTCTTCTTCGCCGGTTGTATCGCAGCTCCGATTCTCCTCTTCCAGCTCTACACGCTGAGCAGTGCCAAAGACCAGATCAACGCCTTCTTCCTGCGAATCCTCGGCATTGAGTGGCCACACCTCGCCTTCCACATGTGGCCGTTGATCGGAACGCTCGTCGTGCTCTCGGCAGTGCTGCTTGGCATCACCTACCTGCTGAACAGACGCCGCGAGGTCAAACGGGTGAACGCGTGAACCTACGAACTGAGGTGGGTTCAGGATAGCTGAGATCATCTCAGTTCACATGAACTCACCTCGGGCTCACACCGTCCTGCTCTGACACAGAGGGAAGGGCCGCGCTGTCACATGGCAGTGCGGCCCTTCCCTCTTCTGTCAGCTCTTCCTTACTGCTGTCCTACTTGCTGCTGTGCTGCGGCAGGTGCGTACCCGTCGACTTTCCATCGCGTCGCCGCGTCGACAACAGAAGACCACCCGACAGAACGAAGGTGGCAAGCACCAGCATGACGACCGATCCCACATCGGAACCCGTGGCCGCAAGGGTTTGCTTGACCTTGGCCGCCACGTTCTTGGTGGGAGTCAGTTTGGGAGCAGGCTTCGCAGAAGGCTCAGGAGTCGGAGTGGGGGTTGGCGTTGGGCTCGGAGGATTTTCGGTCTTGGGAGAAGGCGAAGGCGGAACCACATCTACATGTTTCGGAGTTACTGGCGCAGGAACCGGAACATGTACATTCGTCAGGTTCATGCCGTCATAACTCACCGTGTAACCGGTGGGGACCTTGGGCTCTGTCACTGTGTAGACAATCTTCTTACCTTTTGAATATTCGTCCACACCGGAGAAGGTCCATGTGAAGTCCTCGTCCACACCCACAGTAGCCGTCTTGCCTGTGGGAACGCCGTTGGCCAGTAGCTCCACCGTGATGGTATCGGTACGCAGGCCGTCCACATTGTTCTGGTCGTCCCACGTGCCAGTACCACTGACATCGATAGTGGCCGGGGTGTGGGTATTCGTGACATCGAGACCGTCATATGTGGCGGTATAGAGACTTTTCTCCTCGTCGGATTGCTCCTCCCGAACCGTGTACTTGATCAGTTTTCCATTGCTGGTATCGACGATGGGAACATCCGGCGAGAAAACGTACTTCCACTTCTTTGAAGCGTCGGTAGTCTGCTTGTCAACCGCCACTCCCGTGGGATCAAGAAGATCAACAGTCACCGAAGAGGGACGCTTGCCGTCCTGATCAGCAGCATCGTCCCAATGCTTGGCACCCTTAAGCTCGCCATATTCATCCGTCACCGACGAGGTCATGGGAGCAATCTTCCCGGAAACTGCGGTGGAGGTGATGGTGCACTGTGTGCCCACTTCGTTCTCGGCATCAGGGTTAGTGAGTGGCACGGAAGCGTAGTAGGCCATTCCGGAATCCAGCGAAGAGACTTCGAGGATGAAGGACTTGATACTTGACCAATCACTCACCTCTTCGGCAGTCACGAAGCTCGAAGTGTCGAGATCGTCACTCGACGTCGGCACCTTTTGCGTCTGCGTTGAATACCGAAGATCTGCAACCGAAGCGTCAACCTTCTTCCCCTCCTGATCCACGACGGTGCCCGGACCGGTGAGCTGAAGGTTCATGCAGTCGACAGGAAGATTTGTCAGTGAGGCGAGTCTTTGGCCCTCATAGCCGGCCTTGTTGCTGATGATGCTGACCGTCATCGAGTGGTTGAGGCCATTCCCAACGACATTGAGCGCGGACGTTCCCGTAACACCAGCGTTATTCGTGATGGTGGACGTGGCTCCAAGCACGTTCGCCCCAGTGAAGTTGACATACTGGGTACCAACCAGCACCGCCTTGGAGTCATTACCAACCACGGACTTGGCGACGTCGGAGTCAAGTGCTGCAGAAGTGGCATCAGAACCCGCGACGGCATATTTGCTCAGAACTAAGTCAGGGTCATTGACCGTTGAAACCCAGACCGCCGCCGTCGACGTCACCGGCACACCGAACGATGGAATGGTCCAAGTGGCTCTCACTAGCTCTCCACCATCAGTGGGCATGTAGTATCCGGTTCCGGTCCAGTCGAATTTCACCACTGTCTGTCCACTGGAAGACTTTGAAGTGGTCACGCTTGACGGAGGAATTGTCGGATTTGCCGCCTTGCTAGAGGGGAAGGCATATCCGGAGTAAACGGCTACCTTGGGGAGCAGAATGTAGACAATGGGCTCATAAACGTCGCGCGTAGTGTCGGTATCTGGTACATTGCCGCCCGTAGAAAGCTCGTTGAAGTAATTGTTTGACGTTTCCCCGTATACATAATCGAGAGCTGTTTTGTAGTTGCTGCGCCACTGCATTGTCTCAAGATCAAGGTCCGCATTTTTCAAATCGTTCTTGTAGGTGACGGAGTTCTCGCCGATTCCGCCCCAAGCCCCTCTCCCAGTGGAGAGCTGCTGAGTCGACTTCTTGACATCGCCCTCCTTGATATCCGTTCCGTTCGAGTACTTCGCCAGAGAATGCGCCGTCACGACTGCGGTCACACTCGCAGCAGGCGCAACCTTGGAATAGTCAATCACGAACTTGGTATACGTGGCCCCACCATTCCAAACGACAGAAGGGATTTTGAAGTTGGTCGTACCGTTGGCTTCATCGTCCGCAGTGATGGTGTAGGGAAACTTCTTGGTGCTTCCGTCCTCTGTGATGGCGTTGACGGTGATTGTCTCCCCTGCGAGCGGCTTTGTATTGGCGATGGAGAGCCCAGTCTGCACCGAACCATCTGCTGGAATGATTGTTTGCTGCGCATCAGTGGCGACACCGCTGTCGGGATTACGAAACTCATTGTTCTGCGAATAACTCACTCTAGACTTCGGACGAAGCAAGTTCGAGGCGTTCGAAATCACCACCTCATTCTGAACGATGGTGATGAGCATGCCATCGTCTTTTTCCTCAGTAACGGAAATTTTGAGAGGTTTGGACTCTAAAGTCGTTTTCTCTGAATCATAACCGAAATAAGTGGAGATCGAAGAGCCCTTATCCGCTGTGTATTCTCCCACAGCTGCTGTGAAGCTACCAGAAAATTTGGAAGAGGCCTTGGCGGCAGTGGGGTCATAGAACACGGTTCCGCCAACACCATCAGGCTGTGACCACCCCGAAGAGCTTGCCTCGTCAAGCTCAAAGCCTCCTGGAAGATTGAGGGCGACCCAGACGCTGCCTGCACCAGAAGTTCTCCATGACTGTTGCTTGCTCGTATTGGTGCCATAAGTAACGCCAGGAATGTAACCGTAGCCAGTTATGGTGGAGAAGGTGTATTTGCGTCCAGCCACATAGCTCGCCGCCACGTCAGGAGTCCACGAGATACCGGTATCGATGGAGGGAAGGCTGATGGTGAAGTCCGCGGAGGCGTTTGTGGACTCTCCTGAGGTCTTTGCGTTTGCGATTTTCACCGATGCAGGGCCTAGAGGCATGGAGGACGAGTTCGGCCGAGGCGTGTTGGTGGAGCTAAAACTTACATTTGGCGTCATCGTGAAACTGAAATCGCCGTTGAATGCGGACGAGAAAGTCAGTGTCGCGGTCTTACCATCGCCGGAAATTTTTTTCGTAGTCCCCGGGACGGAAATGCCGTTGAAACCTGTGCTGCCAATCCAGTTATTAGGAAGTGTGATGGAAAGCACATCACCCACGCTGGCTTGGAAGTCGACGGTGAGCGTGTCACTGTCGTCTCCCGAAGTGCCTGCCACGATGTCGGGGTTTGATTGGGAAACCTTCAGCGCCTCCGGTGCCGCAAAGGCCGACGTACTAATAAACGTCATTCCCACTATGGTCGCTACGGTAACAAGAAGTGCGATGAGAAGAGTGTAATGCCTCTTCGTCTCTGTCACCACTGCCGAACGCTGTACAGCATGCAAATGCCCGCCGGTTTTCTTCATCGGTGTTCCCTACTCTTCTCTCGTTCTCACTGCATTGTGATTCTCAACTACTTTGTACCGCTTCATGAAATGGGAGCTCTCAATCCCATCGTTTTCAGAAGCTTATCAGTTCAGACACCCTCGACAAAACACATGGACCACAAGTGTTGATAACTTCTCTCTGCGTGTGGCGGGAACCTAAGCCGATAAGCCAGCCGATGGCTGCACGTAACACTCCAAGAATGCCAGTACATCCGCCTCAACGAGAGGCAGGTATCCCTTGGCGTGTTCCGTCCCCGGCAACGCACGGATCGTGAAGGGAATCTGATGTGCAGACAAAGCTCTCCCCATATCCAGCACACCACTCATGGGCACGAATTCATTGAGCGAATTCGCCAGATACATCGGTCCCGTCGCGTCCGTCACGTGCTTTGAGGGTGTCGCTGCCGTGTACTCATCGGTGCGCCCGTTGAAATAGTTCACCACAAACCATTTATAGAAGGCGTCATTGGCACCGTCCTGATCGATTTCCGCGCTCGCCTTGTGATCGAACTGGGTATTGTTGCTTTCTTTCGGTACGACGTCACCGTGCGCCGCCAGCCAATCGTCGATATCGAGGATCCCAGACAGCGACACCACCGGGATGCCATATGCGATTCCCAGCTCGACCGCCAAATTGCCGCCTGCTGAGCCACCGACAGCCGCCACATGCCCGGACTCGATAAGCCCATTACTCTTCAAATACCCCATCAACGTGTGCATATCGTCGAGCGGAGCGGGATAAAAACCGCCAACCGTCGTAATTCGGTAATTCGGCACCACCACACGATAACCGGCTTTGGTCAGCGACTCCGCCCAGTCCGCATCCGAACTCTTGTCTCCACGAAACCAACCACCACCATGAATGTCTATGACGGTTCCAACAACGTGCTCCAGCTCGTACAAGTCAAACGTCAAGCCGTGAGCCGGGTCATATACCATGTCCAACTCTTTTTTCATCATGACTTACGCGCGCGGTACCTCGCCTTTGCACTGCGCTCAAGCGACTGCACTGTGCGCTCTCCTTTCGCCTCTTCAACTCGGGTAAGCTCACCGTACTACATCGCGGCTTTCAGAACCGTATCGCTCTGCGCGGAGCCTTTCTGTTCGGAAATGAAGGCGATACCCGCAAATGAGATAAGCTTTTGGGAATAACTCACGAGACTTGTCGCAGTCGCAGATTCGAGGATGAGATGCGAAAGGGATATGGCAAAGATTGTCACCTTTGCGATGAGCTTCGTCGTTGGTGCCAGTAGTTAGTGGTTCTTTCTGTAGTTGAACGATCAATCTGAGGACAAGCTATGAAAAAAGCTCTTCATACGGCAGAGGTGGTGGCCTTCGTCCTGGCCGGCACCTCGGGCCTTTCCCGTTTTTTCAACTTCCCTGTCGCCTATGGAGTTTCCGCCCTCCTGGGCATTATCCTCTACGCGGTGTTCTACTCGCAGGTTCGAAAGCTCACTGATCTGTCGCCAAGTGCCCGGGGAATCTATCTCAACAATCTCTGCATCGTCATACTCGCACCGCTCTTTTGCCTGTATCAGCCCTGCGGATTCGTGGTCGGCTGCCTCATGCTTTTGGTGGCCGTCTCCATTGGGGTGCGGATCGTCATTTCACCGGATGCGCATCCCACGAAGGGGTCTCGTTTCACACAAGGATTCTGAAGGAGCGGGTCTATCATCCTGAAAACCCACAACCTTAACAATCCAAAAATATTAGTATTCTTATTTTTTCTTCCTGCTGGCCGCGCATATCGTGAAATCATTCCAAACAGAAGGATTGAAACATGATGCGCATCGTTCGGCAAGTGAATTACAACGGAATTGACGCACTACACGTCACGCAAACGCATGAGCCTACCCTCACCCCGATGGCCTCAATGGTCAAGACCGCATTCGTCCCCGTTTTGCCGTGGGACATTCTGACCGAGCAGGGTAAGTTGCGAGGTATGCGCCCAGTTCGATTGCCTCTCGTTGTGGGCTACGGTTTTTCGGGCACAGTGACCGCCGTGGGCGCACTGCGCTCGCCAGACTTAGTGGGGCAACGCGTGATCGGCGTGAACCCTGGCGGTGCCATGCAGTCGCTCATCGCTTCCACTCTCCCACCGCTACTGTTCAAAGTCCCCGACAACGTCGCCCTTGAAGACGCCGTCACGCTGATTGGTGGCGCGGACGCCGCGATGACGGCGACGAACCATCTGAGAGTGAGCTCGAAAGATACGGTGTTTGTCACCGGCGCATCAGGCGGCGTCGGCACCTACTTGATTCAACTTTTGAAAAAGGCTGGAGCGACGGTGGTGGCGCTCTCAGCACCGCAGAACATGGACTTCGTGCGCTCACTCGGTGCCGATGATGTGATCGATTACACGCAGAATGTGGCTTCTATCCTGAGGAACTCGCACGCCATCAACAAAGTCATTGACACTGTTGGCACTACACGACTCCTCGAAGACATCGCTGCGGAAATGACTGAGGGCGACATACTCTCCCTCTCCACTACCGAGTTCCCAAGGCACACCTCACGTCAACGTTTCCAATTTTCCAACGGATCGATAGGACTTGGCGGGTATAAGCAGCTTCTCAACTGGCTCAGCGACGGAACGCTTCGTGCGGTTGTGCAAGAAATTTTTCCTGCCGAACGCACCATTGAGGCTCAACAGACGCTGGTCAATGGCCATGCACAGGGCAGAATTTTGGTGGAATTCTAGTTCTTCCGCAAAAGGCCTCTCTCGGACACAGTGTATGATTTGTAGAAATCAACCATGGGAACAAAGAGGTAAACATGGGAAATCCGTTAGTGAGGACACTCTCCAGAGCCTTGTCAGTCATTGCAATCATTGGTCTATTTTGTGCCGGTTGCGGTTCACAAAACGATGCGGAGAAGTCCTCACTTTCGGCCGAGGATCTCTACAAGAGCACCGCTCCGAAAAATCAAAGCTCTGACAACCAGAAAAAAGACAGCACGGAACAGAAGAAAAAATCTTTCGACAAAATAAATGATGAGATGAAATATTCCTCACCTTTCGACGCCTACTTCATGAACGCGGACCAACAGCAAGTCGTACAGTCCGCTACTGATAAACTCACCAAAAAATGTATGGCAAAAAAGGGATATAAATATCAACCCGCAGCCTTCAGCTCTTCCGCAAAAAACTCGAGCTGGAAGACGATATGGGGGCCATCGGATCCCGAAGATGCAAAACTCAACGGCTACACATTCCAATACGAAGACGATGGAAACAATGGAAACGATGCAGCGTCCTCTCAAAGCACTGATACCGCAAGCGATGAAAACAAGCCCGGATATCTGCACGCACTGGTGAACCAAGAAGACACCGGATGTGACGATATCTCACGAGCCGCATTGGGTTACAACGCCCAATGGTTCTCGCAAATCAGCGCTTTTGAGAAGGCGCGAATGAATGCTGATGCAAACGCCATCAACGATGCGAAGGTGCAGAGCGCGATGTCGCAGTGGTCCGCCTGCATGAAGAAAAAGGGACTGTCCTATGACGAGCCACGCGTCATTGTGGATTCATACAGAAAAAAGAACAACGAAAGAACCATTGATGCGTCCGAAAGAACAACTGCCGTCGCAGATGCGGAATGCAAGGTATCGACCGACTTCATGAAAACGATTCTGACGACCATGAATGCCTATGAGACTCGTTCCATCAAGGATAATCAAGCGACGATGGACAAAATCAAGGAAATTTCGGCTTCCATCTTCAAAAAAGCACAAACCGAGCTTTCAAAACCAGGAGAGTAACGGGAGAAATAAAACCAACGAAGGCATCGTCAATGACATCAGTATTTCGCGAGAGAGCGAAGCCACAGCCTTCCAAAGGAGTTCGTCGCCATGAGTTTTAAAGCAAAGGGTTCATGGAAGAAAAAGTGGCTCCTTCTCGTAGGTGTTGTCTCCGTGATCGCCGCAATCATAGGTTTTTTCGCCGGAAGGCTCATGAAGTCACCCCAAGAGATCGCCGCACAGACCGCTGCCCCTACGCCCACGCTCATCACGTCAAAAGTGGACTCCAAAGTAGTGAGTGACATTCTTGATGCTCAGGCAACCGTCAAAGCACAGAATGTCATTACCATTTCTGGAACAGGCCAAGCGAACAGTTCCGCAAACAGTTCCCAGGCCGACTCCTCCGATGCCTCAACGGGGCAAGATATAGATTCACAGGGAACAACCGGTGCCCTGGTGACAACAAAGCTCCCTTTGAAAAAGGGTGATAGCGTTCGGGAGGGCAACGTCGCCATCGAAATTTCCGGACGCCCCGTCTTCGTTCTCAGAGGCACTTTTCCCGCCTACAGGGATTTACGCCCCTCCATGACCGGGCCCGACGTCACGCAGCTTCAAAACGCACTAGCCGATGTTGGATTACTCAGCCGCGCCTCCGTTGATGGCATCTACGGAACAGCTACGAAGGCCGCCGTCAGCGCGTTGTACAGGAACAATCATTACGAGGCGCAGACAACCGATGACGATACCGGAAGCGAGAATACGTCATTGCTCCAAGCGCGTGCCGCACTCACCGCGGCACGAAAAGCAAAAGATTCCGCGGCAATCACCGAGGCAAAGACTGAACTCGCAGAATTGGAGTCCAAAACTGGCGCCATTCTTCCTCGCAACGAAGTGGTGTTCGTGAATCACTTGCCCGCCACGGTTTCCGCAGTGACCACCTCCCTAGGAAGTTCAGCATCAGGGAACGTCATGTCACTGTCCACCTCGAAACTGGTGCTCCAGGCCACCATCGATTCCTCACAAGTCGGAAGCCTGGCAACCGGCTCAACCGTCACCACCGATGAGAAAGACACCGTCAAGGACTGCTCCGTGACGTCCATCAGCGAGGTCAAGGACTCAAAGGTCTCTGTACTGGCGTCCTGCAAGACGGACATCAATCCCTCCCTCGCCAACAAACAGACTGTTATCCACCTTGTGCGTTCCACCACGAAAGACGCGGTGATGTGCGTTCCCATCGGTGCGCTCTCCAAAGATTCCTCAGGCAACGATACGGTCATTCTGGTCACCGGAAAGGATGAGCTTTCCAGGGTAGTGGTCACGCCGGGACTCGAGGCGAACGGCTACCTTCAGATCACTCCTATCCACGCGTCCGAACTCGCCGTTGGCGACAAAGTTTTGATCGGCGGCAATTAATGGAAGCCGCACTGGAGACGACGAAAGATATTTCACGCCCCCGCCTCGTAGAACTGCGTGACATCGGCAAACAATACGGTGGCACCGTCCCCACCACTGCACTGGCAGGAGTCAATCTGAACATTTCTTACGGTGAATTTGTCGCGATTGTCGGCGAATCGGGTTCCGGTAAGTCAACTCTGCTCAACATCATCGGAATGCTTGACACCCCGACAAGTGGCTCCTACGCCTTCGACGGCCACCCTACCGAGACCATGACCCCCTCCGAAATCGCCTATCATAGGGCCGCCGACATCGGATTCATCTTTCAGGCCTTCCATCTCATCCCATCACGGAGTGCGCTCGACAACGTTGCCATGGCTGGAATGTATAACGGAATACCTCTGCGAACACGACAGAAACACGCTGAAGAGGCACTCGAAAAGCTTGGGTTGGCGAAAAAGGCAGCGGCATTCCCACAGGATCTTTCGGGAGGAGAGAAACAGCGCGTCGCCATCGCACGGGCGATATGCAACAATCCGAAGCTGATCTTGTGCGACGAACCCACCGGCAATCTTGATTCACAGCGCTCACTCTCGATTATGCACATCTTCGATGAGCTTCACACCGAGGGAATGACGCTCATCATGGTGACGCACAACGAGAAGCAAACCGTCTTCGCAGACCGCGTTGTGAGGACACGCGACGGAATCCTTTCCGAAGTGGAGGATTCCCAGGTATGAGGCATGCCGAGAAAGAGCAGAAGTCGACCATCAGAGTGAAGGATTTCCTCCACGAAATTCTTTCCGCCGCCTCGAGCAGACCCTCACGAACGCTCATGACGATTGCGGGAACCATTCTGGGAATTGCCACCTTCATTGGAATTATCGGATTCACACAATCTGCGGCGGGGCAAATCAGCGAAAAATTCAACACACTTGAAGCGACGCAACTGCACCTCACAGACAACCTCCCAAAAACCTCTCAAAAGGCCGCGCTGAGCTTTCCTACCGATTCACTGAAGAGAATCACTGCACTGAACGGCGTGAAGTCTGCCTCACTGTATTGGAAGGTGGACAGCGACGTCCACCCGCTCAGCATCAGCACCAAGCCCACTTTCGGCTCACAGAACTCCACAGGGTTCGCGGTCTACGCGGCCGACAACGGTCTTTTCGATTTTGCAAGAAACAGCATGAAGATAGGAATCCCCTTCAACTCCTTCCATGTGCAGCATCAGTCACACGTCGCCGTCTTGGGTGAAAAGACAGCGCAACATCTGGGAATCAACGACCTGACACTCCCCCACACGATTTATCTCAACAGTGAGCCCTTCTCGGTACTCGGGATTCTTCATTCGGTGACGGAACTGCCGGAAATCGACACGTCAGTAGTGATTCCCGACACGACCTCCCTGAAATTGTATGGGAAGCCGACTGCTACCTCACCGGCACAAATGATGCTACGCACCGACATGGGAGCGGCCCGACTCATCGCCAACCAAGCTCCTTACGCGCTGCGTCCTGACGCCCCACAAAACTTTCTTGTCGACGCACCACAGGACTGGTCGAAGGCGACGCGAGGCGTTCAGTCCTCGCTGTCTGGACTGCTCGTCGGATTGGCAGTGCTGGCGCTCTTGATTGGGTGCGTCGGCATTGCAAACTCCACCCTCACCTCAATCTTCGAACGAATTCCCGAAATAGGATTGAGGCGTGCCTTGGGAGCACGACCGCGGCACATCCTCGCTCAAATACTGGGAGAGACCGCACTGCTCGGTGGCATCGGCGGTCTCATCGGTATGAGTTTGGGCCTCGCGGCCATTTTGGGAGTCTGCTTCGTGCAGTCATGGACTCCCGTTATCGATCCGATGCTGCTACTGCTCGGCCCCCTTCTGGGGATTCTCACGGGAACCATCGCCGGCATCTACCCTGCGGTGAAGGCCTCCAGGATCAGCCCGATCACCGCTCTCCAGCATCTGTAACGTCTGCTGACACCGGCCATCACTGTTCTCCTACTGCCGGTACTTCCGCAGAAACGTACTTCCCCAGGAACTTACTTGCCGAGGAAATAACCACGCACCTGTGAGACCGCGTCGACGAGAGCACGAGCGTCATCCGGCGAATTGTAGACGCCGGTAGACGCACGGTTGGAGGCATAGAGCCCGAAGTGACGGTGAATCGGCTGCGCACAATGATGTCCCACGCGGATGGCGATGCCCAACGAATCAATGAACTGGCCCACGTCATGAGGGTGCACACCCTCAACGTCAAAGGCAACGGTGCCGATGCGATTCTCCATGTCGGGACGTCCCAGAAGACGCACGCCTTCGATATCTCCGAGCTTGAGCAGTTCACGGGTGACGGTCTTCTCATGCTCGGCGATATTTGCCATCCCCAGATTCATCATCCACTCGGCGGCAACGCCCGCGGCGACGACCTGCGCCACCGGTTGCGTTCCTGCCTCGAAGCGTGCGGGCGGATCCATATACTGCGCCGGCCTGTCCATCCACGCGAGTTCGACCATGGAACCGCCGAAGCTTGCCGGCGGCAAGGCTTCCAACAACTCACGACGGCCATACAGGAAGCCGACGCCAGTGGGACCGTACATCTTGTGGCCGCTCCAGCAGGCGAAGTCCACATCCAAAGCCTTCACGTCGACGGGAATATGCGGCACGGACTGGCAGATATCGAGGACCACCAACGCCCCTACGGCATGTGCCCGCGTGACAATCGGGGCAACATCGGTGATGGCACCCGTCACGTTGCCGATGTGGGTGATGGCGACGACCTTCGTACGCTCGGTGATCACCGAGTCGGCGGTGTCGGAACGAATTGAACCGTATTCATCGAGATCAAACCACTTAAGGGTGGCTCCCGTGCGGTAAGCAAGTTCCTGAAAACTCAGCAGCACCGAATGATGCTCGGCCTTGGACACCACGATCTCATCGCCGGGACCGAGAGCGAAGCGCTTGGCGGCCTCTCCCCCGCGCCCCTGTGAGGCGTTGCCGAAAGCGGTGGCAAGAAGATTGAGGCCCGCGGTGGCACCCGCCGTGACGACGATCTCGTCCTTACCCTCGCCGAAACCGGCGTTGACGAGCTTGGCAACCTTGGCACGAGCGTCTTCGAAAGCGACGGTCGAACGGGCAGCCAGCTCATGGGCTCCACGATGCACGCCGGCGTTGATGGTTTCATAGAATGCCGATTCCGCATCGATGACGGTCTGAGGTTTCTGAGCGGTCGCTCCCGAGTCGAGATACACCAATGGGTGACCATGGATCTCTTGATCGAGAATTGGGAACTGGGCCTTGATACCAGCAAAATCAGTCATTCATATCGCCTTCGCAATGGATACCAACAGTAAAAACCGCTACACACAGACATACAGACACACGAACAGATAAGTAATCTCCTCTAGCCTTGTACAAAAAACTGCGTGACACAAGGCTTTCGGGTCACAAACTCACGTGATGGACAGACGAAAAAGTAAGGAAAAGTAGGGAACGGTCTGGAACGGTTCATAACGGCCTCCGAAAAAAACGAATGCCGCAGTCCCGGCTCCTTTCCTCACCGCCTGCGCCACGACAGGTGCATGACTGGTGATCGAAAGGCACTGGAACTGCGACTTTCCGTTAAACGGGCACCACGATTAAACCGATGCCACGCCTATGCCAGCGCGGACTCGGAATCCGAGCCTTCAGGAAGGTAACGGTCGTAACCGGTCTCCTCCAGTTCGTCGGCAAGCTCAGGACCGCCGGTCTTGATGAAGCGGCCGTCAGCGAAAACGTGCACCACATCGGGCTTGATGTAGCGGAGGATTCGCGTGTAGTGCGTCACCATGAGGATGCCGAACTCATGCTTTTCCTTGGCACGATTCACGCCCTCCGACACGATGCGCAGCGCGTCGACGTCGAGACCTGAATCGGTTTCGTCCAGAATGGCGAACTTCGGGGCCAGCAGCTCGAGCTGAAGCACCTCGGCACGCTTCTTCTCTCCACCCGAGAAGCCTTCGTTCACGGAGCGCTGCGCGAACTTGGGATCCATACGCAGCTTCTTCATCTCTTCGCCCAGTTCTTTGACCCAGCTGCGGATGGCCGGAGCCTTTCCATCGATCTCGGTCTTCGCTGTGCGCAGGAAATTGGTCATGGAAACGCCTGGAACCTCGACCGGGTACTGCATGGCGAGGAACAGGCCTGCCTTTGCACGCTCATCCGGCGTCATCTTGAGCAGATCCTCGCCGTCGAGCAGAACCTGACCGGACTCAACCTCATATTTCGGGTGACCCGCCAGCGTGTAGGCCAGCGTCGACTTCCCGGAACCGTTCGGTCCCATGATGGCATGCGTCTCGCCGGAGTGAACCGTGAGGTTGACGCCTTTGAGGATCTCCTTGCGGCCTTCCTTGGTCTCGACCGCGGCGCGTAGATCCTTGATCTCTAAAGTGTGCTGCATATCAGTTTTCCTCCAACACTTGTTTCATGTCGTCCGATTCGCCGCGTGCGAGTCGCCGGTCGATAACACCCATCAGATGCTTTGAAATCTCCGGGATGCCGATTTCCTCCACCAACTCACCGAAGAAACCACGTACCACCAGTTTGCGTGCCTCCGTCTCCGGGATTCCGCGAGACTGAAGATAGAACAGCTCCTCGTCGTCGAAGCGGCCCACGGAACTCGCATGGCCGGCACCGATGATGTTGCCGTTCTCGATCTCAAGATTCGGTTCGGAATCCGCGATGGCTCCCGGTGTGAGCACGAGGTTGCGGTTCAGCTCATAGGAATCGGTATTGGGAGCGGTCGGCTGAATCAGAGCGTTTCCAACCCACGTGGAATGCGCCTTCTTACCGTCCAACGCGCCCTTGTAAACCACACGGGAGCGGCACTCCGGGTAGTTGTGAACCACCATGGTGCGGTGTTCCATGTGCTGGCCGGGATCCACGAAGTAAATGCCGAGCATGTTGAGGTCGCCTTCGGGGCCACCGAAGTCCTGATCCATGCGAATGCGGATGACATCGCCGCCAAGGGACACCACCGAGTGACGCAGATGCGCACCCTCGCCAACATGGATACGGTGCGATCCAACGTGCTTGGAATCGGGAGTCCATTCCTGGACGGAAGTGAAGGACACCTCGGAATTCTTTCCCGTGGAGATTTCCACGCCCTCAGCGAGACGTGTCTGACCGGCATGTTCGAGAACAATGTCGGCGTGCACATCGGCTGCAGCGGTGAACACCAGTTCAATGGCGTCCAGATCCAGCCCGGAACCCTTTACCGTCACGAGGACGGGGGTGTCCTGGGACTGGGTGATCTCCAGTGCGTAGGCCTTCTGCGTGGACGCCCACTGAACCGCCGCAGCCCTGTCGGAGGGCTTCAGCACGGTTCCCGCGGGAGCCTGGGTCTTCGCGATCTCCCGGAAACTCACTCCCTCGATGGAGTCGAGAGAGGTTCCGTCGATGAGGCTCGCGGCGACCGACGTGGCATTAGAGGGCGTGAAGACGTTGAAGAACTCGGAGACGCGATCGAGTGGCGTGTAGCGCCAGTCATCAATCTTCGGAGTCGGCATCGCAAAGGCGTCCGGATCAAAGGACCGTGGTTCCTTGTCGACGCTGGAGGGCATCGACGCAGGGAACGCGTACGGATCATTCGGATCGGCAGTAGGCAATGTGACTTCCTGTTGCTGTGCGTAATCGCTCATATCAGCCCACCGATCCTTCCATCTGCAGCTCCACGAGCCTGTTGAGCTCCAGAGCGTATTCCATGGGCAACAGTCGCGAGATCGGCTCAACGAAGCCGCGCACGATCATTCCCATGGCTTCCTTCTCCTCAATGCCACGGCTCATGAGATAGAAGAGCTGATCCTCAGAAACCTTGGAGACAGTCGCCTCATGCGCCATGGAGACGTTGTCTTCACGGACATCCACATGCGGATAGGTATCGGAACGCGAGAAGTCATCCACCAACAGGGCATCACAGACCACCGAGGAACTCGAGGCCTCCGCTCCCTTGACGATCTTGACCAAGCCGCGGTAGGCGGAGCGCCCACCGTCCTTGGAAATCGACTTCGCCACGATGGTGGAGCTGGTATGAGGAGCAAGGTGAATCATCTTGGCACCGGTGTCCTGATACTGGCCCTTGCCCGCGAAACCAATGGACATGGTCTCGCCCTTGGCATACGGCTCGGCAAGAACGCACGCCGGGTACTTCATGGTGGCCTTGGAACCGATGTTTCCATCGACCCACTCCATGGTGGCGCCCTCACGCACGTAGGCGCGCTGGGTCACGAGGTTGTAGACGTTGTTCGACCAGTTCTGGACCGTGGTGTAACGGACGCGGGCGCCCTTTTCCACGAAGATCTCAACGACGGCGGCATGCAGCGAATCCTCCGTGTAGATCGGCGCGGTACAGCCCTCGACGTAATGGACATAGGAACCCTCATCGGCGATGATCAGCGTGCGTTCGAACTGACCCATTGCCGGCGTATTGATGCGGAAGTAGGCCTGCAGCGGGATGTCCACGTGCACACCCTTCGGCACGTACACGAAGGAACCACCTGACCAGGCGGCCGTGTTCAGCCCTGCGAACTTGTTGTCATCGACGGGGACCACCTTGCTGAAGTACTTCTTCACCAGATCCGGATACTGCTGAACGGCAGCATCGGTATCGAGGAAGATGACACCCTGCTTTTTGAGATCCTCGCGAATCGAGTTGTAGATGACCTCGGACTCATACTGAGCCGCGACGCCTGAGACAAGACGCTTCTTTTCCGCTTCGGGAATGCCGAGACGATCGTAGGTGTTCTTGATGTCCGGCGGCAGGTCGTCCCACGAATTCGCCTTCTTATCGATGGGCTTGACGTAGTACTTGAAATCCTGGGCATCGAAACCGCTGAGGTCGACGCCCCAATCGGGCATCGGCTTGTCGAGGAATGCCTTGTACCCCGCAAGACGGTAGTTCAGCATCCACTCCGGCTCATTTTTATCCGCCGAAATCGAGCGAACTACTTCCTCGCTGATACCCTTCTTTGCTGCTTCACCAGCAGCGTCGGAGTCATGCCAGCCGTAATTGTATTCGCCGAACTGGGAAATGATCTCATCATCTTTTTTGATCTTTTCCTCGTTGACGCGAGCACGATCAGCCACGTACTGGCTCATCTCAACGTCCGAGGCCTTCTTTGGGGCCTGTGTGGACGCCGAGGAACCTGGAACTGCTTCTCCCACTGAGGGCGCCTCCTACTTTCCTTGATGTTCGAGTGCTGCTCCCACCAGGCCTGCGAACAATGGATGAGGCTTGGTAGGGCGCGACTTGAACTCAGGATGGGCTTGGGTACCGACATAGAACGGGTGCACATCCTGCGGCAATTCAACGAATTCCGTCAGTTCTCCATCGGGGCTGGTTCCGCTGATACGAAGCCCTGCATCCTCTAGTTGCTGCTTGTAAGCGATGTTCACCTCATAGCGGTGACGATGACGCTCGGTGACGTGAACGGTGCCGTAAAGTTGCGCTACAAGAGAACCCTCTTGAAGTTCTGCAGGATAGCTTCCCAGACGCATGGTGTGACCCATATCGCCCTTTCCGGAAACAATGTCCTTCTGCTCCTCCATGGTGGCGATCACAGGGTTGGCGGCATCAGGCTCGAATTCGGAGGAATTCGCATCCTCCAGTCCGAGGACGTGACGCGCATACTCGATGACCATGGATTGCAGACCAAGGCAGAGGCCCAAAGCCGGGACCTTCTTCTCGCGTGCCCACCGCAGGGCGCCGATCTTTCCTTCGATGCCACGAATGCCGAAACCACCGGGAACCACGATGCCATCGACATCGCCGAGGCTCTTCTGCGCCCCCTCCATGGTTTCACAGGTATCAGCCTGCACCCACTTGATGTTGACCTTCGCCCAGTGAGCGAAGCCACCGGCCTTGAGGGCTTCGGTGACGGACAGGTAGGCATCCGGAAGATCGATGTACTTACCGACGATTGCCACGGAGACTTCGCTCTTCGGATGATGGACGCGATCAAGCAGTTCGCCCCACTCGGCCCAGTCCACATCGTGGAAGGGAAGGCCAAGCTCGCGCACCACGTAGGTGTCAAGACCCTCATCGAAGAGAATCTTCGGAACATCGTAAATGCTGGGAGCGTCCACGCAGTTGACCACGCCTTCTCCATCGACGTCACACATCAGGGAGATCTTGTCCTTGATCGCCTGGCTGAGCGGGCGGTCCGAACGCAGAACCAGGGCGTCCGGGGTGATGCCGAGCTGGCGGAGCATCATCACGGAATGCTGGGTCGGCTTCGTCTTGAGCTCATGCGCTGCGGCGATGTACGGAACGAGAGAGACGTGCACGAACATGCAGTTCTCAGGACCAATTTCCCGACGCACCTCGCGGGCTGCCTCCATGAAGGGCTGTGATTCGATGTCGCCGACTGTGCCGCCTATTTCGGTGATGATCACATCGACATCGTCGGAGGCCTGCGCACGCATACGCGATTTGATCTCTCCGGTGATGTGAGGAATGACCTGGACGCACTGGCCGAGGTACTCCCCTGCACGCTCCTTGCGCAAGACGTTCTGATAGATCTGCCCCGTGGTCACGTTGGCCCGCTGCGACAGGAAAACGTCAGTGAAACGCTCGTAATGGCCGATGTCGAGATCGGTTTCGGCGCCGTCTTCCGTCACGTATACCTCGCCGTGCTGGAAGGGGTTCATGGTGCCGGGATCAACGTTGATGTAGGGGTCTAGCTTCTGGTGGAGAACACGAATTCCCCGACTACGAAGAAGACGTCCAAGGGAAGATGCCGTGAGCCCTTTGCCCAAAGAGGACACAACACCGCCAGTGACGAAAATTTGTTTAGTGATGTGCTGCTGAGGAATTCCATGTTGTTTAACCATGGAACTTCATCTTATCAGTTCTCCCTGACCTTTTTTAGCTTCAAGGTGAGCAGAGCCCTGCGAACACCCCCGAATCTTCCCCCACCCCTTACTTTCCAACGGATGAGAGGGATTCTTCTCAGAGTGTCGTCAATGCTCTGTGGACGTCAATTCTTTGCGTCCGTCAGTTCGGCGATGGCCTCGATGGCCAGTTTGTAACCATAGAAACCCATTCCCGTGATGGTTCCTGTGGCGATGGGCGAGATGACGGAGTGACGGCGGAAAGTCTCACGAGAGGCGGGATTGGAAATGTGCACTTCCACTAGAGGAAGGTCGGCGTCGGTCACCTGTGCCGCAGCATCGGCGAGACCGTAGCTGTAATGCGTGAAAGCCGCGGGGTTCAGAACCACCGGGGTGCGCTCGTCCACCGCCTGATGCATCCAGTGGATGACCTCCGCCTCGTCATCGCTCTGACGGACTTCGACGTCCCAGCCGAGCTTTCTGCCCCATTCCGTGCAGTCCTCCCGCAGCGTCTGAAGCGTGGCATTCCCATAGATCTCGGGCTCGCGTACGCCCAAGCGCCCGAGATTGGGGCCGTTGACGATGACGATCTTGTGAGAAACCGACTGTTCCTGCGTCATGATTCATTCCTTCCACTCAGACACCCGCCCTCTGCCGGTGCCACTTCCGTATAGTCAGTCCGCCTCACGAGCGCTTCAGTGACGAATGCGCTCGAAGGCCTCACGCACGGCGTCCAGCGGCGGGTCATCCAGGTGGATGGGCACGCCGACGGATTCGAGAATGATGAAACGTAGCTTGTTTCCACGCGCCTTCTTGTCACGGTGCATGAGAGCGAGGACCTCGTCGAAACTTCCGCCCTGCCAACTGGTGCGCAGTCCGAGGCTAGAGAGCAGACGACGATGGTAATCCACCGTTTCGCTGTCGATATGCCCAGTGAGATGCGACAGTTCCGCCGCGAAGACCATGCCGACCGCAACCGCCTGACCATGACGCCACGTGAAGTGCTCGATCTGTTCGATCGCGTGAGCGAGAGTGTGTCCGTAGTTGAGAAATTCGCGCTTTCCGGCTTCCTTGAGATCCGCCGTCACATGCGCGGATTTCACCGTCACCGTACGCCGAATGAGATCGGCGATCACGGCGTGCTGCGCAGGAGTCAGATTCTGCGGATCGAAATCCCTCAGGACACGTGAATGGGATTCCAACAGATCCAGAATGTGGGTATCCATGATGAAGCCGGACTTGGCGACCTCACCCAGCCCCTCGACGAAGATGTCGTTCGGGAGCGTCGAAAGCGTCGTCATATCGGCCAAGACGCCTGCGGGAGTGTAGAAGCTGCCCACCAGGTTCTTACCGAGTTCCGTGTTAATGCCGGTTTTGCCGCCTGTCGAGGCATCAACCATCGCCAGCAACGAAGTCGGGCAATTGACATAGCGGATGCCGCGCATCCACGTCGCCGCCGCAAAGCCCGCAACATCAGTCGCCGCACCTCCACCCAACCCCACGATGGCATCGGAGCGAGTGAAACCCTCCTCCCCAAGCGTGTGCCAGATCGAGGCCATGACGTCAACAGTCTTGCCTTCCTCGGCATCGGGAATGGTGATGTCCGTGACCTTATAGCCGGCCTCGTTCAACAAGTCGAGGGCCCTGTCGGAGTGCACGCGCACAGGATCCGTGTGGATGAGGGCGACTTTGTGCACCTTCTCCCCCACCACAGAAGGAAGCTGTTCGAGGACTCCATTGCCGATGACGACGTCATACGGATTCTGGCCTCCTACATGCACCTTGTGTTCGTACAATTCGTCTTCAATGCGCTGCGCCACTTCCATGGGGCTGAATCCTTTCGTTGTCACAACCAACGATGCCACGTCGGTGAAGACGGGCATCCGTTCCTCTGCAAGTCGTCGCCACCGGGCCGCGGCGTCCTTTGCCAGCAAAGGCCTGTTTCCCGAACGGCTGGCACGTGAGATGGCCTCGCGTGGATCGGCATCCAGCAGCACCACCATTCCGCCGGCCGCCACGTACCGACGCAGTGCCTCCGCGACGGAGGCCGACATGGGAGCACCGCCGCCAAGGGAAAGAACCCCGTCGAATCCGGAGAGTCGATTGATGATGAGTCCCGCCTCGATGGCCCTGAATTCCTGCTCGCCACGGTTTTCGAAGATATCGGTAACGGTTTCGGATTCCTGCATCTCGATCTCGATGTCGGAATCTTTGAAGGGCACCTTGAGAATGCCGGCAAGCTCACGCCCTATACGGGTCTTCCCCGATCCGGGCATGCCGATGAAGACCGCGAGGGGGATGCGGGTAGAAGGATTCGGCTTCGTCATGTCAATAACTTCCAAAGAGAGGCGGCGCCGGCGCACAGACAGCTGTGACACCGGTGAACGTGAATGCTTGCGACTGGGGTTTCAGCTGGGATTTCAGCGAAGATGCTCCGGCCAGGAGGCGATGTAGCCTTCCGCGTTGCGCTTTACCTCCGCCACGCTGTCACCGCCGAACTTCTCGTTGACGAAGCGGGCAAGGGTCAGGCGCACCATGGCTTCCGCAACGATGGCCGCCGGCACCACGGCGGTGGTATCGGAACGCTGATTGATGGCGACGGCAGGCTCTCCCGTGAGGACGTCAACCGTCTTGCGGGCGCGGGGAACCGAGGAGATCGGTTTGACGGCGGCACGAACGCGAATGATCTCGCCATTGCTCATGCTGCCTTCGATGCCACCTGCACGATTGGTGAGGCGCGTAATTCTCCCATCATCCCCCACCACGA
This sequence comes from Bifidobacteriaceae bacterium, assembly GCA_022650895.1. Lineage (GTDB taxonomy): Bacteria > Actinomycetota > Actinomycetes > Actinomycetales > Bifidobacteriaceae > JALCQC01. Next base: position 82,442 of record JALCQC010000004.1, on the reverse strand, counting down.
TCTCATCCATGGCCTGGGTGCCGCGGCGATACGCTTCCTTGAAGCCGTCGCCGACCTCCACTCCCTTGACCGCCTGGATGCCCATGAGTGCCGAGGCGAGCGCGGCATCGAGCCTGCGATCCGATTCCACATACGTTCCCAACCCTGCGGGAACTCCGTATGCCAAAACCTCCACGACACCGCCAAGGGTGTCGCCGTCTTTCTTCGCGGCATCCACTTCGGCCATCATGGCCTTCTCGCCGTCGGCGTCGAGCGTGTGTACTGGTGAGGCATCGAGAGCCTCACGGTCGTCTGGGGTCGGCAGCGGCGTCTCGCCGCTCACTTCCGCGGTTCCCAACGACACGACGTGCGAAATGGTGCGGATGCCGACCGTCTGCTCAAGATAGTTTGCGGCAATCTGCCCCAGAGCCACTCGCGAGGCGGTCTCGCGGGCCGAAGAGCGCTCCAGAATGGGACGTGCATCGGTGAAACCGTACTTGCGCATACCGGTGAGATCCGCATGTCCAGGCCGTGGCCTGCTCAACGGTGCGTTGCGGCCCGTTTGAGGCAACTCTTCGCCGTCAGGAAGCGGGTCCGTGCTCATGATCTTGGTCCACTTGGGCCATTCCGTGTTCCCTATTTCGATGGCAACGGGAGATCCCAGCGTGGAACCGTGCCGCACTCCCGTGAGAAGACGCACCTGATCCTGCTCGAATCCCATTCGTGCACCACGCCCGTATCCGAGACGACGGCGGGCCAAAGCCTGCTTAATGTCTTCGGAGGTTATCTGCACACCCGAAGGCAGCCCCTCGATCATGGCGACCAAAGCCTCGCCGTGGGATTCTCCTGCCGTCTGCCAACGCAACATGGCCACTCCTTATTCGCTGATTCAACTGAAAGACATCTTACGCAATGCACTACCTCACGCTTCTTCCCAGTCTCATCGCAGCGGCGGCGCTGTCAATGATTGATGCCCGAACCCGCACTGTTCCGCGTGTCGTGGTCGCCTGTGGCGCACTCACCCAACTCGCGGTGTTCCTTCTCGTCTCCCCCGTGCCGCAGGGACTGACGAAGGCGGGAATAGCAACGGTCCTCGGCGGCGTCTGCTTCCTCATCCAGCTGGCTCTATGTCTCGCGTTTCCCACGGCCGTTGGCCTGGGAGACGCAACGACCGCGTTCCTTTTGGGGCTTGCAGTCGGTTACGCGGGTGGATTGTTCGCCGTCATAGTGTGGTGGTTCCTCATGGGAACTCTGGGCCTCGCCGCCTTGGGGATTCAGTATCTGCGGAAAAGGAATAGCGGCGTGCCCTTTGTCCCGGTCATGAGTGCCGCCGCCCTGTTGTCGGTTCTTCTCTGTTGAGGTCCGGTGCCGGTGGCCGTGTCGGCGTCACCGCGCTTCTCTCAGCTCAGTTGTTCTTTTCCCACTCCTCGTATTCCTTGGAATACTTGTTGAATTCATCGATGCTGTCGGTGAACTTGGTCTCACCGGTGTCGAGATTCACTGTGACGAAGTAGAGCCAGTCGCCCTCCGCCGGATTCATGGCGGCGGTGATGGTGGCATCGCTCGGATTGTTGATGGGAGTGGGCGGCAGTCCCTTATGGACTCTGGAGTTGTAGGGGTTCGAGGTGTCTGAAAGCATGGACTTCGTCAGCTGACGCGGAGCGACGTTGTTGCCATAGGCGACCACGCTATCCATTCCCAGTGCCATGTTCTTGTCGAGACGATTCTGAATGACACGCGCGACCTTGGCGTAGTACTCAGACTTGTTGACCTCTCCTTCGACGATTGACGCCTTGGTGATGATCTCCTCACGTTTCGAGCCTGTGGGGACCTTGAGTTCGTCGAGTTTCTCAATGCGTTTCTTCACCATTGCAGTAAGGATCTTCTTGGCGGACTTCAGCGTCTTCACGTCATAGGTACCGGGCTCAAGCCAGCCTTCGAAACTGCCTTTCGCCTCACTGGGGAGGATACCGTCGCCCTTGTCGTCGAGGATTTTCTGGAAGTCACTCTTCGGGGTTCCCGACAGTTCCGCCGCTTCGTCGACGATCTCGCTCACTCGCGCATCCGATGTGACCTGCAGAAGTCCCTTCGCCTGGGAGGGGTCCGTCAGAATCTTCACCACATCCTCTGCACTCATGCGGTATTTCAACGTGAAGATACCCGGCTGCAAACTCGACTGGGCATCGGCGTTCAGCACCGCTTCCGTAAAGACATTGACGGAAGAGACGATGCCTTCCTTCACAAGGTTCTCCCCGATCACAGCACTTGAATCACCGGTACTGACGGTGAATTCCACCGATCCGGTGCCCGGACCCGGATAATCCTGGACAACGCTATCCGAATCACTGTCCGTTTTCGGCGCCGAGAAATGAATCTGGGAGACGATGGCCCATACAATAAGCGCGAAAACGGCGAAGAGAACCACCAGAAGAATGCGTTTGAGCATCTGATGGTGTTTTCTTCTGCGTATCGCCTGACTGATTTCGTGACGCGTCTTCGGCGGTGCCGGAGGTTCGGAGATCCCCTTGCTGCGGTACACATCGTCGGTCTGCTCGTCTTGGTGCACGTCGTGGAAGAAATCTTCCAGATCATGCTCTTCCATCGTGAGTCTCTCTTTCCGCTTGTCCGTTTCCTCGGGCTCTCTCATCCAGCGCGGATTGCAATATCAGTACCGCAGACTGCTGGTCGACCACTGAACGATGCGTCAGACTGGAACGTCCCGCCTGATGCAATTGACGATGAGCAACGACCGTGGTCAGTCTCTCGTCTTTGAGTCGCACGGAGACGGCATCTTCCGTTGACTGGCGGATCTCTTGGCCTTCTTGTGCAGTAAGTCCTTCTTGTGGTGCAGCAAGTCGTTTCTCAAGCTGCTGAGACCAACGACGAGCCTTCTTCGCTGCCTTCCCCTCAGAACCGTCCATGTTCAACGGCCAACCGACCACTACCGTGGTGATGCCGTTTTCATGGACAAGGTCAACGACGTCATTGAGAGCCTCGAAATAATCGGACCACACTTCGACGTTCTCCAAAGGAGTGGCAACGCTCAGCTCGGGATCTGACACTGCTATCCCGACTCTGGCGTTGCCGAGGTCCACTCCCATCCAGCGCGACATGTGCCTTCTCAGTCCGCCAGTTCCGTCACCTGCGTGGCAAGACCACTCAGCGCGGCATCAATCTTCGAGGCATCCTGGCCACCGCCCTGTGCGAAGTCGGGTTTGCCGCCACCGCCACCACCGAGAACCTTCGAGGCCGTGCGAACGAGGTCGCCCGCCTTGATGCCCTTCTGGCGTGCGGCCTCATTGGTCGCAACCAGCAGATACGGCTTGCCATTGTCGCCTTTTCCAGACAGCGCCACGACCACCGGCTGAGCCTCACCCAGACGGGCCCTCACATCGGTCACCGCCTTACGCAAAGCGTCGAGGGAGCCGAAAGTACCGACGTTCCGGCTTGCCAGTGCAATGCCTGCAACGGGGTTCTTCCTCGCTTCTTCCACCATTTCCGGAATGGCCGCATGCAGCTGCTGTTCGTACAGAGCCGCCAGCTTGTGTTCCGATTCCTTGAGCCTGGTCAGCAACGAGGCGATACGCTCGGCGAGGTCATCGGGACGGGCGTTGAGCGAATCTGCGATCTGGGATACCAGAGCGCGTTCCTTGGAATCGTATTCGTATGCCTTGCCGCCAACGTAGGCGTCGACACGACGCACGCCGGTGCCAATGGAGGATTCGCCCAGCAGCGTGAAGGAACCGACCTTGCCGGTTCGGTCGAGGTGGGTTCCACCGCAGAGCTCACGGCTCCAGCCATCCTGGCCAATGGTGACGAGGCGAACCGTGTCACCGTACTTTTCGCCGAAGAGGTGCATGGCACCTAGAGCGATGGCATCTTTGAAAGGCATCTCTTCCATCGTCACCGGAAGATCGGCGCGAACGCGTTCGTTCACGCGCTCCTCGATGCGGTGCATCTGCGCCTTGGACGGCGCTCCCGACCATTGGAAGTCGAAGTGCAGATAATCGGGCTCCACCACGGACCCACGCTGGGTGGCCTGAGGACCGAGTTCCTCACGGATCGCCTTGTGAACCATGTGCGTGGCCGTGTGCGACCGCGCCAAAGCGGCACGACGGTCGGTGTCGATGCTGGCGGTGACGGTGGCATCCTGATTCAGGGTACCGTCGGTGAGACGGCAGTGATGCACGATGAGTCCCTTCACAGGGTGCTGGACATCGTCGACTTCAAGGACTGCGCCGTCGTCGGAAAGAATTTCGCCGTGATCGGCCATCTGGCCACCCTGCTCCGCATAGAACGGAGTGCGGTCAAGGATGACCTCGACATCGGCCGGAGCGGAGACCGTCGTCACCGGACCCTTGTCGGTGAGAATCCCCAGCACGGTGCTGCGACTGGTGAAGTCGGTGTATCCCAAGAATTCCTGCGGCTTCTCCAGGCTCTTCTTGAAGTCGTCATACACACTGAGGTCAACGTTGTGACGCTTCTTCAGAGCGTCCTGACGCGCACGCGCCTTCTGCTCCGCCATGAGCTTGTGGAACGTGGCCTCGTCCACGTGCACACCCTGCTCACTCGCCATTTCAAGGGTGAGTTCGATGGGGAAACCGTAGGTGTCGTGCAGCTTGAAGGCATCAGCTCCGGAGACGGCCGCTTCCTGAGGGCCCTTCTTCGCCTTGCTGACAGCGAGATCCAGAATTTCGGTTCCACGGTCGAGAGTGCGGCGGAAAGCCTCCTCCTCTCCGTACGCGGACGTAGAAACCTCCGCGAAGGAGTTGTTCAGATCCGGGTAACTGGGAGCCATCGCCTCTTTGGAGACGGGCAGCAGCGCCGGCAGCACCTGATCGTCAACACCGAGCATCTTCATGGAACGGATGGTGCGGCGCAGCAGACGACGCAGCACATAGCCGCGTCCCTCGTTGCTGGGACGAACGCCGTCGCTCATGATCATGAGGGCGGAACGGACGTGATCGGCCACGACACGGAAACGGACATCGTCCTCTTCCTTCGCGCCATAGCGGCGGCCTGAGAGCTTCTCGGCAGCCTCGATGACAGGGAAGACCTCATCGGTTTCGTAGATGTTCTGCTTGCCCTGCAGCAAGTACGCGACGCGTTCGAGACCCATGCCCGTATCGATGTTCTTGTTTTCGAGCTCACCCACGATGTGCAGGTCGGTTTTGGACTTGACGTTGTCGACTTCGTAGTTTTCAAAGACGAGATCCCAAATTTCGATGTACCGGTTCTCGTCGACGATCGGGCCGCCGTCCTTGCCGTATTCGGGACCGCGATCCACGTAGATCTCCGAGCAGGGGCCACCGGGACCGGGGCCACCGGTCGTCCAGAAGTTGTCCTCCATGCCCATGACCTGCATGTGCTCTGGGTTCATGCCTTCGGAGCGCCAGATACTGCGCGCCTCCTCGTCATCGGTGAAGGTGGTGACCCAGAGGACATCGGGGTCAAAGCCATAGCCGCCCTGATCCTGAGGGCTGGTAAGCAGCTCCCACGCAAAGTGGATGGCTTCTTCCTTGAAATAATCACCGAAGGAGAAATTCCCAAGCATCTGGAAGAAGGTTCCGTGACGGGTGGTCTTGCCGACCTCGTCGATGTCGAGCGTACGCACACACTTCTGAACACTTGTCATGCGCTTGCTGGGTGGAGTCTGCTCACCCAGAAGATACGGGATGAAGGGAACCATGCCTGCGATGGTGAAAAGTGTGGTGGGATTCGGCGAAATCAGCGAGGCGGATGGCGCCACCAAATGACCGTGCTTCTCAAAGTACGACAAGTACCGCTGGGCAATTTCCGAGGTACGCATGAAGGCAGTTCCTCTCCTTATTTCTTGGTCTTAACGTTGCAGTGACACGTAAAAAAGCATGTGAAAGCATGCACCATGATACTCAGGTGCATGTGTCCTTCTGATGCGACTAGCGAACAGTCTTCAGAGAACGGTTGATGAGGGCCTGGTTCAGCTGTGCCTCACGAAGCTCGCGGTTTGCCGTGAACTCCGAATACAGCGCCCGCGCCGTGCGTACCGGGACATTCTCGTCCTCGGCATCCGCTCCCATGAAGAACTGACGGGGAACGTCGGGCGTGTGGGTGCGGAGATAGGCCTTTGCTTTGGTGACGGCCACGATGCCGACAGCGGCACCCACGCCAATCCAAAAGAGACGTTTAAACATGTGGGAGTTACTCCTTTGCGGCGGTGTGCGCGGTTGTATAGGCAGAGGTGTGCGCGGAAGTATGAGCAGTTGTGTGTGCGGAATGCGAAGCTGCTGCCCGTGCATCGGCGGCGACATTGGCTGCCACGAAGGCGTCCGCCGCAGCATCAGAGTCCTTGGCATCGGAAGATGCCGGCGTGGCCTTCTTCTTTTTCCCCATGAACGAGGTGAAGGTCTGCTTCAATGCCCAGAACGTCGAGGCGATCTTAATGATCGGCTTGCCGAGCATGGAGCCATACAGATCCGTCAAAGCACCCACGTTCTGTGCAGTGTATGAAGCGGACTCGGAGATCGCGTTGACATCCGAAAGGGTCTTGTTGAGTTGTTTGACAGTGGTGACGCCCTCGTCCAAGGCCGGAACCGCATGGTCACCCGTGTCTTTGACGGTGGTGCCTATTTGTTCGAACAGCTTGCCCAACTTGATCAACGGGTAAATCATAAAGCCCGCCAGGACAGCAAAAGCAATAGCTGCAATCAATCCTGCAATCTCTCCAATGCCCATCTCACACCTCTTTCTCGGCGCTATGTCGTCAGATAAGCATGACTTTACCTGTTCCGCCCGACGCTGGCAGCTCAGAGAGCGCACTCTCCTCAGTCCGCTGAAACTTCCTAGGAACTTGACGCCGCTCCAACATCACTGATGCGTTGCGTCACTGATTGTAGGAACGCACCGTCAGCGATTCGGCGAAGGGCTTCGTAGTGTCGAAATCGAAAACTGTCACCGATCCATTCGCCGGGCGTTCGCTGAGGTCGTAGTCTGCACTCGCAAAGCGCTGCATCAGACTCAGAAGCGTGTTGCCATGGGAGATGACGAGAACGTCGTCGCCGTCGTGAAGATTCTCGTTGCTTGCAATGAGTTCAAAACCCTTCTCCTCACGCGTCCAATATTCCTCTTCCGACTCCGCATCGTGGAAGGGATCGGCCTGCTTGAGGAAATCCTTGGTGGCGGCAAGGCCGAACTTCTCGACAATGTCGTTGTACGTCTTCGCTCCATGGGGTGCACCGGCAGCATACCAGGCCATCGCCATGTCCTGCCCCTCGAAATAGCCGTAGAACTGCTCACGAAAATACATGGACGACACCGCCTGACCCACCGAATCCGGTTCTTTATTGACCTCGAGAATGCGGGCGGCCGTCTGCTCGGCGCGTGTGGTGTCGGAGCAGTAAGCACCAGCCAGCCTGAGGGATTTGAGCTTCTCCCCCGCCTTGACGGCATCGTCAATTCCCGCTTGGGTCAACGGCGAATTCGACCACCCTTGAAGACGGTTGTAGCGATTGAAATACGTCTGTCCGTGACGGACCAAATGCAGATGGAGGATCATGCTTCGATTATCGCACTCGTGCCTCTTCAGCTGTTTCGAAGATGGAAGTGGATAATGGAGACATGACTCGATTTCTTGGACGCTGGTTCTCACTCGCCATCGCAGTGGCGATCGTCGTTGCGCTCATCCCGGGTTTCAGCGTGGTGGGCGACAAACTCTGGGCCATCGCGGGATTCTCCCTCTTCATGGCGCTCATCAACGCCTGGGTCAAGCCTCTTGTGAAGGTGCTGTCACTTCCACTGACGATTCTGACCTTTGGCATTTTTTCGCTCGTACTCACCGTGGCCTTTATGCGGTTGGCGAGCTGGCTGGCACTGTCAGTGTTCGGAACAGGCGTGGTGGTGGGGAGCTTCTGGTGGTCCGTGCTGGCGTCGGCGATCATCGCCGCTGTCTCCGGCATCATCAACTCCATCATCGGAGAATGACCGAAGTCCACGCGCTCTCCCGCTAAGCTTTCTTTGTTATGACTCTCTCTGCTACGACAAGGGTCCCGCAACCAATGTGGCTGCGGGACCCTTGAAAATAAAGCTGAAGAAGAGATCAGCGTGCGTAGTACTCAACCACGTACTGAATGTTGATCTGGATCGGAACTTCCTCCGCCTCTGGCTTACGCGTCAGCGTGGCCTTGAGCTGAGCAAGGTCGACGTCGAGGTAACCCGGGACTGCGGGAAGAACGTCGCGGTGAGTTCCCTCAGCGGCGATCTGGAAGGGGACCATGGTCTGGCTCTTGGGCTTGACCTGAATGGTCTGGCCGGGGCGAACACGGTAGCTGGGGCGGTCCACGATGTTTCCGTCAACGAGAAGGTGACGGTGAACAACGAACTGGCGTGCCTGAGCGATGGTGCGTGCGAAACCGGAGCGCAGAACGAGAGCATCGAGACGAACCTCAAGGTTCTGGATCATTGCGTTGCCGGTCTGGCCGGACTCACGGGTCGCAAGCTCGTACGTGGCGCGGAGCTGCTTCTCGCTCACACCGTACTGTGCGCGCAGACGCTGCTTTTCGCGCAGACGAACCGCGTAATCGGACTCGGTACGACGACGGTTGCGGCCGTGCTCACCAGGAGCATAAGGACGCTTTTCAAAGAGGCGCTGAGCCTTAGGGGTCAACGCAATTCCCAGTGCACGCGAAAGGCGAACCTGCCTGCGTGAACGCTGAATGTTAGTCATGTTGTTCCTTGCTAACTTTTCTGTCGTTATCTGAACGGAAGCGGTAAACCGCCGAGTCGGCCTCTCCAATGCTACGGTGCCGAAGCACAACGCTGTTGACTTCCGTAGAAGCAACACCGCCGAACCATTGACGGGCTAAGACTCCAGATAGGTGATGCCAAGGCGGCAAACACCAAAGAAAAAGCATACACTCAACCACCGATCTCCGCTCGACACCGGGAATTGCGCAGCTCTGTGAAACATTCTCTCTGTCTCTCCCTCGGCAAACACTCAACTGCTACCATCCATAGTCAGACCTCCACTCTATCGATGCGTCGCACAGAGCCACACATGGAGACGAAAGAAGCAGCCATGCAATCCATGAATTCCCCTGAACCTTCCGCACAGCACAGCGCCGGAACAGGCCGTCCCCGCACCCACTCTCATGGGAAGCAGGCGGCGATCATCATCGTCGCCGCGCTCGTGGTCGTGGCGGCACTGGTGGCGACTCTGCAGAACATCGGAGTTCTCGATCTCTTCGGAAGTGTCGACGGAAGCCGACTCTCGGGAAATTTCCGTGTCACTTCGACCTCGAACACGGGCACCGACACGGACTCCGATTCCAAAAATGACGCCGATGTGATCACCATGAAAATCGCCGACGAGCAGGCCATGACCCTCACCGTCAAGGGGTATCCCAAAGGTCACACACTCCAAATAAAAGGAACCGCAAGCAAAGACAAGATCGAGGGAAACACCGTTACTTACTCCATCAAGAATCCAAAGTTCGGCCTTGACGGAGAGGACGCAGTGAAGAAACTGGCATCGCTCGCGGGCGTCAGCGGTCTGTCTGACATCGCCGAGTCCCTTGTGTCCGCCTCCATCACAACACCGCTGAAGGCCTCAGAAGGCACCTTCGTGGGAACATGGTCGGCCACGGTGAGCGCCACCGCCGCCTACAGCGTCAGTCTCAAAGCCGTGGTGAAGGACGACAACACCTTCTCCACTACCGCCACCATGCACTACAACGGTGAAGACACGACCACCAAGTCAACCGGCACATGGAAGAAAACCTCCAACGGCGAGTTCGATCTCGTCACCAAGGAAAGCGCCAAGAAGTATCACGCTTCCATCGCGTACTGATTACTCGTACTACTGATTCCTTGCAATGCAAAGCCGGCCTCGTCACACTACTCACGTGTGACGAGGCCGGCTTTTGGAAGGGGACTGCTGAAACGAGGCGAATCTAGAGCAGCGTTCCCAAGGCACTTTCCACGGCATTGGCTCCCGACCACCAGAAGAAGGCAAACTCGGCGGCGGCGAAAGCGATGGTGATGAGTATGGCGCCACACCACACCCAGAACCGATCCACGGAGCGCGAATACCGAGTTCTCCCCAGCTCAGTGGGAACGATCTGCCACAGAACAAGGGTGATGAGAAGCAACATCACCAGAGCGAAATCAGACGCTCCGACCACAGCGCAAAGGGTGAGGACGACGGAAGCGAGAGCGACCGGCACCAGTCTCTGGGAAATGGAGAGCTGAAGATAGAGGAAGGACTGCGTGTTATCGCCGAAGAGCCGCTTGCCAATGAACGTCGCAAGAATCATGAGGTAGATGCCGATGGCAAAGAGGATCCATGCTTGGAAAAGAAGGGCGATGGGCAGCGACACCGAATAGTCGCCGGCGTAGCCAAAAAAGGAGCTGCTGTATCTGGAAGCCATGGCAGTCGCTATGGATTGTAGGGACATGAAGAGGCAGAGGGCCATCAACAGCGAGGTTACGGCGGTCACGGCGAAACCGAACCACGTTCTCGCCTTCAAGCTTGCGGAGGGACGCTTCAGAGAATTGAGAAGCCACTCCCAGAATACCTTGCCAGTCGATGGCACAGGCTCAAAGGGCGGAGTCTTAGGCCGTTGCTGCGGTTGTTGGGACTGTTGAGGCTGCTGAGGCTGCTGTTGGGCCCGATAGAGAGGCGCAGGGCCAGATTCCTGTGAGCTGCCCTGCCCTTGGCCAACCCCCTGCGGATCCTGCGCGGAAGGTGTCGACAGCGGACCGTCCGGAGAGCCCGAACCTCGCAGCGATCCCGAACTCTGCAGCGAAGCATTTTCTTGTGAAGAGAGGGGAGCTTGTGGAGAGACAGAGGACGGCTCCTGCGATTCGTGCTGCTGGGGTGAACCCTCCGTTGGCCCATTTGTCGGCGCATTCGCTGGTTCATCGGCGGCAGGTGTAAAAGGATAGACGAAAGGAGTGCCGCAAAAACGGCAGAACTTCGCCTCCTCCGAATTTTCACCGTGACACGTCTCGCAAATCTTCATGTCTCTCTCCTTCACTGAGATTTCACTGAGATTCGACTTCTACAAAGCCCAGCTTTCCGCAACTTCTGGCTCCCCACAAATCAGTGTCACAGTTTGTCGATAGGTGACAGCCTGATCATCAGTCGCTTCGTGCCCTCCGAACGGAAGTTGACCGTGATGACCGAATTCGCGCCTTTGTCCTGAACGGCCATGACCGTTCCCAAGCCATACTGATCGTGGGTGATTTTGTCACCGACGCTGAAATCTGCCGCCGTCAGCTTCGAGCCCTTGGCGGGCGCGGCAGCGTGGGGAGCCGCGGCGCGATGCTTCACCGTCACCGTGCTACCGGACCGCTTCGATGACGAAGAGTAACGAGAACCGGAGGACGAGTGCGAGCCGTACGAGCTATGAGAGCCGTACGAACTGTGGGAACTATGCGACCCGGAGGAGCCGTATGAACGCGACCCTGTCCCTGAACCGTATCCACCCGAGGACTTGTAGCCGCCGGAGCCGAGTGGCGTGCCAAAATCGTCATCGCCGTCAACGAAGCCACCGAACTCGTCGTCATCACCGTTGGCGAACCGAGAACGCATGCGCTCGATGCCGGTTTCGCGGCGCTTCCACTCGATGAGCTCATCGGGAATCTCATCGAGGAATTGGCTCGGGAGCAACTCTTCGCTTCTCCCCCACTGCGTCCGCACCGCCGCACGGGTGAGGTACAGCTTTTTGCGAGCGCGCGTGATACCCACGTACGCAAGGCGCCGTTCCTCGCACAACTCCTTCTCGTCGTTCAGAGACCGTGAATGCGGGAAGGTTCCCTCCTCCATGCCGGTCAGGAAGACGACAGGGAATTCCAGACCCTTCGCGGTGTGCAGAGTCATGAGGGTCACCTGCCCCGAGTCGGCGTCCGCATCCGGAAGCTGATCCGAATCAGCAACCAGAGCCGAGGTCTCGAGGAAGCCTTCAAGAGTGGCGTCGGGGGTGTTCTGCTCGTACTCCGCCGCCACCGATTCCAGCTGGGCGAGATTCTCAAGCCGCGTCTGGTCCTGAGGATCCACGGAGGCTTCCAGTGAGGTGACCAACCCAGACTGTGAGAGCATGGTGCGCACGACTTCGGAAGGCTTGGCCTCATCGGTGTTTGCCTCACGCATGGTGAGAATGAGATCGCGGAAGGCACTCATCTGATTCGCGCTGCGGGTGGCCAAGCCGAGTTCGTCCACGTGGGCGATGGCCTCCCAGAAACTCGTCTGGTGCAACTCGGCGTAACCAGCCGCCGCCGCCTCAGCCTTGTCCCCTAGTCCCCGCTTGGGGACGTTGAGGATACGGCGGAGGCTGACATCGTCGGCGGGGTTGACGATGACGCGCAGATACGCCAAGGCATCCTTGACTTCCCGACGCTCGTAGAAGCGAGTGCCACCCACGATCTGGTAGGGAATGTGCGCGTTGACGAGTGCCTCTTCCAAGGAGCGCGACTGGGCGTTGGCCCGGTACATCACGGCAATGTCGGAGTAGGCGAAATCCTCTTCGGCATGCAGACGCGCTATCTCGTCGGAAACCCAGCGGGCCTCGCCCTGGGCGTTGTCGGCGGCGTAACCAACGATCGGAGCGCCCTTGCCGAGTGCCGTCCACAGTTTCTTCGGCTTGCGTCCGGGGTTTTTGCTGATGACCGCGTTGGCGGCGTCCAGAACGGTTTGCGTGGACCGGTAGTTCTGTTCCAACAGGATGGTCTTCGCATCCGGGAAGTCCTTCTCGAACTCGAGGATGTTGCGGATGTCGGCGCCACGGAACGCATAGATGGACTGGTCGGAATCGCCGACCACGGTCACCCATGCATGATCGGACGACGCCGTCTGGACCTCGGAGGCGAAACCATCGTCATCGAGAACCACCTTCGGAGAGGACTCCCCCTGAGAGCTTTGAGAACCCTGGCCATCTTGGGCTGAACCGGCGGAATCCATGCCGGCGAGTTCCCGGATGAGGACATACTGGGCATAGTTGGTGTCCTGATACTCATCCACCAGGATGTAGCGGAATTTCTTGCGATAGTAGCCGGCGACCATGGGATCGCTCCGCAGCAGTTCGACGGTCCGGCCGATGAGATCGTCGAAATCGACGGCGTTGGCCGCTTCGAGGCGATGCTGGTACTCGGCATACACCTTGGCGTACAGCTCCTCCACATCGGTGATACGGCCCGTCTGCTGGCCCACAATGCCGGGCCTGAAATCGGGAGCATACTGTTTGAGACGCTCTTGCCACGTTTCGAGGTTGTTCTTGTAATCGGAGATCTTGGCCAGAATCGAGCGCGGCGTATACCGCTTGGTGTCGATGTTGAGACTCGCGGCGATGAGCTTGACGAGGCGTTCGCAGTCCTGTTGGTCGTAGATGGAGAACCCGGAACTCAGACCGATAGATTTTCCGTCACGCCGCAGGATGCGCACACAGGCGGAGTGGAAGGTGGAAACCCACATCCGCTGAGCAACCGGGCCGATGAGCGACTCAAGACGGGTGCGCATCTCGGCGGCCGCTTTATTGGTAAAGGTGATGGCAAGGATCTGGCTGGGCCACGCATGGAATTGGCTGAGGATCCAGGCGATGCGGCGGGTGAGCACACGCGTTTTCCCGGAGCCCGCGCCTGCTGCGATAAGGAGCGCAGGACCTTGATATGCCACCGCCTCGGCCTGTTGTGGATTGAGGTCTCCAATCAACTCGTCAGCGGAACGTTGAATGATATCGGGCTGTTCGAACACCGAGACTCCCCTCATGACAGAAGTACGAAAGTACGCCCACCATGTTTAGCACAGCCTCACCACCTCGGCGCACGTGGGGGGAGAAGTTGTGCGCAACACGGGCTGAAACACAGTCCCCTGCTGCGGGCGGCTCCCTTGGTATGCTAACAATCATAATGAAGCGGGCCTTTGAGCCCGTTTTCGTCATTACCCTCAAAATGTGCCGCTGGAAGCCTTTCAGTCAAGGTCTCAAGCGCAAACGAAAGGTCAAATCAGGCATGAAAGAGCTTGAAGAACGAATTGCCAAAGACGGAACCGTCAAAGCAGGTGGCGTTCTCAAAGTTGACTCATTTCTCAATCACCAGTGTGACATCACACTCTTCGACCATATGGGTGCGCAATGGGCTCGCCTTTTCGCCGGTAAGCAAGTAGACAAGATCCTCACCATCGAGGCGTCGGGAATCGGCATCGCCTGCGTCGCCGCGCAGCATTTCAACAACGTCCCGGTCGTCTTCGCCAAGAAGGCCCAGTCCATCAACCTCGACGGCGCTCAGTACAGCACCAAAATCTATTCCTTCACCAAACAGAAGACCTTCGACGTGATTGTTGGCAAGCGCTTCCTTAACCGTGGAGAGCATGTCCTGCTCATCGACGACTTCATGGCGAACGGCAAGGCGATGCAGGGTCTCATCGAGATCTGCGAACAGGCGGGAGTCATTATCGAGGGCATCGGCATCGCCATCGAAAAGGGCTTCCAGGATGGCGGCAACAAGCTGCGTGAAGCCGGCTACGACCTGCAGTCCCTTGCAATCGTGAAGTCCATGGATCCCGAAACCGGAAAGGTCGAATTCGCGTGAAATCCCCCGCTGATGCACAGCAATCCTCACAAGGAACCGACGGCACGACAGCGGGAATCTCGCCCGAGCACCATACCGGTAATCCACTGACCCAACTCAACGGCAAAATCTCCTTCTGGAAGGGCATCCCCTACGGCTTCCAGCATGTTCTCGCCATGTTCGTGGCGAATCTTGCCCCCATCTTCATCATTGCGGCCGCCGCCCACATGGACGCCACCCAGTCCGCAGCACTCATTCAAAACGCACTTCTCGTAGCCGGTCTCGGCACTCTCATCCAGCTTTTCCCCATCTGGCGCGTCGGAGCAGGACTCCCCATCGTCACGGGCATCAGCTTCACCTACGTCACCGCCACCGTCGCCATCATCGCCTCGCAGGGCTATCACGTGGTCATCGGCGCCGTGATCGTCGGAGGCATTTTCGAGGGAATCCTCGGCCTGACTGCCAAGTACTGGCGCCGTTTCGTGCCGCCCATCGTAGCGGCCATCGTCGTCACCTCCATCGGCTTCTCCCTCCTGTCCGTGGGCGCCACCTCCTTTGGAGGAGGTTCCAACGCCGAAGACTTCGGTTCCTGGCAGAACATGGTGCTCGGACTCGTCTCCCTGGTGGCCTGCCTTGCCTTCCAACTTCTCATGAAGGGATCCGCCAAGCAGCTTTCGGTGCTGTTCGGCTTGGTGGTCGGCTATGTCGTCGCACTGTTCATGGGCAAGGTGGATTTCTCCGGATTCCAGAATCTTCAGATTCTTTCCATTCCGAAGTTCATGCCGTTCGCGCCCACCTTCGACGCCGGAGCCATCGTCTCCATGGCGTTGCTGTATCTCGTCAGCGCCGTCGAGGTCATCGGTGATACCACCGCACTGACCAAGGTGGGTCTCGGGCGCAAACCCACCGACAAGGAACTTGCGGGATCCATCACCGGCGACGGCGTCATCTCCAGCATCTCCGGTCTCTTCGGCTGCCTGCCGCTCACCTCCTTCGCACAGAACATCGGTCTGGTGTCCATGACGAAGGTCGTCAACCGCAAGGTCATCGCCAGCGGCGCGGCCATCCTCATCCTGGCAGGTTTCGTGCCGGCCATCTCGGCCACCTTCAACTCGATGCCCGAGGCCGTGCTCGGAGGCTGCACCATCATGATGTTCGGAAACATCATCCTCTCCGGATTCCAGATGATCGCCGACGCCGGCTTCTCCCAGCGCAACATCACCATCGCCGCCATCTCGCTGACGGTGGGAATCGGCTTCACTCAGGTCTCCGACATCTTCATGTCGTTCCCGCAGCTGTTCCAGTCCATCTTCGCTCACAACTGCATTGCCATGAGCTTCATCGTGGCGGTGATCCTCAACCTCGTGCTCCCCGGCGAGGACCACTTCCTCATCTCCACCGACGCCTCCGACGAGACGCCGGACGAAACGGTTGCAGCGGAGGGAACTCGCTAAACCGTTCGCTTCACTGATTACACGAAAAAGCTCCCGCAGCCGTCATGGTTGCCGGGAGCTTTTTCGTACACTCGTGCGTTCATATGTTCATGCGTTAGATTGGAAGTATGTCAGAAGCAGAACGCACCGTCATCGTTGCAATCCCCTTTACCCAGGACCAGCAGGAGACAATCAGAAACGCCTCCCCTACCTCAACCTTCGTGTTCTCGGGAACGGATACCGCCGATGATGGTGATATCGCCCAGGCCGATATTGTGATGGGAAACCTCCCGCCACAACAGCTTGTGAAGGCCACGCACCTTCGGTGGGTGCAGCTCGCCTCCGCAGGCGCCGACAGCTACAGCGCACCCGGGGTACTGCCGGAAGATGTTCTCCTCACCAATTCGGTCGGCGCTTACGGCCATGCCGTTTCGGAGCACGTTTTCGCCATGACATTGTCGTTGATCAAGAAGCTTCCCCTCTACCGTGACAATCAGAAGGCGCGCACTTGGCATGATGAAGGCGTCGTCACCTCCCTCAAGGATGCCCACGTTCTCGTGCTGGGGCTGGGTGACATCGGGCGTCGCTATGCCGAGATGGCGTCAGCTCTCGGTGCTCATGTCACCGGCATGAGACGCCACGTGGGCGAACCGCCGCGCGGCGTTGAAAAGGTGATCAACAACAGCGGTCTTGCCACCGTGCTTCCACAGATGGACATCGTCGTCTCGTTCCTGCCCGGAGGTGCGCAGACACGTCATCTGGTCAACGCTGATTTCCTTGACCGCCTGCATGACGGCGCATATCTTCTCAACGGAGGGCGCGGAACGGTCGTCGATCCGGAGGCGCTCTACCAGGCCTTGGAATCGGGAAAGCTCGCAGGCGCAGGCCTCGACGTGACCGAACCCGAACCGCTGCCCGCAGACAGCCCGTTGTGGAAGATGCCGAACGTTCTCATCACTCCACACGTTGCGGGAGGCTACCACCTTCCCGATGTTCTGGATGCCGTCGCACACATCTGTGCCAGCAACCTCGCCGCCTATTGTGCCGGTCAACCCCTCCGCAATGTGGTTCGGCGCTAGGTAATACAGCTCGGTGCTAGTTCGAAAGTTCTAGTTCGAAAGTCAGCGGAGTGAAAGTGTCGCAGTTCGTACGTCGCTGGCTCAGAGTTTCTGCTGCAGGTAATCCTTCAGCACGACGGCCTGGTTGTGTTCGGAATCCTTGGCACCATACAGCAACACGACATCGGTGTGGGCAAGTTCGGCACGCACCGTGGCGACGAAATCCTCCACAGCCGGGTTGGTATCCAGTTCTTCCCGGTAACGCCTACTGAATTCGGAAAATTTCTCAGGATCGTGGGCAAACCAGGTGCGCAGATCTGAAGAGGGAGCAACTTCCTTTTCCCATAGATCTAATGCTGCCTTTACCTTGGAGACGCCACGAGGCCAAAGCCGATCCACCAGAATCCGGAAAGACTGGGAGTCGGCGTCACTTCCGTAGATGCGTTCGGTCATGATTCGATGGGCAGAGTTATGGGCAGTGCTTGCACCACCAGCAGCACGGGCATCGTGGATAGTGGGTTGGGCATTCTGGCTGGTGGTATCCATGTCTCTCCTTACGATCGCGTCATGCTTCCGAACGAGTCAAACGAGTCGATCGAATAAAACGAACATGCCGAACGACCGAATAAAACGAATCGAACGAAACTCCTCACTCCACGCTAGTTCACCCGAAGCCGCAGGTGAAGTGCTTAGTGGTTTTTCGCCCACCGGGCAATGGCGTCCTTCACCGTGGAGACATAGAGCTGCTCCCCCTCACCCGGGCGCGGATGAATGCCATCGGAATACAGATCTGACTCATGCGCCGAGGCCGCGGCATCCCAATCCGCCAAAACCACATCATCGGAATGCGCCTGCGCGTATTCTCTCAAGACGGTGTTGGTGGGAGGAATCCACGACCTTTGTCCGTGCGCGTTCACAAGGACCACAACACGTCCCGGCCCCACGGAATGCGTCAATTGATCAAGCTGCGCAGTCGTCACCATGGAATTCGTTCCGAGACTCACCACGACATATTCACGCAGCTGCCGCTCTGCCTGCAGGTGCCTCACGATGTCGATGCCGGCGGACATGGAGCGCGAGACAGCAGCGTCCACACTGATGCCCGAGAACTGCTTCTCCAAGGCTGGCTGAGCGGCAAGCATCACGGAATCACCGACGGCGATCATGCGCTGACCCGTCGGCATCTGGCGAACCGGCTGTGGCGGTGCCTCCTTGATGGCATCCGTCGCCAACCGCGCAGGCCGTGGCTGCTTCTTCTGCCGACCGTCATGCCACATCTGATTCTTCTGCAGCAGCAGCTGGGTTTCAGTGGCCTCCGGAGCGGAGTGAATGCCGAGCGCGCATCCGGTCACCGAGAAAAGGACCAGCAGGATCGAGACGAACCAGACGATCCACTCACTCCTTGTTTTATCCGCTGGAGGAACCACCGTGCGCAGGACACCCTGGCGCCCTATCGGCCTCTCGATGCAGATATAGGAGACCCACGTCATCAGCGCAGTCAGGACGAGCGCCACAAGGCTCGCATACGGAATGGTTTCCGAACGCCACTGGGGCACAAGGAAAAGGACGAGCGTCCACAGCGGCCAATGCCACAGATAGATTCCATACGAATACTTCCCCAGAACCACCAGCGGCTTCAGCTCCAGCACCGTGCCGAGCCATGACCATGGGGTGATGCTGCCGACAATGGTCATTGCAGTGAGCAACGCAACGAGCAGCAGGCCTCCACGGAAAGCGGAGGAATCCTGGCGAACCACACTCACCATGAGATAGACGATTCCCACGAGTGCAGCGCTACCCAACAGCGGAGCGAGCGTGTAGCGAAGACGGTGCATTGAGAAGTCTTCGGAGTCCTTACCGCGAGCACCCTCACTACCGGTGTATCCGTCCACCATGAAGGCGAGGGCGACGCCCACCAACAGTCCGAAGCAGTGCGTGTCGGTGCCGAAATAGACGCGTGTGGGGTCGGTTCCCGGTACGAAGAGGAGTCCCATGGCGAGCGCCGAGGCAAAGGTGAGAATCAGAATTCCAGCTGCCGCACGCTGTGGTTTCCAGAATTTCCAGAAGAACCACACGATGAGAGGAACGACTGCGTAGAACTGCACCAGCAGGGAAATGAACCACAGGTGTTTGAATAGCTCGGGCCCAGTTGCGGCGAAGTAATCAACACCGGCGACGATGTCACGCCAGTTGTAGGTGAAGGTTCCCACGGAGAGAAGCTGATTGCGGATGCCGACGAGGGCATCACCGGCCTGCACCGCCCATGCCAACGCAACAATGAAAGCCGCCATGAACCAAGCTGCCGGCACCACTCGGCGAAGACGCTTGAGGTAGTAGATGCCAAGGTGAAGGGACCCCGTTGAGTTGAGCCGAAGCAGCAATCCCCTGGCGGCGAGGAAGCCGGAGATGACAAAGAAGACCTCGATGCCGATGAAGCCTCCCGGCACCCAATGGCCGAAGAGGTGATAACCGAGTATGGCAAGGATGGACAGGCCCTTGAGACCATCGATTCCCCTTAAGTGTCGCACCAGCTCTCTCCTCGCTCGTACCGGCGTCCGCTGTGATAACAATATGGGGGTTATCTGACATCGTCGAGGTGTCGTCACAAGTTTTCTGTAAGTCCTCACCATTGGAGGCGACACGCCTCAATTACTGGGATGTTTTTGGACTGATATTGGGCTGTTTTGGAGCTGTTATTGGGCTGTTTTGGAGTCGTCGGAATCAGACACGCCGGCGGCTTTTCGTCTCCAATACAACGAGAGCAATGGCTTATTGAGAGAGGGTACCGAGTTCCGAACGTTGTTCACGGATCGCTGTACGGCGCTCCCCGACCTCTGTAGCGTGTCCTTGACGTTTCCCATCAAACCGGCGGCCTGAACCCCCAACCGCTCACGGGCCTGGGACACCACGGAGGAGACAAACGCGTCCACTACGGAATGCCATTGGAGCTGTTCAGCTTCGTCCATTCCCCGCACACCACGGTTGACGATGCGCAGGGTACGTGGAACATCGTCGATCACATCCAGAACCTGACTGAAATGCGCGGCGTGGAAAACAGCGAAAAGCGATCTCAGAAACTCCTGTTTCGTCTCATCATCAACCTGCTCGAGCCACTCCGACACGGAATTCTCGGTGAATCGCGAGAAACCGCTGATGGCTCCCACCGTCAGAAAATGGTCATCCTCCACATTCCAGGTGAAGGGGTCATGCTGCTGTATTCCCCGAGCATCGCTCACCACCACCGAATAATTCTTGTCGGGCTCCAACAGCAGGCCGACGACACTGGACTCCGGAATCAGCTTGTGAATCACCGGCGTCATGTCGGCAGGAATGGACTGCTTTATTCCAGGACCATCGACGCTGTAGACGCCCTTGATGAGTTTCTTGACCGATTCTGGTGCGTTGACGGCGGCGTAAATGGCCAGATTCCCGCCCTTGGAGTGGCCTCCCAAATAGAAGTCGCCCTTGTACCTATGCACCGATTTCTGCAAATACCTCAGTGCGGAGAGTTGGGAGGGAATGGCCTGGAGGAAGGTCATGTTGAGATCTTCCTTCCAGTCCACCAGTGCGGCGGACGTGCCACGAAAGGCTAGGTAATGACGCTTTTCGTCGAGATGCAAGACGATGGCTGTGAACTGCTGCTCCTGAGCCATGTCCAGGTTGTTTTTGTAGGCGCTCCACGTCACCTGTGAAAAACGGTGGCTGAGCCTCAGCGCCTGCACCAAGCGGAAGTTCCCATCGGGATTCCACGTGCCTTCCACCGCGGTGCGCACCATCGTATTCGTGGTGAGGTCGGCAATACCGTGAACCGCCCTTGCATAGAGGTAATCGAAATCGAGGTAGGCAAGCTGGGCGAGGATGACACCATCGATGTCGTTCATCGGTTTCTCGTCGAAACTGAGCAGGCCCTCCCTGCGCACATAATCAACGAGATCCATCCGTCATCACTCCTTTCGAGCCTGCCTGTTTATGCCGGCGATATCCGCGCGGCACGCAGCCATGGCTCCACCCATTCCTTTCTATTGTGGCAGCCGGAGCAGGACGGCGAGCCCTCTTCATTCTGAAAGCTGAGATTCCAGCGCCCGCCCCCGACCTCGCGAGACGGCACTAAGCTGGGCACGGTTCGGAAAGTTCGTGGCGCTCTAGACGTCCGACGGGGAAACGCAAAAAAGTAGAGGAGACGAGAGCATGACGCAACAACAGCCAGCGACGCAGACGGCACATCAGACAGGGCACCGGTGGATCGTGATGACCGCGGTGTTCCTTGCGACGTTCATGACGTCGGTGGAGGTCACCATCGTCACCACCGCACTCCCCTCGATCATCAGCGAGCTTCACGGTCTTGCCTTCCAAAGCTGGATCATGAGCGCCTATCTTCTCACTACCGCCATCTCCACCCCCATCTACGGAAAGCTCGCGGACAGGCTCGGCAGAAAATCGGTGTTTCTGTGGGGCGTGGTTGTATTCACCCTCGGATCGTGGCTCAGCGGCTTGGCACCGGGAATTCATCTCCTCATCGCCGCACGCGCTCTCCAGGGCATCGGAGCAGGAGCGGTGATGCCGCTGACCTTCACCATCATCGCCGATCTCTTCGAGTTCAAGGAGCGCGCCCGCGTCATGGCCTTCAACAACACGGCATGGGGCCTGTCCGCACTCATCGGCCCCATGCTCGGAGGCTTCCTGGTGGACACACTCTCATGGCACTGGGTGTTCTACGTCAACATACCTTTCGGCGTGATGGTGTTCGTTCTGGTGTGGTTCGGCTACGGCCCGAAGGACCGGAACCTGAAAAACGCACGGAAGGAAAAAATCCGCGAAAGGCACGCCCAACGGAAACTCTCCCTTGACGTCAAGGGAATCCTTCTGCTCGCGGCGACCCTCGTCTGCGCACTGGTCGGAGTGCAGTATCTAGAAACCCAACTCATCGTCAGCGTCGTTCTCTTCGTGGCTGCCGCACTCTGCCTCGCTCTGCTGGTCGTCACCGAGCACCGAGCCGCCGACCCGCTCATCTCCCCCGCGATGTTCGCAAACAGGACCTTCACCATCCAGATGCTGACCGTGTCGCTGGTCAGCGGCGTCCTCATCGCCTATCAGGTGTATTTCCCCATCTGGCTGCAGTCCCTGTACCGCATGCAGCCCACCACCTCCGGCATGGTCGTGAGCGCCAGCAGTATCATGTGGCTCATCTCGTCGTTCTTCGTTGCCATGATCCTGCGCAAGTTCGTCCCCAAATACGTGGTTCTGGTCCTGCTGGGAATTGAGATGGTCTTCTACATCATTCTTTCGGTAGCCGGTCTGAGCTTCCCCGTCTGGATGTTCTACGTGACAGCCGGCATCAACGGCGCCATCATCGGCATTATCGTCAGCATGGGAACCATTCTGGTCCAGCATCTCTCCACCCCTGACACTGTGGGATCCGCGACGTCAGTGCTCACCTTGGGACGCACCCTCGGCCAGACCCTCCTAACGGGAATCTACGGCGCCACCCTCAACTTCACCCTCAATGCCCACCGCGGCAGCATCCCCTTCAGCACCATCAGTGCCTCGATCAGTTCGGAGTCGGGCGTCGCATCCACACCCGAGATCTCCGCAGTCATCCTGCAGGGATTGCATTCGGTTTTCTTCGTCGTCATCGCGCTGCTCGCCGTCGCCATCGCACTCAATCTGCTGGATCCGAACAAACGCATCATCAAGTAAGAGGCGGCACTACGTACCTCACAACCACACCATGCTCAGGGAGAAATGTGGCACCGGCCGCGCCATGTGCGAAATAATGGCGGAAGTGCTTTCGCCGACGAAGCACGGCATGCGATTCAGAAGCACAGTGATACGTAATACCTGATACGAAACGGCAAGAAACGGAGACAAAAGCCATGTCATATCCAACAAAACTGACAGACACCTACACCCTTTCGAATGGCGTCAAGATTCCCGTGGTGGGTTTCGGAACATGGCAGACGCCCGATGGAGACGTCGCCGAAGAGAGCGTCAAGGCAGCGCTCGATGCCGGCTATCGTCACATCGACACCGCCTCCGCCTACCAGAACGAGGAAGGTGTGGGAGCTGGCATCAGAGCCTCGGGCGTCAAGCGCAGCGATATCTTCCTGACCACAAAACTGTGGAACGAGGACCACGGCTACGAACGCACCCGCAAGGCCATCGACACCTCGCTCGAGAAGCTCGGAACGGACTATGTGGACCTGTGGCTGATCCACTGGCCGAATCCGAAGCGCTACCGCGACACCTGGCAGCAGACCAATGCGGAAACGTGGAAGGCGATGGAAGAGGCACTGGAGGCTGGAAAAGTCCGCGCAATCGGCGTCTCCAATTTCCGCCCTCACCACCTTGACGAACTGCTCAAAACTGCACACGTGGCACCGGTCGTCAACCAGATCTTCCTCAATCCCAGTGACCTGCAACCCGAGGTGGTGGACTACAACACGAAGCACAACATTCTCAGCGAAGCCTACAGCCCTCTCGGAACCGGAAGGATCTTCGAGGTTCCGCAGCTGCAGCAGATTGCGGACCGCTACGGACGCAGCATCGCCCAAGTCGTGTTGCGCTGGTCGTTGCAGCACGGGTTTCTGCCGCTGCCAAAATCGGTTCATGCGGACCGCATCCGCGAGAACGGTCAGCTCTTCGACTTCGAGCTGAGTGCCAACGACATGGCGGCTATTGATGCACTCCATGGCGTGGCCGGCTCTCCTGCCGACCCCGACACCGCAGAGTGGTGATCTGCGATCGGTGCATAACATCTCTGGATAATGCCTCTCGTGGCTCCGACGGTCGAAACTGAACCCTTCTGGTTCCTCTCCGTCGGAGCCGTTTTTCTTCCTGCGCGGCCTCAGTACGACTCCTAGCGTGACTTCAGGCGCGGCACTCTGCACGACTCTCCGGACACTGCTCGCGAAATGCCTTTGCTGTTTGAATTTTCCCAAATGTCCGAGTACTTTGCGTAAGGAAGTTATTGGTTTTTATATAAAGCATGGGCGATGTCGGTCTACTCCTTTCAGTTCTCAGGGCCCGCTTTTTTCTCTTTCTGAAGGACAGGTTCTATGAATTCTGCGGTATCTCTACGCACAAAACTCTCCATTCTTTCCGTGGGTCTGCTCTCGTTCGTCGGCATCTTGGTCGAAACCTCCATGACCGTCGCCTTCCCGGCACTGATCACGGCTTTCGGAGTGGGTCTGGATACCGTCCAGTGGCTCACCACCGGCTATCTGCTACTGGTCACCATCGTGATGAGCACGACCGCCTACGTTCTCAAACAAGTAAATCCGAAGACCCTGTTCCTTTTCGCGGCAACCGTCTGTCTGGTCGGCGGACTTCTCTGTCTCGTGGCCTCCTCGTTCCCGATTCTGCTTATCGGCCGTCTTCTGCAGGCCGTGGCAACCGGTCTTTCCACACCGCTCATGTTCCAGATCATCTTCACTCGGGTTCCCGGCGAGCGCGTGGGAGTGTACACCGGAGCTGCGGCCGTCATCATTTCTCTGGCTCCTGCCCTCGGCCCCACCTACGGCGGCATCATGACGAGTCTGTGGTCGTGGCGCGCCATCTTCGTCGGCATCATCCCGCTGCTCGTCCTTGTCGCGCTCAGCGGTTCCTTCACTATTGACGGCACCGCTCCCAAGCCGCGCGACGCCGGTTTCGACTACATCGGCGCAGCGCTTATCGCAGCCCTCTTCACCGTAGTGCTCTTTGCCTTCACCGCCGCCGGCAGCAACGGTTGGATTTCACTGCAGTTCGGTCTGTGGGTTCTCGCCTGCATTGCCATCGCCGTGGTCCTGTTCCTCTATGCCCGCAAAAGCAAACGCAGGCTCTTCGACTACAGCATTCTGCGACTCAAGAAACTGAGGCTGCGCCTTTTCAATTACTTCTCGCTGCAGTTCATCAACATCGGACTGTCCTTCGTCCTGCCGCTTTTCGCACAGCGCGTGCTGGGGACCTCTGCACTGGTGGCCGGGCTCATGGTTCTTCCGGGGGCGCTGGTCGGAGCCTTCACCTCCCCCATCGCGGGGCATCTCTACGATTCCATGGGCGCCTCTAAGCCCCTCATTTTCAGTGCGAGTTTGGTCTCAGTGGGATCGCTGCTCTTCTTGGCGTTTTCGAGCCATCTCAGCATCGCCCTCATCGCCTTCTTCTATGCGGTGCTTCGACTCGGTTTCAACAGCGGCTTCGGCGTCGCCATGTCCGATGCGAGCGTGCAGGTAAATCTCAGCCAGAAATCCGATCAGAATTCCCTCTTCAATATGATGCAGCAGTACGCGGGTTCCCTCGGCACCAGCGTCATGTCGGCAGTCATCTCCTCGTTTGAGCTCACGCGCACCTCGGCCGCGGCCACCGCACTGGGAGCGCGCATCGACTTCGTCGTCATGCTCGTGCTCGCCCTCTCGATACTGGCTCTGCTATGCCGATCCGTGTACAAAACGCGCCACTCACGCGAAACGAACACCGGCGACGTCTCTGCCGCTGAACTGGCGGAGAGCTGAGGCTGAGGCTGAGGGCTGCAGTTCGGTCTGAGTCAAGGCTCACCCAGCCTCAGACCGACCCCGTTCCCAGTAGATTAGACAAAGAGCTCCCGCTGAACGCTCGGAAGGCTGTCCACCTGGTCGTATCTCACATTCCATGCCAATTTCTGCCACTGCCCCACCGGAAGCTTCGGCGTTCCCTCAAGGACGGAGACACTCGAGTTCGCTACCTCACCGGCACTGCGTGTCTCATCGAGAGGAACCCCTGCAAGATAGTTGGCCACAACGGTGAGGAGATAGCCATGACTCACCACCAACACGCGGTCGTCGTCTTTCTCCACCGACGCCGCCGAGCGCAGACCCGAGATGCCACGCCGCAGCATATGGGGAATGGATTCAGCATGGATGCTGTCGGTATCGAACTGCGACAGAGTGTGGGAGAAGTTCTCGTACGCCGGTTCGTCTCTGTGCTCCGATACAAGGCTTCCGCTCCAGTCCCCCATGTCGATTTCCCTCAAACGCTCGTCAGTCATGATCGCGACGTCTTCTCCCACCAGCATTTTCGCAGTGGTAATGGTACGCGGTAAAGGGGAACAGATGACCCTATCGAAATGCATGGTGCGAAGAAGCAGGGCAAGGTTCTCGGTCTGCTGGATTCCCCGGGGAGTGAGAGGCCCATCCACCGTTCCCGCATTGAAACGCCCTTCGACGTTGATAACCGTTTCCGCGTGCCTCACTAGATAGAGCTTTGCCATTGCAGGCCTTCCGTTCGTTTTTTCCTCGCCGCAAGGATCTGTTGTAGAGATCAGATCCGTTGTGGAGATCCGTCACAGAGATTTTAGAGGCATGCATGGAACCAGCTGTGAGAACACTGCGCCTAGAGAACCACGCCGATAGCTGATTTCAGCGTTTTCACACAGTTCGTGACTGAACATAGCCTCTGATGTTCATTTTCATGGAAGAGGCATTCCATGGATTTCAGAAAGGCTAAGTACCATATGACGGATTTTTCAGATGCATTGACTTTTCGCTCGGGCGTGACAGTGAGGAATCGCCTCATGATGTCACCGATGACGACCGTACAGAGCTTTTGGGATGGTTCCCTCACCCGCGATGAAATCGACTATTACACCGAGCGCGCAGAGGGATTGGGCGCGGTGATCACCGGTGCCGCAAACGTGAGCGACCTGGGCAAGGGCTGGAACGGGGAACTGAGCATTGCCCATGACTCCATGATTCCCGGTCTCTCCAAGCTCGCCCGGGGTATCCAGAGTCAGGGCGCCAAAGCCATCACGCAGATTTTCCACGCGGGCCGCATGACGCACAGCGAGGTTCTGCGCGGTCACCAGATCGTCTCCGCGAGTGACGTCGCCGCACTGCGCGACGACGCCGAGACTCCGCGTCCGCTTACGGTGGAGGAAATCCACCAGATCGTGGCCGACTTCGGAGAGGCCACGCGGCGCGCCATTCAGGCAGGTTTCGACGGTGTTGAACTCCACGGGGCGAACACCTATCTGCTCCAGCAGTTTTTCTCCCCGCACAGCAACCGCCGCACGGACGAGTATGGCAACCAGAGCCTCGAGAACCGTTCCCGCTTCATTTTCGAAGTGATCGACGCGGTCTTCGCAGCCGTCAAGAAGTACGCGACCCGTCCGTTCCTCGTGGGGTATCGCATCTCCCCCGAAGAGTTCGAGACTCCGGGCATCCGTTTTGCGGACACGCTGTGGTTGGTCAGGAAGCTGAGCGAAACCAACCTCGACTACATCCACCTCTCCTCCAACAACTATGACCGCGTAGCCCGCGACCCCGAGTACAAGGAGTACCCGATCCTGCACTACGTGCACGAAGCCGTCGGTTCCACGCCGCTGGTGGGCGTCGGCGGCGTCCGCACTCGCAAGGACGTGGAGAAGGTGCTGGAAGACACCGAGTTGGTGGCGGTCGGCCAGCAGCTCCTCTACGATCCCCGCTGGGCCGTCAAGTTGGAGAAGGGACTCGACGACACCATGGTGACGGGTTCGTTCAAGGACCTCACTGAGGTATCCGGTTTCTCTCATCCACTCCACGACTTCCAGGCCGGGCGTTTCACCGATACCGTTCTGTCATAGAAGCGTCTCGCAAGGCCGTGTCTTTCGTTACGCGTCTCGTAACATCTCGTCACGGAACGCCGCGAAAGCATCGCAGTGTCACAGCAACGAGAATTTCTCGAAGTGCCTTCTCAAGTAGGTCAGCGTGAGCCCATGCGGCTGCTGAACCAATTGCGAGGGCACTCCGCTGGCCATCACCCGGCCGCCATCGGCACCGCCTTTGGGTCCCAGATCGATGAGGTAATCGGCATTCGTCATCAAATCGAGATCGTGGGTAATGATGATGATCGTCGCTCCCTTTTTCTTGAGTTTGTTCATCACTCCCAGCAGGGTTTGGACGTCTTGGGGATGAAGGCCGACCGATGGCTCATCAAAGACGAACAACGTGCCGCTCTGCCTTTTATTCAGATGATTCACCAATTTAAGACGTTGCGCCTCGCCGCCTGAAAGGCTGGGAGTGCTTTCGCCCAAATGCAGATAGTCCAGGCCGATTTCATTGAGTAGTTGCAGCTGGTTCTCAATGCTCGGAACGTCTGCGAACACCTCCAAAGCCTCTGCGACAGAGAGATTCAGCAGGTCCACGATGCTGTAGCCGTGCCAGCGGATCTTTTGGATGGCCGGCTTGTAGCGGGTGCCATTGCAGTAGGGGCAGGTCTCCTCCATATCGGGAAGGTACTGGATATCGAGCGAAATGGTACCGACGCCGCCACAGTGCTCGCACGCACCCTGCTTGTTGTTATATGAGAAATACGCCACGCCGTAGTGCTTCTTCTTCGATTCGGGCAAATCGGCGAAAATCCGGCGCAGGTTGCTCATGATGGTGGTGTACGTGGCAAGGCTGGAGCGAGAGTTCTTGCCAATGGGCTTGGCGTCGACACTCACGACATCGGTCAGCTTTGTCGACAGATTCTTGACGTGACGCGGCAACGGATTGCCATGCTTTCTGGCATCGATGGCCGGAACCAGACTGTCGAGGATGAGACTGGTCTTACCTGCGCCCGAGAAGCCCGTCACGGCGGTTATCTCATTCCCCGGAACCGTCACCGTGACGTCCTTGAGATTGAAATAGTCATCGACGGTCAGCCGCGTGTTCAACGATGTTGCTTTTTTGGAGGCCGGAACTTTGTCATGCATGATCGTGGCTTTGCCGGAAAGGTAAGGACCGATCAACGACTGAGGATTGTCCCTTAAGTTTTGCGGCGTGTCCTGCGCGATGATGCGGCCGCCCGCGTCCCCGGAGCCTGGGCCAATCTCGATGACCCAGTCCGCAGCCTCGATGATATCGACCTCATGATCGACCACGACCAGCGAATTCCCCTGTTCGATCAGCTCTCTGAAGATATTGATGAGGCCCTTGATGTTGTCCGGGTGCAAGCCGATTGACGGTTCGTCGAGAACATACAGGACTCCCGTGGTCTGAGTCCTCAGCGTCTTGGAGAGTTGGATGCGCTGCAGCTCACCAGTCGAGAGAGTGTTGCCGCTGCGGGCGAGCGTCAGATAATCCAGTCCAAGTTCCAGCAAGGGGCGCAAGGTGTCCGTCAGGTTTTGGAACAGCACGGTGGCCATGGCGTGCATCTCCTGCGGCAGTGTTTTCTGCACGCTCTGCTGCCAGGCAGTCAGACGTCCTAAGGCGAGATTCGAGACATCGACAATGGTCATCCCACCCACCAGTTGGGTCAGCAGGCTTGGGTCCAGACGGGAACCATGACATGTGGGACACACGGAAAAATGGAAGAACTGATTGATCTGATGGACCGACCGTTCGCTCTTCACCGTGTTCAGAGAGTCATACACCGCGTCGTAGGCATTCTCATACAGTGCCTTATCCGCATGGAAAACCCGTCCCGTCGACGTTCTGAAATCGACCGCGTACTGCTTCTTCTCGCCGTGGAGAACGATGTCCTTCTCGTGGGGTGTCAGATCCTTGTACGGCACGTCAATCCGCACTCCCAACGTTGCCGCAACGGTAGGCATGAAATTGCGCCCCGGCAGATGCCACGAGGCAACGGCCCCCTCCTCCAACGTCTGGTTGGGATCCCCGATCAGCTTGGTTTCATCAAGTTCCTGAACGCGTCCCGTGCCATGGCACTGCTTGCAGGCACCACCTGAATTGAAGGAGAAATCCTCCGCCGACTTCGCCATGAACTCAACTCCGCACGTGGGGCAGATGATGATTCCCATGCGGCTATCGGGACCTGCAGGCAGATCCATGGACTGGGCGATTTTCAGACTCGGCTGAATGCGGTGTCCGTTCGGGCACACGGTCGACCCCAGACGCGAGAAGATGAGGCGCACCACATTGAACAATTCACTCATCGAGCCCACCGTCGAGCGTTCGGACGGAACGTTTGGCCTCTGCCTCAACGCAATGGCCGAGGGAATGTGCCTCACCTCCTGCACCTGCGAGCGTTTGTTCTGATTGATGCGCCGCCGCGTATACGTCGACAGCGCTTCCAAGTAGCGACGCGATCCCTCCGCATACAGGATGCCCATGGCCAAGGAGCTCTTCCCCGAACCCGATGGACCGGAGATGGCGACGAATTTGTTGAGGGGAATGTCGACATCGATGTTTTTCAGGTTGTGGACGTTGCCGCCGCGAACTTCGATGTGGTCAATCTTGTTCATAAATCAAGCCTCCACGGCAATGCTTACGTAGTCAAACCAGCGCAGCGGATATGTATTCGTGTTATTGAGTGGACGAACCACGTCACTGGTCCTGGTGATCCTGTTGGTCCTGCTGATCGCCCTGGTCCTTTTCATCATTCTGCTCCTGCTCATCATGCTGACGATGCCACTCCTTGATCTGAGCGAGCCGCGCCTTGAACCGTCCCTCATAACCCTGCGTCGTCGGCACGTAATATTCGTGTCCCGCAACGGAGGGCGGCATCGTCTGCATGGTGGTCAGCTTGTCCTTGGCGTAGTGCGCCAGCTGATACCCCTTGCCGTATCCCAAGTCCTTCATCAGTTTCGTAGGAGCGTTACGCAGTGCCAGAGGAACCGGATCATTCTTGGTGTGTTGTACGTCCTTGGCGGAGGCCAATCGCGCTTTGTATATCGCATTGGATTTCGGCGCCAGCGACAGATAGGTGACCGCCTCCACCAGATGAACATCGCATTCGGGCATGCCGATGAATTGACACGCTTGGAAGACGTTGATGGCGACGTTGAGTGCATTCGTATCGGCCAAGCCGACGTCCTCACTGGCGAAGCGTATCAAGCGCCTCGCAATGTAGAGCGGATCCTCGCCACCTTCAAGCATGCGCGACAGCCAATAGATCGCGGCATCGACGTCACTGTTCCGCATCGATTTATGCAGGGCCGAGATGATGTTGTAGTGCTCTTCGCCGTCCTTGTCATACCGCACGAACTTTTTGGTGACCAGCTGGCTCAGATCGGCGGTCGTGACAGTGACGGTGTCCCCGTCCCTCTGCCCATTGAGAACGGCCATTTCAAGCGTATTCAAGGCCATCCGGGCATCGCCATCCGCAAAGTTGGCGATTATCCGAATCTCCTCCGGGCCGATTTTGATAGTCTGCGTACCGAATCCAGCCGGGTTCTTCAGCGTATTCTCCAGCAACGTAACGATGTCGTCTTCCGTGAGCGCACGGAACACAAATACCTTGCAGCGGGAAAGCAACGACGAATTCAGTTCGAAGGAGGGATTCTCGGTGGTCGCACCGATCAAGATGATGCTGCCTCGCTCAACATACGGCAGAAACGCATCCTGCTGAGCCTTGTTGAAGCGGTGTATCTCATCCACGAAAACCATTGTCTTCTGGCCGATTTCGCGATCCAATTCCGCTTGCTGCATGATCTTCTTGATCGAGCTGATGCTGCTGTCGACGGCACTGAAACTGAGAAACTGTGCTTTGGTGCGTTGCGCAATGATTCTGGCCAGCGTCGTTTTCCCTACGCCGGGAGGTCCCCACAGAATCATCGAGGATACTTGATCATTCTCTATGATCTCCCGCAGAATCTTACCGGGACCGAGCAGGTGCTGCTGCCCAACGAACTGTTCCAAACTCTGGGGCCGCACCCGGCTCGCCAGAGGTTCGTTCTGGACTGACGACGAAAAAAGCGATTCCTGTTTCATAGATTCCTGTTTCATAACAGTCCTCCTTTCATGCCATTCAACCAACCCGGTGCGATAAAACGTGCAGCGGGTGCCTCTGCTCTGCTGAGAATCCGTCCACGCCGTTCCCGGCCTGAACTATCCCGCTCGAGTAGGATTGCTAGCTATGTACGCCCTGGCAACCTCGCCCCTTCCCCTGAAGCCGGTCTACCTGTTGCTGGGCTTCTTCGTATACGCTTTCATCGGCTGGATCTGGGAAAGCACCTATGTGAGCATCGAAAACAAGAAACTCACGAGCTCCGGCTTCGTCTTTGGCCCCATCATCCCGCTATATGGCTTCGCCATCATGACGGTTCTGCTGGTTCTGGGACCGTTGGCACACAACCTCATTCTGCTCTATGTTGCGGGTGCAGTGCTGGTCACCGCCATCGAATTCGCCACCAGCGTGCTCATGGAGTGGATCTTCCACACGCGCTGGTGGGATTACAGCGATAAGCCGCTCAACTTCCACGGTCGCGTGGCACTTCCGGTGTCGCTGTTCTGGGGTGTGGGAGTCGTTGTCGTTGTCACGTTTCTCGATCCCATAGTCGCGCATTGGGTCACGCAGATTCCCGATATGGCAGCAGTCATCATTGCCCTCGTTCTGACGGCGCTTTTCATGTTCGATTTCGGCTTCACCGTCGCCAACGCCCTCGGTTTGGATGCGGCGACCAAACGTATCAGCCAGGCTATCGAGGAAGCAAAGGCGAACTTTGCCGGGAGATCTGCGGAGGCAGCCGCAGCTTCCGCCGCTGCCACTTCTGGCGCGCCCGCGACCACTAATACTTGGCTAGAGAGACTCACCCACGACCAAGGCCTGGTCGACCAGCTTCACAAGCTGAATTTCTCCCAGCGCCGCCTACTCTCCAGCTTCCCCACCCTCCATGTCAGGGACACGTCGACGCCCACGAAGGAAATTCGCACCGTCGTCAAAACCCTCAGAAAGCGTCGCAGAAAAACACGGAAGCGGAACAAGAGTTAGAAAAACTGGGCCCACTGCAAGACTTCAGCCCTGCAGGCCTTCAGAACTGCAGCTGTAAGACTGGAGGACTTTCAGTCTTGAGAACTCCAAGTTCTACAGAACACTCATTCTTCCCCGCAGTACGCCCCCATCCCCCGCCACACAGCATCATCTCAGGGTGTCGAAGAACTTCTGCAGATCGTCCTCAAAGTCAAAGATCTCGAAGAAGGAAAGGTTCATAGCGTCTTCAATGGCGTTCACTTTCTTTCTCAACGGAGGATTATCATTGAGCTCTTTCCCGGGTCGGTACAGGTCATACGCCCCCACGATGTCGTTGCCATTGGCGCCATGGTCGGCCGACCACCGACGCAGCTTCAATTCCCTCTTATCAGTCCGCAGGGCAATCCGGGCGCGCTTCAACGATTCCACGTCAAAATGCTCGGTGAAGTGGCCGCTTTCTATGCCATCCAGAATGTCTTCGATCTCCGAACGGCTCTCATCATCCATCGGTGTGATATGGCCTTCAACGGCGTCTTTATTGTCCTGCGTCTGCCTATCCATGTAGGCATTCAGCAGATCGACCAGCTTGTCGTAGTCGATGATCTCGTGGTTATACAGATCGATTGCCACTTTGATATCGGTGAGGTCAATCTTCTTCTCGGCGGGCAGCAGCTCGTTCACATCGTTGAGGCGGGCCTGCAGAGCACTGAATTCCTCATCGTCCGCAATGTCCAAACTAATCTTGCCACCAGTGGGCCTGCCCTTCTCGTCCACCGCAGAGACCTCAGTGCCGAAAGCATAGCCCTGCTGCACAAGGCGTTGAATCTTCTGATTCACTTCAGCGGCCAGTACCGCGAATTCAACCCGTTCAGTCTCGGAACGGGGTATCTGGCTGAAATCATCTCCGGCTATTTCCTTTAGCCGTTCGATCTTCGACTGCAGGGCACCGATTTGGGTGGCCATCCGTGGGGCGAGAATATCGTCATTGAACAGATCCTGCTGCTCGGAATCATCCGGCGCTGTCAGAGCATCCTGAAGGGTGTCGTTGCCGCCCTTGGTGTAGATGACAAGTGCGTTTCTGACGTTTTTCTCCATCAGCTCGCCCTTGCGGAAGAAACGAACCTTGCCATATGGCTTGGCGTTCTTGTCGATTGCCCGGTTGGTCCGCGACATGGCCTGTATCAGCATGCCTTCCTTGAGCAGCTTGTCCATGTAGATGATGTTGACGTACTTCGAATCGAAGCCAGTGAGCAGTTGGTCGGACACGATCACCAGATCCAGTCGCTGGGGCTGCTCGGCTTCCTGCTCTTCGCTGAGCTTTTTGTTGTATGGCTTCTTATGGGCGAGTCGTTTGGTGATGTCGTTGAGGTAGCTGCGCTCCGGGTTCCTGTCCTCAAGGAAATTATGCGTTCCGTAGAGCTCCGAATAATCCTGCATCGCCTGTTTGAGCGCCGCCTGCAGATCCGAGGAGCCCTCCCCGTTGTCCTCATCGCGCGAATAGGTCATGGCGACACGCAAGTCGGGGGCCATCTGTTTGAACAGGTTGTAGTAGGCGACGACGGCCTGCTTGCCCGACACTGCCAGCATTCCATGGAATTGGTTGGGCTGGCGCACGCCCATCTGTATCGGCCCCGAATGAATCTCGTCCCAGTTGTCGATGATGTCCTGCACCACGGCCTTGCGGTACGGTTCCGACGAATAGACTTCCCATTCCAGTTCGGCATCCGACCGGTCCGTGTCGGTCTCCTCTTCGAAGCCAACGGTGTTATACGTCACGTCAAAGCCCAACACGTTGCCGTCGCCGATGGCGTCCTTGATGGTGTACCGGTGAAGCCGCGTGCCGAAGATGTCAAAGGTCGAGATATCCCGTGACGTCTTCACACCATGGACCTCGTCGCTGTAGAAATTCGGTGTGCCGGTGAAGCCAAACCATGTGGTGTTCGGAAAGGCCTTTTTGATCCGCTGCACGGTGTCGCCGCTGGCGGAGCGGTGGGCTTCGTCCATCAGAATGACGTTGCGTTCATCGGAGGTCAGGCCTGCCTTTACCGCCTTGTCTAGTCCCTGAACGGTGACGAGGTAGATATGCGAGACCGTATTCTTCTGGTTCAGATACTTCTTGAGATTCCATCCCTTAACCACTTGGATGCGTTGCTCGAAGGTCTTGTAGGCGTAGGACTTGAAGTTCTCGTATGTCTGGTTCACCAGATCGACGCGATCTACGGTGAAGAGCACATTGCGCACTTTCGGCATCGACGCTAGCAGCTGCGCCACCTTGAAGGAGGTCACCGTCTTCCCTGAGCCGGTGGTGTGCCAGACGTAGCCGCCCTCCTTCTCGATGAAATGGTTTGTCTCCATCGTCTTCATCCGGTCCAGAATGGCACGGGTGGCCTGGATCTGGTAGGAACGCATCACCATGAGGTTGTCGTTCGCCGCATCGGGAATCATGTTGACGGTCACAAGCCGGTGCAACGCCGGAATCCCCATCACCTGATGCATGAACTCCATGGTGTCGGTGACATCTTTGCCATGCTCGTCACGCCATCCGAACACGAAATCCTTGTTGTAGTCCTCCGTGCTCTTCGGACGTGCAAAATAGTGGGCGGAATGTTGGGAGAGAATGAACAGCACTTGCACGAATGAGAACAGGCCGGTGTACATGCCATCGCCGGCATACTTCCGCAGCTGCTCGAAGGCGCTCCACTGATTCTGGAGAGATTCGTCCTTTTCTTCTACGTGGGCCACGGGTAGCCCGTTGATCAGGAGCATCACATCGATACGTCGCCGTGAACTCAGAGTTGCAGGAAGTTCGTTGAAGGTTATCTGGTTGACGACCTCGTAGCGGGACCGACCTCCGGCAACCTCATCTGTATAGAAGATCTCAATCTCAAGGTGTTGGCCGTCATCTCGGGTAAGCGGAACCGTTCCGACGCCACCGGAACCGGCCAACATCAGCTGAGCGTCGTAGGGCGTCTTGCTCTTGTTCAGTTCCATTTTGAGAGCGTCAAACTCGGCATCCGACAGGGGCTTCCCCTCCAGTTTGGGGGCGTTGTTCTGGTTGAGGATATCCCGCCAGTGGTCGTACAGCGCCTCCGTCGTGACTCCGGACAGATCGGCACGATAGGTCCAGCCTTCCGCCTTCAGCTTCTCAAGGACGGCTGCCTCAAACTTGTCTTCCGCCATACATTCTCTCCCTCAGACGCACATTGTCTGGAATCTTCATTTAGTGTGAGACTACAAACTCACACGAACATCTTCTGCAGCAACGCCTTCTTGAGACTTTGAAGAACCTCACCCTTACGCCGGTTGACTGTTATTACAGCATCAATCGATTCAAACAAATGACCAATACAGTTCTGCTCTTCTAGCGCAGGCACCACAATTGACATATTGAAAAAAGTATCAACATGAATACGCTTAGCCTTTCGAGAACCATTCGCAATCACACCTTGATATAAGAAAAAATTCTTTTGGAGAACTCTTTCCAATAAAAATGTTGAATTTAGATTTTTCACATCAAATGCAGGAGAATCAAGCGTTGATTCATAACCATCAAGTTCTTCAGGAACAATTCCAAAAGCTGCATGTAAAAAATCCAACTTTCCATACATAAATTGTCCTGCGTGACGAGTGAAATATTTTGTCGCAGTGCTTCCCTCATAAGTCGTTTCTTTCTCGACCACTCCCTTACCCCAAAGTCTTACAGTTAATTTCTTTGCTTCTAATCCGTTCGTTCCTTCATCGCGGCTTTCAACCAAGAAATCGCCAATTTTCCGCTTTCCCCAAGCGCCAGCGAACCTCCTGAACCTGATGTCTGGCATGGTGTCGGCTCCGGAGACGAACATCTTCTGCAGCAGTGCCTTCTTCAGACTTTGAAGAGCCTCACCCTTACGCTGGTTGACGGTGATGAGGTTGTCCAGCGAATTGAATAACGAACTCAGTTGACGTTGCTCATCCAACGACGGAAGTGTAACTCGAACTGTTTTCAAATCGGAATTATGAAGATGAACAATTGATTTACCCTGAGCACGGCGAGTTAGCTCTTTTTGCTGAGAACCATTTGAAATGGTAATTGCTAAGAACGAGCTGTCCAAAATCCGCTTCTTGGGCTTAATCACATTCAGATCGCCCCCGATAATAATCCCCTCAGCCTCAACGTTTGAAGCACGAGAGATATCCTCAGCAGTCTCACCAGAACCTGGAACAATAACATCACCAGACTCACTTTTTATCGCGTTTGTATCATCACTAACAAATGTATCAACAGTCTCGATACTGGTTTCGTAGTTAGTGTACAAACGACCATACAGAATAATCGGATAACCTTCAGATATCAGGTCGTTCTTTGAATATCCTTTACCTTTGGAAAAATTAGCTAATTCACTAAGTTTGCACTTTCCCCAAGTATCAGTGAATCTCCTAAATCTGATGTCTGGTTCCAGATCATTATCATTTCCGATATCACTCATAATTCAAGACCGCCTTCAACTCATCGAGGGTCTTCTGGTCTTCAGGATGAGTCGCAACCAGATCTGCCATCATGGTCTTCAGCTCCGCGGTGAGCGTCATTTCTTGTTCAGACAAAGACTTCATATCCACAAGCAGCTTGGTCGTGTCGACAGAAGGCTCCTCCTCGAATGTATCGACGTAGCGTGGAATGTTGAGGTTGTAGTCGTTTTCACGTATCTCATCCATGGAGGCAACATGCGCGTATTTCTCAACATCGGTACGCGCCAAATAGGTTTTGACTATCGTGTCAATGTCTTGTTGGCGCAGTTCGTTGCTGTTCTTCTGCTTCTCGAAGCCCTTTGAGGCATCGATGAAGAGCACATCATCCTTCGCACGATTCTTCTCCAACACCATGATGATGGTGGGGATGCCCGTATTCGTGAAGATCTTTTCAGGCAATCCGATAATCGCAACGATGTTGTGGTTCTCCAGTAACGCCTTACGGATCTTTTCCTCCGAGGCACCACGGAACAGAACTCCATGAGGAAGAACGATGGCCATGCGACCGTTGTCTTTGAGATGATAGAAACCATGTAGCAAGAACGCGTAATCGGCCTTCGTCTTTGGTGCCACGCCAAACCTGAATCGAGGATCGTCCTCATAGTTCTCGTTGTCCCACCGCTGCGAATATGGAGGATTCGCCATGACCGCATCGAACATGCGGGGATTGTCAACGCCATCGATCAGACCGTCAGGCCAATCACTATTGAGGGTGTCGGCATTTCGTACATTTATGTCGTTGTACCAAATGCCATGCATCATAAGATTCATGCGGGCAAGGTTGTAAGTCGTGGTGATCCATTCTTGGCCATAGTACTTGATGGCGCCACGCACTCCCGCGTTCTCCATATATGAGCCTGTAGTCAACAGTAATGAGCCCGACCCCATCGTTGGATCATACAGGCTATACCCATCTGCACCCTCACGTCCTGCTGTCAGAATGCGTGCCATAATGTCCGAAACCTCGTGCGGAGTGTAGAACTCCCCCGCCTTGGCACCCGAATTCGCGGCGAACATTCCGATCAGGTACTCATACAGATCACCCACAACATCTGTGCCCTCATCCAATTCGATGTCATCCATGAGATTGATCCAGCTCATCATGGTGGCAGTGCGCGTCTGCGCATTTGCACCAAGGCGAGAGGAGGAAAGGTCCATATCAGCGAAAATGCCAGAGAAATCGTCCTTCGCATCTTGACTCACGCCTTGCTCGAAACGAGTCAGAGCATCCGAGACCATCATGATGCTGAATTTGTCCTCATCGATAGCTTCCTTCCAATCTGAGAACATATCACCGGGTTGAATGACATAACCGAGGTTCCTCTGTAAGATCCTGATGACCTTGCTGGAATCCTGTGCCCAGACTTCATCCAAAGTCTGTCTGCCCAGATTGGATCCAAGCCACGTCTGTTCCTGCTCCGACAAGAATTTGTAGAACATCACTCCAAAGATATAGTTCTTGTATTCTGATGGCTCGATCTTTCCTCGTGTCTCGTTTAGAGTCTTCCAAATTCGAGCTTTTTTCTCAGCCGACAACGCCATCATTTCTCCCCCGAACCAAGTCTGTATGCGCGGACAGCCACAATCAGTAGCGCCACACTACCAAATCACCTATGATAACGAGCACACCTCACCTTCCAATCTCGGGCCACGCCACTGCCACACATTGAACGATTCCGAGTAGCCATTAACTATTTCTGTTGCCCTATTCGTTTTGAGCGCATATTGAGTCCATGTTTTTACTG
Source organism: Bifidobacteriaceae bacterium (assembly GCA_022650895.1). Taxonomy (GTDB): domain Bacteria; phylum Actinomycetota; class Actinomycetes; order Actinomycetales; family Bifidobacteriaceae; genus JALCQC01. The sequence goes on along the minus strand of JALCQC010000004.1, from coordinate 43,559 downwards.
AGGCACCATTGTCCCTAACAGATCAAGGAGGCCCGCATGGTGATATTCATCGGAGGTGCGACGCACACCGGGAAGACGCTCCTGGCGCAGAACTTGATGGAGGAGACGGGCTATCCCTACCTCTCGCTCGACCACCTCAAGATGGGTCTCCTTCGCTCAGGAATGTTGGAGCTCACACCGGAGAGCCCCGATGCCGACATCACCGCGCTCGTCTGGCCGATCGCTCGCGAAATGGCGAAGATGGCGATTGAAAACGAGCAAAACCTCATCATTGAGGGCTGCTACATTCCCTTTGATTGGAGGAACGATTTCGAGGACGGGTATCATCCCAAGGTCAATGCCGTATTTCTTGCTATGGATAAAAGCTACATCAGGGATCATTTTTCGGATATCAAAGCTCATGCGAACGATATTGAGAGAAGGCTTGACGATTCCTCTCTTAACTTGGAAAGGCTCGCCCGAGACAACGCAAAAATCATAGATTCATGCAGAAGGTCGGGCAATCTCTGCATCGTGATTCATGGGTCTTATCCCAATGCCGCAAACCTTGCGCAAGAGGTCTTGAAGAAGATAAGCCAGTAGTCAAGTATTCTGCAGTCAAGAGCGATTCATCTCAATACAGAGAAATTGTCTAATCAACTTGCGGCTGTCGCCTTCTATTGGCAAAGCAAAGCCCCGCAAAAACTTGCGGGGCATATGCATTATTAGCTAAAAGCAATTAGTTAAAAAACAACCTCTGAACTGGGAAAACTTCCCAGTTCCGCTTAATTGCTTCTACTAATCACTCCCACTCGATGGTCGCCGGCGGCTTGCTCGTCACGTCGAGCACCACACGGTTAATACCGCGGCACTCGTTGGTGATGCGCGTCGAGATCACGCTCAGCACATCGTAGGGAACGCGGGACCAGTCTGCGGTCATCGCGTCTTCGGAACTCACCGGACGCAGCACGATCGGCGAACCATACGTGCGTTCATCGCCCTGCACACCCACGGAATGGACATTCGCAAGCAGCACCACCGGGCACTGCCAGATCTCACGGTCGAGGCCGGCCTTGCTCAGTTCCTCGCGGGCGATGGCGTCGGCGTGCCGCAGCAGGTCGAGGCGTTCGCGCGTGATGTCTCCGATGATACGGATGCCCAGGCCCGGACCCGGGAACGGCTGACGCCACACCATCTCTTCGGGAAGTCCAAGCTCGGTGCCGATGGCGCGAACCTCGTCCTTGAACAGAGTGCGCAGCGGCTCGATGAGCTTGAAGTCGAGGTCCTTGGGCAGACCACCGACGTTGTGGTGCGACTTGATGTTCGCAGCACCGTCACCACCGCCGGATTCCACGACGTCCGGATACAGCGTTCCCTGAACGAGCCACTTGACCTTGGCGCCGGTCCTGCCGGCTTCCGCCACGATCTCACGCGCGGCCTTCTCAAAGGTGCGAATGAACTTCTCGCCGATGATCTTGCGCTTGCGCTCGGGTTCCGTCACACCTGCGAGCGCGGCGAGGAAGTCCTCCGAGGCGTCCTCGGTGACGAGCTTGATGCCGGTTGCCTCGACGAAGTCGTGCTTGACCTGCTCGACCTCTCCCTCGCGCAGCAGACCGTGGTCCACGAAGACGCAGGTGAGCTGGTCGCCAACAGCGCGGTGAACCAAGGCGGCGGCTACCGCGGAGTCAACGCCTCCGGAAAGACCGCAGATGACCTGATCACTGCCCACTTCCGCGCGGATCTTCGCGACCTGGTCCTCGATGATGCTCTGTGGATTCCAGTTCTCCTCAATACCCGCGTCCCGGTGCAGGAAGGTGCTGATGAGCTCCTGTCCCAGTGGGGTGTGCTTCACCTCGGGATGCCATTGGACTCCGTAAAGCTTTTCCTTATCGTTCGCCATGGCGGCAACAGGAGCGCCATCAGTGGAGGCCATGACCTCGAAGCCCTCGGGTGCCTTCTTCACTGCCACACCGTGGCTCATCCACACGGACTGCTTCTCCGGAGAGTCGGTGAGAATGGTGGTGGGATCGGAGATGGTAGCCTCCGTCTTGCCGTACTCGCCGAGAGCTGCCTTGTCGACCTCTCCCCCGAGCTCGTGCGCCATGACCTGGAAGCCGTAGCAGATGCCGAGAACGGGCACACCTGCCTTGAAGATCTTGGCATCGATCCCAGGAGCCCCCGGCTCGTACACCGACGCCGGCCCACCCGACAGGATGATGGCCTGCGGCTTCTTGGCAAGCATCTCGTCGACGGGCATCGAGTGAGGCACCAATTCCGAGTAAACATGCGCCTCGCGCACCCTCCGAGCGATCAGTTGAGCGTACTGAGCGCCAAAATCAACTACGAGAACGGGACCTTTGTCCATTTTTCCTCCGTGATTCCCTATGGCTTGAAAGCCGTGAATACGTTGATTATGCCGATTTGTTCAGACATTATTCCAAGCGGTTAATATCTAACAAAAGCGAACATTCATAGGTTTTTTTGTTCCTTTTTGTTCGTTCGACTCACAGGAATAGAACGTGCAAATAGGCGTTTCTCCAGTGTTTGCAAGGGTTTGAGCAAGTCGCAATGAACATTTCAGCTGTCAGAGGTGAGAAAGTCGCAAGTTTCTCATATGATGGAGGGCGATTGGAACGCATGAATCCGCGCATTCACACGTGTTGTGGTGATCGAGATCCCACGACGTTCCGAGAAATATAACCGATCGCACAAGAGTGCAGGAGAACAAATGACGAATCCTGTTATTGGCACCCCGTGGAAGAAGCTTGACGCTCCAGTTTCCGAGGAAGCCATCGAAGGCGTTGACAAGTATTGGCGTGCAGCCAACTACCTGTCAATCGGCCAAATTTATTTGCGTAGCAACCCCTTGATGAAGGAACCGTTTACCCGCGAGGACGTCAAGCATCGTCTTGTCGGCCACTGGGGAACCACCCCAGGCCTGAACTTCCTTCTCGGCCACATCAACCGCCTCATCGCTGATCACAAGCAGAACACCGTGATCATCATGGGACCGGGCCACGGCGGCCCGGCAGGCACGGCTCAGTCCTACCTCGACGGCACTTATTCCGAGTACTACCCGCAGATTACCAACGACGAGGCTGGCATGCAGAAGTTCTTCCGCCAGTTCTCTTACCCGGGCGGTATCCCCTCCCACTTCGCACCTGAGACCCCAGGCTCCATCCACGAGGGTGGCGAGCTGGGTTACGCTCTCTCCCACGCTTACGGCGCCATCATGAATAACCCGAGCCTCTTCGTCCCGGCAATCGTCGGCGACGGCGAAGCTGAGACCGGCCCTCTGGCCACCGGCTGGCAGTCCAACAAGCTCGTGAACCCGCGCACCGACGGCATCGTTCTGCCAATCCTGCACCTCAACGGCTACAAGATTGCAAACCCGTCGATCCTCTCCCGCATCTCGGATGACGAGCTGCACGAGTTCTTCCACGGCATGGGTTACGAACCCTACGAGTTCATCGCAGGCTTCGACGACGAAAGCCACCTGTCGATTCACCGTCGTTTCGCCGACCTGTTCGAGACCGTCTTCGACGAGATCTGCGACATCAAGGCCGCGGCTCAGACGAACGACATGGAGCGTCCGTTCTACCCCATGATCATCTTCCGCACTCCTAAGGGCTGGACTTGCCCGAAGTTCATCGACGGCAAGAAGACCGAGGGTTCATGGCGTGCACACCAGGTTCCGCTTGCTTCCGCACGCGACACCGAGGCACACTTCAACGTCCTCAAGAACTGGCTCGAGTCCTACAAGCCTGAAGAGCTGTTCGACGAGAAGGGTGCTGTGCGTCCCGAAGTCACCTCCTTCATGCCTGAGGGTGAGCTGCGCATCGGTGAGAACCCGAATGCAAACGGCGGCCGTATCCGCAAGGAACTCGACCTGCCGAACCTCGACGACTACAAGGTCGAAGAGGTCGAGAAGTTCGGTCACGGCTGGGGCCAGCTCGAGGCGACTCGTCGTCTCGGCGTCTACACCCGCGACGTCATCAAGAAGAACCCCGACAGCTTCCGCATCTTCGGACCTGACGAGACCGCTTCGAACCGTCTGCAGGCCGCTTACGAAGTCACCAACAAGCAGTGGGATGCCGGCTACCTCTCCAGCCTGGTCGACGAGCACATGGCCGTCACCGGTCAGGTCACCGAGCAGCTCTCCGAGCATCAGATGGAAGGCTTCCTTGAGGGTTACCTCCTCACCGGTCGCCACGGCATCTGGAGCTCCTACGAGTCCTTCGTTCACGTGATCGACTCCATGCTGAACCAGCACGCAAAGTGGCTCGAGGCAACCGTTCGCGAGATCCCATGGCGCAAGCCGATCTCCTCCATGAACCTCCTCGTGAGCTCTCACGTGTGGCGTCAGGATCACAACGGCTTCAGCCACCAGGATCCAGGCGTAACCTCCCTCCTGCTGAACAAGACGTTCAACAACGACCACGTCGTGAACATCTACTTCGCAACGGATGCCAACATGCTCCTCGCCATCGGCGAGCGCGTGTACAAGTCCACCAACCAGATCAACGCGATCATCGCCGGCAAGCAGCCTGCTGCAACCTGGCTCTCGCTTGACGAGGCTCGTGCAGAACTCGAGAAGGGTGCTGCAGAGTGGAAGTGGGCTTCCAACGTCGACAACAACGACGAGGTACAGGTCGTCCTCGCTTCCGCAGGCGACGTCCCCACCCAGGAGCTCATGGCTGCTGCCGACAAGCTCAACCAGCTCGGCATCAAGTTCAAGGTCGTCAACGTTGTTGACCTCCTCAAGCTGCAGTCCGCCAAGGAGAACGACGAGGCCCTCTCCGATGAGGAGTTCGCCGACCTGTTCACTGCCGATAAGCCTGTTCTCTTCGCTTATCACTCCTATGCACACGACATTCGCGGCCTGATCTACGATCGCCCGAACCACGACAACTTCAACGTGCACGGTTACGAGGAGCAGGGCTCCACCACCACGCCGTTCGACATGGTCCGCGTGAACGAGATCGATCGTTACGAACTCACCGCCGAGGCACTGCGTGCCGTTGACGCTGACAAGTACGCTGACGAGATCGACAAGCTGGAGAAGTTCCGTAAGGACGCCTTCCAGTTCGCCGTCGACAACGGTTACGATCACCCCGACTACACCGATTGGGTGTGGCCAGGAGTCAAGACCGAAATGCCCGGCGCCGTCACTGCAACCGCAGCAACCGCTGGAGACAACGAGTAATCTTGAGTAATCTCTGATTACCGGTCGTTTCGAAAAGCCCCTCCACTTGCACAAAGTGGAGGGGCTTTTCGTATTCCAGCCCAAGTCTCCACGAACACTCATGCCGATAGCCAGAGAGTGCTCATGCCATCTGGAAAGTGCTTCCGACAGGCTGCTCCTCGAGTGCAAGAGCCTCCTGAGCCACAGCAACGAAAGCCTCGGGCTTATGGGCAAATCTTCCGAGGAAGAGTCCGTCAACTGCAGGCCACAGCTGAGTCAGCAAACCGGGGCCGGCAGAGCCTCCATAGATCACCTTTGCCTCTCTGCGAGCATGGAGTGAATCCTTGATGCGAGAACACACCTCGCGCACATACTCCGTCGGAGCAGGATTATCTGCCCCGATTGCCCACAGCGGCTCATACGCGACCCATAGTGGAGCCTCAGGATTGCTGCCGGCAAACTCCCTGATCTGCTCAATGCACAGATCAGAAGCCATCTCGGCACTCACCCTCTGCTGCTCCCCAACGCACAGCAAGGGAGTCAGCGAGTTCCGCCACGCGGCGCGAACCTTCCGCGAAATCAGTGGTCTGTCCTCGTGATAAAGCAACTTGCGCTCGATGTGGCCGATTTCGACGATCGAACCGGAGAGCGCCGCAATGTCGTGACCAGAGACCTCTCCTGTGAAGGCTCCTCTGTCGTCGGCGCACAGATCCTGAGCACCCACCCGTATGTTGGTGGGCGAAAGAATCCGCGCTGCCTCCGCCAAGGAGAGGAAATCGGGAAGAATGGCCATCGTCACCCGTCGCTGCTCATTCAATTCCTCATCTTTTTTGAGCAACCTGACTACCTCATGGCAATAGTCAAGTGTCTGCCAACGTTCGAAATACATTTTCAGACTCAACGCTACGATGGCCATTTCTTCTCCTCTTATTCAGTCGTTTTCCTCTTCGTACTCCACGATGCGCGCAACCTTGGGGGCGCTGCGTGAGGTGGGATCGAAGTTGTTCTCAAGGTAGGCGTGGAGCAGATCCTTGGCCGTCTCGGGTCCCAGAACCTGCGCACCCATCGACAGCAGGTTCGCGTTATTGCTCAGAGTCGCCCTCTGCGCTTGGTAGATGTCGGCGACACAGGCACAGTAGGCGCCCTCTACCTTGTTGGCAGCGATGGAAACTCCGATTCCCGTGCCGCACAGAAGGATTCCGCGATCCTCCTCCCCCGCAGCCACCGATTTGGCCACCTTAATGGCGACATTTGCATAGATGGGATCCGCCGATGGGAAATCAACGACTTCGTGCCCCATGCTTTTCGCCTCGTCCATCAGCACCTTCTTGAGCTGAGTGGCGTTGGGATCACACCCAAAAGCTACTTTCATATCCATTGTCCTTTCCTTGACTTTGTGCAATGACAGTCATTAGCAGAGTGGAAATCAAACAGCGAGCGTCGATTCCACCTTCTGCTTGTGGTCAAGCTGCATCTGCGCGTACAGAGCCGCCACACGGGTGGCCTCGATCATGCTGTTGCCCTGAGCGATTCCCTTGCCAGCCAGGTCAAAGGCCGTTCCGTGATCGACGGAGCTGCGCATGAAAGGCAGACCCAGAGTGATGGTGACGGCCTTTTCGAAGTCGAGTGTCTTGCAGCCGATGTGGCCCTGATCGTGGTACATCGACAGGATGCAGTCACTGTGCCCGTCGAGGTTCATGGCGAAGACCGCATCTGCCGAAAGAGGCCCGCGGGCACGGATGCCAAGAGCTTGGGCATCTTTGACGGCCGGCGCAATATCCGTAATCTCCTCGGTGCCGAACATGCCACCCTCACCGACATGGGGATTCAGTGCTGCGACATCGATGGTGGGGTGTTCGATGCCGAGCTTCTTGAATTCCGTGTCAATGTTCTTGAGAAACTCAAGAATGCGGTCATGATTGGCCAGATCGCAAGCCTGTCTCAGGGAGACATGGCGGCTGACGAAGAAGACCCTCAGCTTGTGAACGTTGAACATGGTCAACGCGTAGGGAGAGTTCGTGAGCGCCTGATAAATCTCGGTGTGACCAATGTAGGGAACGTTAGCGAGCTTGAGCGCAGCCTTGTTGATCGGAGAGGTGGAAACGGCATCGATCTTGCCGGCCATTCCCAACTCAACTGATTTCTCGAGGTAGGAGTAAGCACGCAGGGCCGCGTCCTTCTGAATCTTGCCGTATTCGATGACAGCGTCGTTGCAGACGTCGGTCTGCATCAAATCGATAATGCCGCGGCGATAAAGGGCCTGCGAGGGGTCGTCGATCATATTGAACTTCAAGTCATGAATTTTGAGGACCCTCGCCGCCTGTTCCAGACTGTCCCGGTGACCGATGACAAAGGGGTCACAGACCTCAAAGATCTTGGGACTCAGAATCGTCTTGAGAACAATCTCCGGACCTATTCCCGCCGGGTCTCCCAAAGTGATGGCCGTTACTGGCTTATGTGCACTCATACCGTTGTCTCCATTTCCATTGCTTTATTCATCCTGTTCACATCGAACAGACGATTGATTGCCTGCACGGCAGTGACTTCCGTACCTGTCATTCCGCCTTTGCAGACGACCGGAACGCCTCCGTAAGGACCGCCGATGACCTCCGACTGGTCGACTTGCGGAATGACGTAATCGGTCAGTTTGATTCCGTTGGCACCCAAGGACTCCCATACGCGCACGACGGTGTCACCGCCGGTGAGATAGAAGCCACTGATCTGGTCACGTCCCACCACGTCGCAAACTCGGCGCGCAAGCGTGCCCAATCTTTCCGTCAAGAGATTCGATGCCTCGTTGGCACTCATGCCACTCGCAGATTCCAACTCTTCGTGGGTGCAGGAGACATCGCCGGTGATAGCGCTGCTCACCGCAAGGATGGCGACGCGTGGACGAGTTCCCGAGAAGATTTCCCGAGCTTGACCTACCAGCTTCGACATCTCGGATTCCACTATCGAGGAGTCGCTTGAAATGAGCTTGAGAGGTTCGGCAAGTAACGCCACCGTTCCTGGTTCCTTGAGCAGACGAGTCATCTGGTGATAGGTCACCGAGGTAGCACTTCCTGCGATCACCATGACCGTGCCGACATCGTCGGGCCTGCACGTCTCGCGAACTGCCTGATCCAAGTGAGCGCACTTGCTCACGGATCCTCGATGCAGGGCAAGGGACAGGGTAAAAGGACCAGGGTCAACAGCCACGACATTCTGAGGCAACGCGACTGCGGCTTCGGCAATGTCATCAATTTGCCCAAGTGTGACAGCATCAAGGACAATGACTCGGCAATCATCCTCGATGAGGGACTCGAGCTTCGCACGGATTGCGCGAGCTCCATCACGGATGATCGCCAGCGAGACATGCTCCACCCTCTCGTCGAACTGAGCCTGCAGAAGTGTGGGAACGTGGGAGCCGGTGACCGGAGTCCTCACATCATGGGCCACGGCGGTGTCGTCGAGAAGACTTGAATCGATGAGTGAATATCCACCCACAAGAATCTTCTTGGACTGTGGCATGGAAGGGACCACGAGCGCAACATGATCGGCACTCAGCACGCTGAGCATACCTTGGATCTCTGCCCCGATGTTTCCTCGCAACGTGGTGTCTATCCTCTTCGAGAACTGATGGACACCGAGATTCTTGAGACTTTGAGTCGCCTCCCTCACCCGGCTGAAGGCTTCCTCCGGACTTGACGTCCTTGAATTCGAGCTGACGATGATCGCCCGGTCATGAGGGTCAGCGTTACTGGCGACACGCTTGTAGTCGTAGAAAAGTGTGGGGGCGCAACCGATGCGGGCGAAGAGCGCTCCGACGGTGGTTCCTCCAGTGACGTCGTCGGCGACGATTCCAATTTCAGTCATGATAAGTCTCCTTTGACTCAGTTGTGTTCCACTGCCGCGATGGGCTTCACCGCTGCCGTTCTGTCGACGCTGGGGCGGAACTCATGCAACGTGAGCAGAATGATGAAGGCCGCGATCAGAATAAAGACGAAGTAGCTGAAGGCGACTGTGTAGTTTCCAGTGAGGTCAAGAACTGCCCCCACGATCATTGGCGAGAAGAAGCCTCCGAGGTTTCCACCGGAATTGATGATGGAGATGGCGAAGGGATAGGTCGTGGTTGTCGTCATGTTCATAGCCACCGAAGTGAAGGACGACCATCCGATGTTGAGGAAGAAGCCGGCCAGAATGAGAACAAGTGCAAGGATTGCGGAATTATCCGGCGTTACCAGCAGGATTCCCATCATGACGGCAGTGAGAATGGCGGTCAGCATCATGGTGGGCTTGCGGCGACCGTGGAAAACCTTGTCGGAGACGACTCCACCCAGAAGCGCACCGACGAAACCACCGATGTACGGCATGGAGGACATCCAACCCATGGAGATGACGTCATAGCCGCGCGCCGCATGCAGATAGCTCGGGATCCACGTGATCATTCCATAAAGAACATTGTTCATGCAGAAGTAGGCCAAGGTCACACCCCAGATGCTCCACGAAGAGAGCACCTCCTTATTGGTCTGCAGAGGCTTCAATGATTTGAGTCGGATGATCTTGTCGAGGACTCCCATGTTCCCAAAATCGCGTGCCGTGCCTTTCCCTTGTGCGGCGTCACCGGTGATGTGTTCAAGCTCCGCCTTATTGACGTGCTTAGACTGCCATGGATGCGAGCGCACCACGAAGAAGAAGACAAAAGCCATGATGAAGGCCGGAATCGCTGATACATAGATGAAGACGTTGCGCCACCCATACGCCGTCGAAATCTGTGTCGCCACAATCGGCGCGAGGATAGGGGCGAGCATGGTGGAGGCGATGTAGACGCCTGTGGCAGTGCCCTTCTCCTTGAAGGGGAACCATGCGTTGATGGTCGAGGTCATGCCCACCGGGGTGGCGCCCTCGATGAGACCCAAGACGAGCCTGAGAACGAGGAGCATCACTGCGCTGACGCTGTGCCCAAGCAGGAAAGTGATAACGGAGAATCCTAGGATGGCCACGGAGACGATCGTTCGAGTCCCCTTCTTCCCCATCACGAGTCCGGCGGGAATCTGTGAGATCGCGTACCCGAGGAAGAAGAGGGACGAGACGGCTCCCGCTGTGAAGTTGTTGATTCCGAACTCACTGCGAACCATTGGGAGAATGGTGCCGATGTTCGAACGGTCAGCCATGCAGATGACATAGCCGACGAAAATGGTGCTGAGGACGATCCAACGGTAATGGCTCCGTGCCATCGGTTGATCGATGCTGTCTATTTGTGGCATACGTTCCACTCCTTTGTGCTTCGTATGAGCTCTCGTTGGAAAATGTATCAACTGAATATCAGATTTAGAGTTTTCAAGAACCTATTTGGGAAAATGTGTCATATTATTTATCGTATGGTGACACAAATGCAGAATCCTCAATCCCACTCCCTGCGCGTGCAAAAAACTTCCGGTAAACGCACCACCCGCGAGCGCATCGCCGACGCGGCCGAACTCTATTGGGTTCAGGGGCTCAAGATCGAGTCAGTGGCCCATCAGCTGGGAGTATCGCGCTCCACCGTCTCTAGACTTTTAGCTCTGGCGCGGGAACGCAATGTCATCGAGTTCAACGTGCACCGTGAGAAAGATTCCGCCGGAGAACTGCAGGAACGACTGCGGAGAAAATACGGTATTTCGGTCGTGGTGACAGAGACAAGCGGAGTCACCGACATTCAATCCCGCCGTCTTGAGGTGGGCCGCGACGCTGCCACCTGGCTCGGCACCCTGGTCAAGCCCTCCATGAAAATCGGCGTGACCTGGGGCCGCACCATCGAAGCGGTTTCTCTCCAACTCACCCGTCAGCAGCACTCCGATATCACCATCATGCAGCTGCACGGTTTCGGTGATTCAATGCTCTACGGCGAGAATTACGTCACCCAGATCCTCTCCCGTTTCGGAGCCGCCTTCGACGCCCCCGTCTACCTCTTCCCCGTCCCCGCCATCTTCAGTTCGGAGAGAACGAAGCAGATGATGTTCAAGGAACCCAGTATTCAGCACCTTCTTCAGATGCGCAAAACCCTCGATCTCATCATCACCTCCATGGGGACCCCTGCCGGTAATCAGCCCAGTCTTCTGTTCAGTTCACAGGCCATCTCGGCACGTGACAGGCAGCTGCTGAAGGAGGACCACGTCATCGGTAACCTCGCCTCCGTCTTTTTCCGTGAGGACGGCAGCACCAGTGACGTCGCCGTCAACAGGAGAACAACAGGCATGCCGATCAGTGAACTGCTTAAAGTTCCTCTGCGTCTCTTCGTCGTCGCCGACGTGGAGAAGGCACAGGCACTCAAAGTTGCTCTGAACGCGGGCTACGTGACCCACCTCGTGATAGACCAAGAGACGGCCAAGCAGGTTTTGCGAGAATAGGCAACCTGATAAATGTGAAATGTCTCACTTTTTATCCTCGGAAAATTTTAGAAATCATCGTGTTGACTTCGCGATAACCCGATAAAATCGAAGTTGTACGACATAGACCTCATGAGCGTGTGACGAAGAAGCCACGCCACTTACAAGGAGAACATATGGAAATCGCTCCAATGCACGGAGAACGAGTTACTGACCGTCTCTATCTTTTCAGTCCCGAAGGAGGCGAGGGCCGAAACACCGTGGCCATCGGTCTACTCAAAGCCCTTTCCACAAAGTTCGACTCCCCCAGCATCTACCGCCCGGCGAGCGCCCACGGTGAGCACACCACCGATTTGTTCCTCGCGGCCGCCCGATCGTTCGAAAAGGTCGAGGGAGCAAATGAGAACCACGACGCCCACATCGGAGCGAAGCCGCGTTCCATCCGCGAGAATCTTGCGAACGCCCGCCTCGACATCGTCACCAAATTCTACGAGTCAGAAGACTTGAAGAAGGCCGATTACACACTCATCATCGGCTCGGACTACACCCCCATCGCCTACCCGGGCAAGATGGTCAACAATTCCCTCATTGCCGCCGATCTGCAGTCATCGGTCGTCATCGCCGTGGAGGGAACGGGCCGCTCCTCCTATGAGCTCGCCGAAACCATCAAGGCTTCCGTGGCAGCCGTCGAAGCGAGCGGAGCTCCCGTCGCTGGTGTCTTCATCAGCCCCTGCACCCCCGAGCAGAAGAATATCGCCCCCCGTTCTCTGCGCACTCTCGACCTTCCCCTCTGGTGCGTGCCGCCGGCCGACATCGCCGGTCTCGACACGGAGGCGGCCATCGAACGACGTGCAAAGGTCTTCACCGACGCCGTCCGCATCGATGACGTGCTCGAAACCTTGGCGAAGCCCGTCACCACCGTCGTCACACCCTCCTGCTTCCAGTACTCGCTACTGGCGATGGCGAAGTCCAACAAGAAGACGATCGTTCTTCCCGAAGGTGACGACGACCGCATTCTGCAGGCCGCGGATTACCTGCTTGATCGCAACATCGCAGACCTCATCATCGTCGGCGAAAAGGAGCAGATCCTCGCGCAGGCGGAAAAGCTGGATCTCGGCGCAGCCATCGCTGAAAAGGCCTCCTTCCAGTCCATGAACGATGAAGCCGTTCTCGCTCGTATGATCGCAGAACTCGTCAAACTGCGCGCTCACAAGGGAATGACGGAGGAGAAGGCTGCGACCACCCTGCGGGATCCGAGCTATTTCGGCACCATGCTCATTCAGCTCGGCATGGCAGACGGCATGGTCTCCGGCGCAAAGCACTCGACGGCGAACACCGTCCGCCCTGCGCTGCAGATCATCAAGACGAATCCCGGCGACCACATCGTTTCCGGCGCCTTCCTTATGTGCCTCGAGGATCGCGTCAGCGTCTTCGCCGACTGCGCCATCAACCTCAATCCGACGGCAGAACAACTGGCAGAGATCGCACAACAGTCCGCCCGCACGGCCGAGGCGTTCGGCATCGACCCCGTCGTGGGCATGCTCACTTACTCCACGCTCGGTTCAGGCTCAGGTCCCGATGTCGACTTGGTCACCGAGGCCGAGAAGATTGCCGAGGAAAACGATCCTGACCTCAAAATCGTCGGTCCCATTCAGTTCGATGCCGCCTGGGACCCAGACGTCGCAGAGAAGAAGGCGAACGGCAACCCGTACGCAGGTCATGTGAACACCTTCGTGTTCCCCAACCTCTCCGCTGGCAACATCGGATACAAGGCCGTGCAGCGCACCAGCGGCGCCACCGCCATCGGCCCGGTTCTGCAGGGTCTGCGCAAACCGGTGAACGATCTGTCCCGCGGCGCACTCACCCGCGACATCATCAACACCATCGCTCTCACCGCCATCAGCGCACAGACGAACTGAGCGCAGTGACGTTGCAAAAAATGACGTTGTAAAGCCGAAGACGCCGGCTTCCCTTTTCTGGGTTCCGGCGTCTTTTTTCGCCGTGATAGTAGTGTTCGGCGATGCAGTGAAATGTGAATGCAGTAACGCGGTGCGATAGCACGGACGACAGCGGTATTTTTCACTGCGTTGTATCGTGCGCCGAGTAGTGTCACTAAAGGAAAACAATCCCGTGGGCATGGTATCTGCGTGCCCAAAATCTAGATGGAGGATGCCCCCAATGGCAAAAACCGTCCTTGTCATCAATGCCGGTTCGAGCTCAATCAAGTATCAGCTCGTCGACCTTGAATCAGGAGAAGGCCTGGCCTCAGGTCTCGTCGAGAAGATCGGCGAGCCCATCGATGGCCATTACAAGCATGAGTACAACGGCGAGAAGCATGAGCTCGAAGAGAAGGTTCCAGACCACGCAACCGGTCTGAAGCGCGTTCTCGGCTTCTTCAAGGAGTACGGTCCGGACCTCGACGAGGCCGGAATCGTCGCCGTTGGCCACCGTGTGGTTCAGGGAGGCTCCACCTTCCCACAGCCTGCCCTGGCGACCGACGAAGTCATTGCCAAGATCAAGGAACTTGCGGTCCTCGCTCCTCTGCACAACGGTCCTGAGGCCAAGGGTATCGAGGTCATGCGCGATCTGATGCCGAACGTTCCTCAGATCGCCGTCTTCGACAGCTCGTTCTTCACCCAGCTCCCCAAGGCCGCTTCCACCTATGCGTTGAACAAGGAAGTCGCCGAGAAGTACAAGATCAAGCGTTACGGCGCACACGGCACCAGCCACGAATACATCGGCGGCGTCGTCCCCGACTTCATCGGCAAGCCGGCGGAAGGTCTCAAGCAGATCGTCCTGCACATCGGCAATGGCGCTTCCGCATCCGCCCAGGTCTCTGGCAAGCCCATCGAGACCTCCATGGGTCTCACCCCGCTTGAAGGCCTTGTCATGGGCGGCCGCACCGGCGACATCGATCCGGCAGCCGTGTTCCACCTCATCCGCAACGCCCACATGAGCGTCGACGAGCTCGATGACCTCTTCAACAAGAAGTCCGGCATGATGGGAATGACAGGCTTCGGCGACATGCGCGAAGTCCACCGTCTCATCTCCGAAGGCAACGAGGACGCGAAGCTCGCACTCGACATCTACGTGCACCGCATCGTCAGCTACATCGGCAACTACACCGCTCAAATGGGTGGCCTCGACGTCATCACCTTCACCGCAGGCGTGGGTGAGAACGACGAGATCGTTCGCCGGTCCGTCATCCACAAGCTCGCTCCGTTCGGTGTGAAGCTCGACGAGGAGAAGAACGACACCCGCAGCAAGGAGCCACGCATCATCTCCACTCCTGACAGCTCCGTCATCGTCGCTGTCATTCCAACCAACGAGGAACTCGCCATCGCACGCAAGTCCGCAAAGATCGCAGCTGAAGGCGACACTTACGGTCACAAGTTCGAGGCCTGATTCAGTCTCAAAACACTGTCTCAAACACAGATAAGAAATGCTCCTAGCCCAACGGGTTCGGAGCATTTCTTTATATTGTGAGGTGTTTCTTTCATTACAAACCAACCACCAGAGACCGGTTACACATCGTCTCTTTCACGGAGGCACTGCGTTGCCTAGTTCCTACTTCAGACCCAAGTACCGCAGGGCATCCTCGTGGAGAAGTCCGTTGCTGGCGACGGCATTGCCACCCCACGGGCCGGGATTCCCCCGCAGATCGGTGAAGCGGCCACCCGCCTCCGTCACGATGGTAACGAGAGCACCCATGTCGTAAAGATCCAGTTCGGGCTCGGCGGCGACGTCAATGGCACCCTCGGCGAGCAGCATGTACTGCCAGAAATCTCCGAAGCCACGAACGCGCCACACCGCGTCGGTCAACGCAATGACATTGTCTCGAATTCCCGCGTCCCTCCACCCGCTCAGCGAGGAGAAGGAGATGGAGGCGTCTGAAAGATCGGCGACATGCGACACATGGAGTCGCCGGGGCGCTCCGCCGTCATACCGCTTCCATGCGCCGCCACCCAGCGCCGCATACCAGCGAGACTTCAGCATGGGTGCGGAAACAACTCCCAGAACGAGCTGCCTCTCCACTTCCAGACCGATCAAGGTTCCCCACACGGGAACGCCACGAACGAAATTCTTGGTGCCGTCGATGGGATCGAGAATCCAGCGGCGGCCGTTCGACTCCACCTTCCCGAGTTCCTCTCCGTACACCACGTCGGTTGGACGTTCCTTCCCGAGAATCTCACGGATCTTGGCCTCCGTGGCCTTGTCTGCGTCAGTCACCGGCGTGTGGTCAGGCTTCTGCTCCACATGCAGGTCCATGGCGCCAAAGCGCACGGAAGTAATGGCGTCGGCGGCGTCCGCAAGGTGCAACGCCAGTACAAGATCCTCTGCGTACTCGGAATCGCTACCTTCTACGTCGGAGAAAACAGTTGGTTGATCACTCATTCATTCCACCCCTCATTTTGGATGTCTCGGAGATCTTGGAGAGACCAGATTCGGTAGAATCCGGACGCGACGTCTGCAGCATCGCCGTCCACATGCCCACAAAATCCGGCAGCGTCTTCCGCGTGGTCTCCACGTTCACCACACAGGTTCCAGAAAGTCTCAGACCGATCATCGCCGCAAAGGTGGCCATGCGGTGATCCGCATACGTCTCCATGCTTTCGGCGTGCAAGCGTTCGACGGGCACGGGAGTGACGGAGATACCGTCTTCTTCCTCCACCGCCTGACCACCGATGCGGTTGATCTCGGTCACCAGCGCCAGCAGTCTGTTCGTCTCGTGACCGCGCAGATGGCCGATTCCACGAAGCCGGGTGGGTGCATCGGCGAAAACCGTCAGAGCGGCGATGCTGGGAGCTATCTCCCCCGCCGCTGACATGTCGAGATCGCCGACACCGTGAATCGTGCCATCGGAGGTGACGGTGAGAAGGCGACGCCCCTGCGTATCTGTGGAAAAGGAGACCTTGCCCCCGAACTTCTCGAGGATCGCCGGAAGTAGAGCCCCCGGCTGCGTGGTGTGTTCGGGCCAGTGCGGAACACTCACCGAACCACCCGCCAGAAGTGCCGCCTCAAGAAAGGGTGCCGCATTGGAAAGGTCGGGTTCGACGGTCACGGAAGAGGGAAGGTCAAGGCTCCTCGGAGCAACCCTCCACTCCCCTCGCGCGGGATTTTCCACCGACCCACCGGCGGCGGTGACATCGGCGATCGTCATGTTGATGTGTGGCATGCTGGGAAGCTTCTCCCCAGTGTGGTGCAGCAGGAGCCCGCCCGGAAGTCGCGACCCGATGAGCAGCAGTCCGGAGATGAACTGGGAGGAACCGGAGGAGTCAATGCTGACCGTCTGCGGCTGAGTCTGCGGCTGAGTCTGCAGCTGAGTCTGCGGCTGGTTCTGTGGCTGAGTCTGAGCTGAAAGCTGCGACGCTGGCGCCGGCGGTGTCACCGTGAACGGCAGACGGCCAATTGCGCCTTCGTACGAAACCTCCGCCCCCAACTGTTCCAAGCCATCGAGAACTGGCTTCATGGGACGCTCACTCGCCTGGGCGTCTCCCGAAAAGTGAACGGGACCATCTGCGAAGAGTGCCAGCCCCGGAACGAAGCGCATGACCGTCCCCGCAAGACCGCAGAAAACCGAGACATCCCCCGTGAAATGACCGGAAGAAGGAGGAACGACGCGTACCGTCGTCGGCATCTCCGCCTCCTGCTCAACGGCGACGCCGAGACTCTCGAGCGCACCGATCATGAGATCCGTGTCCCGCGAGCGCAACAGTCCTTTCAGAACCGTGGGTGTGGTGCTGAGAGCAGCAAGAATGAGGTAACGGTTGCTGAGGGATTTGCTGCCGGGAATCTCGACAACAGCGTCAAGAGGCCCCGAAGAAGCGGGAGCCTCCCAAGTTTTCGCGTGCGTCATGCCTCGATTCTAGAGGGACACAGCGATTTCCCACCGCACTCACGGCGATTGCTGCCCCTTTCTCCGCAGAAGTTTGCGATAATCGACAGTATGAAGAAGATTCGTCCTGGAAAGATGTCACCGCTCGGTTCGACTTTTGACGGCGTGGGAACAAACTTTGCGCTGTACTCACGCGTGGCGGAAAAAGTGGAGCTCTGTCTTTTTGACGATGCGGGCACTGAAACACGCATTGAGATGACCGAACAGAATTCCCATATCTGGCATAACTATCTGCCGGGAATTCAACCGGGCCAGCTCTACGGCTACCGCGTGTACGGCCCCTACAACCCCCAGGAAGGGCTTCGCTGCAACCCCTCCAAACTCTTGCTGGATCCCTATGCAAAGGCGATCCACGGAGACGTCAACGGTGACGAAAGTCTCTATTCGTACTACTTCGACGATCCCGACAACACCTCGAAGGTCAACACCCTGGATTCCGCACCGCACATGATGAAATCCGTGGTGGTGAATCCTTATTTCGATTGGGGAAATGACCGTCATCCCAAAATCTCCTACAACGACTCCATCATCTATGAAGCCCACGTGCGCGGAATGACGAATCTCAACCCGGACATCCCCAGCGACATCCGTGGAACCTACGCGGGCATGGCGCACCCCTCCGTCATCGACCATCTCACCAAACTTGGCATCACCGCCGTGGAATTGATGCCCATCCACCAGTTCGTCAATGACTCGTTCCTGCGTGAAAAGGGCCTCTCCAACTACTGGGGATACAACACCATCGGCTTCTTCGCTCCCCACAACGCCTACTCGAGTTCCGGGGACTACGGCCAGCAGGTCAACGAATTCAAGGCCATGGTCAAGGCGTACCACGCAGCGGGAATCGAGATCATCCTCGATGTGGTGTACAACCACACCGCCGAAGGCAATTACCGGGGTCCTACACTGAGTTTCAAGGGCATCGACAATCAGGGCTATTACAGGCTCGTCGATGGCGACCAGCAGCACTACTTCGACACCACGGGCACCGGAAACTCCCTTCTCATGCGCTCACCACACGCGCTGCAGCTCATCACGGACTCACTACGGTATTGGGCGCAGGAAATGCACGTGGACGGTTTCCGCTTCGATCTGGCGGCGACTCTGGCCCGTCAGTTCCAAGAGGTGGACAAGCTCTCCGCCTTCTTCGACATCGTGCAGCAGGACCCCATCATCTCCCAGGTCAAGCTCATCGCCGAACCGTGGGATCTGGGTTCCGGAGGCTATCAGGTGGGCGGCTTCCCCGCTTCATGGAGTGAGTGGAACGGTCGATTCCGCGACACCACCCGTGATTTCTGGCGTTCTGAGCCATCGACCCTCCCGGAGTTTGCCAGCCGCATCATGGGCTCCTCGGACCTCTATCAGAGCAACGGTCGCAGGCCCGTGGCCTCCATCAACTTCATCACCGCGCACGACGGTTTCACCCTCAACGACCTGGTGAGCTACAACGACAAGCACAACGAGGCGAACCTGGAGGACAACCGCGACGGCGAATCCTCCAACCGATCATGGAACTGCGGCGTGGAGGGCCCCACCGACATCCGCGACGTCAACGACCTCCGCGAACGCCAGCGCCGCAACTTCCTCTCGACCCTACTGTTGAGCCAGGGAGTGCCAATGATCTGCGGGGGCGACGAAATAGGCCGCACTCAAAAGGGCAACAACAACGCCTACTGCCAGGACAACGAGATCTCCTGGCTCGACTGGGACCTTGACGACAAACGCATCGATTTCCTCAGATTCTGCCGCAAACTCATCAACCTCCGTCGCAGCCACCCCGTACTGCACCGCCGCCGATTCTTCATGGGACGCGCGGCAGGCGATACATCGGATACCATTCCGCAGGTCGAATGGTTCGATCACACCGCCGACATCATGGATCGCGCCGACTGGGACAACTCATACGCACTCAGCGTGATGGTGTTCCTCAATGGCAAGGACATTCCCGAAATGGGGGCGCTCGGCGAGCGCATTGTGGATGATAACTTCCTGCTGATATTCAACGCCTACTTCGAACCGATCGTCTTCACACTGCCCCCGGAGGCCTATGGCTCCAAGTGGCGTTTGGTGATCGACACCTTCAACCCCGACGGGCCCGAGCTCACCTACGAGGCGGGTTTCGTGATCACCGCCCAACCGCATTCCTTCCTGCTGATGGAATCCATCGATGAGGACGCCGAAAAGACCGCGAAGCTCTGAGCTCTCAGCCCGACCGACGCTACTTATTCGGTGACAGACGCGACTGAATCTTCGAGCCGTCATCGTACTTGAGCTGCGCCCACATACGGTCGGACTCCAGTGCCGCGATCTGACGTGAGAACACGACGAACCACGCCATGAAGAGGATCCACGTGAGCGCCTCGACGTTGGTGAGTGAGGTCCTGCCCTGCGTCCACATCACACCGCTGACGGAGATCACCACAAGGATGAGGTCACTCACCACGAAAACCATCTTGGAAAGCTGCGGGGCAAGCCAAGGAATGGCAAGCAGCAGAACGCACATGGGAAACATCATGCCGCGTGCGCACATGTTGTGCATGAGGGGATGCGGCGTGTAACGGAAGATGCCAACACCCGCCAAGAAGATGCCCGACAACACCAGCAACACCAGGAGAATGGTGGTACGCAGCCGGAAGTGGGACAGCGTCGCCGTCTTATCGTGTACCAATCGTGGCGGAAGCTGCTCCGCCTCGGCGTCGGAATTCTCCGCTCCGTGATCATTGCCGCCACTGCCGTCATTGTCACCACTAACGGCGTCGTCATCGTCGTCGCCGGCGCTTTCCGCCAGATCCACAGGCAGATGCGCGTGATGCCGCCACTCCACATATTGCTGATGCGAGGCGATGAGCTCGTACACCGCGAAGTAGCTGATGATGATCACGCAGATGCCCGCCATGACGAGCGTGGCGTTGAACATGGAGGCTGCGAAGGTGACGTTGTCACCGAGCTGAGAAAAATTGTTGCGCCACCAGTTTGGGTCATCGGTGGTGAGACCTGCGGTTCCCACTCCCGAAAGGACGAAAAGCGGCAGCAGACTGGCAACGGTCTTCGCGGTGAGCAACTGTCCCTGAACGTAGCCGAAATACCCCATGATCCCCGAGGCTCCGGTGACGAGCGCGACGAGGTAGTCGCCGCCCAACTGGATGCCGATCATCGTATATACGACGTTGAGAAGAACAAAACTGGCTAGCAGAACGGTCGACGCATACACGACCGACAGTGAGAGGACCTCAAAAAGACGGCGGACAGGTACCCACCAGCCGCGCGAAAGGCTCCACGAACCCGACAGCCGCGCGTACCCCAGCATGAACGCGATGACCGCGCACAACGCCACGAAACCGGCACAGGTGAGGAACATCCGGGAGGCCACCAGCCATTGCGACGGAGCGTAGTCAAGATACAGCCGCATTCCCGCCCAGCTGGCGACGGCCGCTATCAGCGCGCACAGAAGTCCGCCGGTCTCAGCCCGTTGATGCCTTCCCATGCGCCCGTACCCTTCTCTCTCGATGACACCCCTAGCCTACTCAAAAGCCAAAACTTCTGTTGTCTCTCATCGGGCGGATTCGCTGGCATGGCAAGAACTCGACACACATCTAATCATTGTACAAAATTGTTCATTCTGTTGAGAATCTTCTCCCATTGCGGAAGTCCCTCCGGTTCGGCAGCGGCTTGATAGATTCTGATCATGGGACGGAAAATCATCATCGCTGCTGCCACTGTCATCACCTCATGGCTTGTGGGATTGCGCCTCATCAAAACGCGCATGCTCGCCCAGGAATCTGCAGACACTGGGACGACAGACACCGAGGCAACAGACACCGAAACCACAGTCGCCAGAGCGGCGGTCAGTAGCAGTGACACGGGCGAGGGAACAGACACCTCCTCTTCGGTCACGGTGAAAATGCGACAGGATCGCGACGATCCATGGATCAAACGCCCTGAAGAAGAGGTCGACCAGGACATCGACATCGGCCCACAAGGAACTGACGAACACCAGATTCGCGAGAAACTGAACGTTCCGAAACTCACTACAAGGGCTCCACGATCGATGGCCCTGCTGTTGGTCGACATCATTCCCATCTTTCTCGGCATGGTCGCCACCACGGTGCTCGGGTATCTGGGTGGGTTCATCGGGCATCCGGGTGACGCCGATCCCACGGGTGCCATGTTCGGAGTATACGGAGTCCAGGCAACGCTGATCGTCTCAGTGGCGTTCCTTCCGAGGACGCTGAACCAGCTCACCTTCGGCATCATCCAGCTTCTGGTGGTGACAACCTCGATTTTCTCCACCGCCTACGTGGGCTTTCACTTTAGCTGGTTCAGTGAAGAACTGGGGCTCATCGTCGCCATTTTCCTCTCACTTTTCAGCGTCATCTTCAGTGCGTTCTCCATCGCCTTCGCATACGAAAGTCGGCACTGGCGGCGCATCGCCTCCCGTAGAGAGAAGCAGGTCCTCAAGAACGACACGGCGTTCACCCGATGGCGCCTTCGCCGAGCGAATCTTCAGGCCTATCGCGAATGGTGCTGGCGTCACGAAGAGGATCCGGAACGCTTCGAACAAGTGCTGTGGGAATCCGGCGCCTTCGCACTCACCTACAAGGAAATCGTGCAGGCAGCCCCCTCTCCCGCCATGGAGGACTTCCTCGACTGCCGCCAGGGCGTCGAGAAAAAGAATCCCGCCGCCTTAGCCGATGACCTCATTAAAAAACAACGTGCGTAGTCCTTACCTTTTCCTCCCGAACTGAGAGCCTTTGCATGCGAACCACAACTCGGCAATCTGTCCGGGCTGAGAGACATCAACGCCAAGGCGGGAACATATCTGCGCCACATACTTGCGTACCGTGTGCCGGTGAAGCCCCAGCCGTTCAGCGGCCTCCTCGTAGCGGCATCCCGACTGCAACCACGTTCGCAGAACGGTCATTGCGGCGAGTTCCGGGACCGT
Organism: Bifidobacteriaceae bacterium; assembly: GCA_022650895.1. Taxonomy (GTDB): domain Bacteria; phylum Actinomycetota; class Actinomycetes; order Actinomycetales; family Bifidobacteriaceae; genus JALCQC01. The sequence goes on along the minus strand of JALCQC010000004.1, from coordinate 21,210 downwards.
AGAGCTCTTCTCGCGCACAGCTGGCCCCACTCCCGGCCCCGAAACCGCCTCTGAACCGGCTTGTGTACCCGGCGCCGCGTGCGCCACCGCCCCCTCATTGTCCCTATGCGGACCCGTGGAGGGTCTGAAGGTCAGATCCCTGATCGGCGCCAATCGCAAATCTCCGAAAGCCCGCAGCAAAGAGGGCTCGATGAGTTTCTCCAGAGTCGCCGTTCCCGAGCGTTGGCCGTATTGGACCACCGCCTTGCCTGACGCCACCGCTTCGGCACACGCCTGATAGGCCTCGTGGCGGGCTCTGGGAGCGTCCGTCCATACGAAGCCGGAAGAGACCCCGGAGACCAACCGGGAATCGTGGACCACCTGCTCCATCCACTCCTTGAGATTCGACTGCGAGATGACCGCCCACAAGTCCCCTTCCACGATCCCGCTGACGGCAGGGTTGAGGTTCTTCGCCAGGGTCTGGTGCAGTGGCTCGAAGATCATCTGCGCGGAGTCCAGAACCTCCGGCTCCCCCACGATGCGAATGACGCTCAGGGGTTCGGGAGGAAGCCCGTCCCACAGGTCACCCGCATACTCACGCACGGATTCAACGTCACCCTCAAGGCACAATCTCATCATCGCGGAACGCAGCCGTGCAAGAGAACGCTCCGCGGACGCACTGCGCGACACCGCAAGAGAAAGCAGGGCCGCCGCCTGTGCAACGAGCGGATGGTTCAGGGAATTCTTCTCCCCGAACCTTCCCGCCACCAAATAACCAAGCGATTGGCGCTGTGCCGAGGCCACATGAAATATCGCAATATCGTATCCATGCGAATACATGAACTTCGCCTGCCCAACCGCGGTGAGATTCAATGCATCGTCAATACCGCGCATCTCAAGGGGTAACGCCGCATGCGAACTCTCCATCACCTTTCCCAGCGGATTGATGAAGGCGGACCATCCACCGATCAGCTCGGCGAGGCGCTTGATGATGCTGCTCAGGGGATCCAGTGTTTCGATGGAACGAAAAAGCTGGCGTTGCTCGTTATACAGCGTCAGGACCGCCTGCTGCTTCGAATCCGCCAGACTGCGTGAGATGGATTTCTCGATCGCGATGAAGGGCGTTTCCTGTGGAATGGCGACGAGAGGAACGTTCCACGATTCGCACTGGGCGACCAACCACTGCGGAACATGGGTGTGATGGATGCCGGTTCCGAAGCCGATGCCACGCACCCCCTTGTCATTGAGACGCTCCACATAGCGTCTCTCCCGGTCATCCATGGGCTCGAATTCCGAGAGCTGAAGACCCGTGGTGAGAATGAGTTCTCCGCCCTCCACATAGGGCGTGGGGTCGATGAGTTCCGTCGCATGAACCCATGAGATGGGCTCGTCCAACGCCTCCGGTCTGCCATCGACAAGGGCGGAGAGATGGAAGGAAGCTGTGCGAATGAGTTCCCGAAGCGTGATTGCCATTGATTAAATGTACATTACGTACATTGATTGAATGTATTTTGTACGTTCCGTCTACAGATTACCGTTTCGTTCGCTTTTAGCCTGAAGGCACTTCCCCAGAAACCCACAAGGTCAATTCGGGAACAAGTTCTTTCCTTTCCTTCACGTAGGACGGACTCACCCAATGTCAGAACGCATTCCGCTCAGAATCATTATGGTTCAGGCCACTCAGCTTCCCCTCGACGCCTCGTCGGACGTCTTCTCCTCCTTTGAAGAGAGCGTACGCAACGCCGTTTCACAGGCTCCGGCGCCACATAATCCGAATGCCGTGACGATGGTCGTGTTCCCGGAGATGCATCTTTTCGGAACGCCTGGCCTCTCGGAAGAAGCGGCTCATGAAGCGCAGAACGCCGCCGCATGCCCACTGCCGCAGGAAGGAGTGCCAGCCTCTCCCCTTGCTGCACGCCTTACCACACGCCTCTCAGAACTGGCACGTGATTTGGGAATCTGGCTCGTCCCAGGAACGCTCTGCGAGCGCGCCACCACCGAACAACAGGGAATCTACAACACTGCCGCCGTGTGGAACCCTGCTGGAGAATTCGTGGCCGCCTACCGCAAAATCTGTCCGTGGAGACCCTATGAAACCTATATTCCGGGCGACTCCTTCACTGTTTTCGACATTCCGGGCGTCGGACGCGTCGGCTTCACCATCTGCTACGACGCATGGTTCCCCGAAATCTCCCGTCAGGTCGCATGGAAGGGTGCGGAATTGATCCTCAACCTTGTGCGCACCACCACCCCGGACCGCGCCCAGGAGCTGGTGCTTGCGCGGTCGAACGCGATCGTCAACCAATCATTCGTCGCAAGTCTCAACGCCGCCGGTCCGGACGGATATGGGCGCTCTCTCCTCGTTGATCCCAACGGCAACGTCATCGACGAGCTTCCCACCAAGGAACCGGGCATCATCACCGCAGAGATTGATCTCGGGCACGCCAAGGATGTGAGGGATCACGGAACGGTGGGCCTCAACCGCGTATGGCACCAGTTCAAAGACACGGATCCCACCATTCCCCTCCCCCTCTATGACGGCTCGATCACCGCACAGCGCTGGAAACCTAGCGAATTCGCCGCCACCGCAACCACCATCGCCGCCACCGCAACCACCACCAAAACACCTGAAACCGTCGGAAAGAAGTAAAAAATGAGCGCCCAGACACTTTTACCACCCACCTCACTTCACACCGCCGCCGCCACAGAGACAGCCCCGGCATCGGACGCAACCGCAAACACCACGCCACAACTGAAGAAGACTCTCAAGCTTCACTCGATCGTGCTCATCGGCGTTGCCTACATGGCTCCGCTGATCGTTCTGGGGACCTTCGGCGTCATCGCCACCGCATCACACGGAGCGACGGCGATGTCGTATCTCATCGCCCTCATCGTCATGCTCTTCACCGCCTCCAGCTACGGCCGCATGGCGGGTCTCCACCCCGAATCAGGCTCCGCCTACACCTACGTCGGCAAGGCCATCAGCCCCAAGCTCGGGTTCCTGGCCGGCTGGACGGTTCTGCTGGACTACATCTTCCTTCCCATGGTGATCTGGCTCATCGGCGCCTCCTACTTGGAGCAGGAGTTCCCCGTCGTGCCCTCGTGGCTGTGGATCGTGGGATTCATTGTGGTCACCTCAGTTCTCAACATCGTGGGTCTTCAGGTTGCTGACAAAGTCACCTTCGGCCTCATGCTTTTCCAAGTCGTCGTGCTGGGAGCCTTCATCTACCTTTCCTACAGATCCATCATGGGTGGCGCGGGAACAGGAACCGTCTTCAGCCTGCAGCCCTTTATCGGAAGCAATTCAAACGTGAACCTCGTCATCGCAGGTTCCGCGGTTGCAGCGTATTCGTTCCTGGGATTTGACGCCGTCACCACGATGTCCGAGGAAACCGAGAACCCCAAGCGGGACATGCCTCGCGCGATCATGCTGGTGGCACTCATCGGTGGCGTCGTCTTCATCTCGGCCGCCTATTTCGTGCAACTCGTTCATCCCAGCTTCGTCTTCGATGACGAATCCTCTGCGGGCTTCGAAATCGCACTCCAGATCGGTGGAAACCTCTTCGCCGCCCTCTTCATCGGAGGACTGAGCATTTGCCAGTTCGCTTCTGGAATTGCCGCTCAGGCCAGCGCCTCGCGCCTTCTCTACGCCATGGGCCGCGACGGAGTTCTTCCCAACAAGGTCTTCGGACGCCTCAGCAAGCGTTTCAGTACACCGGTGTTCAACATCTGCCTCATTGGAGCCATCGGCCTCATCGCGCTCGTCCTCAACGTGGCCGCCTCCACGTCGTTCGTCAATTTCGGTGCCTTCACCGCGTTCACACTGGTGAATCTCTCCGTCATCGTGAGCTACGCGAAAATGAGCCCGGCAGAGCGCAAGGAACACATGCCCGGCGGAATTATCCGAAATATTGTTTTCCCTGCCCTCGGCGCAATCTTCTGCGCCTATCTCCTCATCAATCTGGATTCGAATGCCATCGTCCTGGGGTTGAGCTGGCTGGCAGTCGGCGTCGTCATTCTTCTGTTCCTTACCAAGGGATTCCGCAAGAATCCACCCAATCTCAGTTCCATGGAATAAGCGATAACGCCGGTCGGCCACGCACATTAAATCTCCATGCAAACGAAGTCTGAGCACAGACTGAATCTACGGAGAACCAGACAAAGGAAAAACCCTATGCAAGAAAGAAGCAACGCCATGAAAGTCGCCGTTCTCGGGACAGGAATCATGGGATCGGGAATCAGTGTGGCTCTTGCCGCCAAGGATTTCGACGTCACGGCATGGAACCGCACCTTCGAGAAGGCAGTGGCCCTCGAAACCACGAATCTCCACGCAGAAAGGTCGCTGGAGGCAGCGGTTGCCGATGCAGATGTCATTTTGATCGTTGCCTTCGATGCCGATTCGGTTCTCGACATTATGAACCGTTGCGCACAGTCCGCTCCGTCACAGGCAATCTGGGTGCAGATGGCCACCATCGGAGCAGCAGGCGCACATGACTTCCGTGATTTCGTCACCGCACATTCCATGCGCGCCGTTGAGATGATGATGATGGGGAGCCGTGAGCAGGCCGCCACCTCCCATCTCATCCTCATCGGCGGAGGCGACCCGCAACTCTTCTCACTGCTGGAGCCGGTCACCACCGCCATCGCACAGAAGACGATCCACGCCGGCGACAACATCGGTGCCGGAACAGCGGTGAAACTTGCCTGCAACGCCTGGATCGCCGGCATCACCGCGACAGCGGCGCAATCAGTGCAGCTTCTGGAGCATGAGCACACCGATCCCCAGCTCTTCCTGAACGTGATATCGGGAGGAACCTCCGACTCGCCCTACGCACATCTCAAGGGCGGGAAGATGATCTCCCACGACTACTCATCTCAATTCGAAGTGAGCGCCTTGAGAAAGGACATGCAGCTTATGCGCGAGGTCATGTCCGCGACCGGCATGCGCACCGACTTCCTTGACGAGGTGATGAGTCTCTACTCCGAGGCAGATGCCAAGGGCCACACTCATTCCGACATCAGCGCAGTCGCGGAAGCCTTCGCATGAACGTCGCCAAGCCCTACCAGCAGCACAATCCTTTTAAATCCCCCTCTATGAAAGAAGCACAAATGACAGCAACAATGACAAACCCACAGACACAGACCCCGAGTGATGACGGATCCCTTTCGCCCACGTATCCCACAGCAGCGGACGTGCCTCAGGTGGCACGCAGGATTCGTACCGCAATCCCCGGCCCCGAGAGTCTCAAGATCCAGAAGGATTACGACGAGTACATCACCAAGGGAATCGGCATGAACACGCCTGTGTTCGCTCAATCCTCGGAAGGTGCGACCATCACCGATGTGGACGGCAACAGGTTCCTCGATCTCGCCGCGGGCATCGCGGTGGCGTCCGTTGGCAACTGCGCGCCCGAAGTCGTGGCGGCGGTGCAGGAACAGGCGAGCAAGCTCATCCATACCTCGTTCGCCACTACCCCCTACAAGGGCTATGTGGACGTGTGCAAAAAGCTCGCCGAACACACCCCAGGTAATTTCCCGAAGAAGTCACTTCTGTTGAATTCGGGTGCGGAAGCGGTCGAAAACGCCATCAAGATCGCGCGTCGCTACACCGGAAAATCGGCGATCATCGTGATGGAGAACGCTTTTCACGGACGCACCAACCTCACCATGTCGATGACGACGAAGGCCGATCCCTACAAGGCAGGTTTCGGCGGTTTCGCTCCGGATATCTACCGTGTTCCCTTCTCCTACCCACTCCGTGATGAATTCGGAGCGGATGGAGCTGCCGCCGCACGCAAGGCCATCGAGAAGATTCAACTGCTGGTGAACGTCCGCGACGTGGCAGCCATCATCGCAGAGCCCATCCAAGGCGAAGGCGGATTCATCGTGCCAGCACAGGGATTCCTCAACGGATTGCTCGAATGGGCCCACCACAACGACATTGTCTACATCTCCGATGAGATTCAGGCCGGCTTCTGCAGAACTGGTGCGTGGTTCGCTTCCGAGCATTTCGGCATCATTCCCGACATGGTCACTTCCGCGAAGGCCCTTGGCGGTGGCATGCCGATTTCGGCGGTGACGGGACGCAGCGAGATCATGGACAGCGTTCAGCCCGGCGGTGTGGGTGGAACCTACAGCGGCAACCCTGTTTCGTGCGCGGCGGCCCTGGCAGCGATTTCACTGATGGAAAGCCAGGATCTTCCCTCCCGTGCCGCCCACATCGGTGAAGTGGCCAAGAACCTGCTGAAGCCTCTCTCCTCCACGGATTACGTGGCAGAGGTCCGCGGACTCAGCGCGATGATCGGCATTGAATTCGTCGTTCCCGGAACCATGGAGCCCAATGGCGACCTCGTTCGCCGCGTCATCAAGCGCGCACCCAGCGAAGGTCTCATTCTGCTGTCCTGCGGAATCTACGGAAACGTGATTCGTCTCCTCCCGCCGCTCACCATCACCGACGCAGAGCTCACCGAGGCGGTCAACACGCTCGTGGCACTGGTGCGCGAGGAAGCCGCTAAGTAAAAGAGCAGCGAGCAAAAGGACGAAGGCAAAGAGTAACGAGCCGCGTCGACGCAAAACTCGGACACGCCTAGAAGTTCAGGAGTGTTGCTTTTGCTCGGAGCGTTGTGTTGTGGGGTGATACTCCTAAAGTGATCACTTTACAGCGCAACGCCCCTTTGCTTGCCAAAATGTTTGACATCGATATCTCGAATTTAAAAGCGTTACCTATTTTTTGAGACGAGATTTGAACATCTCTGCTATTTGACGTTTGCCTTCGGACGTTTCAAAATCGCTCATTTTCATTTCACCCTTGAAAACAAGTTCCATAATCGCGATATAGACTTCACCAAGCGCTGCGGTAAGCACGCCAGCAGTGCCGGCTGAAATTGCTCCGCCCGCAACGGAACCAGCACCAGGAATGAGCTTGACTAAACCCGTGACCACGAGTCTACCGAGAAAAGTTGCGCCACCGGCGCCGAGAGTTGCCGACAGGAAAGCAGTTATCACGCTCTTATTGACTTCGAAACCAAAAATGGTGGTGATTGAAGCGATCATGCCTATCTGCGTCGGGACGAGAACGGCGGAATCGGCGAAAGGGATAGGTGCGGCACCAACTCCTGCCGCTGCCGTAGTTGCAGCAGCTACGGCAGCATGGGACAGACGTTTTTTCTCCCCCAAGGAGGCAATCTGCACATTTTGGAGCGTGTACGCAAGCTCTTCAGGCAGCGTCTGCCCCATAATCGTAATCAGTTCTTCAATTCCATATGCCTTGGCCGTGTAATCTTCATCGATCTCGTAGTCTTGCGCCAACACCGGAACAACTTGGACGATGTCGAGATTCTCTTCCAATATTTTCGCTCTCATCGTCTGAGACTGCTTCTTAGAGAAGGCCTGAGTGAGCACTATGATAATGGGAACTTGGGTGATGTGGTTTTCTTCGGAAAGCTCCTTCAACCATGCGATCTCTTCTGGCTCAACCCGATTAGAAGCACTGTTGATGCAGTACCAGATGCAATGAATGGCTTTATTGATGTCCTTGGTGGCAAGCCCCTCGCTGATGGTGTCAATAACTTCCTTCTTGACTTGGGCTTGAACGTCTTTGCCAAGCTCGAATCCCCTCGTATCGTATATCCCCAGAGGAACTCCCTGCTTAGTAAGCTTGCGCATATGCTCGGTAACGGGCTTACCTATACCCGTCGCAGCAAGGTTGTCACGGAAAACAGCATTGATAAGAGTGCTCTTGCCAACTCCTGTTTTCCCCGCAACAATAATGTTCAACTTCTTGAGATTCTTGATTTTCTCTGCAATGGCATCCATTGCGTCCTGTGCGACCTTTGTGGAATCCAAGCTCATTGAGCATCATTCCCCGGATTTTTGCGGACAATTTTAGGTCCAAGATTGTCGAGGTCTACTGTGACTCCATCATCTGCCGCTTTATATAATTTTTCGCTGCATTTCTTGATAAATAGCGGAATCACAGTCGCACCAATGAGGACAAAAACTAGGGAAATCACGAAGATCATTATCTTCGAGTGCCCTTTCTTGCTTTTTTCTACCATTTCTCCTGCTTTCATTACTCCGAGCGTCATCACTCCGAGCATTCAGAATAGATATGCGAGTTATTGCAATTCTATATTTCCAAGACCAACATTCTCAGTTTATTGGCAAATAAAAAAAAAGCCCTACCTCACAAAAATGAGTAGAACTTTCATGGTCGGGCTGACAGGATTTGAACCTGCGACATCCTGCTCCCAAAGCAGGCGCGCTACCAAGCTGCGCTACAGCCCGATGTTGCGATTTCTCACAACAAATGAATAGTATACCTGTCCCTCAGGATTTTGCGGAATCGCGCGTCGCGGTATCGAGGGGGCGACGGCACCACTCAGTCCAACGACGGGCCCAGATGAGCGGTGAAGGGGTCGGTATTGGTGGGAGACAGCTTCATTTCGGGCATTGCACCATACTGTTGGAAGCACGCTGCAGGAATGTCCTCCAGCGCATAGGTGAACCAGACCTTCTCCGAGGCATAATGCGGCGTGTTGATGAAGGCGGGCCACGCAACCGCTGCTGCTGCTCGTTCGTCGGCGGCATCATCTGCGATGCGAAGCTGAGCCTCCCGGAGTGCCTGCTGCCGGGCATCGAGAACCGGGTGATGGCGCAGATCCGACGTCACATAGACATCGGCATGTGAAGCGCGAACCTCGTCGAACACGGAATCTCCGGAACCTCCCAGAACAGCGACCCGAGTCACCTGCATGCTCAGATCCCCTGCAACGTCAATTCCGCGTTCAGTCGGTGGCACGAGATCGGCGACAGAGTGTGCAAGGGCCTCCAATGACATTGCCCGAGGAAGATTTCCCACCCTTCCAAGCCCTACTGGGTACTTGGAGTTGGGATCGTCAATCGGAACCAACGGAGTCTGTTCAACCAACCCCAGGCCGTCGGCCAGCGCCTCACTCACACCACGGTGAGCGGCATCCGCGTTGGTGTGCCCCACCCACAGACCGCAATGGCCGTGAACCAGCTTGTTGACAATTTCTCCCCGAAAACCCATTCCCGAAACGGAATGCACAGAGCGGAAGAACAGTGGGTGATGAGTCACCAGTAAATCAGCACCCCACTCGAGTGCCTCCTCCACGATGGCCTCGGTCGGGTCCACCGCGCAGTAAATCTTGCGGATGGGAGCGAAGGGATCTCCGACGATGAGGCCGGGCTCGTCCCACTCCTCCGCGTATCGAAGCGGATACAGCGTCTCTAGGACCTTCACCACCTGCGAAAGATTCGCTGTTGTCATAGTCGATTCCTTTCGTTCCGGCTGTGGCATGTGCACCACAGTTCCTAGCACACCATCACTCAGTGCGCAGCGGACTGCCAATCGGAGCCCAAACCAGTGGAAACATCCAACGGAACATCCAGGCTCACGGCGTGTTCCATGGCGTTCTTCACCAACTCGGTTACCTGCTCCTCCTCGCCGGCGGCAATCTCCACCACCAGTTCATCGTGGATCTGCAGGATGATACGCGATTTCACGCCTGCCTCGTCCAATGCCTGTCCCGCCTTGACCATGGCGATCTTCATGATGTCGGCCGCGGACCCTTGGATAGGAGCGTTCAGGGCGGCGCGTTCGGCCGCAGAACGCGCGGTGCGCGACGTTGACCGCAGAGCCGGGAAGTAACGCCTCCTGCCAAACATCGTCTCGGTATACCCCTTTTTCTTGGCTTCCGAGACCAGAGATTCGAGATAGTCATGCACCTTACCGAAGGTCGAGAAGTACTTTTCGCGCAGAATGTCCGCCTCCGCAGGGCTGATCTTCAGCTGCTGCGCCAAGCCATACGTGCTCAATCCATAGGCAAGTCCATAGCTCATCGCCTTGATATGGGAGCGCTGGTCCGAGGTGATCTCCTCCACCGGCACCTGATACACCAGCGAGGCCACGTACTTATGGAAGTCGGCACCCGTCTGGAATGCGTGGATGAGCGCCTCGTCGCCGGATAGATGCGCCATGATGCGCAGCTCGACCTGCGAATAGTCGGAACTCAACAGATTGGTGAAACCCTCCCCCGGCACGAAGACGCTGCGAATCTCACGCCCCTCGATGTTGCGGTTGGGAATGTTCTGCAGGTTGGGATTAGTGGAACTTAGGCGTCCTGTCGCGGCGATCGTCTGCTCGAAGGTCGTGTGGATCCGGCCATCATGAACATTCACAGCCTCGATGAGGGTCTGCACGATCTGCTTGAGCTTATTCGTCTCGCGGTAGCGCAGCAGCGCCCCCAGGAAAGTGTTCGCCCGTTCATTGTGCACTGAGCGAATGTAGAGCTCCTGCAGAGCCGCGGCATTTGTGGTGTAGCCGGTTTTCGTCTTGCGGGTGGGGCTCAGTCCCATGTCCTCGAACAGGAGGCTCTGCAGCTGCTTCGGACTCTGCAGGTTGATCTCACGACCCGCGGCCTCCACTGCAATGGCCTCTGCCTGGTCCGCCTGCGAACCGAAATCGGCACGAATCTTGGCAAGTCTGTTCTGATCGACCTGCGCGCCCTCAATCTCCATGGAAGCGAGCACTTTGGAAACGGGCAGCTCCATGTTCCAGAGGAGCTCATACTGCTTGCGCTGATCGAGAATGGGCGCGAGGGTACGCGCCAAAGCCTCCACGATGGCGACCCGCCGCATCATGTTCTCCTGCTCGCCTTTGCTGTCGGCCTCTTCCTCATCTTCTCCAAGGTCCAACGCGCCCTGAGTAGGTTGTGCGGCCTTCGCCTCGGCCTCAAAATCCTCGTCCAGAAATTCCGTCCCCGTTTTCTCGATGGTTTCCGGCTGGAAGTCCGGAGACACCAGGTAGGCGGCAAGACGGGTGTCGAACACCGGTTGCGTGAGCGTGATGTCTGCTGCACCAGCCATGAGCAACGCTTCCTTGTATCCGTACGTAATGTAGGCGTGTTGCGCCAGCGACTCCTCCAAGAGTGCCCGCGACGAGGAATCCATGGTGGAGGCATTGAGGATGACGAGATGGTCATCCGGCGCCAGCAGCCCCATGAATTTCAGTTTCGCCTTGCCGGGGTCGTCAGTGCCTTCCAAGGTGAGAGTCACAGCGTTCGCAATCGCCGTCTGGGCGCTGCTTTCCTCGTCTGTATGACTGTCCTGACCTTGTTCCTCTGCCTGTGCATCTCGGGGGTCGTTGAAGGCAACCAAGGAGTCGACACTCGGCGTCTGCGTAGGAGCGGGTGCCGCCTGCTTCACGTGTGCACTGAGCCACTGCTCAAAACGTGCTGTGTCGCTGCCATCCACCTCAGTATCGAGGATCGGTTCCACCATATGCGAAGACGTGTCGGAATCCTCGCCCTGCTCGCCTCCCGCGGCATCGGAACTCACTGTGCCATCTGACCCCACTGTGATACTTGACCCTTTTGCGCCATCGAAATTCACGCCAGCGGGTGCGGCAGCACCGAAAGCCTTGATGAGATTCGCCCGGGTACGCGCGCTGAACTCCAATTCCTTCAGTACCGCATCCAGTTGAGAGACGTCGAAACTTGCCATCTTCAATTCATCGAGGGTAATGCCCATGTCCACGTCGCGCACCAGAGCGTTGACTCGGCGGTTGAGCTGAACCTGATCGAGATTCTCGCGCAGAGCCTGTCCCTTCTTGCCCGTGATCTCATCGGCATGGTCAATAATCTCCTGCAATCCACCGAACTGGTTGATCCATTTCGCCGCATAACCATCACCGACACCGGGGACTCCGGGAATGTTGTCCGACGTCTCCCCACGCAATGCTGCGAGATCGGGGTACTGCTGCGGAGTCACCTTGTACTTGTCGAGCACCGCCTGTGGATCCATGTGCTTGAGATCCTTGAAATGGTGACCCGGATACAGCACCGTGATGTTGTCATCGATCAGCTGGAAGGCATCGCGGTCGCCGGAGAGCACCAGGCTTTCATATCCATTGTTCTCCCCCAATGTCGCCAGCGAGGCAATGAGATCGTCCCCTTCAAAGCCCTTCTTGGTGATATAAGTCACCGACAGCGCGTCCAAAAGCTTCTGAATGAGGGGAAGTTGGCTCAGCAGCTCCTCGGGCGCAACGTCACGGGTTGCCTTGTACTGTGTCAGCATCTGGTTGCGGAAGGTCCCTCCCGCAACATCGAAGGCCACGCCAAGGTGGGTCGGCTTCTCCTTTTTCACCACATCCGCGAGCATGGTGAAAAAGCCATAGACGGCGTTAGTGCTTTGACCGGTTTTCGTGGAGAAACTCTCGGCCGGCAAGGCGAAGAAAGCCCGGAATGCCAATGAATGCCCATCGACTACGAGAAGGCGCGGGCGCGACGACGACGTTGTATCAGTGGTGGAACTCATACCCAAAGGCTATGTGAACTTCCCGACAGCAAACCCATAACAAAACCGCCATTCCCCTGCCCATGTGGCGAGAAACGGCGGCTATTGAAGATAAAGATTTGAAATTATTAGATTCCGTCAGTGTACGACTTCACGGAAGCACACACACTTCACAGTGCTGTTGCGCTAGCGCTTCAGCTGTGTGCTGCCACTTCCCTCAGTCCTGTACCTGTGAGATGACCGCGTCGGCAACTTCCTGCATCGTCAGACGGCGATCCATGGAGGTCTTTTGGATCCAGCGGAAAGCTTCAGACTCAGTGAGTCCCATGTTCTCCATGAGGAGACCCTTCGCACGATCCACCTTCTTGCGTGCCTCGAAACGCGTCTTCAGATCGGAGATCTCGCTTCTCAGAACATTCATCTGCTCATAGCGTGAAATCGCGATCTCGATGGCTGGGAAAAGCTTTTCAGGGACGAAGGGCTTGACCACATACGCCATGGCGCCCGCCTCGGAAGCCTTCTCTACGAGGCTCTGCTGCGAGAAGGCAGTCAGCATGACGACGGGGCAGATGTTTTCCTCGGTGATCTCATTGGCTGCAGTAATGCCGTCTTTACCGGGCATCTTCACGTCCATGATGATCACATCTGGGTGCTGCTCACGCGCCTGATCAACGGCCTCCTGACCGCTTGCCGCCTCACCAACGACCTCATAACCGGCCGATCGCAAAGATTCTACGATATCAAGGCGGATGAGAGCCTCATCTTCGGCGACAACGACCCGACGTTTCGCAACCTCTTCGTCTTGAGTCTTTTCGTTTGCCACAATCTCACCTTCCCATGCGTCCTTGCCGCTGCGCACCAACACAACAGCAGTGGTGGTCGTCATCTACCATGATTTTCTGCCCGTGTTGACTGCACAACTACAGTGCCCCGGGTGGGACTCGAACCCACACTGTACGGATTTTGAGGCCGTCTCCTCTACCAATTGGGATACCAGGGCGTTCCCTTGAGCAATGTACTACATAATAACCCGGCCCGTCTATCTTCTAGGCGTGTTGTTCACTTAGAATTGATGTATCAGAAGAATCAAAGGAGATCACAATGTCTGAAACATATCGCAAGTTCGATCCATGGCGTGTCCCCCCAGTCCAAGAAGATTCACGGCAACAGATCCTCGATGCTTACTATTTCAGCGTTGAGAAGCTGGATCTGTCCGCACCGAACTTTGGCCACTTCTCTCGGACGATTCTTCGGGAGAAGATGGGTGACACCGTAGCCGTTCTGGCCCTCACCGACGATAAGAGGATCCCCTTCGTTGAGCAGTACAGAATTCCGACACACCGCTGGACACTCGAGATACCCGCAGGACACGCCAACTCCCCCGACGAAAAACCCGCGGATGTCGCCGCTCGAAAGCTGCGGGAGGAGGCAGGTCTCGAGTCGGCGAAGATGAGCCAGATCTACCGTTTCATCAACACGCCGAGCTTTTCAACGCAGCACACAGCACTTTTCCTCGCCCGCGATTTGAGTCACACAAAGCGTACGCCTCTCGGACCGGAGTCGGGCCGTTCCAGCGTCCGCTACATTCCACTGGACGAGGCCTACGCCATGGTCAACAACGGCACGATTCTCGACGCCAAGACCATCATCGCCGTTCTCGCGGCGATGGCGTGTTTCGCTTCTTAAAAACGACTCCAAATCAGACAGACTGGCATTGATAAGGGCCCGGCGCACTGCGCCGGGCCCTTATCAATGAAACCCACTTATCAGCGGTTCAAAGAAACTCTCAGATTAGAGAAACTCTCACATCCGGGAATTCTTTCACGCACCAACTGTGTGAACGTAGATGGAGTCGGTCTTGCCGGCTTCATCGCCAGGAGCGCAGGCAAGCAGAACAACCTGATCTCCATCGACAACCTTGTTGGCTGCCTTGAGGGTCTTGTCGACGAGCTGCATGAGATCGCGACGGTTCAGCTCATGGTAATCCTGCTCGAGCTTGAAGGCCTCAGTACCCCAGGTGAGTGCGAGCCAGTGATAGGTGTGCTCGTTCTCAGTGAGTGCATAGATAGGAGCAGCCGGACGCTCGCGGGAGATGCGGTGAGCGGTGTGGCCGGACTCGGTGAAGGCAACGATTGCCTTGGCGTTGAGCTTGTCGGCAAGGTCAACTGCTGCGGAAGCAACGGCACCGCCATCGGCCATATCGATATCGGTGAGCGCAGGAATGCGATCATAGCCGTGCTCTGTTGCATAACCGGAGATGCGAGCCATGGTCTTCACGGTGTCCACCGGGTACTTGCCCACGGCGGTCTCGTTGGAGGTCATGGTGGCGTCGGCACCATCGAGAACGGCATTGGCGCAATCAGATGCCTCTGCACGTGTCGGGATGGGAGAATTCACCATGGAGCCGAGAACCTCGGTAGCCACGATGACAGGCTTTGCATAACGACGAGCAAGCTCGATGCAGCGCTTGGTAACAAGCGGAACCTCTTCGAAAGGCATCTCGACAGCCATGTCGCCACGAGCGACCATGATGCCGTCGAAGGCCTTCACGATGTCTTCAAGGTTCTCAACAGCCTGGGGCTTCTCGATCTTTGCGACGATCGGGATGCGACGGCCCTCTTCGTCCATGATCTCGTGTGCACGATCAATGTCGCTTGCGAAACGGACGAAGGACATGGCGATGATGTCAGCACCGGTCTGGATTCCCCAGCGCAGATCAGCCTCATCCTTCTCAGTCAGTGCCGGGAGAGAGACGGCGACGCCTGGAAGGTTGATGCCCTTGTGCGACGAAACCGGTCCTGCGACGATGACCTTGGTGTGAACGTTATTGCCCTCGACCTCGGTGACCTCAAGGCGAACCTTGCCGTCATCGATGAGGATGGGATCTCCAGGATGGCAGTCTCCCGGCAGTCCCTTGAAAGTAGTGGAAGTGATGTGCTCGTCACCCTCGATGTCATCGGTGGTGATGATGAACTCGTTGCCTTCCTTGAGGAAGACCTTGTCTTCACCCTCGGCGTTCTTCTTAAACCAACCACAACGAATCTTCGGTCCCTGCAGATCAACGAGGGCGGCGAGATTGCGGCCAGTGGCCTTACCGGCCTGACGAAGGTTGTTGTAAACCTTCAAGTGATCTTCGGGAGTTCCGTGCGAACGGTTCAAACGAGCAACATCCATACCAGCTTCTGCGAGCTTGGTGATTTGCTCAAGTGACTCGGTTGCCGGCCCGATAGTATCAACGATCTTGGCTTTACGCATGAATTTCCTTGCCTCATTCTTTAGACTAGTGGCGCATCAAGAACGCGCCCTGATTGCCGTCTCACAGTTTACTCGACGAACACGACGGCAGCTGATTATTCTGTGGAATCGCACTGCAGAGTAGATATCCGGGCGTGTGGCCCAGCTCACACTTCCCACTACAAGCGACTCTGTTCACTTCTTTTCACTTCTTCGCCGCCGCAGCCTCCACCTTTCTCATCTTGAGGACGCTGGCGAGCGCTGCGATCCCGAGGGAAATGACGATGACGACAAGGGAGACCCACGTGGGAATCTCGGGAATCATGTCGAGATGCTGGCCTCCGTTGATGAATGGAAGCGTGTTTTCGCTGAGAGCCTCGAGAATCAGTTTGATGCCGATGAAGCCTAATACGACCGACAGACCGATGGGCAGATACACCAGTTTGTCGAGCAATGATCCCAGAAGGAAGTAGAGCTGCTGCAATCCCAACAATGCAAAGACGTTCGTGGTGAAGACGATGAACGGATCCTTCGTCAGTCCGAAGATGGCCGGGATGGAGTCGAAGGCGAACAGCAGATCAGTGGTGCCGATCGCCAGAAACACCACGATCAGCGGTGTGAAGAAGCGCTTGCCGTCCTTGGTGGTGCGCAGATGCTCCTCGTCATAGTCGTTGGTGATGGGCATGACATGACGCATGAACCTGATAAGTGCGGACTCCTTATATTCTTCATCGTCGTCTTTGCCCGTCGCCAACTTGAACGCCGTCACGAGCAGGAAGGCACCGAAAATGAAGAACACCCAGGTGAAACGCGAGATGATGGCCGCTCCCAGCAGAATGAAAATTCCCCGGAGGACCAGCGCGATGGTGATGCCGACGCTGAGAACAAATTTCTGAATGTTTTTCGGAACTGCGAAATTCGACATGATGACGACGAAGATAAAGAGATTGTCGATGCTGAGCGAATACTCCGTCAACCATCCCGAGTAGAACTCCACTGCCGGTTTCGCTCCCGAGAAGGCCCAAATCAACGCTCCGAAAATCAAGGCCGCGACCACGAAGAAGCCGATGTGCTGCAGACATTCCTTCGTGGAGGGAACGTGAGGCTTACGGCCGATCACAAACAGATCAACAATGAAAAAAGCAGCGAGGACCACGAAAGTCACGATCATAAAGGGCAATGGTGTTTCAGACATAGATATGAGCATACGTGCGTGAAGTGACTTCAGCATGTCATCCCACGCACACGTCTCCAGCTATGTCTCAGCTCACGTCACGACCCGATCGGCGGCGGTGTGCTGTCGGTGTCAGCTTTCCTTACTTCTCTGCCTTGGTCATGGCACGCAGTTCCTTCTTGAGATCGCCGATCTCGTCACGAAGCCGCGCCGCCAACTCGAATTGCAGCTGCTCGGCGGCGGTGTGCATCTGCTCACTGAGCTGACGGATGAGATCCGCCAAATCCTGTGCGGGAAGTCCTGCCGCAAGGATTTCATTGTGCCGCTTCTGGCGATCATCCAGGTCCGTATTCGGCACACCGAAATGCGAGTTTCCTGCCTTGCCGGAGTTACGGTACCCGCCTTCAAGGAGGCTCTCGGTATCGATGTCCTCCTTCGCGATCATGTCGTTGACATCGGAGATCTTCTTGATGAGCGGCTTGGGATCCACGTGGTGCGCCTTGTTGTAGGCGATCTGCTTCTCGCGGCGACGGTTCGTCTCCTCGATGGCCTTGTTCATGGAATCCGTGCGGTTGTCGGCGTACATGATGACGGTGCCACTCACGTTGCGGGCCGCACGCCCGATCGTCTGGATGAGGGAACGGTAAGAGCGCAGGAAACCTTCCTTGTCGGCATCCAAGATGGCGACAAGCGAGACTTCCGGCAAATCGAGGCCCTCGCGAAGAAGGTTGATGCCCACGATGACGTCAATCTTGCCCTCGCGCAACTCCCGCAAGAGTTCAACACGCCTCAGGGTGTCCACGTCCGAATGCAGATACTCCACCTTAATGCCATGCTCAAGCAGGTAGTCAGTGAGGTCCTCGGCCATTTTCTTGGTGAGGGTGGTGACCAGAACGCGTTCATGCTTCTCGACACGCTCGTTGATCTCGTCCAGCAAGTCGTCGATCTGTCCCTTTGTGGGACGGACCTCGATCTTCGGATCGAGCAGGCCCGTCGGCCTGATGATCTGTTCGACCACTCCGTTGCTCAGGTTGCGCTCGTAGTCTCCCGGAGTCGCCGACAGGTACACCGTCTGACCGACCCTCTGAAGAAACTCGTCGAATTTGAGCGGGCGGTTGTCCATTGCGGACGGCAGACGGAAGCCGTGCTCCACCAACGTGCGCTTACGGCTCATATCCCCCTCATACATTCCGCCGATCTGGGGAACCGTGACGTGTGACTCGTCAATCACAAGAAGGAAATCGTCCGGGAAGAAGTCGAGCAATGTGTTCGGCGGCGTCCCGGGGCCTCGCTGGTCGAAGTGACGCGAATAGTTCTCGACACCCGAGCACGTGCCAATCTGCGTCAGCATTTCGAGATCATAGGTGGTCCGCATGTTGAGGCGCTGCGCCTCGAGCTCCTTGCCTTGTTTCTTCAGTTCCTTGAGACGTTCGTCGAGTTCCTCTTTGATGGTCCCGATGGCCGTCTTCAATCTCTCCGGCCCAGAAGCATACTGAGTAGCCGGGAAGATGTGAACCTGTGTCTCGT
Source organism: Bifidobacteriaceae bacterium (assembly GCA_022650895.1). Taxonomy (GTDB): domain Bacteria; phylum Actinomycetota; class Actinomycetes; order Actinomycetales; family Bifidobacteriaceae; genus JALCQC01. The sequence continues at coordinate 2,978 of JALCQC010000004.1, read as the reverse complement.
GCGCGATCTCGTCACCGGTCAACGGATGAAGTGTGGAGATGCGATCGATCTCGTCACCGAAGAACTCAATGCGAATGGCGAGTTCCTCATAAACGGGAATGATCTCGACGGTGTCGCCACGAACGCGGAACGTGCCGCGCGTGAAGGCGACATCATTGCGCTTGTACTGCATTTCAACGAATTTCCGCAGCAGCGTCTGCCGATCGATCTGCTGTCCCTCTTTGAGAGAGAGCATCTGAGCCGCGTATTCCTGCGGCGTTCCCAAGCCATAGATGCATGAAACCGTGGCGACGACGACACAGTCACGGCGCGTCAGCAGCGATGCGGTTGCCGCATGGCGCAAGCGTTCCACATCGTCGTTGATATCGGAATCCTTTTCGATATACGTATCCGTTTGTGGAATATAGGCTTCCGGCTGGTAGTAGTCGTAGTAGCTCACAAAGTAATTGACCGCATTGTCCGGCATGAGTTCGCGGAACTCTGCGCACAACTGCGCCGCCAGGGTCTTGTTAGGCTCGATGATGAGGGTGGGCCGCTGCAGCTTCTCGATGAGCCATGCGGTCGTCGCGGTCTTGCCAGTGCCGGTGGCACCCATCAGCACCACGTCGTTCTCCCCCGCCTCGATGCGGTTTGTCAGCTCCTCGATTGCCTGTGGCTGGTCGCCGGCAGGCTTGTAAGGGGACTTCACCACAAAAGGCTTATCGATACGTTTGAGTTCCGAAGACGGCAACTTCTTCCTCCCGACAGCTATACGCAGGCTGGTGGGTACCTACCCCTCGGCCATGATTCTGTTGAATACAGTATCAACCTGTTCGAACGTTTGTTCCAAGGGCTTATTCGCGTCTATCACGTAGGTCGCCAGAGTCTGGCGCTGCTCCTGAGTGGACTGTGAATCGATGCGAGCCGCCGCCGCTTCCATGCTCATTCCGCGTTCATCCATCAAACGGTGCATGCGTACCCGTGCGGGCGCTTCCACATCGATCACCACGTCGAACCAATCCGCTCTGCCCGATTCCACCAATAATGGAATGTCATGAACAGCAACGCGCCGCTTCCCGTCATGGGGTGACGATGCCAACCACTCGTTCTCAAGACGCGCTGCCTCCGCAAACACCAGAGGGTGCACGATGTCGTCAAGCTGTTGACGCAGTTGTGGATCCACGAAGACCTTCTTCGAAACCCACGGCCTGTTCATGGTGCCATCTTTTGTCAGGGCTTCGGGGCCGAACAAGTCGACCACCTGGCGCAGTCCCCTGCTTCCCCGGGAGACCACAGCACGCGAAATAACATCGTAATCGATGACGAAGGCACCGAGTTCCTCAAGATGACGGGCCACAGTGCTCTTCCCTGCACCGATGCCTCCCGTCAGTGCAACACGCGTGAACATACCATCGCACCTTTCTCACGAAGTTGACCGCTTCTCAAAATCTAGCGACGAGACGCGATATCAATATAAAGAAACACCCGGTCCAGACGGGCCGGGTGTTTCTCATGCTTCTAAAAGCGGAGAAGAAAAATCACTTCTTCTCGTTGAGGAGCTGCTCGCGCAGTGCGGCAAGCTGGTCGTCGGCGGCAAGAGTTCCCTCTGCCTCCGAAGTGGAGGAGTAGTTGGAGGTGCTTGGAGCCTCTGCTTCTGCAGCGGCCTCACCCTGACCATCCTCGGCAGCGGACTGAGCGGCGTTGGCGAGCTCCTTGGCCGCGAAGGCCTTGTGCTCTTCCCAAAGGTCGTGAGCTGCGGCGTACTGGGATTCCCAGGTCTCGCGCTGCTTCTCGTAACCTTCGATCCACTCGTTGGTCTCCGGATCGAAGCCCTCTGGATACTTGTAGTTTCCGTTCTCGTCGTACTCAGCCGGCATTCCGTAGAGTGCTGGGTCGAAGTCCTCGGAGTTGGGATCCACAGAATCCGTGGCCTGTTTGAGAGACAGGGAGATACGGCGACGATCGAGATCCACATCGATGACCTTGACGAAGACTTCCTCGCCCGGCTTGACGACGCTCTCTGGATTCTCGACGTGGCGGTTAGCCAGCTCGGAGATGTGCACGAGGCCCTCGATACCGTCTTCGACGGAGATGAAGACGCCGAACTGCACGATCTTGGTGACCTTGCCCTTGACGATCTGTCCGGGAACGTGGGTACGCGCGAACTTCTGCCATGGATCTTCCTGAGTCGCCTTCAGCGACAGGGAGATACGCTCACGATCGAGATCAACGTCAAGAACCTCAACGGTGACCTTGTCGCCGACCTTGACAACCTCAGACGGGTGATCAATGTGCTTCCAGGACAGCTCGGAGACGTGAATGAGACCGTCGACGCCGCCGAGGTCCACGAACGCACCGAAGTTGACGATCGAGGAAATGGTACCTTCGCGGATCTGACCCTTCTTGAGCTGCGAGAGGAAGGTCTCGCGAACTTCGGACTGGGTCTCTTCGAGGTACTGACGACGAGACAGAACCACGTTGTTGCGGTTCTTGTCGAGCTCGAGGATCTTCGCCTGAATCTTCTGACCGATGTACGGTGCAAGATCGCGCACACGACGCATTTCAACGAGAGATGCAGGAAGGAAGCCACGGAGACCGATGTCAACGATGAGACCACCCTTGACAGCTTCGATGACGGTGCCTTCAACAACACCATCAGCTTCCTTGATCTTCTCAACGTCACCCCAAGCACGCTCATACTGAGCACGCTTCTTGGAGAGGATCAGACGGCCGTCTTTATCTTCCTTGGTGATGACAAGAGCTTCAACCGAGTCCCCAACCTTGACGACATCGTCAGGATCGACGTCCTTCTTGATGGAAAGCTCACGAGCGGGAATGACACCTTCGGTCTTGTAACCGATGTCGAGCAGAACCTCGTCGTGATCGATACGAACGACGGTTCCTTCAACCAAATCTCCGTCATCGAAGTTCTTGATGGTGGAGTCTACAGCCTTGATGAAGTCTTCTTCGGTGCCAATATCGTTGATGGCGACCTTCTG
>JALCQC010000003.1 GCA_022650895.1 Bifidobacteriaceae bacterium | reverse complement strand
GCGGACTGCGGCCTCAAGCGAATATGGGTGTCGATGTCGGCCGAAGGATCATTCAGACGGACCACGACCTCTGCAGTTCCCGTGTCATCAACGCGAGCGGAGACGACCGAGGAGCCGTCCATCCGCCGTGCACGCAGTAGCGCGTCACGTTCGATTTCCCAAGCATCCCATACGGAGGGCTCATTCTTGAGAAGCTCGTAGCCGCCGAGAAGAGCACCTTCTGGAAGCAGTTCTCTGTGCGCGCCTTCATCGAGGAGGGAACTGATGCGTCCCTGCGGATTCACGCGAACGCGCAAGACGCCGTTATCGAGGACGATATCCTTCCCCTCGTGTGTCACCGTTGCAGGCACTTCAGAGAAAGGTGTCGTTGACTGGGCAGTCCACGAAGACCCCTCTGCACTGAACTGTGAGATGCGTGCCTTTTCGATGAGATCGGCACCCGTTGCTTTCTCAATGACGACGCAGGCAGTCTTCGCGAGGTCGCGGAGCCGGGCCAGATCGCGCTTGTAGTCCTCACGAGCTTCACGATGCACCCACGCCAGCGCGGATCCCGGAAGTATGTCATGGAATTGGTTGAGCAGCAGCGTACGCCAGATGCCGTCGAGCTCCTCCTTGGGATACATGTACTGGGGATCCTTGAGTCCGGCGGCCGCACACAGATACTCAGTAGTACGCAGCAGCGCCTCTTCCTGGCGGCAACCGCGCTTCATGTCTTGCTGAGAGGTGAGGGTCCCGCGATGAAGCTCAAGGTAGAGTTCACCCTTCCATGAAGGAAGCCGACCATCCGTGGCTTCGCTCATCTCTTTTTTGGTTGTGTCAAAGAAGTCGTCGGGCTCGCCGATCTCGACGCGAGGCGCGCCTTCAAGATCGGAGAAGCGGTGGACCCGCTCCATCATTTCACGCGTGGGACCGCCGCCGCCGTCCCCGTAGCCGAAGAGCATCATGGCATTCTGCGAAAGATCTTTGTCCTGGAAGTTCGACTCGGAATAGTGCAATTCCTTGGCGGTCACTTCGGCGGCATAGGTATCTGAGGGAGGGAAATGGGTGAAGATGCGAGACCCATCGATACCCTCCCACTCGAAGGAGTGATGGGGAAACTTGGTGGTGTCGTTCCATGAGATCTTCTGCGTGAGGAACCACTCGTACCCGGCGCGCTTGGCAATCTGAGGCCAGGCTCCGGTGTAGCCAAAGCTGTCCGGAAGCCACACGCCCTTGGGTTCGATACCGAACTTCTCCTTGAAATACCGCTTGCCAAAACTGATCTGACGGATGAGTGACTCACCGGTGGGCAGCATGCCATCGGATTCGACCCACATGCCACCGACTGGGATGAAACGTCCCTCGGCGACTCTCTGCTGGACACGTGCAAAGAGGTCGGGATGATCCTCTTCCAACCACGCGTACTGTTGTGCGGAACTCATGGCGTACTTGAAATCGGGATATTCATCCATGAGAGCGAGAACGTTGCTGACCGTGCGAGCTACCTTGCGTCGGGTTTCGCGCACGGGCCACAGCCATGCGGAGTCAATGTGGGCGTGGCCGATGGCGCTGTGGTGAAGTGTCGAGGCTGATGCCGGCTTGCTCAACACATCGGCAAGAGCACGTCGTGCCGGAGCGACCGTGGAGAGATCGCGCTCATCGTAGAGATTCAAAGAGTTTTGCAAGGCCTTCGCCAGTTTCCAGTAGCGCGGGCTGGTGTCGTCGAGTTCCTTGATAAGAGAGCTGACCACGTCGATATCCATCCATAGGCCTTCGACGTCAGGCTCGTAGGTGCAGACGTCAACGGAACGCAGAATGTACTGTTCCTCGGGCTTTCCTGTCGCACGTTCGCCCAGCTCCGTCTTGATGAAAGGAGGAACGCCGAGGATGAGCGGATTGCATGCCGCTTCCACGTAAAGAGTGAAGCTGCCGTCTGCCTGCACGCAGGAATCCGCAACCCCGTCCTTGCTGACGAGTGGAATCCAATAGTTCTTTGGGTGTAGTGCCTTGATGGCGGTACCGTCTGCGCGGTAGACGAGGCCTTCGATGTGGCCTCCCACGGAGTGGTCGTACCATCCCATATCCATGACAAGCTCAATGGCGCGGTCTGAACGATCGGCGGGAACCGTGCCCTCCACCTTGAACCAGGTGGTGCCCCAGGTGGTGCCCCAGGGCGCGCCAACGGTAAAGGGAGAGAACTCCACAGCACCTGCCGCAACATCGGCAAGGAACTTTCCGGAAGGAATGGGCTCCCCCGGAATATCAAAAGCTTCTACAGAGCATTTCGAGACCACGGGATGAATGTGCGGGCGTATGCGCTGACGAACAACGCGTGTAGTCCGTTCCAACTGCTGATCGACTTTCAAGAACATGCGAATCCTTCGATGCCTGAGTTCCCTTTTGCAAACTTCTTCGGTATGCAAACTGCTGCGGTCTTCTGTTTTTCCAAGGCATCGAACGTGTGGCTATGCAACAGCAACTTCGCTGCAGCCTCGCGGATGTGGGACGCCTTTGTCAGCCGAAATACACTTACTAAATCGGTTTAGTTACATGATGTCCCCTTTTCGCGAAATTGTCAACTTTCCTGAGAAAAGTCAGAAAATTTAGGTATTTTCTCCTCCTTTATCCCTTCTTTTTCCCTGTAAATCACTCCGATGTAACTTAAACACCCCTGTCGTTCCGCCCTTTACTAAAGCGATTTAGTAGTAGACACCGAGTATCATGGCTTTTGAATGTTAAATTAGTTAACAACCCAACGAAGGGGTCATGATGTCGCACAATGACACACCTACAGCTAAAAAATACCAGCTCGGCACACAGGCCAACCGCTTGTTCATGGGATCGCAGACCTATGAACTCCTCGACTTCGGCCGCGGAGTAGCGTCTCCGTGGGGCGGTGCCGGCTGGCTTGATGACTTCGGACGCATCGACACCTCCCATGGCGTCCACACGTGGATTTCATGCCGCATGTCGCACGTCTACTCCATCGGAACCCTGTTGGGTTACCCAGGAGCCGAGGAAATCGTTGACGCCATGATCGCAGGGCTCAACGGCCCACTTCACGATGACGAACACGGCGGATGGTACCCCTCCATCAGTCTGAAGGGCATCGAACCCAACAAGGTCTGCTATGCCCACGCCTTCGTCATTCTCGCGGCAACCTCCGCTCGACTCATCGAGCGCCCCGGTTCCGAAGAACTCCTCGAGAAGGCACTGGAAACCTACGATCGCTTCTTCTGGGACGATGAGGTGGGTCTCGCCGCAGATACATGGAACACGGAGATGACCGAGCTCGATACCTACCGCGGCATCAACGCCAACATGCACTCCACCGAGGCCTTCCTAGCCGTTGCCGATGCAACCGGCGACGAAAACTACCGCAAGCGCGCGGGCCGCATCGTTGCTCACGTCGTTGACTGGGCCAAGAACAACAACTGGCGCATCCCCGAGCACTTTGACGAGAAATGGACTCCCGACTTCGAGTACAACGCTGACAACAAAGACGACCAGTTCAAGCCCTACGGCGCAACTCCAGGCCACGGCATTGAATGGGCCCGACTCATCACCCAGTGGGCATTGTCCACCTATGGCAAGGACTCTCCGGAAGCGCAGCCCTTCATCCATGCCTCCGAGGAACTCTTCAACCGTGCGCTCAAGGATGGTTGGAACGTTGATGGCAACCCCGGCATCGTGTACACCACCGATTGGAAGGGCAAGCCAGTGGTTCACGACCGTATGCACTGGACCATTGCCGAAGCCATCAACACCTCCTCCACCCTGTTCGCCACGACGGGAAAGAAGGAGTATGCCGACTGGTATTCGCGGTTCGTAGCGTTCATGGATGAATATCTCTTCGACCCTGTCAGCGGTTCCTGGTTCCACCAGCTCGACGAAAACAACCACGTCATTGGCACCGTTTGGCCTGGAAAGTCCGACCTGTACCACGCCTTCCAGTCGACACTCATCCCCTTCAACGACCCCGCTACCTCCATCGCCGCGGCCGTGAAGAACGCTGCCTGATCGCAGCAAAGGCATGTGCATACGTGTCCATGCGTATGCACGTAATCATGATGCATTGAGAGCAATGCTCGCAAGGTAGTTGGCAGTGAACACAAGAAGGCGGACGGTCCAGAATTTCATCTGGACCGTCCGCCTTCTTGATCGCTGAGGATGGGGAAGTCACCTTCCCCGTCCATATTCGGTTTTATTCCTCGGTGTGGGATTCCTCATCGGCGGAACCCTGAGAGGCATCAGTTTCCTCTGGTGCTACCTGAGCCGCCTGTTGGAAGGCTTCTGTGTCAGAACCCGACGCAGGTGCGGCGACCGCAGCGGACTGTGACTGTGCTGCGTCCTGATCGAATGCTTCGGAGGGAGTCGGCACCGCCTTCTCTTCTCCGGAAACCTCCGCGACCTCATCCTCGTCGCGGTCCTCACTCAGAGCGATGGAAATGATCTCGTCACCCTTGTCGGGCTTTGCAAGCGTCACTCCCTGCGTGGTGCGACCAGTGCGGTTGATCTCGTTCACATTGGAGCGAATCACCTTGCCGGACTTCATAATGGCCATCACCTGGTCGTCATCCGAAGTCACCAAGGCACCCACCAACGAACCACGGCCTTCAACCAAATTGATGGCCTTCACGCCGTAGCCGTTACGCGATTGAAGACGGTACTCACTGAGAGCCGTGCGCTTCGCAAAGCCCTCGTTCGTCACCACCAACAGGTCCTTGTCAGAGTCGGCAGGAATGACTTCCATGGACAGCAGCGAATCTCCTTCGCGGAACTTCATGCCCTGAACTCCGGCCGTCTGACGTCCCATAGGACGCAGCTGCTCATCGTTCGCCCGGAACTTCACACTCATGCCATGCCGCGACACCAAGATGATGTCGTCGTCTGCATTGCACAACGCTGCACCGACCAACTCATCGGTGACGACGCCTGTGTTCTCGTCGTCGTCTTCCGCCGTGTCCGTCACGGTGACGTTCTCGGCATTCGTTCCATGCAGGAGGTCGGTGATATCAAGATCCGTCAGACGCACTGCGATGAGACCACCCTGGCGCGTGGAATCGTACTCAGAGAGCTTGGTCTTCTTCACCTTGCCGGACCTAGTGGCAAGCACCAAATAGTCCGCAGCGTTGTAGTCATGAATGGACAGCACCTGCTGAATGCTCTCATCGGGTTGGAACTGCAGCAGATTGGCGACATGCTGGCCCTTGGCGTCACGAGAGCCTTCCGGAATCTCATAGCCCTTGATGCGGTACACACGTCCCTTGTTGGTGAAGAACAGAAGCCAGTTGTGCGTAGACGTGGTGAGGAAGTGATCCACCACATCGTCCTCACGCAGCGAGGCTCCCTTGATGCCCTTCCCACCACGGTGCTGCGAGCGGTAGTCATCGGCCATGGTGCGCTTGATGTAGCCGGCGTGGGTCACGGTGACGACAACATTGCGCTCGGCGATGAGATCCTCATCGGCCATGTCGCCGGAGAACGGAAGGATCTGCGTGCGGCGGTCATCACCGTACTTGGTGACGATCTCGTCCATCTCGTCTCCCACGATCTTGCGCTGGCGTTCCGGATGGGCGAGGATGTCGTCGTAATCGGCGATCTTCTTCATGAGCTCGTTGTGCTCATCGACGATCTTCTCGCGCTCGAGAGCGGCCAGACGACGCAGCTGCATGGCGAGAATTGCGTCCGCCTGCACCTGATCCACGTCCAGCAGTTCCATCAAGCCGCTACGCGCAGAATCCACATCACGTGAAGCACGGATGAGAGCGATGACCTCTTCGATCATGTCGAGAGCCTTCAGATACCCCTGAAGGATGTGGTCGCGCTCTTCCGCCTCACGCTTGAGATAGCGTGTACGGCGCTCAACCACGTTGAGCTGGTGCCGGACCCAATGACGGATGAAGGCATCCAGGCTCAGAGTACGTGGGACTCCGTCGACGAGTGCCAACATATTGGCACCGAAGGTCTGCTGCAGCTGGGAATGCTTGTAGAGGTTGTTGAGAACGACCTTGGCAACGGCATCGCGCTTCAGAACGAGCACCAGACGCTGACCGGTGCGGCCTGACGTCTCGTCGCGCATATCGGCAATGCCTTGAATCTTGCCGTCACGCACTGCTTCGCGGATGGAGGTCACCAGCTTGTCAGGGTTCACCTGATACGGAAGCTCGGTCACAACGAGGCACATGCGTCCACGGATTTCCTCCGTGTTGACAACAGCACGCATGGTGATGAGACCACGGCCGGTGCGATATGCCTGCTCGATTCCCTTGTGGCCAAGAATCGTTGCGCCAGTTGGGAAATCGGGTCCCTTGATGATGCGGATGAGGTTCTCGAGAAGTTCCTCGCGGGAGGCTTCTGGATGATCCAGCGCCCAGTGAACGCCGTCGGCGACTTCACGCATGTTGTGAGGAGGGATGTTGGTTGCCATACCCACTGCGATACCGGCGGAACCGTTGACCAGAAGGTTCGGGAAGCGGGACGGCAGAACCGTCGGCTCCTGGGTCTTTCCATCGTAGTTCGGAACGAAGTCGACGGTGTCCTTGTCGATGTCGCGCACCATTTCCATGGCAAGCGGGGCCATGCGGCACTCGGTGTAACGCATTGCCGCGGCAGGGTCGTTGCCCGGCGAACCGAAGTTGCCCTGGCCGTCCACCAACATGTAGCGCATGGACCACGGCTGCGCCATGCGCACCAGTGTGTCGTAAATGGCGGAGTCGCCGTGCGGGTGATACTTACCCATGACGTCACCCACCACGCGGGAGCACTTGTTGTAGCCGCGATCAGGACGGTAGCCACCGTCGTACATCGCATACACCACTCGGCGATGGACCGGCTTCAGACCGTCGCGAATATCGGGAAGTGCACGTTCCACGATAACGGAAATTGCGTATGCCAGATAGGATTCGCGCATCTCCGTCTGCAAATCCGTCGGCTGCACGCGCGTTCCAGGAAGCAGTCCGTCGGAAGGACGGAGAGAGGCCTCCAATCGATTCTCGGGATTACTGTCTGATGACCTGAAGTCGTCATCATTCGTGTCGTCTGCCACTTTTATTCCTTCATTGGTTCAAAGATTGTCGCGGGTGATGCTCGGTGCTTTTCATCGCCGTGATGTTTCACGTGAAACAACACCCGCAGTCGGTTCTTTTTAAGCTTGACTCTGCTTTATGCCCTTGGGAAGGGATCACGCATCGATAAAGCGAGCATCGTGGGCGTTCCGCTGAATGAACAGGCGGCGAGGCTCCACCTCATCACCCATCAGCATGGTGAAAGTGTCGTCCGCAGCTTCTGCATCTTCAATGTGAATCTGCTTGACGATGCGGTTGTCGGGATCCATGGTGGTTTCCCACAGCTCCTGGTAGGTCATTTCGCCAAGACCCTTGTACCGCTGGATTCCTTCACCCTTGGGAAGCTGGCGACCTGCGGCCTTGCCGGCTGCAAGCGCCTTGTCGCGCTCCGCATCGGTGTACACATAGTCGTGTTCGCCCTTGGTCCACTTCAGGCGGTACAGCGGCGGCATGGCGACGTACACGTAGCCGGCCGTGATCATCGGACGCATATAGCGGAAGAAAAGCGTCAGAATCAAGGTTGCGATGTGCGCGCCATCGACATCTGCATCCGCCATGATGATGATCTTGTGATACCTCGCCTTAGTGATGTCGAAGTCATCGCCGTACCCCGCACCGATTGCCGTGATGAGCGCCTCAATGGTGTCGGACTTCATCATGCGGTCGAAGGAGGCCCGCTCCGTGTTGAGAATCTTTCCGCGAAGAGGAAGAATCGCCTGAATCTCGGGGTTTCGTCCCTGAATTGCAGAACCACCTGCGGAGTCACCCTCCACAATGAAGAGCTCACATTCCGAAGGATCGTTGGATTGGCAATCCTTCAGCTTGTCGGGCATGCCGGCGCTTTCGAAAATCGACTTGCGTCGGGTGGTTTCACGCGCCTTCTTTGCCGCCAAACGGGCGCGAGAAGCCTCCATGCCCTTTTGAATGATGGACTTTGCTTCGTTCGGATGAGCTCCGAACCAATCTCCCAACTTGTCCGTCATCACGCGCTGTACGAAGGTCTTTGCCTCGGAATTGCCCAGCTTGGTCTTGGTCTGCCCTTCGAACTGCGGGTTCGTCAACTTGACGGAGAGAACTGCCACCAAGCCTTCGCGCACATCCTCGCCGGAGAGATTGTCGTCCTTCTCCTTGAGAAGGCCCTTTTCGCGGGCGTAACGATTCACCAAACCGGTGAGAGCGGCCCTGAAACCCTCTTCATGGGTGCCACCCTCCGTTGTGGTGATGGTGTTGGCGAAGGTGCGCACCGTCTCGGAATACGAGGTGGTCCACTGCAAAGCGACCTCTGCAGAAATGCCAATCTTCACGTCTTCGGCGGCGAAGTCGATGATGTCATTCACGACGGGCGTCGCCTTCTTGGTGGACACCAAATGCTCAACGTAATCCCGAATGCCGTTATCGTACTGGTAGGTGACCGTGGTACCCAGTTCCTGCGCCACGTTGTCACCATCGGAAGCGATTTCATCCTCTTGATGGGCTGCGATGCGCTCATCGGTGAGAGTGATGCGCAATCCTTTGTTGAGGAACGCGGTCTGCTGGAAGCGTGTACGAAGAGTCTCGTAATCGTAATTCGTCGTCTCGAAGATGGCCGGATCCGCCCAAAAGGTCACCGAAGTGCCGGTTTCGTCGGGATTCTCCAGAGCCTCTCCCTTTGCGAGTGGAGCGACAGGCTTTTGATCCTTGAAGGTCTGACGCCAGACGTATCCCTGCTGATGTACCTCGATGTCGACGCGAGTGGACAGAGCATTCACCACAGAGATACCCACGCCGTGCAGACCGCCGGAAACCGCGTAGCCGCCGCCACCGAACTTACCGCCCGCATGGAGCTTCGTCATGACGACCTCAACGCCGGATCGACCTTCTCCGGGAACGTCATCAACCGGAATTCCACGGCCGTTGTCGACAACCCTGACTCCGCCATCTTTGAGAATGGTGATTTCGATGTGGCTTGCGTATCCCGCCAAAGCCTCGTCAACCGAATTGTCAACGATCTCGTACACCAGATGATGAAGTCCACGGGGACCCGTGGAACCGATATACATGCCTGGCCTGATACGGACCGCCTCAAGGCCTTCAAGAACCTTCAGATCGGAAGCGGTGTAGTGGTCGGGCATCATTGTGGAATCGAGTTCACCGTCTGCAAGATCTCCCTGATCAATGTAGTCGTCAGAAGACTGATCCATTCCTGTATTTTCAGGGGTCACCGACTCGTCGCTATTAAGGGCCACTCGAGCCTATCCTTTCCATGAGCGATTGCCTCACCGTGAGGTCTCAGGTTATTTGACGAATACGTCTAACCCAGAAATACCCCCAGAAGCAAAAATATCGCGCCTTGTACAAGCTAATTTCTATATAGCTATAAGAATACTAGGAAAGCACGACTTTTGCGGGCCAGAAACGGCTTAATTTGACGCTGGGAGAAAGAGTCACAAAGCCTCCCCGAAGGAGGCTCCACAAGATGCTTCCTAACCCCTGCTTCCTAACCCCATGTATCTCGCGGCCCGCGACCAGGAACTGAATATTTTCCCTTTTTGAACGTATAGGAATTAGGTCCCTTCACGGTAATCTTTTTTACCTCGACGGGAGCCAGTCTCTCCGACACCACCTTCTGCAGCCGTGGAATCATGTAATTAAGCTGCGTCGACCACACAGTCGACGTCGCTCGGATGACCAGTTCCCCCTCGTCGAACGAAACAATCCTGGTGTGCCGCGCGATGCTCTCCCCCACAATTTCGCTCCAATGCTCGGCCAGATCGGCCGCTTTCAAATGCGGGAGCCACTCACCGCGCTGTGCCAATTGTGCGAAAACAGAATTTGCTTTCAAAGGATCACGGCCGGGCTTGCCGAAATTACGCCATGCTGCCTCGGATTTCGCTTCCCTCTCCGACCGGGAGATAAACCTGCGTATGTAACGACGGGCGACTTGGCGCGGCAACAGACGCTCATCAAGTTTCAGCCGCACAACGGGAGGCACCATCACTGCTGCTCCCCCTCTCCGCGTGAAGTGGCGGCATCAGGAAAGTCGCCATCATCCCTTTCCTCGCTGCTCTTTTCCTTATTCTTATTCTTACTGTTCTCGCTGCTCTTTCTCCCGAGCAGATTCCGCACATCCGCCTCAAGAGCGCCACCCTCACTCATTTTCGCGGCCACTGCCTCTACATCGATGATATTGATCTTCCCCACCGGAGGAATATCGCTGTGAGCAGCCACGGTAATGAACACCTGTTGCTGATGGGCGGCGAACGCGAGAATCTGCTGACGGCGGGATTCATCAAGCTGGGCGAAGACATCATCAAGGATCAGAACAGGCGTATCGTCGTTCGCCACATAGTCGAACTGGGCCATCTTCAATGCAAGACCAAGAGTCCAGAGTTCGCCGTTCGATGCGAATTCCTGCGCCGGTTCACCATCGAGACTCACTAAAAGATCATCACGATGAGGGCCGATCAAATTGACGCCACGTGCAACCTCGCCAGGATAGAGGCGCTGGAAGTGTTCGGCAATCCCCTGCTTGATGCTGTCATGAACTAATTTTTTGTCGGTTTCCGACAAATTTATTTCGGTCGTCGATCTTTCGTCAATGGAGTTCGAAACGTCCATCATCGCAGCTTCTGTATCTGTGTCAGTTACACTTTGAGGTTCTTTGACGCTCACTACTTCCGCGAAAGAAGGTACATAATGTAATGTCGCAAACCCTTCACCATGGGCCAATTCATTGTAAATACGAGTAAAGGGAACGCTGAGATCCGTCACTACCCGCTGACGTCTTTGCGTAATTTCGATTCCTACATCAATGAACTGTGAGGTCCACACTTCAAGCTCGGTCATGGACATTCCCTGATTGGAAGCTCTTTGCTGGGGCGTAAAATCGGCAATCCTTTTCAGCACAGCAGTACGTTGCTTTGCAATTTGACGAAAACGCTGCAACAACGAGTAATAGTCGGGAAACATCATTGTTGCGGCGGAATCCAGAAAGCTTCTTCGGTCGGCAGGATTCCCCGAAACCAGTTGCTGATCCCGTGGGCTGAAAAGAACAGCCTTCACTGTTCCCGCGATGTCACGGAAATACCGCGAGGGACCGGAATCTATCCGCGACCGTATGGCACCTCGTTGAGGAATGGTGACCTCAATGGTTTTCAGTGACTCGATTTCTGCGGAATTTGTTCTGTGAAAGACATTCGCTCGAACAGTCGCCTTTGTCTCGCCTCGTTGCACGAGATATTTTGAGGCGCTGGCCCTGTGGCTCGCTCCTGTCGCCAAAAACTCGATAGCTTCGACAATATTGGTCTTGCCGATTCCATTTTTTCCGACAAGAACGTTGATGCCGGGGCTGAAATCAAGAACCGTTTGGCTCCAGGACCTGAAATGATCCAAAGCCAAACGGTCAATTCTAAATGTCATATCAGTTATCAGTTAGTGAAACGCATTGGCACCAACAAGTAGCGATATGCCAATGATTCTTCGTCGTCTTTTTCCTGTTGTCCGTTGAATTCGACAGCTTTTACCGCTGTCGTCATCTTGATGCGAACGTAAGGTTCACTGATTGCCGAAAGACCATCCAACAAATATGAAGGATTGAAGGCTACGGTGATTGGTTCGCCATCGAGATCAACCGCGACAGTTTCAGAAGCTTGGGATTCGTCAGCGGTTCCAGCGGAAAGCTTGACTTCGTCTTGCGTGAATTCCATGCGAATCGGAGCGTTGCGTTCGGCGACAATGGAGACGCGGCGCAACGATTCGATGAGTTCCTGGCGCGCGATGACCACATGAATCGGATATTCATCCGCAAAAAGTCGATCCACCGTTGGAAATTCGCCGTCAATCAGTTGAGCTGTTGAAATGCGGTCGGCATTGTCGAAACTCATCAGGTTCCGTGATTGCGGATCGAACCCAATAATGACATTTTGAGAAGTGTCGATGGAACGGGAAACATCCTTCAAAACTGAACCGGGAATAAGTGCGGTCGTATCAAGGTCCACATCCCCCGGAGTCCAGTTGAAAGTGGCGCGCGAAAGACGGAATCGATCAGTTGAGGTGAGAACGACGCGGTCGCCGTCAAAGGAAAGCTTGATGCCAGTGAGAACAGGACGGTTTTCATCACGAGCTACTGCTACTGAGGCTTGAGCGATGGCGTCAGTAAAAGTTTTTCCGTCGACGGAACCAATTTTCCCGGGAACTTGAGGAAGGTCAGGGTATTCTGCAGCGGGCATCAACTGCAGGTTGAAGGAAGATTTTCCGGAAGTGATGTTGAGACGGTTTCCGTCCGTGGTGAGGATGGTTTTGTTGTCAGAAGGCAAAGATTTTGCGATATCAGCGAGCAATTTGCCTAGGACAACTGCTGTTCCGCCTTCGTCAACGCCTGCAGCAATGTGGTACCGCGAAGAAACTTCGTAGTCGAAAGCGGAGAGATGAAGATCTCCATCGGCTGCATCCAACTTGATGCCAGAAAGCAATGGTGTAGCTGGGCGTGCAGGAATAATTCTGGTTACCCACGCAACTGCGTCAGCAAATGCGCCTGAATCAATTTCTACTTTCATTAATTCCTCACTTTCTGTGTTCTCAAGTCTACTGTTCGCGCTCGAACTCGACTCACATCCTCCAAAGCCTAAAAAGGTGACGACTGATTTAGTAAGTTTTCAATTAGTCATCGTTATAGGGGCTGTGAATATGTGCATAACTCGGTGGACGCGCCTATTTGCAGCGCACAGCAGCAATCCACAATTGTGGATAACTTGAAGAACGATTGTGGATAAGTCGCGCAGTTATCCACAGCCGTCGCGAGGTCATTGAAATTATCCACATTTCAAGGTGTGTCGACCACACTGCTTCAACACTTCATCCACAGAAAAATACGTGTTATGCACCGAAGTTCCCTATTCATGTGGATAAGTATGTGGATAACTTTTCTTACGGATCTCCACCTCAAGGTGAATTTTTTATTTTTCGATCCGCTGCTTCAGCTTGGAGGTCAGTTCATTGACGTAGTTGTAGACCTCGCGCTTTTCCGACATCTCGGAAGAAATCTTCTGATATGCGTGAATGACGGTCGTATGATCACGGCCGCCGAAAATCTCACCGATACTTGTCAAGGACAGCCCTGTCATTTCTCGGCAGATGTACATTGCGACCTGACGTGCGAGAGCAATATTCTTGGAGCGGCGAGCACTGACGAGATCATCAAAAGTCAGCTGGAAGTAAGCGGCAGTCTGGGAAATGATGTCGGTGGGTGTTACCTGTACGTCCGAAACGAAATAGTCCTGTAGTGTCTGCTCAGCGAGAGCCGTTGTCACAGGCTGCTTGTTGAGGCTTGCCATGGCGACGACTCGCGTCAGCGCTCCCTCAAGCTCACGAATATTGTCAGTGACCTGTTGCGCGATGAGATCGAGGACCTCCATAGGGACATCCATCTTCAACTTGCTCGTCGAGGCCTTCATCCGAAGAATCGCGATTCGGGTCTCCTGATTCGGCGGTTGCACGTCAACGGTAAGTCCCATTTCAAATCGCGAAATGAGTCGCTGCTCAAAGCCCTGCAATAGTTTTGGAGACACATCGGACGCCACCACAATCTGCTTATTGGCGTTGTACAGCGCGTTAAAGGTGTGGAAGAAGGTGTTGACTGTCTCGGTTTTTCCACCGAGAAACTGAATATCGTCGATCAGCAGCAGGTCAACTTCGCGGTAGCGCCGGTTGAATTCTGTGATTTGGCCATCGGAACCCGCACCCTCCTTCACCGCGTTGATAAATTCGTTGGTGAATTCCTCTGAGTTGACGTAGCGGACCTTAAGGTCGGGGTACAAATTCAGGGCGTAGTTGCCGATGGCATTGAGAAGGTGGGTCTTGCCCAGACCGGAGCCGCCGTAGATGAAGAGCGGATTGTATGAGTTTCCCGGTGCTTCCGATACGGCAAAGGCCGCTGCCCTGGCGAAACGGTTTGATTCTCCCGGCACGAAATTATCGAAGGTCGCGTCCTTGTTGAGGTGGGACTTTTCATCGCGGTGGAAGGCAATTTCCTTCTGCTGCCTGCCGTGGGCGCTTCCTGCAGTATGATTTTTTGCTGCTGCCGGTCGGCGCTTACTCGGCAGAAGGCTGTCATCGCCGATGTTGCCAAAACCTTGTAACACATCCTGAGTGGCATGCGTCATGTGCTCGGACGGCTGGTTGTGCGCGTCTGGAGTTCGTGTGTCTGAAGTTCGTGTATCGGGGGTTCCTGTGTCAACCGACACTTTGCGCGCGGCCTCTGAGCTCTCGTGAGAAACTGGCCCAGACTCAGACGGGTTGCTCCCCCACGGCGCTGATGCTTCTTGCGGCGCTGGCGACGTTGTTGATTGCTGTGAATCGTGTGCGGACGAAGCTGCGGTCGTTTGCTGTTGAGACGTCGTCGCTGGAGGCGTGGAAATATGCCTGGTGGAGGGTGCGGTCGCCGGGGCCGGATGTGAAGGGGTTCTATTTGAGCGGATCTTGATGACGAAGCTCATGGAGCGTCCCGCTGCCTGCGTCAATGCTGACTGAACGGGTTCATCGAGCTGATTCTCGATGGCGATCCTTGTGTAGTCGTTCGGCGCGACCAGTACGATCATCGAGTCGAAAACCATTGCAGGAGTGATGTCTTTGAGAATGCTGCGATCGCGGATGCTCAGCTGTGGATTCTGTGTCATCAGAGCGTAAGCACTGTTCCACAATGCCGATGCCTCTGACTGAGAATCGGTCAGCTGATCACTCATTTTCTCTCCCTTGGAAACGTTGAAGAATAAACTTCATTTGTATACGTCAGCGGAGACAAGTTATCCACAGGCTCCCCCGTTGGAATTACTTAAATGTGAATAACATCAATGTAATTTGTGAATAACACGCGTGTGATTTATGTGGATAAGTCCTTGGAAATGCACGGTTTTGTAGATATTTGGCCAGTCGGCTTTGACTCTAGCGTCCAAAGTGTGTAGTTTAGTAGGGCTTGACTCATGAGGAGTCATGGATACCCATGGCCAAAAACGGGAGCACGTGATATGAAGAGAACATTCCAGCCGAACAACCGCCGTCGTCACATGAAGCACGGATTCCGTCTTCGCATGCGTACGCGTGCAGGGCGCGCAACCATCAACCGCCGTCGTGCCAAGGGCCGTAAGTCTCTGTCTGCCTGATGCCACCGGTCTCCAGGTGGACAGATTAATGAATCATTCTGAATTCGTAGGTGTTCTACGTCTGCGAAACAGAGTTACGAGCGCTGATATCGTGGCGCACTATGCTTTGCCACATCAGCGCGTTCTTTATGCCCATTTTTCACCTCAGACCTATCAGCAGCCCAGTGAGGGAAGTGAAGGATCGGTAGCTCCCGCTCCTTCTTCTCGGCTTGGCTTGGCCGTTTCCAAAGCTGTTGGAAACGCCGTGGCGAGAAATAAGGTCAAGCGCCGCTTCAGG
The DNA here is from genome assembly GCA_022650895.1 of Bifidobacteriaceae bacterium. Lineage (GTDB taxonomy): Bacteria > Actinomycetota > Actinomycetes > Actinomycetales > Bifidobacteriaceae > JALCQC01. The sequence continues at coordinate 160,593 of JALCQC010000003.1, read as the reverse complement.
GTACTGGCGCAGCGTCATCAAGGAGTCCTTCCGCAAGGATGCGACGTGATTCTGCGTGCGCGACCCAGCGCTGCGAAAGCGGATTTTGACTCTCTTGACGCCCAGGTCAGTAAGCTCTTTACAAAGATTTCGCAGCGTGATCAGAAAAGTTCTTTATCGGCACAGGCGCAGAACGGGGATAAGTAACATGCGTACGCATACCTCCCTCTCATTGCGCCTTATTGCTTTTTATCAACGGAAGATTTCTCCGCTTTTCCCTGCGCGATGCAAGTATTACCCCACCTGCTCAAGCTATATGGCCACCGCTATTTCCCGTTTCGGTTTTCTGCGTGGGGGAGTGCTCGGCATACTGCGCCTGTTGAGATGCCAGCCGTGGGTTGATGGCGGCATTGATGACGTTCCTCAGAAATTCTCGCTTTTCTATCGTTTCTCGTGGTCATCAGCACATGAAGAACCACGGATAACACCGTTGCCATTTTCAGCGCACGATCATTCACCCATTGACACCTCACGCCAGGAGTTCGCATCATGATGCAAGCGTTTTATTCCATCTTCTACCCACTTGAGTGGCTGATTTCATGGGTGATGTATTTCTTCCACTCCGTTTTCGTCTTCTTCGGAATGAAAGATGGCCCGGGTTTTGCGTGGTGCCTCAGCATCATCTTCCTGACGTTCTTTGTGCGCGCCTGTATTTTCCCGCTCTTTCTGCGCCAGATGCATTCAATGCGCAACATGCAGGCAATCCAGCCCGAAATGATGCGTATCCAGCGCAAGTATAAGGGCAAAACGGATGCGGCTTCGAAAGAAGCAATGCAGCGCGAGACCATGAAGCTGTACCAGGATAATCACACCAACCCCATGGGCTCCTGCCTGCCGTCTGTCATACAGATGCCAGTGTTCTTCTCGCTTTTCAACGTCCTGCGTTCCATCACGACCATCGCGAATGGTAAGAGCAGTCCCATCGGCGCCTTCACGAAAGAGGTTGCTGGAGAGATTGAGAACACGGTCTTCATCAATGTGAAGCTCTCCGACATGTTCAGCACCGTCTCCGGTGGCGGCAAAATAACTATCGGAATTTTTGTGGCCCTCATGTGTCTGACCATGTTCTACATGCAGTTCCACAACACCCGTCGCAATCTGCCGCGCGCTTCCATGCAGGGTACCCAGTACCGGACTCAGCAGATCATGGCGTACGTTTTCCCGGTCATGTACATCTTCTCCGGCATCGTGATGCCTTTCGGCGTGCTGCTCTACTGGCTCACAAACAACCTTTGGACACTCGGGCAGTCGATGTGGCAGGTCCACATGTTCCCGACCCCGGGTTCTCCTGCGCACGAGCAGAAGGAAAAGCGCGATCGTGAACGCGAAGAGGCTCGCCGCCGTCGCGAGGGACTGCCTTCCATCGAAGAGGAGCAGCTTCAGAAAGCGAAGGAAGAGGCAGAGAAGCGTGCCTCCCACGGTTCGTATCAGCGTGCACAGCCCGTTCGTAAAAAGCGCAAGAAGAAGTAAGCACTTGTTGCGTGGCGCAATTAGACTAACAACCAGTATGCGTAGACAGCGGCAACGACGCCCGCACAAAGCTTAAGGAGCGAACATGTCAGATCATGAGCAGCCGACAGTTGAGCAGTTGAATGATGAGGCAGATATTGCCGCTGACTATCTCGAGGGATTCCTGGATATCCTCGACTATGAAGGCGACATCGAGATGGGTGTTCGCAATGGTCGCGCTGTCGTGCAGATCGTGGCCGACGATGACACCGACATCAAGCACCTCACCGGCAAGAACGGGGAGGTCGTCGAGGCCTTACAGCGCCTGACGCGTCTGGCTGTCCAAGAGAAGACAGGGGAGCGGTCCCACCTTCTTCTCGATGTTGATGGGTACATCAAGAAGCAGCGCGAAGGGTTGCGCAAGCTGGCTCTCGATGCCATTGAGGATGTTCGCGAAAGTGGCGAACCAGAAGACCTCGACCCCATGAATTCCTTCGAACGTAAGATCGTGCATGACGTCGTTCGTGATGAGGGTTTGAAATCTCGCTCTCATGGAGAAGAACCGCATCGCTACGTCACCATCTACCTCAAGGCATCCGCGAGTGCGGCTGCCGAAGACGAGGAAGAGATTGCGGACGAGGGCGATGATGAGGTTCGTGACACCGACACTCTAGATACCGCTGATCTCAGCACAGCCGACGATTCGGCTGCCGATGATGCAGACGAGACGGATGAGGATGTCGTGGACGACGACATCGATGATGTTGATGATGTTGATGATGTTGATGATGTTGATGATGTTGATGAGGACGATCTCGATGATGTAGACGCTGACACTGGCGCCGAAGACGATGCAGACACTGATTCCGACGAAGACGAGGCTTCGGAAGAATAAATGATGCCTCAAGAACCAGAAGAGTCACAAGAATCCCAAGAGTCGCGGCATAACCACGGAGTCACTGCAACAGCTGCTGTGGGTACTTCCACGTCTGCTGGGTCTACTGCGCCTGTGAAGGATGAGCTTGACGGTTCTCCGCTGCTTCGTGATGTTTTGGGCGAGGCATTGCCGAAGATGGAAATGTTTCACGGGAAACTGCAAGAAGAGGGAGAGTTGCGTGGGCTAATAGGCCCCCGCGAACTTCCGCGCCTGTGGGAACGCCACATCCTTAATTCGGCGGCGCTTGCTCCCTTCATCGAGAAGCTGCTGAGCGATTCCAAAGCCAGCACTTATTCGGTGGCTGACATCGGTTCGGGAGCAGGTTTCCCGGGGATCGTTCTTGCGGCAATGTTTCCCTCGGTATCTTTCTCTCTCATCGAGACCATGGAACGCCGCGTCGAGTGGCTTGATGAGGTGGTGAAGGACCTTGCGCTTGACAACGTCACGGTCATTCGCGCACGAGCCGAAGAAGTGATCGGGGCTCGTTATTTTGATGCCGTGACATGTAGAGCTGTCGCTCCGATGACAAAATTGTCACATTGGATGCTTCCTTTGCTAAAGTCGGGCGGGACCTTTGTGGCGTTGAAGGGGCGTTCTGCGCAGACGGAGATCGACAAGGCTGCGAAAGAGATCCGCAAAGAGCATGGGGTGTCTCCCCAGGTGCATGAAGCTCCTGTCGGTGAGGGACTTGAGTCAACCTACGTGGTGACGATTCGTAAACGTTAGTTCCGTGGTTGGTGTGTGACAAGGGCTTGTTTTGTTTTCCACCTGTGTGCATAACCGGTGTTTCACAGCGTTCCTTGTCCACGATTCTCGGGACACTAGTGTGAAGTCGATTAGTTATGGAGGATTCCCGTGGCAAGTGTTTCACGTGAAACATCGAGCACTCCCTCAGAGAGTATCGAATCTGCGAACGAAGTTCTTCGTCGCATTTTTGGTGATTCAAACAGCTCCCTGGGTGCAGACCTCTTTGACGAGTCAGAGAGGATGCAGAAGGTTTCTTCCGTGAAGTTTCCCCGTCCGCGTCGTACCCGCATTATCGCGGTGGCAAATCAAAAGGGTGGGGTAGGGAAGACCACCACGGCCGTCAATCTGTCTTCGGCATTTGCCGAGGCCGGTATGAAGGTGCTCGTTCTGGATATGGATCCACAGGGAAATGCCTCCACGGCGCTGGGAATTGAGCATTCTGGCGACACACCTTCTGTCTATGACGTCATTGAAGGGCGGCAAGGAATCGAAGAGGTTATCCAGGTATGTCCAGATTTCAAAACGCTTGACGTGGTTCCGTCGAATATTGATTTGAGTGGTGCCGAACTTGAGATTTCGACATTGCCGAACCGGACCGATCTGCTGAAAAACGCCTTGGACGAGTACCTCTCAACAACTCGTAAAAAATACGATTACATCTTTATTGACTGCGCGCCAAGCCTGGGTCTCCTCGTTTTGAATGCTTTGAAAGTGGCAGAGGAAGTACTGATACCGATTCAGGCAGAATATTATGCGCTTGAGGGTCTGGGCCAACTGCTGAAGACGATTCAGCTTGTGCAGTCGAGCTTCAATCCGGACCTTGAAATTTCGATGATGTTGGTAACGATGTACGATCGGCGCACTTCCCTCAGCCGAGAGGTCTATGAAGAGGTTCAGAGGCATTACCCCTCGATTCTCCTGAAAGCGACGATTCCTCGAGCGGTGAGAATCTCCGAAGCACCAAGCTTCGCACAGTCAATCATTGCTTATGACGGGAAGTCCTCTGGTGCCATCGCCTATCGTGAGGCGGCGCTTGAGATTGCTCGGAGAGGAGCTCCTGTGAAACGGAGTGAATATGAGAAGGTCGGGAAAGCGTAGCGAGTGGATAAAGGTAGATAGTAAATAACTGTGGCGGTGCCTTTCGCTGTTTATGAGGGGAATTTCTCTCCGGATAATCAGTGAGTGTAGTTTTTACATGTGTTGTGCTTGTGTTCTGTTCCGTGATGACGACGATATGGAGTGAAGATGGCAAAGTCGAGGCTTGGTAAGGGGCTCGGAGCGCTGTTCCCGACGATTCCTGAGGAGAAAGCGCCCAATACGTTGCTCGATCTCGAGGCGCAGGCAGAAGCAGAAGAAACCGCACAGAAGAAGTCGGCGGCGGAGAAGAAGGTTCAGAGCCCGAAGGCGGTTTCGAAGAAATCCGCGAAGAAGGTTGCACAGACCGGGAAAAATACGCGTGGTGCAGCGAAGGCTGTCACAGATTCCCGCATGCCCATTCCGGACTGGAGTTCCATCGCTCATCCCAGTGACATGTTCTTCTCCAATACGCGGGAGGTTGCACACTCTCAGGAACGTAATGTTTCACGTGAAACGTCCGCTTCTTCGGTCTCGCAGCAACAGTCTGACTCTGTTCATCCCGATTCCGATGGTGTGAATGCCGGGAACGTGAATGCGGGGAAAACGGGGAAAGTTTCCACAAAGACAGAGCAGAGTGCTGAGACATCTCAAACTTCAGCGAAGGATGGTGGCACTCCTCAAGGAGAGGCCGCGCCGCAACTGAAAGAAGTGAAGGGCGCGTACCTCGCTGAGCTCAATATTGATGACATTGAGCCTAACGAGTTTCAGCCACGCAGCGTCTTTGGGGAAGATGAATTGCAGGAGCTCTCGGACTCCATCAAAGAAGTCGGTGTCCTGCAGCCCATCGTTGTGCGTCGGGTTGCAGTCCATTCAGCAACAGGTTCTGAAAGTTCTAGGAGCGAGACCTCGCAAGAGGTCGCCAACCCAACCTCTGCCGAGGCAAAAGTTGAAGGGAAGAACTCTTCGGCTAGCTATGAGCTGATTATGGGTGAACGCAGGCTGAGGGCGAGCAAGCTCGCAGGGAAGACGACCATTCCTGCCATCGTGAAGACGACGGAAGATTCCGTGATGCTTCGCGATGCCTTGCTTGAGAATCTTCATCGTGTTCAGCTGAATCCTCTTGAAGAAGCTGCGGCCTATCAGCAGATGATCACGGAGTTCGGCCTAACACAGGCGCAGCTTTCGCAGTCTGTTTCCAAATCCAGACCGCAGATCGCAAACACTTTGCGACTCCTGCAGCTTCCTGGCTCCGTACAGAAACGTGTGGCCTCGGGTGTACTTTCGGCAGGTCATGCGCGTGCACTTCTTGGACTTGATTCGGAAAAGCAGATGCTCGATTTGGCGACACGCATCGTTGCAGAGGGTCTTTCCGTGCGCTCAACCGAGGAAATTGTTGCTCTTCAACACGGCACGACGGAGATGAACACGAAGAGACCGCGCAAGAAGTCGACTTTCTGGGCATCGTCTGAACTACCGCAAAAGCTTGAAGATCATTTCGATACCAAGGTAACTATCCGCGGAGATGAGAAGAAGGGAAAGATTGAGATCACCTTCTCCTCGCAGGAAGATCTTCAGCGGATTACCAACATGCTCGTTGGTGAGAAAACGAATCGTTCACAGGACGGTTGGGTCTGAGAGATACGTTCCGAAAATGAACGGAAATAGTGAATATGTCCTTCTCTCAGAAGCTCTGAAATGAACAGAATACAAAACTTGTAACGAAGAAGAAGTTCATGTTCGTACGGAAAACGATGAGGGAAACGAATTTTACTTTTCAGTTTGTTTGATACGTCACTATCAAGCCCGGAAAGATTAATTTCACGGGCGTGCAGCTGATGTCGGATGAGGCTATATATCAGAGGAAGAGTTATTACACTCTGTCATGTGTAGGTTCTATTCGGCAGATGGTCCTTGAAATACTACATATTGCGTTCGCTGTGCGGAGGGTGACGTGATATTAGCAAAATATAAAGTAAATCCGAATTACTATATTGTTTTTACTGCAGTAACAAATGGTATCTTTTGATAATCGCTATAGATGGGTATGCAAATTTTTAGGTGTATTCTCAAATTTGCTTTTTCAAGACTGTACTTCTGTTTCGCGGTCGACAACTCCAACGAGTCCGACTTTTCTACGAAGCAAGAGCGCTAGAGCGAATCTTCTACACTCTCATTGAAGACTGTCAACTGCTATTCATCAAATTCCGCTTGAAACCATTGATGTTTCAGCATCTATTGGAAAAATGAAATTAACGTCTCACCGATTTTACAAATTTATTTTCGAGTGCCGTGCAGGGTGCACTTTCACGGTAGATAGACAAAAGACAACTTCCTTTGTGAAAAAGCGACTTCTTTAATCTTTAAGTATGTTTCACGTGAAACATGTCAGAATACAAGTTAGTACATCCAATTTATTAATAATGATTTTCATCTTGAAAACGAAAGTTTTGAGGTGAGGGTGAGTCGGGAGATCGGGCAAATTAAGATTGCCTGATTGCCTGATTGCCTGATTGCCTGATTGCCTGATTGCCTGTCCTCTCCCTTTCCCTCTTCGCATTTTCTATCGGCTGTTACAAAGGGCTGTAAATTCTCCGAGATTGGGCTCAGTTCAGCACGGGAGGGGGCTAGTAGAGATCACTAGTTGAGATCGAATGAGGGTAGAGAGAAGGGTGAATCTGCGGGGCAAATAGTGCTGCCAAAGTAGTTCTTGTGAAAAGTGTCACTGCGGGCGAGCTTGCGAGTCGTGCATGAGCCCCATACACTAACTGTGGTGTTGAAAGATGTGAACAATACTAGATGTAGTGTTTTCAGTGGAGATGTTATGTGCTCATGCGTAACAGCATGAGTGGACTCAATGGGCGCCGTGGTTGGGTTTCTGTGGGCATGGTGCCGACCGGCCGAGTTCACCCTGAAGGTGATCCTTGGACTGGGGCAGGACCCGCTGGCGGGTAACTGCTGAAACACAGGATCGAGACGGCGATGGCGACCGTCAGAATCTGACACTTGAATTTGTGATGAAGAGATTGAAAGCAGCAAGGAGCGGAAGAATGGGTAAGAAATTCCCGGGACAAAGAGGTACGGCAGCGTGGGTGAATGCCGCTGTAGGACTCCTATTGGGAGTCGCCACGTTGATTCCCGCGAACCTTGCTGTGGCGGCGGATAATGGTGCCGGAAGCAATACCGTCAGCGGACAGACAAGTGCACAAACTAGTACACAAACCAGTACGGGTACAGGTGCGCAAACCGTTGCAGCGCAGACCTCGCAGTCTTCCGAAGCAACAATCTCCCAGGATCTCAGGAAGACCCTTAAGGAAACACGTGAGTATCTTCTGCGCCAGATCACGCAGAAAACTGAAGGCAAATCAGTTTTTGGCACGGTATCGGAATGGCAGATGTTCGCCCTGGCGAGGGATGTGCAGGATTCTGTAGCTGCGGGTGCAGGCACTGGCACAAGTTCAAGTACGGATACTTCCGGTGCTGCGACGGCGAAACTATATGAACAGTATTACGACGATGTCGTTGCACAGCTGAAGGCCAATGATGGAGCGTTGACGAACGCCACCAAGGCAACGGATTACGACCGCATCATCATCGCGCTGACAGCGATGGGTTATGACGCCCAGAACATCGGGGGCTTCAACCTTTTCGATCATCTTACTGACCTTGAAAACATCACAAGACAAGGACCGAACGGGCCGACTTTCGCGCTTATCGCATGGGAACTGCGGCCGGAATATCAGTTTGTCGCACCTTCTTCTTCAACCGGGGACAGCGCGACCTCACAGCCCGTCACCGTCGAAGCGCTCGTTGATTCCTTGCTGAGCCTGAGAAAGGCGAACAACTCGTGGAACTCTGATCCTGATTACACCGCCATGGCGCTCGAGGCGTTGGCTCCGTTGAAGGAGACGAAATACGACACCGGCAATAAGATCACTGACGCCATCGAGAAGGCGGTGGACTATTTAAGCAGCATTCAGCTCAATGATGGTGGATTTGCCTCTTGGGGAGCGGAGAATTCTAATTCTTCGGCTCAGGTTGTCACCGCGCTCAGTGCATTGGGAATTTCAAGTACCGACTCCCGCTTTGTGAAGGGGGAGGGCACAAGCGCGATCGAGATGCTTCTGAGTTATTCCGTCGATGGTGGAGGATTTTGTTATCGGCCGGTGGATGCAGGCACGGTGAATGCAATGGCAACGGAGCAGGATTTCTATGCGCTGGTCGCCTATGACCGTTATCTTTCCGGAGCGTCCTCTCTCTATGACATGAGCGATGTGACCTTCAAAAACGATGAGTCCTCAGCTGATGATTCACAGAATCAGGGGGACGGATCATCGTCGGGAGAAGAATCTGGAACAAACTCCGAGGAAAACACAGGTGACTCCGGCAATTCTGACGCAACAGGAAATACCGCGAACTCCGATGGTTCCACAACAACGGGAGACTCCACGACTACTGGAACCAGTGAAAACACCGGAAGTAAGGGGAGCTCAAGCACCTCCACGAAGACCGAAAATACGCATAAAACCACAGCTTCCCGCGGAAACTCAAAGAGCGCAACAAAGACAAAAAGCTCTAGTGAATTGGTCCGAGACAATGCACTGAATACCTTCAGGAAGCAGATCAAACAGGTGAGCAGCCCGGCAGCGGGAGTACTTTCTGATGCTGTGGCGTCACGTGTCATGGGCGGAGCTGGAATGACCAGGATAAGTGGGGCAACCAGGATTAAAGCGGCTGGAACAAGTGAGGCGGCTGGAGTAGTTGGCAAGGAGAAAAACGGAAAAAACAAGTCCGCGAAAGACTGGAAATTCTCCGCTAAGGAATATGACTCCGATGAGAATGCTCAGAATTCTCCCGCGACGAATGACGCAAACTCCGCAGATGCAGCGGCTGAATCCGATCCTGCCCGTATGACGACAGAGGCAGAGGGTTCACGTAGGGCCGCGATCATCGCTGCTGTCATTGCAACGATTGTGCTGGTCATCGTTGTGGCGGGCATTGCTACGGCGAAAATTCGCAAGGGTGGAGTGCGTCGGTGAACGATGGGCAGTGCCACAACGTCAGTGAGTGGTGGACAAACGGGGAATGAGGCAGATAGTAGTGAGAAATCTTAAAAAGATCGTCGGGATTTTCGTCAGTGCGGTTTTGAGCGTGGGGGCGCTCGCGGGGTGCGGTACCGCCGCCGACGCCACTGGTGCTGCTGGGGTCACCGGTGCCTCCGCACAACAGTCCTTGGCGAAGACGACGAAACTGCCAAGCAATGGTGTCATTACGGCTGATCAGATGAAGACTCTTGTCGGCAAGACCGGTACTTACAGCTTCACTGGAAAGAGCGGTAAATATGCCTATGAGTGGCGCTATCAAGCGGAACAGATCAAGAATCCCACCGAACAGAAGCTCAAGGTCACCCTGTCGGAGAAGAATCTCGATGCGGTGAAGAAGGCTGCCGCCAACGCTCCGTATGCGCTGTCGGCAACCATCGCAAACTTCGAGTTGGCGGGAAGCCCCCAACTCGTTATCACGGTTCCCTCGAAATGGTCCGCAAACCGTGTCGTCGCAGTCGCAAAGCAAAACAATGAATTGCGTCAGATCTCCTCTGCTGCTCCGAAGCTGAGCGTTCAGAAGAAAACAACGGTGGTGACGTCGACGGTCACGGTGACGCATCAGACGGTGTATTTCGTGGGCGGAGCGGGCTCGAAATCGGACACCAAGGCATCCGGTGGCAAGAATAGTGCTGATGGCTCCCATGATGCAGGAGAAGGAAGTGACGGGGCAGCGGCGTCGGCTGGCGCTGATGGTTCCGGTACGTTGGCAGACGGCAGCGGGGCCGGTAGTAGCACTGGCAGCGGTTCGAGTTCGACAGGTACCGGTTCTGGCACGTCATCCAGCACCTCGGGTGCTTCCGGTGCATCAGGAAACAGCTCTGCGCTTTCGGGAAGTAATGCCACGTCGGGGAGTTCCTCGGGGAAGACAGCAGGTGGCAGCAGTAAATCGGACGGAACCATCCGCGTGACGGTGTCCATCGATGCCAAGACCCTCGTGGGGCATCTGGCGGAAGTGAGTGCGAACAAACGAGCCTATGTGCCAGCAAATGGCTGGATTCTGGCACCGACAACCGTTACTGCCAAGCAAGGTGAGAGCGTCTACGATCTCCTCGTCTCCGTGACGAAGGCGCATAAGATTCAGATGGAGTCTTCCTACACGCCAATGTATGGATCGGCGTATATCGAGGGCATAGGCCAGCTCTACGAATTTGATGCGGGCAGCGCTTCTGGTTGGATGTATAGCGTGGACGGTTGGTTCCCCAACTATGGAGCCTCGCAGTATACGAGCCTGCATAATGGGTCCGTGGTCAAGTGGCGGTACACGCGTGAGTTGGGAGCGGACATCGGCGGAGGCATGTAGACGGATTTGATGGCGGTTTGATAGTGAGTTTGGCAAGCCGGCGGGTTAGGCCGTGAGTTTGGCGCGACAGATGCAGGCAAGGTAAGAGGTAAACAGGCAGAGTGGCACATAGGCTGCGATGCGCAGATATGATGTGGGAGACTTCGACATGTCCCGCGGGAAGGAGGGTGTGGAATGGTCCGCACCGACCCCTTCACCCAGTGCCATCCCCTCGTCAATTTCGCTTTCTTCGTCAGCGTGCTGGGAATCAGCATGTTTTGCCTTCACCCGATTATCCTGGTGATCTCATACCTTTCCGCCACCCTGTATGCCATCGCGCTCAAGGGTTTCCGCCACGTGCTCACGCTTAATGCCGCTTTCATTCTTCCTGGGATCGTTGTGGTGGCGCTCATCAATCCGATGTTCAACCACAACGGCGTCACCCTGCTCTACACCTTCGATAACGGCAATTCTTTGACACTTGAAGCCATCGTATATGGCATTGTTCTGGCAGGTACGCTCGCCGTGGCCACAAGCTGGTTTGTCAGCGTCAACGCGGTGCTGACGAGAGATAAATTCGTGTATGCGGTTGGTCGGATTTTCCCTACGGCATCGTTGATTCTCTCCATGAGCTTTCGTTTCATCCCGCTCTTCATTCGGCAATACAAGGCCACTGCCGTCAGCCAGAAATACCTTGGGAGTGCACGTGCGCGTACAGTTTCGACAGGAAAACAGAATTGGTGGAGCGGGAAATGGCAGAAGGTGCGTACTGCGCTCGCGGTGACCTCCGCTCTTTTCACATGGTCACTCGAAAATGCCATTCATGTCAGCGATTCCATGAAGGCGCGGGCCTATGGGCACCGTCGCCGCACGTCGTACACGCCCTATCGATGGGATGCGCGGAACGTGGGACTTCTGTGCGGGATCGTTGTGGCTGCAGCGCTTGTTGTCGTGTCCATTTTTAGTGGCGGTTTGGAGTCTCAGTATGATCCCAGTATCGCCGTCAGCGGGATTGTGGAGATAAACGCAACGGCATGGACGTGGATAGGTGTTGTCGTTTTTGCGGTATTTGCCAACCTTCCTTTGGTGTTACGAGGGGTGGCGGCGTTGCAGTGGAGACTCTATGAGCAAAGGGCTTTATCAGGGAGCCAGGCAGACCGCCGCTTGCCGTATGCCTCTGTGCTGCAGAAGGAAGATTGAAATGGCTCTCATCTCCGTACGTGACTTTGGTTTTGCTTTCCCTCAGGGAGAGCCGTTGCTGCATTCCGTTTCATGCGATGTGGAAGAGGGCAGCTTCACCGTTCTACTGGGTGCGAATGGCAGTGGGAAGACGACGTTCCTGAAGCAATTGCACCCCGTCTTGGCGGATGCGGGCACCCGTACGGGCAGTGTTCTGTGGCAGGGAAAGCCTTTGACGAGAGATTCCTCCGCCGTCTCCGATTCGTCCACTGCTATCGCTGAGGATATCGGCTTTGTGATGCAGCGGTCGGAGAGCCAGATTGTCACCGATAAAGTGTGGCACGAGCTGGCTTTCGGGCTGGAGAATCTGGGACTGCCTTCCTCTGAGATACAGCGCAAGGTGGCCGAGATATCGACGTTCTTTGGCATCCAGGAATGGTTTGACAAAGACGTGAGCGAACTCTCGGGAGGTCAGAAGCAGATTCTCAACCTCGCCAGTTCCATGGTGATGAATCCGCGCCTTCTCATTCTCGATGAGCCCACTGCGCAGCTGGATCCCATTTCAGCCGATTCTTTCATTCAGATGCTGCATCGCCTCAACTATGAGCTCGGTGTCACCATCCTGGTGGCCGAGCACGAGCTTCAGAAGATCCTACCGTTTGCCACGCAGCTGCTGTTTATGGCAGAGGGGCATATTGCCGTTTCGGGAACGCCACAAGAAGCGATTCCGCAGATCATGCGGCGCTATCCTCAGTACGCGGCGGCCATGCCGCAAGCAGCGCAGATTTTCATGGAGAGCCGTACAGATGTTTCACGTGAAACATCCGCAGTGACGCAGCGGCCGATTCCGCTGACCATCGGAGAGGGGCAGCAGTGGATTGAATCAATGCTGGGAGAGCCTCCGCAACGCACGCAAAAAGAGAGGGCCGGTCGCGAACCTGCACCCGTGCTTGCGCCCACTCTTAAACATGAATCAGAATCTGGGCCCGTGCCCGCGCCCACACCTGAACTGAGCTCCGCGCCCAAACCCGCATCCGGACTTCAGACAGAAGCTGAAGAGCAGTCTGAAGATGAGCGGGTCACGGCTCCCGTTGCCCTTGAGGCGCGGAACCTCTGGTTTCGTTACGGTGCGGCTGAACCGGATCTGCTGCGCGGGTTGGATCTCAGCGTTCGCAAGGGAGAGATTCTCGCACTTGTAGGCTCCAACGGAAGTGGTAAGAGCACCCTCATCTCGCTGTTGAGTGGGGTGCGGCGGCCTTATCGGGGTTCGGTACGGCTGGAGGGGAAGAGGCTTACCCGCATTCCCGAGGAGAGGCTTTTTGACCATTATCTGGGCGTTCTTCCGCAGGATCCACAGACGATGTTTGTGAAATCGACCGTATCCGCCGACTTGGCGTCCGTGCTTCCTCCCGTTTCCCTGGTACACCGACTGCCCATGGTGGACCGACTGCGTGGGAGGGGCAATGAAGAAAAGCTTGCGGAGCGGGAGAAAGAAGAGATCGCACAGGGGGCGGAAGCGCTCGGTATCACTGAGGTACTGGACCGACATCCCTTCGATCTCAGCGGAGGTGAGCAGCAACTGGTGGCACTTCTGAAGGTTCTGCTGCTTCGACCGAGGATCCTACTGCTCGACGAACCCACCAAGGGTTTGGATGAAGAGGCGAAGAAGCGAGTGATCGAACTTTTGCAGCTGCTCAAAAACCATGGAGTAACGACTGTGATGGTGACACACGATATCGAATTCGCCGCCCGAGCAGCCGATCGCGCAGGGCTCTTTTTCAACGGCCGCGTGGTGAGCGTTGAGCCGGTCAATACTTTCTTCAGTTCCAACAACTTCTATACCACCAGCGCGAGTCGTATCGCCCGTGACTGGTTCCCCGAAGCTGTAACGAAAGACGAGGTTATCGCATGTCTGAAGCACTCCATTCGTTCGTAGATGGACTGTACGGTCGTGCGGACTCTGCTGCGGATACTGTCAGCACTGCAGACGCCACGGACGCCACGGACGCTACAGACGCAGTAGGCCCCGCGGATAGTACGGACGTTACCGATGCCATGGAACGCGCCAATCAAAAAGGCGGCAAGAAGTCTGGTATCAGCTCTGGTATCGCTACTGCGGTCACTTCTGATGCCTCCGCGACCCAGGAAATCACGGAAAGCGATGTCGAGCTGGTACAGGGGCCAGTGAAATGGTGCCGACCGGTCGGGAAGAGCGGACGGTGGCAATTCTTCACCGAGACGGCATTCGTTCTCTTGCTGTTTCCCGCGGTCATACTGGGGCAGATGTGGCTCGGCGTGCGCTATACGCTAGCGCTCAGCATCCTGATCATTCTGTGTGGGGTAGTGCTGTTCCTTTTCCTCTTCGATACCCGCAAGCCACACGCGCGCGAACTGGTGGTGATTGCGTCTCTGATCGCTCTTGGAGTTGCCGGGCGCAGTGTCTTTTTCATGCTTCCGCAATTCAAGCCCGTGGCGGCGTTGGTCATCATCAGCGGTGTGTCTCTGGGGCGGGAAACCGGCTTCATCGTGGGAAGCATGACCATGCTCGTATCGAACATCTTCTTCGGGCAGGGACCCTGGACTCCATGGCAGATGTTGGCGTTCGGAATCATCGGCTTTGTTGCGGGTGGGCTGCATCGTGCTCACATTTTGCCGGCCTACCGGTGGACTCTGTGTCTTTTTGGATTCTTCAGCATCTTTTTCATCTATGGTCTCATCATGAATCCGGCGTCGTTGCTGATGTACTCCGCCCAGATCACTCCGATGTCCCTGTTGGCGGTGTATGTTTCGGGCGCTCCAATGGATTTGGTGCACGCCATTTCCACGGTGTGCTTTCTCTTCGTGCTCGCGCGGCCTTTTCTTGAAAAGCTTGAGCGTCTGAAGGTCAAATACGATCTCCGCTAGGACAGCGGGCGGCAGCTCCCGTAGTGATGTGCCAGAGGGTCATGGTGGACGGTGATGGTACTGGGAGGATGATGCCGGAGGATTTGTGACGGAGACCGTACTAGAGAACTCTTCGGGATGTTTCACGTGAAACATCCCGAACGCCATGTGGGCACTTGCCGCTGCGCACCCAGAGGTACACCACAGCAAGTGCCCACACGTTCGGCACACCCAGTTCCGCCGTTCTACTCCTGAGACGTCAGATAGTTCTGCGCATCGATGGCGGCCCTGCAGCCCATGCCGGCTGCCGAAATCGCCTGACGGTAGGTGCGGTCACTGACATCGCCTGCCGCAAAGACACCGGCAAGAGAGGTCTGTGTGGAGGCGCCTTCTGTGACGATGTAGCCGTCAGAATCCAGCTTCACCTGTCCCTCGATGAAATCGGTGCGGGGGGTATAACCGATGGCGATGAACACGCCAGAGGCTTCGATCTCGCTTGTGGAGCCATCCTTTGTGTTGTGCAGAGACAGGCCCGTCACGCCATTTGCGCTGTCGCCCTTGATTTCATCGACGGCAGTGTTGGTGAGAATGGTCACCTTGGGATTGTTCTTGACGCGGTCGACGAGAATCTGGGAAGCGCGGAATTCGTCACGGCGCACCAACAACGTCACCGAGGAACCATAGCGGGAGAGGAAGTTGGCCTCTTCGAAGGCGGAATCGCCGCCGCCGACCACCACGATCTTCTTGTCCTTGAAGAAGAAGCCGTCGCAAGTGGCGCAGTAGGAGACCCCGTGCCCTGCGAACTCCGCCTCGCCAGGCACCCCGAGCTTGCGGTATTCGGAACCGGTGGTGAGAATGACAGCCTTGCTCGTGTAGGTTTCCCCGGAATCAGTGGTGATTGTTTTGAGGGGGCCGGTGAGGTCGGCGGAAACGACGTCGTCATACTCGATGGTGGCGCCGAACTTCTCTGCCTGCTCGCGCATCTTGTCCATGAGATCGGGACCGAGAATGCCCTCCGGGAAGCCAGGGAAATTCTCGACGGTGGTGGTGTTTACCAACTGGCCGCCGGGCGTGAGCGCTCCCGCAAGAACGAAAGGCTTGTATTCGGACCGGCCCAGGTATAGGGCTGCGGTGTATCCGGCAGGGCCGGAACCGACGATGATGACGTCATGGAATGATTCAGAAGATTCGGACATACGTTAAAACTAGCGCACCCGCGCCGTGAAATCGAGAGATTCCCTCATTGGCAAAGTGAGGTGTCGCTCACGTTGTCAATGAGAATACAGCCAAGGCTGTGCAGCCAAGGTGCGCGGCTGCTTACTTACTTCCGCGGGCCACGTGCCAGTGCCTTCTCCACCAGTGCCGAATACAGTTCGGGCAGCGAGTGGCCATCAGCGACGGCGGCTTGGGGAAGAAGCGACGACTCCGTCATGCCCGGTGCCACATTCACCTCGAGGAACTGCGGAATACCCTCGGAATCGATGATGAAGTCAGTTCGGGAGATGTCCTCAAGTCCCAGGGCGTGATGTGCCTCCAACGCCTTGTCCTGTGCCAGTTTCAGTGTTGCCTCGTCGAGGCGGGCCGGAACGTAGTACTTCGTGGGGCCGGGGGTGTAGCGAGCCTCATAGTCGTAGATGCCGGCCGTTTCGATCTCGATGGGAGGAAGAACTAGTGGCTCGTCACCCGTGTCGATGATGGAAACCGAAACCTCGGTGCCGATGATGGCCCTTTCGATGAGCGCTACCTGCCCGTAGGCAAAGCATGTGACCATGGCCTGAGCTATTTCCGATGGAGTGGACACCAGCGAGCAGCCGAGTGCGGAGCCGCCCATGGTGGGCTTGATGAACAGCGGCAACTCGAAGGAATCGATGAGCAGCTTCATGACTTTCTGCGCACCCAATTCCATGAACATGGATTCGGGAAGCGTCACTGACTTCGGCGTCGAAAGTCCTGCGCGCGCCACCACGTTCTTGGCCACGGGTTTGCTCCATGCCGTGCGCGCGGGGACGGGGCGGGTTCCGATGTACGGCAGGTGCGCCAGCTCCAGGATGTTCCTGATGGAGCCATCCTCCCCGTTGGCGCCGTGCAGCAGGGGCCACACCACGTCGGGGCGGGTGTCC
The DNA here is from genome assembly GCA_022650895.1 of Bifidobacteriaceae bacterium. Classification (GTDB taxonomy): domain Bacteria; phylum Actinomycetota; class Actinomycetes; order Actinomycetales; family Bifidobacteriaceae; genus JALCQC01. Next base: position 143,781 of record JALCQC010000003.1, on the reverse strand, counting down.
TCGTCCGACAGATAGTCGAGAAGGTTGCCGTCCATGTCGTGCGTGCTGACGTCCCAGCCGGCCTCTTCGAGGTAACCGGCTACGCGACGTCCCGACGTCATGGAGATGTCGCGCTCGTGGCTCAAGCCGCCACACAGCACGAGCACCTTTGCGGATTGGCCTGATGCGTTTGCTGCCATTTCGAACTCCTCACTGGGGCGGTTCTGCGGCGAACCACCTTCTCCGTACTGTTTCTATAGTTGTTTGTCGCTTGTTTGCCACTAGTTGTCTGTCGCTGGTGGCGGTTGACGGTGCGTGGTTAAAGCGAGGCGGGGCCCGGATGCTCCACGTCACGGGGGTCGGGATCGGGACGGCCGACGGTGCCGAAAAGCTCAGTGGTGGCCTTCTCCTCGTCCATCACGCCAGCGAGGCGGCGGATGCCTTCCTTGATGCGTTCCGGGGTGGGGTAGCAGAAGCTGAGGCGCATGTGGTGCGTTCCCTCGCCGTTGGCATAGAAGGCGGTGCCGGAGACGTAGGCCACGCGGGCTGTGGTGGCGCGGGGCAGCATGGCGCGGGCGTCGAGGCCCTCAGGGATCTTGAGCCAGATGTAGAAGCCGCCCTTCGGCTTGTTCCACGAGCAGTATGGCAGATATTCGTGCAGAGCCTCATCCATGGCGTCGCAGCGTTCTCTGTACATGCCGCGGTACTCGTTGATCTGCTTCTTCCAATCGAAGTTGTCGAGATAGGTGGAGATGGTCATCTGACTCATGTTGGAGGGGCAGAGGATGGCCGATTCGTTGGCCAGAACCAGCTTGTGGCGAATGGCCGGCGGCGCGATCATCCATGCGACGCGCATTCCCGGGGCGATGATCTTCGAGAAACTAGAGAGATACACCACCTGGTTCGCGTCCATGGACCGCAGCGCGGGGTAGGTCTGACCATCGAAACCAAGCAGTCCGTAAGGGTTGTCCTCCACGATAAGCACGTGGTGACGCCGAGCGATGTCGAGGATCTTGGGACGGCGTTCCACGCTCAGAGTGACGCCGGCGGGATTGTGGAAGTTCGGCACGGTGTAGAGGAACTTCACCTTCTTGCCGAGCTTCTTCTGCGCGATGATCGCCTCTTCGAAGGCCTCCGGAATCAGACCATCGGCGTCGAGCGGCACGTTTTCAACGTCCACCTGGAAGCTTTGGAACACACCGAGAGCACCCACGTAGTTCGGGGCCTCCGCAAGCACGACATCGCCGGGGTTACACATAATGCGGGTGATGAGGTCGAGTCCCGATTGGGAACCGTTGGTGATCACCACATCGTCGGGCTGCGCGTCGGTGATGCCCTCGAGGGCCGTGATCTCCAGCACCTGTTCGCGCAGGTGATCGTCGCCTTGCGCAGAGCCGTACTGCCATGCCACATCGCCCTTTTCGCGCAGCATCTTGGCGAGAAGCTCGCTGAGGCGGTCGAACGGCATCTTCTCGAGATATGGCATTCCTCCCGCCAGTGAGACGACTTCGGGACGCGACGCCACTGCGAACAGTGCACGGATCTCCGAGGCACGCATTACCTCGGCGCGGTCGGCGTACATGCCGAACCATGGATCGTTACTGATGACTTTTGGGGCGGTGGGTTGCGTTTCTGGCGTCTCAGCGGCCATGATTGCCTCCTTTGGGAGTGGACTATATGAAGTTATGAGAGAGTTTCCTATGCCGACTCAGTACACCTTGATGGCAGTGTAGAAGAATCCGGAGGTCGGTTGTTGTGACACCCAAATGACGAGATCCTGCGTGGTCACTGGTTGGGCGAGCGTCACCTGCGTCACCTTCCCGCCCTCCTTGAAGCTGAAGTCGGCGAGGGAGTCACCGTTGTTCGGGTTGGTGGCAGTGGAATTGGCGTACAGCGACGCCTTGCCGCCGCCTGTGCGTGCAGTGATCTGCACGCGCTGCACGGGCTGCGCCTTCGAGAGGTGAACGTGAATTCCGATTCCCTTGAGGCCCGATACGTTCCGGATGACGCTGGTGTTCGAGATGGCGTAGGCGGTGGTGTTGGTTACCTTAGGCGTTGCCGGAGTGGGGACTTTGGAAGCGTTCTTGTCTTTGGTCTCCACGGTTTCGGTGGTCTTCTTCTTGGCAGTGTCGGCACTGGAGTCGCTGCTGCTACTGTCGGCATTGCTCTTGGCCTTGTTTGATGTATTCGAGTCACTTGAGGCAGTGTCGGAGTCCGTGGTCTTCGGCATGCTTCCATCGGGCAACGGAGTGTTGTTCACATCGACCGTCCACCCGTTTGAGTTAGCGGTGGAGCTGCGTGGGGTCAATCCCACGGCGCTGATGGCCCAGATGAGTGCGCCGACGAGGGCGATTCCCGCGATGACGATGGCGGTGTTACGCCCGAAGTTCCTGCGCTTGGGTGTTTTCTCGCCGTTCTTACGGGCCTCTTTGCGCTGGGCTGTCTTCGCCTGAGCTTCCTTGAGCCGTTCTTTCTCCACGGCGGGTGCGAATGTCGGCGGAATGGGCTGAATGATGGCGGTGACTTCGCCGGCGTCCTCATCGTCGCCTGAAACGGTTTCGGCGGCACTTGTGGCAGCGGCGGAGGTCGGGGACGAGATTGGGGACGAGGTTGGGGTACCCGTCTGTGCGGGAGTCGGGGAACCGGTTTTCCCTTGCTCGCTTCCGGCACCGCTCGCTGCGGCTGCCGTCATTCCGGCTGCGGCGAGTTCTTGAGGGCTGGGTAGCGGGATCGCGGAATCTGACGCGGCACCAGAACTCGAACTGGAGCCAAAGTTCAAACCGGAAGGACCTGTGCCGGAACCGGATGCGGAGCCTGAACCCGATGGTGTGGCAGCTCCGGAATTCGAGGTGCCCGGGGTAGGAGTCTGTGCGTTTTCGGGGGTATCGTCCGCTTCTCCGGAGAGACTTTGCGTGGGATGCGTCACCCGCATCGCTTCGGTCGGCCGTGCCGTGGCGAGTTCGTCGCTGGTGAGACCGGTGCCGAAGCCGGCGTCCACGTGGTCGAGCTGGTCGACGGAGTTCTGGAAGGAGCTTTCGAAGGCCGACAGGAAGTTCGGCGAATCCGAATTGATTTCCTCCACGGCGTCCGCTCCGGCGAAAAGCAGCTGGTTGGCACGCCACGGCGACTGATCGGACTGCTGGGCGTGTACTTGGTCGGCGGCGTCATCGGCAACGAGGGAATCCGGGATATCGACGATGTTGCGGGGTTCGACGGGTGCCAGGGTTGCGGATTCGATAGAGGCGGCTGCCTGCTTCGAAGGAAGATCGATCTGATCGCTGTCTAGCTCACTTGGCTTTTGCCACGTTCCCAGCAGCACCAAAAGCTCCTGCAGGGTGAAGAGCGGAACGGGAACGGTTCCGTCCTCCTGAGGAATTCCAAGGGCGCGGGTGCAGATGCTGATGAATTCGACCGGAATGGTGTCGTGGTAGGCGGCGAAAGTGCGCCGGATCGTCTCAGGATCGGAATTGGGGCTGTAGGCAGTCTTGGTGATCATCTCATACAGAACCGCGCCGATCTGGCGAACTGCAAGGCTCTCATCGGACTCGTTGAACGAGCTGCGCTTCACTGCGGTGGTGAGTAGGGGAGAAACCGGTGCGTCTGCCAAAGTGACCGCCGTGGAGGTGAGGCGGATGATGTGGGTGCTGATGGCCTGATGGTTCAGGGACACCTTACGCAGGCTGTCCGCTGCGAGCACGGTCTCGCCGGTGATGGTACGCATGGCCTCGATGCCCAGTGGCGAATGCGAGGTATTGCTGAGAAGCTCGTGCAGCGAGATGCCGGCGTCGGTTTCCGTCACGATGATAGAGACGCCCGACTGCTTCTGCAGATGCAGTACGTGAGTGAAATGAGAGTCGCGGGAAAGTGCCAGCGACGACGCGATGGCATTGACCTTCGCAAGCTTCGAAGAGTCCGAGATGATGAAGAGCTGGCAGTCGCGCACCAGGGTGTGATCGTTGGCAAGCCACGCACTCAGGCCAGGCTCCGAACGGTACAGCGCAATGAGGGTGTACCTGTTGTTGATGGTATCGCCAATTGCAGGAATCATATGCCGCACGCTCCCAACGCTCGTTCTCGGTGTCATTCTACCGGGACGGGCTGTCTGTGGGGGTTGCGGAACGCTGGAATTTTCCCGATTCTGCGCAGTTGCCGCACTGGGGGACGAGGTGACGGTGCGTCCCGTGGGCTTAGCCGAGGGCGCAGGGCCGGGCGTGGCGGTTGCCTTCGCACTCTGTGAACCCCTGTGAAGCAACCGTTTGACGCGCGCTGAGACTCCGGCGAGCATGCTGGTGGCCTCGGGAACGTGCAGTACATACAGCATCACCATGTACACCACGAGCATTGCGATGCCGACGAGTGCACTGATGGTCACTGCCTGCACCCACCCCAAGGTTGGCGTGCTGCCATTGATATCGGCTCCCACAAGGCGCTCGCAGACACGGCTGAAGAGGATGCCGAGAACCGTGGTGACGGCTCCGGCCACGGCGGTCTTGGCATAGGTGGTGAGGATGCGCTTGCCATCGATGCGTCCATTCATGCGTTTGCGCAGGAACATGTAAGGGATGAAGACGATGAGGACGTTACTCAGCGCAATGCAGGCACCGGGGACGGCAACCCAATAGTGGGCGTCGAGGAAATGGGTGGCCGTCAACATCATGACGGCCTGCACACCGTTCTGCGCGAGCGCCACGAAGAACGGACTCCGGCCGTCCTCAAAGGCATAGAAGGCCCGGCGGAGCAGCAGATTGACGGAACAGGGCAGCAGGCCGATGGAAAGGCCGATGAGACCTATCGCCATGAGCTTGGCATCGTGGACTCCGACGGAGGGGAGAAGCGAGCGGATGATCGGCGTAGGAATCGCTAGGAAAGCTGCCGTGAAGAAGACCATCAGCACGCCGCTGGTCCGCAGGGAGCTGCTGAGTTCGGTGCGGGCGTCGCCGATGCGGTGGTCTGCTATCGCCCGGGAGAGCCGCGGGAAAATGGCGGTTGCCAGTGAAACGGTGATGAGTGAATAGGGCAGGATCCAGATCTGGTACGCCTGCATGTACGCCTGGCTGCCCGCAGTGCCGAGGCGATCCCCCGTGACGACGGGAGCGCCCGTGGTGATGCGGGTGTTGAGGATGCCGAGCAGTTGGTCGAAAACCATCATTCCGAGCGTCCATGCGGCCACCTTGCCCATGGAGCGCAGGCCGATGCCGCGGAAACCGAATTCGAAGCGGAGCTTGAGGCCGAGTTTGCTCAGCGGGATGAGGAGAATGAGTGCCTGCATGGCCACGCCGAGCGTCCATGTGCCGGCGGTGAGGGCCATCTTGCCGTTGGTCCAGAAGTCGAGCGGCTGGCTTTTGGCGTTGCCGAACATTGCGATAAAAATGCCGAAGCCAATGCAGCTGACGATGTTTGCGGCCACCGAGCTCCAGGCGTAGGCGGCGAATTTGTCTTTTGCCGCAAGTACCTGGCCCACCACCGTGTACAGGCCGTAGAAGAATATCTGGGGCATGCACCACAGCGTGAATGCATTCGCCAGGGCCTTCTGGGATGGTGTCCAGCCGGAGTTGACGTAGATGTTCACCAGGATTGGCGTCGCGACCATCAGCACCGCGGTGAACGCAAAGAGAATGATGATGGACAGTGTCAGCAGCTTGTTGATGCGGCTGGAGGAATCGCGTTTCTGGAAGGCTTTGATGATCTGCGGGACGAGAATGGCGTTGAGAAGGCCACCGGCCAGCAGGTTGTAGACCACCTGCGGCATCTGAGAGCCCACTTGGTACGCATCCGCTGCGACGCCGGTCACGCCGATGGCGCCGGCGAGGAGAATGGTGCGAATCTGTCCGGTCAGGCGGGAAGCAAGTGTTCCCGAGGCCATAATCAGCGAATTGCGCCCAACGCTGCTGCTCACTGGTCGGGGTCCTTCCGTCGGGTGGCCTGCCGATAGATGCCGACGGCTCCCAGCAGCAGGGCAAGAATAATAAGAACGTTGCCGCTCATATCGTAGATGGTGAGTTGGCTTTTGATGGTCGAACTCTGAGCGGTACCAAAAGCATGCCCGTCCCTGTCGACCGTGGCGAAGGTTGCGATCGCGGAACCCGTTCCCACCACACGAATCTTGAAGGTCGCCTGTGCCTCCGAGCCCGCGGGCACCTCGATGTTGCGTTTACTGGTGATGGTGATGGCGTTGGAATCCGTGGTTGCCCGCAGCATGATGGAGATGGGGAAGGGCAGCATGTTCTTCACGGTCGTCGGCGTCTGCGCCGTTTCGCTGAAGACGTTGATGCCGGAGGGAGGTACCACACTCACCGATGAGTACAGGGTTTCCGCCATGGATTCGTCGGCCGTCAGCATGGAGTTGCGTACAGAGCTGGTGGCCCCGAAGGCCATGAGTGCCAAATCTTGATGGACGGTGGTGAGCTTGCCGAGCCATTGCGCTGCCGTGACTTTGTCACCGTCGTTCTCCTGCGCATTCTGGCGTGACAGCGCCTGAGGATCGCTGTTCTTGGCCCCCTCGTCATCCTGGGTGATGGCTGATTCTTTGATGATGGCGGTGCGTAGCCGCTCAATGGCCGTCGTCGTGACTTCGAGACGGTCGAGGGCATTCTCCACTTCCTTTATTTGGGCGTCGCTTGCCGTCGTGGTGGTGAGGGTGAAGTTCTCGTTGTCCGCGGAATTGTCGGGTTGCAGATCGGTGTCGTCGGAGGAGCTGCTGTCGTTGTCGGCACTGGTGTCGGCATCGTTGTCGCCGCTCGTGTCTGTGCCCGTGTCAGTGTCGGTGGAGGTATGCGCGCTTTTGATGAGTGACGCGATGGTTCCGCGTGAAACCCAATCCGATGATTCGAGGGCGGTGAGAATCTCGTTTGCCGCGGAAATGGAAGGCACATCGCCGAGGGAGATCAGAAGATTGCGCGAGACGTAGGGCCTTTGCATCTGGAAGAGTGCGGTCTGGGCAACAAAGCGTGCCAGGCGCCCCGCCTGACTTTCCTCGGCCTGGGCCGTGGCAGAGGTCTGTTCACCCTGTGCCAGCGTGGAAAGCGTCTCATCGGCCACGAGGACGGTGACTTCCCCGTTCTCCGTCTCCACGTTCTGGCGTCCGGACACTACATTCGCCTGGATGGAATGCTCTGCCGTCTCGGAGATCACCGTTGAATAGCCTTGCTGTTTTGCAAGCGAAAGACTGGTGTTGTCCCAGGAATACTTGCCTTCCCATGCGATGGGCGTGAGATCGGAAGTGGTGAGTTTCGTCGCTTCGGAGTCGGTAGAGTCTGTTGAATCTGTGGAACTTCCGGAATCCGTGGAATCAGCTGAATCTGTAGAGTCCTTGGAGTTCGCTGAGTCAGAATCATCATCTGTGCTGTTGGAGGCGGCGTCGTTGACCTCCTGAAGCCGAGTTTTCGCCAATGTGTGTGCGGCGTCAGCATCCCACGCGGAATCCGTAATGCCCGCCTTCGCCCATGTCTGCGAGTTGACCAGCGCTCGTGAGGTGATGTCGAAAGCATAGGGCTGCATGAGTCCCGCTAGTGCCGATTGCCTGAGATTACCGGCGTTGAGAAGGCTGTCCGGGTCGGCGATGACTTGAAGGGACCGGTGTTTGTTAGCGAGGGAGACTTCGTTTTTCGTCTCGGTCGCTGCTTCATCCGATCCCTGCGTGATGTCGGTGCCGGTCGCCGGGTCGCTGATGAGGTCGTGGATGCCGTCTTTTTCGATATCCTTCTTCACTGCTGTGAGGGGAAGCACCGTCGTGATGGTGATTTTCGGTGTGGCCGCCTCTTTGAAGCCATCGTGGGAGCGGGTGAAGTAAGAGTGTAACTGGGAGTCGACTGCAGTCTGGTCAGCGGTCTGTTCCGTATCCGTCAGCGCGTGGTAGTTCAGCAGCAGCGGCTTGGCTCCCCATGAATGGATGCGGCCGAGGGCGGCATCATCGGACTCCAGCCCGACGTGCAACGTGGTGGAACCGCCCTTTTTCAGGGCAGGAACGCTCTCGGTATCAAGGGTGAGGGGAGTGGGAACATGCGTTTCCGCGTCTGCCCAGTTTTGCATTGACGTCGACGAGCTGAAAGAGGACGACGAGGTGCTGAGGGTAAGTGTTCCCTCCTGCAGGGGGGTGTCGCTGGAGTTCTTGATCTCGATGGTGGCCTCGTAGCCCGAGGTGTCGGTGACGATGGCGGTGGTCTTCTTTAAGATCACGGACACCTGGCTGCTCACGGTATTTTCCGCTGCTGCGGCGGTGGCAACACTGGACGCCGTCGTGACACCTGAGCCGTTGGAGCCGCCTGAAAGCGGAACGGTGACGCCGACAGCGCTCACCGTCAACGCCGCGCAGGCGCTAAGCGCTGCCAAAAGTCCGTGCCGAAGGCGTGCAGCAACGGAACGGTGGTGTTTTGCAGTCACTGTCGGTGATACTTCCTTGAATAGAGCCAAACGATTCGACGTTCATTGGGGTAGCTCAGCACATTGTTGAGCTCATCGAATTTTACCCACGCCGCATCCTCTGCTTCGTGATCGGGGTCTCCCTCCACGCTAAGTTCACCCGAAACTTTTTCAAGAACGTAATGGTGCACCAACTTGTGCACGCGCGTGGTGTCACCTGTGAACCAGTAGTCGATGGTGGCGATGGAACCCGTGATACGGCCCAGAATGCCAGTTTCCTCGTGGACTTCCCGCACGGCTGTCTCTTCGGGAGTCTCGCCCTTTTCGATATGGCCCTTGGGCAGGCACCATTCCAGGTGTCCTGACCGCGAATGGCGCGCGATGATGGCGACTTCATCGTTTTCGTTGAAGATGAGGCCACCGGCCGAGTACTCACGCTGAACCGGTAGTTCGCGGGCGTCGAGGGAGGCGAAGGTGGACGGCGTGGAAGGTTCCGTCCGCTTCTTCGGCATCATGGCCGGACTGGGGTGAGCGGGCTCTTCCAGGGGCTTGATTTGCTGCGAGGGCGTGGCTGAACCGCGCAGCATGCGGGCAACGTCCCTCGGAGTAGTCATAGTCACTACTTTACGTAAATGATTGTGCAGGTGGGGTAATGGTATATTTTCCACTGTTTTCACGCATGATACAGCCGCGGGGAGGCGGCGCTAGGTGAGGGTGCAGGTAAGCTGGAGTGCGCAAAGATTCGTCGGCAGTTCGTGAGTGAAAGGTGCATCCGTGACGTTTGAGGTCAGACCGGAAGCGATCGAATTAGGCAGGCTTTTTCAGCAGCAAGGCTATGAGCTCGCCCTCGTGGGCGGACCGGTACGTGACCTTCTGCTGCACCGCACCGCGCACGATTTTGATTTCACCACTTCGGCGCGTCCAGAGCAGTTCGAGCCCATTCTGCGCCGCTGGGGCGAGGGATTCTGGGATATGGGCCGTAAATTCGGCACCTTGGGAGCCAAACGTCGTTCCAAAGACGGCACCGAGATTTCCGTTGAGGTGACCACCTACCGCTCCGATAAGTATGATCCGAACTCCCGTAAGCCTGAAGTCAACTATGGTGACAACCTGGAGGGGGATCTTTCCCGCCGCGACTTCACGGTGAATGCCATGGCGCTGCGTGTGCCAGACCTCGTTTTCGTCGATCCTTTCAATGGCGCCAACGATCTGCAGCGGAAATTGCTGCGCACCCCTGTCTCTGCGGAACAGTCCTTCGACGACGACCCGCTGCGCATGATGCGCGCTATCCGCTTCGTGGCCCAGCTCGGTTTCACCATCGAGGCCTCCACCGCCGAGGCGCTGACGAAGATGGTAGATCGCATCGACATCGTTTCGGCAGAGCGCGTGCGCGATGAACTCGTCAAGATGCTGCTCTCCGACAATCCCCACGCCGGGATCGAGGCGCTGGTGGATTCCGGCCTCGCAGAGCGCGTGATTCCCGAAGTGCCCGCCCTCCAGCTTGAAATCGACGAGCACCATCGTCATAAGGACGTCTTCGAACACACGCTCACGGTGGTGGATCGTGCCATCGCGCTGGAGACCGACGCCGAAGGCCCTGTGCCGGCACCGGATCTGGTGTTGCGTCTGGCGGCGCTGCTGCACGATATTGGTAAGCCCAAGACCCGTCGTTTTGAAGCCGGCGGCAAGGTCAGTTTCCACCATCACGACGTGGTGGGTGCCAAAATGGCAGCGAAGCGGTTGCGCGCGCTGCGTTTCGATCGTCAGGTCATCGCGGACGTCTGCAAGCTCATCGAGTTGCATCTGCGCTTCCACGGTTACGTGGATGAACCATGGACCGATTCCGCAGTAAGGCGGTATGTGGCCGACTCCGGCCCCCTCTATTACCGCCTCAACCGCCTCACGCGCGCCGACGCCACCACGCAGAACAAGCGCAAGGCGCTTATGTTCGATCAGGCGATGGATGAGATGGAAGCCCGTGTGAGCGAGCTGAAGAAGAAAGAGGATCTCGACTCCATTCGGCCAACGCTAAATGGTTCCCAGATCATGGAGCTGCTGGGGCTGGAACCCGGGCCGATGGTGGGCAAGGCCTACAAGCACATGCTGGAGTTTCGCATGGAAAATGGCGAGGTCGACGAGGACGTGGCAGTGGAGGAACTCAAGCGGTGGTGGAAGGAACAAAACTGACGTGTCGAAATAGCTGACGTGTCGAAACTGGCGTTGGCGCCCATGGACAGGGCTACTTCACCGCGTCGTGCTTGGTGGCTGCCGGCAGATCCGTTAGTTTCGACGCAGCGACGCACCCACCGACCGACGTGAGTTTGGTGCCTGCGGTCGTTGAGATCTGATCGGTGTCGTTCAAATCGTCGAAAGTCTCGCCGACGATGACATCCACCAATTTGTCGGTGCGGTTGTCCATGCGCAGAATCGCGTCATTGAACTGGGCGTAGAGCGTATAGGCCTCTGACAGACCCTTTTCGCCGAAACGGATTTCAGTGCGGGCAACGTCGTTTTTCTGGTAATCGGAGACGCCCTGCAACACGAAGCCACGGTTCGCTAGTGCCTGCCCCAAAGCCCTCGCCAGACCGGACTTTGAGGTGCCGTTGAGAACGCGGACGGTGATGGCGGTGTAATCGGGAGCAGTGGTGTCTTTGGCGATGCAGGGAGCGCTCACGCCGTAATTGGTCGAGGCGTCAACAACGGCCTTTTCCTCTTCCTTCTTGAAGACCCCCAGGATGGTGAGGGTGGCGAGAACGACGCACGCCACAAGGAAGCATACGGCAACAGTGATGACCATCCGCTGGCGGTCTCTCACGAATTCTTTCCGTGCTTTGCGCTCGGATTGAACCGATCCAGGTGTCGTCATGGCTGCCTTTCTCCCAGAGCTATACGGCTCCAACTCTAGTCTGTACGGCGGGTACGTGGGTTCTGGACTCAAAGCTTCACGTAATCTCGTCGTTTGATTGCTCCCGGGCGTAATTCGTGTGAATTTGTTAACCTAGGCCTGTTTGTTGGGAGGAATACGTGGCCACTTTGGATGAGAAGTATCTCCAGATGACCCAAGCACCCCTCCGTCGCCTTATCGTTCGGATGGCCATTCCAGCTGTCATCGCGAACGTTGTCAGCATCATCTACAACCTTACAGACACATTCTTCGTGGGTCGTTTGGGAACGTCCGCTTCGGGAGCACTCGGCATCGCCTTCCCCATCATGGTGATCATTCAGGCCACGGGCTTGCTTTTCGGTCAGGGTTCGGGCAACAAGCTTTCCATTGAATTGGGAAAGAAGAACATCTCACGCGCTCGCCGCCTGGTGTCGGTGGGTTTTTTCACCGCCCTTGGTGTGGGCGCGCTGATCGGGGTCGTCGGCCTGATTTTCATTCGTCAGTTGGTTGGCCTTTTCGGTGCCACCGCCACCATCGAGCCGCTTGCTCTGGACTACATCAGGCCGCTGCTGTTCTCGGCGCCCTTCTACTGCGCCACCTTCGTGCTCAACCCGCAGATGCGCTATCAGGGTCTCGCCGCTTACTCCATGATCGGCATCATTTCGGGTGCGGTGCTCAACATCATTCTGGAGCCGATCTTCATCTTTGTCCTCGGCATGGGAATTTTCGGCGCGGGGTTGGCCACCGCCATTTCGCAGTGCGTTTCGTTCCTGATGCTGCTGATTCTGCACACGAAGACCGGCACCGTGCACCTGAGCCTGCGTAACTACAAGCCCGATATGCTGCTGCTGCGCGAGATGGTGGGCGGCGGTCTGCCGAGCCTTCTGCGCAACGGAATGCTGTCGGTGGCAGTGACCTTCCTCAACGTTGCGGCGAATCCTTACGGCGACGCCGCCATCGCCGCCATGGCCATCGTCTCGCGCATCATCACGTTCACCAACACCATCATGATCGGCTTCGGGCAGGGCTTCCAGCCGGTGTGCGGCTATAACTACGGTGCCGGAATCCTCTCGCGTGTCCGCAAAGGCTATTGGTTCGTGGTGCAGGCGTCAACGGTGTTGCTGGTCGTGTCCTCAATTTTGCAGATCAGTTTTGCCCCGCATCTCATCACCATCTTCCGCAACGATCCGCAGGTGGTGTCGTATGGTGCGTTGGCATTGCGCCTTCAGTGCTGCACGCTGCCGCTGTCCGGCTTCATCGTGATGTCCAACATGATGCAGCAGACCATCGGCCGCACCTTGGTCTCCAGCATCGTTGGCATTGCGCGTCAGGGCCTTGGACTCGTTCCTGCGCTGCTGATTCTGCCTCCGATTTTCGGTTTCCTTGGCGTCCAGATGGCGCAGCCGGTGGCGGACATCTTGGCTCTCGGCATCACCATTCCGCTGCAGATGCGCATCCTGCGGGAGTTGCAGGTTGCCGAGAAGGGCAAGGGAACGGTCAGACTTCCGAAGAAATAGAGATTTCCGCGGGGGCCTCCACTCGCACGATGCGGTCGACGTTGCGGCTTTGCTTCCATGCCCCGATGACCTTCCATGCCGACTTGGCATCCGGCAGGCAGGCCACCACCGTAGGACCGGAACCCGAGATGAACGCCTGAACGCCCGGGGCGGCCGACAGTGCGTCGTGGAGAGCGGCACCGGCGCGTGGATACAGGGCGGTAACAGGGTTTCCCAGGTCGTTGTGGCAGGTGCCTTCGGAACTGGAGTCTGCGACTGAGTGCAAATCTGCGGCTGAAACTGAGCTTGCAGCTGAGCCTGAGTCCGTGGTCGGGCGTTCCTCCGCTGCGCGTTGGCGGTCGAACTCCGCATAGACGTCCGGCGTCGAAAGACCTTCGTGATAGGTGCCCAGGAGCACCGTGCTCGAAGCCAGCAGCGTGCTCAGCGTGCCCAGAGTCTCTGTGTCAATGGGGGAGATGATGTCTCCCGCGCCGCTTCCCTTAAAGACGCCACCGGTGATGCAGAACGCCACTTCCGGACGCAACGAAGCGCCGATGCTGCGGAGTTTCGCCGTGCTGTAGCCCAGTTCCCAGAGCTCGTTGAGCCCCACAAGAACGGCGGCGGCATCGGCCGAGGCGCTTCCCAGTCCGCCAGAAACGGGAATGCGTTTGGCGATGCGAATTCCCACGTTCGGAGCCTTGCCAGCTTCCTTGGCGAGGGCGAAAAGCGCCTGAACGGCCAGATTGTCACGCATATCGGAGGTGTCGAGAACCAAGTCGCCGAGGTTGTCGCCCTCAAGATCGAGAGAAAAGCCTGCGCCACGTTTTTTGAGCGTGAGTTCCACGTCGTCGTACAGACCGACGGAGCAATAGACGGTTTCCATGCTGCGCTGGGTTGTGGCGTCGTTGGCATCGTCGTCAGTGCCTGGTGCTTTTGCCGGCATGCCCACGTGCAGCGTCACATTGATTTTTGCAGGAGTGCGAATCTGTAGGAAAGTTCGCCGTGCCGTTTTCCTTCTGTGGGGTGCGGCGGCCTCAGTCTCGGCGGTGTTTCCGGCGAGGAGGGTTTCGGACACCGCGGGGGTTGAGAGCCCCGACACCACTTTTGGGCGGCTGCCTGGCACTGCTCCCGCCACCTGTTGTGCGATGGCGATGAAGTCATCGATGCTCAGCTTCTCGCCGCGCAGGGAAGGATCGATGCCCGCAGCCTTCAACTGGTCCACGGTGACGAGTCCCTTGAGTGCCGCGCGCAAAGTTTTGCGCCGCTGTGCAAAGGCCGCGTCGATGATGGAGAAGGTGAGCTCGCGCAGATTCTCAGGCCGCTTGGCATCGCGGGTGAAGGCGACGAGCGAGGAATCGACGTTCGGAACCGGCCAGAACACGTTCCTGCCCACCGTGCCCGCCTTTTGGGATGAGCCGTACCACGCCAGTTTCACTGAGGGGGATCCATAGATTTTGCTGCCGGGTGTGGCGGAGAGCCGGTCTGCCACTTCGCTTTGAACGAGTACGAGTGCGTCGTGCAGCCCGCTGAACCGTTCCAAGAAGGTGAGCAGGATGGGTGTGGCCACGTTATACGGCAGATTCGAGACGAGCGTGAAGGGCTGAGTGGTATCGAGGCCGCTGGCGCTGTTGCGGAAGTCTGCGGCAGTGACCTGCAGTGCGTCCGTGGTGATGATGGCGGGATTACCCTCTTCTGCTGCTTCCGGGGCGTACTGTGCCACCGTCGAGGGAAGCTGGCGAGCCAAAACCGGGTCTATCTCGACCGCAGTGACCTTTGCTCCGGCTTCCAGCAGTGCGAGGGTCAGGGAACCGAGGCCTGGCCCCACCTCCACCACATGCTGACCTTCCTGAACACCGGAAAGTCGAGTGATGCGGCGAACCGTACCCGGATCGATCATGAAATTTTGACCGAGCTTTTTGGTCGGCTTTATCCCGATGCTCGCTGCAAGGCGCTGAACATCATGAGCGCCAAGCAAGCGCACCCCAGCCTCAGAAGTCATATGTGTCCTTTGTCTTCCTCTGCAGGAACGCCGACGGGCGGCTTCCTGCAAACAGTCCAGAGGCACACTTTAGTACCAGTGTGGAGACCTCGAGTTCCATTTGGCCAAAGCCTTGCAGGGAGAACCGTAATCATAACGGTTTTTGATGTAGCTGAGGCCCCAGCGAATCTGCACGGCAGCGTCGTCCTTCCAACCGGTTCCCATCTTGGATCCGGGGAGTGCCTGAGGAATTCCGTAGGCGTCGGAATAGGAGTTGGCGGCGTTCCAGCGCCATCCGGATTCGTTCTGCCAGAGGGTGACGAGGCAGCTGTACTCGGAATTGCCCCAGCCGTAAAAGTCACGCATCATGCCCTTTGCAAGGGATTTTGCCTCGGCTGCGGTGAGGTGGCGGGTGGAGGAGGAACTTGACGATCCTGAGCTGCTTGAGCCACTGGAATTGCCTGAACTGGAGCTGCCGGAGCTTTCAGAACTGCTGGAGTTGGAACTGCTGTTCGAGCCGCTATGCGATGAACTGGAACCTGGGGAGTTCGATCCAGACGAACTGGAGCCCGATGAACTGCCAGTTGACGAAGACGAGCTCGAGCCTTTGCTCGGGGATTTCGAACTGTTGGACGTCGATGAGCTCTGGGAGTCCTTTTTCTTCGTGCTGGAGTTGCCGGTCGTGGACTTCTTCGTGCTGGACGTGTCTGAATCTTTTGAATCTGACGAATCGGAAGAGGTGGAATCTTTCTTCGAATCGATATCCGACTTTGTAGAATCTGCCTTTGAATCGGATTTCGTCTTCGACGACGTCGAATCCTTGTCGCTGCTCTCGGGCTGCGTCTTGGGTTCCGTTTTCTTCTTCGTACCGACTGCGATGATCTCGTCAACGGGGTCCGCGGTGGTGACGGAGCCTGTCACCACTTGCGTCTCCGCCTTGCCGTCGACGTAGGTGACCGCCAGCGTCTCCGTTTTCGCACCGTTCTTGCCGGCTTGGCGTACTTCGGTAGTGCCTTCCTCCAAGTTCGGATCTTCCACCGTCACCTTCTGGTAGGTGACTGACACCACACGCTTTTTCGTGCCGTGCGTGACGCGTTCCACCTTCAGGATCGTCGTGGAATCTTCTTTTTCTATGCCGACGCGGTCGTCCTTGCCCAGAGTGATTCCCTTGGAGTCGAGGATGGAGGCCGCAGTGAGTTTGCCATTGGGCGCGATTGATTTCTTGCCGTCTGCGATGACGGTGACAGGCCCCTTCTCATTGATGACGAGGCCGCCTGTGAGCTGGTTGTAAACGTTGGAGATGTTGACGTCGATTTTGACGGCCTCGGTCTGCGCGTCTTTGAAGAATTGGGCGAGTTCGCTCATGGACTTCGCCACCGTCCAGTAGGGAATCTTCTTGCCGTCGATGGTGAGCGTGACCTGATAGGCCTGCCGCACCCGTACCACCGAGTGGTCGGTAAGCCACTGACCGGAACTCGTCTCAATCTGATCGTGCGTCTTGGTGGTAACGCCCTGCTCCTGCAGAAGGCGGGTCGCGCTCGAGGCGTATGTGGTGACCTCACGAGTCTTTCCGTTGACCTCTAACGCCACCGTCTTGCGCACGTTGACAAAGAATCCTGCCACGCACACCAACACCACGAGGATGGAAGCTATGGCGATGCGGAGGCGGCGGATGCGGGCGAAACGGCCGGGCGTCCACTGTGTACTCATACGTCAGCTCCTTTTGCTGTTGCTTTGCTGCTCTCCTGTTTTATTTCTTGTCCGCGTGCTGCGCCGGTGTGGCAGCAGTACCGAAGACCTGCCCTTGCAGAATAGTGCTTCCGGGATGGGGTTCGCTGGGAGGCATGGGCAGCGGTTCGAGACGCTTGCCCAGCCGGTTGTCACCCGAGCTCACGCCGTGCAGGCGGCGGTCGACCCACGGAAGGACGTAGCTTTTGAACCATTCGGCGTTTTCATGGACGCGTTCTGGAAGCGGCTGCAATTCTCCGGGCAGCCGTCTGCGCAGACTTCCGTCCGCCCATGCGGGATCGGCGGGAAGCCCCAGACCGAGCAGCGCGATTTGTGCGAAACGCTCGTGGCCTTCGGGGGTGGGATGAATGCGATCCTGGCTCCACAGGCGGGCATCCACAAAGTTCTGGTAATCCCACAGATCCGCGATGTAGCAGTCAAGGCGGTTGGCGAGCGAATGCAGCCGCGCGCAGTAATCGGCCGATTTCGTGCGGGTGAGGCTGAGCAGCGAGCCACCCGGCTGGGACGGCAGAAGAAGAAGGACGTCGGCGCCGGTTGCTCGGATCTGTCTGACGCCATATTCGTAGAAGTGGACCACCTGATCGAGGCTGGTGCCGGGACGCAGAATGTCGTTGCCGCCGCCATCCATGATGACGAGGTCCGGCTTCAGTTCCAATGCCTGCGGAATCTCCGTCTCTACGATGTAACGAATGAGCTTGCCGCGCACCGCCAGATTCGCGTAGTTGACGGGCTTCAAGCCCTTTTCCACTCGATGGCGCGAAAGGTGCGCCGCCAATCGATCGGCCCAGCCGAAAACAGGAGCATCAGCATGCGTCTGCTGATTTTCAAGCTTGGTGAGGTCGAGTTCAGGATCCACGGAGTCCCACAGACCCTCATTCACCGAATCTCCCACGGTGACAACGGTGTTCCATTTTTCCAGGTGAGGGATGATGCGGTGAGCGCGTTGGGGTTGAGCGGGTGTGGCCGCATTTTCAACAAGAGTTTTCTCAATCGCCATAGTCAAAACGATACGTTGATTTCCATAAGAATCGCATTACAGCGGCGTGGTTTCGGGCAGTATCGTCACAGTTGCGGGGACGGCGCGGGGAAGGTACAGGCCAAAAGGTGCGGGTCAAGAAGCTGAGAGTAAACGGAGCAAACTGAGAGTAAAGGGAGCCTCCTGTCAGATTCGAACTGACGACCTTCCGCTTACAAGGCGGATGCTCTAGCCAACTGAGCTAAGGAGGCGAAAAGACACAGTAAAAATATGCCGGTTCACAAGCATACCGAAAAGTGTGCCCAAGTGCGGCGGAGTGTCATCGAAATTCTTTTTCTCCGCCGCGTCGGGTTGGATCAGTCGGAGTCGGAGCTGCTCGAATCTGAGCTTGAGCCGTCGGAACTCGAGTTGCTGCTGCCGCTTGTGTCGCTTTCCGTGGGGAACGCAGGCGACTTGGTCGAGCCGATGGTTGGCATCACGCTGGAGTCTCCCACCTGGTCTTCGGTGAGACCCATCGCAGAGATGAACGAGGTCTTGAGGTCACCGGTAGTGGAGTAGGCGTCGGTGATATCCCAATAATGCCCGTTGATCAGTACTGTCGGCGTGGTCATCTGACCCTTGTAGGAACCGCTGGGATGCTGCAATTCGGAGCGCAGCGGCGTGTACGAGGAGACGGCGCTGACCCAGTCCTTGTAGGTTCCGCCGACGGACGCTTTCGCCACATCCGCCGAGACTCCGGCCTTCTCGGCCTGTTTCACGATGGCGTCGTCGGAGACGGAGCGGTAGTTGCTGGCTTCCTGCGGCTGGAAGTCCTCATCGAAGAGGGCGGTGATGAAGGCGAGGAGATGTTGCGGTTCGTTTTGCGCCACATAGACTACGGCTGAGGCGGTACGCGTCGAGTATTCGTCGGAAGAGCTGGAATCGAGGAAGGCGTTGGGGTGCACATCGAGGTTGAGCTGACCCGCGTTCACCATGCTCTTCCACGTTGAGGCG
Organism: Bifidobacteriaceae bacterium; assembly: GCA_022650895.1. GTDB lineage: Bacteria > Actinomycetota > Actinomycetes > Actinomycetales > Bifidobacteriaceae > JALCQC01. Next base: position 125,368 of record JALCQC010000003.1, on the reverse strand, counting down.
AGGGCGCGGTCGGTGGTGCCGCAGGCGGGGCACATGAAGTCCATGTAGACCTGAACGGTCGGCACGTCGTCAATCGGCTCGTTGATGCCGTTTTTCGACAGCATGAAGCCATATTCGTCTCCCGCTGCCGCAGGTTTTTCCTTGACTGCAGAGATCTCGGCCTTCGCGCTGGCCTTTGTAGTCGTCGGTGCTGGCTGGTTGGCGCGCCAGATAAGAACTCCCGCGACCACCAGTACGACGACGAGTACCGCAACGACGACGACGCCGATAATCGTTTGATTTCTGCGATCGCGCGCGAGCTGAGCCCTACGCTCTGCCTCTTCGCGTTCGCGCTGCTGCTTCGAGAGTCTCTGTGCCATGCTGTGTCCTTGTGTGCGGTCTGCGGTCAATCCTCACCAATATTAGCTATGCGTCAGTGAGTTGTGCTGATAACAGAGGCACAATCTCAACTTTCTCAACTTTCCCACAGCAGCAGCGGTGACCAATCCACACTCGGCATCACGAGGAATGCCGCCACGGCAGCCACGACGAAAGCGGCGAGGAGAATGCCCAGAAGAATTCCGAGCGGAGAGTGTCTGCCCATTCCCATGACGTTGTCAGGGTCTGGGGTGGCGCGGAAACCAACGGTGCCGGCATCGGAGGGGAAGTCGTTGACATCGCCGTCATAGCCTGCACTTTTCACTGCGGTGAAACCGTGTTTGATGGAGTTCCACGCCGAGGCGAACCCCGTCAGAGCCGGGGTGGGTGCGGTACCGGTGCATGTGCATACCAGCCATGCCGCCGCAGCGGTGAGACCAAGTATGATGCCGCCGACCGCTCGGGGTGCACCCGCGAGAAGAGAGTATGTGAAAGATCGCGAGAACAGCGTGATCCCACTCATCGCGGTCGGGGAGGAAGTGAGCGTCGTCCCCAGAAGGTTCACGATGATGTAGCCCAGCGTCCACACTCCCGCGGCGGGAATGCACGACAGCAGTCCATGCAACAGGTGCCAGGGAAACGAAACGACGGCAACGACCCCATCCCGTCGTTTTCTCTTTCCGCCATGCTTGGATTCACGCAGTATTTGCGCATGAAGCGAGTAGCCGCGGGACCGTGCCAGCCACAGCAGAACGATTCCCGTGATGGCACCCGCCACCGGAAGGCAGGCACACATGAGGGCAATTGGCACCGTCAGGATGACGGCGAGCAGGCGTCCGGCATTGCCGCCGACCCGTTCGCGGACAAGATCGTTGAAGGTAGGTGCGTAGAGAGGGCGTTCCGCGTCCGTCCCCGGCAGATACTGCTGCCCATAGGGTTCCCGCGATTCGTCCGGCGCGTCGAATGTTTGCCGCAGCGGAGGAATCACCACGGGTGTTACCGCGGGTACCGTCTCCGCATCCTCCATTTCCGTCGGTTCTTCCGCCGGTTCGAGTGGCTGCGAGGTGACTGCCGGAACAGGTTGTCGCAGCTGTCCGAGTGGCGTCGGTGAGGTTTGTGGCTCCTCGTTTCCCAGTCCTCCCTGTGGCATGACGTGCGTGGGTTCGGGGACTGGAGTCACTGACGTCTTTGGAGCCTCTGGCAGTACTGACGTCACTGGCGTCATTGGATTTCCCAGTACCTGCGTCCCTTGGACGTCTGCGCCGCTCAGGGCGACCGTTTCCGCTTCATCGTCCGTTGTATTCGTCAGTGTGTCGTCGGGGTGGTGCGTCCATAGGCTACGCATGCCGTGTTGCCGAGCGGGTAGTTGCTGAGCGGGCATCTGAGGAGATATCGCGTGGGCAGCTAGCGTGCCGGTTGCGTCGGCACCGTTTGCTGCCTTCGCCTCAAAAGGGTGCATCACCGCCGCTGCACCACTGGCCGCGCCCCCGATCGCGTCGGCCGTACCCGGGGCGTTTCCGCTTCCGCCGCCGGTTCCAGCACCACCGAAGGTGGAATCAAGCGACTCCTGCTGCAGAACCTGAAGAAGCTGGCGATGCGTGATCCGCTGAGATCGATCGGGACTGAGAGCCTGCTGAAACGCCTGACGGGTCCGAGCGGGCAACCCTGAAAGATCCGCGTTGCCGGACGCCTCACGCTCCAGCACGGCCATGATCGGTTTGACCCCGAAAACAGGTTTCCCGGTGGCTGCGAAGGCGAGAACGGAGGCCGTGGACCACCAGTCCGTCTCTTCGTCGGACTCCGCACCTTCAATGACCTCAGGCGCGATGAAGCCCGGCGTTCCCATCACCAAGCCCGTGCGCGTCACGTGGTTTTCGCCCTCGCCCATGGCAATGCCGAAATCGACGAGAACCGGGCCAGTGGCCGAGATCATGACGTTGGTGGGCTTGATGTCGCGGTGAATGATGCCGGCCTGGTGCACGGCCTCTACCGCGGAGGAGAGTTTTTCTGTGAGCAGCTCCAGGTCCTCGCCGGTGTAGGGGCCATTCTTGGCCACATCGTCGTGCAAGTTGTCGCCGTCAATGCGTTCGGTGACGATGAAGGCCAACGCGTCGTCGAGCTCCATGTCCACAATCGAGGCCACGCCCGGGTGCCGCACCCTGCTGAGAGCCAAGGCCTCTCGTCGCAGGCGCTCGCGGGCAGTCATTTCCTCCCGGCGTTCGTCGGAGTTGTGGGAGGCGAGTTCGTTCTCCTCGCTGAGGGAATCTCGGAGGATTTTCATGGCGAAAAGTTGTCCCGCGTCGTCCCTGACCGTCCACACCGTTCCCATTGCACCGCCGCCGAGCCGTGAGACGAGCGTGTAGCCACCCACGACTTGCCCCGCTTCGAGGTTGAGGGCGGAAATGGAATCACTCATACCTTTATTGTTGCGCATTCGTTTGGACGTCTAGTGAATGAGCTGGATTTCTAGTGAGTGGGAGAGTGGGGCGAAGTAATGTCGTGTGCGTCAGTCCTCTCTGAGGGAAACGGCTGGAAACCTAGGAATCTTAGGAAATCCAGCGTGTCGAAACGTTTCTTAGCCATATCCAGAGAACTGTGATACAGTCATGGTGGCTCAACGAAGAGTATCTTCTACGAACCAACACACAGAGCAAGGCTTACCAGTGTTGTGATTTGCTGCGGTCAGTGTGATAAGTAAAACCAGTAAAAAAACCTTTTACTCGGATCGTTCGGCACGTACCTGCCGATGAAAGGAAATGAACAATGGCAGAAGTCAGATTCGACAATGTCACTCGTATTTACCCAGGCAATGACACGCCTTCTGTAGAGGATCTCAGCCTTGACATCAAGGACGGGGAGTTCCTCGTTCTCGTTGGACCTTCTGGTTGCGGCAAGTCAACGACGCTTCGTATGCTCGCAGGTCTTGAAGAGGTCAACAAGGGTTCCATCTACATCGGTGATAAAGATGTCACCACCATGCAGCCGAAGGACCGCGATATCGCAATGGTCTTCCAGAACTACGCTCTGTACCCGCACATGACTGTTGCGGACAACATGGGCTTCGCTCTGAAGATCGCCGGCGAGGATAAGAAGGTCATTCGCCAAAAGGTTGAGAAGGCCGCCAAGACCCTTGACCTTACGGAGTTCCTCGATCGCAAGCCAAAGGCACTGTCCGGTGGTCAGCGTCAGCGTGTTGCAATGGGCCGCGCAATCGTTCGTGAGCCAAAGGTCTTCCTTATGGATGAGCCTCTTTCGAACTTGGATGCAAAGCTCCGTGTTCAGACGCGTACGCAGATCGCTGCTCTGCAGCATCAGCTGGGTGTCACCACCCTGTACGTCACCCACGATCAGACCGAAGCTCTGACGATGGGCGACCGCATCGCAGTTCTGTCCTTGGGCAAGCTGCAGCAGGTCGGTGCTCCTACCGAGCTCTACGATCACCCGAACAATGTGTTCGTGGCTGGCTTCATCGGCTCCCCGTCGATGAACATCAACACCCACTTGGTGGTTGATGGTCATGCCAAGATTGGTGACGACACCGTGTCGCTGCCGACCGAGGCTGTCAGCAAGCTCACCGCAGACGATGAGGGCAAGATCATCATGGGATTCCGTCCCGAGGATGCGTCGCTCGCGTCCGAAGCAGATCCCGATGCCTTCAAGCTCCTTGTTCAGAACACTGAGGACCTTGGTTCAGATGGTTACATCTACGGCCAGATTCTCTCGGACGAGGTCATCTCTGATACCGCTGTCGCAACCGCGGCAACAATGTCGGACCAGAACAAGCTCACGACCGTCCGCATTCCTCCGCGCACTCTGCCGAAGGTTGGCGAGACCGTGAAGATCCACGTCGATCCATCGAAGATGCATTTGTTCGCACCGTCGACTGGTCTGCGTCTCAACTAGTCACGACAAGCAGTTAGCAGTAAAAGCAGTAAGTAGTGAACAGTTTCGGTCTGGAACCGTTGCACCCGGTTCCAGACTCTCCTCCTCAAATGATGTGCCGTCCGCCTGAGTTTCGTGCCTGACACGGAACAAGGGTGGACGGCATTTTTTTATGTGCTGCTTGATGAGCGCCTTACGTCGTCCACTCGTTCTTTTGCTGAGGATCCCGATGATGTTTCACGTGAAACACTTCGCTTTCCACCCTGCCCCGCTATCCTTGAAATAGTTCAAGTATTGACGTGAGGGTCGCAGGGGCGGCCTCGAGGAGGCTGCCATGACGATTCAGGATCCACGAATTCTAAAGGCGACGTCGGTGAATGCCGATGCCGATGCCTCAAGGAGGGGTTCGGAATCCCAACTACGGATTACGGCGGCGTCGTCGAATCCCAAGATGTTCACCCTCCCGTGGGGAATCCCCCTGGCGAAGTGGCCGAAGGATCTTCTGGCGAACCTGCCGCGCGGAATCTCACGCCACATTGTGCGCTTCGTGTACGTGGGTGACGAGATCTACGCCATGAAGGAGATCGCCCGCACGGCCGCCGAGCGCGAGTACGAACTGTTGCGGCAGCTGCGCAAGTTGGACATTCCCTGCGTGCAGCCCATCGCCGTGGTCACAGGTCGTCGCACACCGCAGGGAGAGCCTCTGGAATCGATTTTGGTGACTAAGCATCTGCGCTTTTCGTTGCCCTACCGCGCTCTCTTCTCACGGAATCTGAGGGCAGATACCGCTGAGCGGCTCGTGGATGCCCTTGCGGTTTTGCTGGTGCGGCTGCACCTGATTGGCTTCTACTGGGGCGACGTGTCGCTCTCCAACGTGCTTTTCCTGCGCGATGCCGACGCTTTCGCCGCCTTCCTGGTGGATGCGGAGACCGGCGACTTGTACCCCACGCTGACCGAAGGACGCCGGCTATACGACATCGATCTGGCCCGCACGAACATCATCGGAGAGTTGATGGATCTGAATTCGGGTAATCTCCTTCCGAGCGAAGTGGACGAGATCGAAGTGGGTAACCGCCTTGTGGAGCGCTACAACATGCTGTGGTCGGCGCTGACGGATGTGGAGAGCTTCAGCCCGGATGAGATGTGGAAGATCGAGCAGCGTGTGAATCAGCTCAACGATCTCGGATTCGACGTGGACGAGCTTGAGATGAAGACGGCCGACGACGGCAAGCAGGTGACGGTGAAGCCCATGGTCGTGGACGCCGGTTACGCCTCCCGCAAGCTGCTGCGCCTCACCGGTCTGGACGTGCAGGAGAACCAGGCGCGTCGCCTTCTGAACGATCTCGATGCCTACAAGGCCTCCACGTGGAGGCAGGACGACGACCTCGAAGTCGTGGCCACCGATTGGATGCGCGAGGTCTTCGAACCCACCGTCCGCATGATCCCGGCCGAATACCGTTCCACCGTCGAGCCCGCGCAGTTCTTCCACGATGTGCTCACACACCGCTGGTACATGGCCGAGCAGGTGGGTCACGATGTTCCGATGGCGGATGCCGTGCAGGGCTACATCGAGGACGTGCTGCCGAACACCAAGATGGACTCGCAGGCGCTGGCGGAGATCAACGAGGATGCGGATTCCGGCGTGATCGACGACGAGTCCGCAGTGGGATCAGACGGTTCGGAGGATTCTGACAGCGAGAACGGCGGTGACGGAAACGGCGACGGCACGGGTAAAAGTGGCAGTAACGGCAACGCCGCTAACGGCAACGCCGCTAACGGCAATGTCGCCAACGCCGGCCCGAGCGAAGCCGACCTGGACGCTGAAAACGACCAGGATGCGGCGGTGTGGGCCGCTTAGCCGATATGAAAAACCGCGGACTCTGAGTTTCCGGCTTTTTGCTGGAAAGAGAGTTCGCGGTTTTCGTCAATCAGTACTTTGACGCTTATTGGCGTTCGTGTGCGGTTGCGTAAAGAGCAATCCCCGCCGCCACCGAAGCGTTCAGCGATTCCACACGACCCGAAATCGGGATGCTGGCGATCACGTCGCATTTCTCGCTGGCGAGACGGCTCAGCCCCTTGCCTTCGGCACCCAGAACGATGACGAGCGGATCCTTCTCGAATCCGGTTTCGCCGATCATGGCGCTGCCACCGCCGTCCAGGCCGATGGCATAGAAACCCTGCTCGTGCAACGCATCGATCGCCTTGTTGAGATTCACAACGCGCGCGACCGGCAGGTGCGCTGCGGCTCCTGCGGAGACTTTCCATGCGGCCGCCGTGACGGACGCCGAGCGGCGCTCCGGCAGGATGATGCCGCTTGCACCGAAGGCCGCCGCCGAACGGATGACCGCGCCGAGATTCTGCGGATCCGTCACGCCGTCAAGGGCGACGAAGAGAGGCGCCGGGCCTCCATTCGAATGCCACGTGGTGGCCTTGTCAACCAGCTTGCTCAACGAGGAATACTCATACGGCTGCACCTTGAGTACCACACCCTGGTGGGAATGAGAGCGCGCGATGCGGTCTATTTCCAGACGGTCTGCCTCGAGAATGTGCAGTCCCTGCTGCCCTGCGAGTTTGATGATCTCACGCGTGCGGTCGTCTGCCTCGAGACGGGAGGCGATATAAAGCTCCTTGGAGGGAACTGCGACGCGCAGTGCCTCGAGAACGGAGTTGCGTCCGATGACCAAGTCATCGGCATCCGACGTGAACTTCGCGGCGCGACGCTTTGCAGCGAGGCGAGGATCCGCGAACTGGCGGCGTTCCTTCTGCTTCTTTTCGCGATATGCCTTGTGATACACACGGTCTTCTGCTTTCGGGGTGGGTCCCTTTCCCCGGAGGGCGCCACGGTGCTTGCCGCCTGAACCCATCTTCGAACCCTTGTTTGTTGCCATATTTCTATTGTCTCATTACGCGTCGTCAGTGGGGGATCGGGCATAGTGGTCTTCCTCATTTTTCTTGACATGGAGTGAAAGGATTTTTCATACTCCTTTTTGAGACTGAAAATTTCGAAGGATGGGATGGGTGTGCTATGGGCGACTAAAAATTCTGTCGTACGCAAACATCTAATCATTTGAACGTGCGAATCATCCCGAGAATGTTGTACACTGCATTCTTGGCTGGTTGTTATTCAATAAGTTCATCCCTGAGTTGCCTCGAAAGTTTCGTTATCGTCGGTGGCGTATTTGTCGTCATATAAGTCATACGATTCTTGGCAATATGCACACTATTAGGTGCTAGAGGTTGGGAACCGCAGGAAAAGGGTGTTGCAATGGCGAACAAACTGAACGCGAAACTCGTCGTGGTCTGTATGACTGCGGCCATCGGAGGATTCCTCTTTGGATACGATACCTCCGTCATCAACGGTGCCGTTGATGCCATCGCACGGGTCGATGTCGGCTTCGGGCTCAGCAGCTTTCTCAGCGGCTTTTCGGTGTCGTGCGCGCTGCTTGGATGCATCGCAGGTGCATGGTTCGCAGGGACTCTGGCGGACCGTTTCGGACGCGTCAGGGTCATGCAGTTCGCCGCCGTCCTCTTCGTCATCGGCGCCATCGGCTCTGGTCTTGCTGGCAACTTCGTTCTCTTTGTGATCATTCGTATCATCGGTGGCATCGGCGTGGGCTTCACCTCCGCCATCGGGCCCGCCTATATTTCCGAAATGTCGCCCGTCGAGCATCGTGGCTTCCTGACGGGCTTCCAGCAGCTCGCCATCGTGCTCGGCATCACCTGCTCTCTCATCGTCAACGACATCTACGCCGCCTCCTCCGGGGGAGCCGCCCAGCCGTTCTGGTTCGGGCTCGACACGTGGCGCTGGATGCTCATCACAACCGCCATTCCGGGCGCCATCATGTTCGTTCTCGCTTTCACGCTTCCCGAGTCTCCGCGCTATCTCGTTATGAAGGGGCGCAGTGAGGAGGCGGTCGCCATCCTTGGTGCGATCACTGGCGAGACGAATCCTGCCGGCAAGGTTGCCGAGATCGAGCGCACCCTCAAGGACGAACTTGGGAATCGGCCTCACCTGGGCGATCTGCGCGGACCTGCTTTCGGTCTCAAGCAAGTGGTGTGGATCGGTATTGGCGTGGCCCTGTTCCAGCAGCTTTCGGGCTGCAACGTGGTGATGTTCTACGATTCCAGCCTGTGGCAGATGGTCGGCCTCACCGAGCAGCAGTCCTTGAACGCAACGCTTGTACGCACCGTCATGAGTCTCATCGCAACGATCATTGGCATGCTGCTCATTGACAAGATCGGTCGGCGTAAGCTGCTGCGGGTCGGTTCCGTGTGGATGGCCGTTTTCCTCGCGATCATTGCGATTGGTTTCTCGCAAGGCAGCACGGGTGCAGACGGCTCCATCGTGCTCAGCGGCGCGTGGCCCTGGGTTGTGATTGCAGGCTCCTATATTTTCTTCTTCATCTTCTCCGCATCGTGGGCCATCGTGATGTGGGTCGTCATCGGCGAGATCTTCCCCAACTCCATCCGTGCTCTGGCCGTCGCCCTCGCAACCGCCGCCAACTGGGTGGGCAACTTCCTCGTCACCACCACGTTCCCCGTGCTGCGGGATTATATCGGTCTTTCGGCAACCTACGTCATCTTCGTGGTGATGGCCGTGCTCGGCTACATCTTCGTCCGTAAGTTCTTGCCCGAGACCAACGGGGTGGAGCTTGAGGACATGACATCGAGTGGCGCTGAGGCCTGATATTCGAATTTTTCGGACAGCCTGAGATCGCGGTGGATCCCAGGCTGAGGATCGCTATGCGCGGCTTCGGATCTAGCCGTGCGATCTTGTTGTGGATGGCTGCGGAGAGCTAGATGTCCCGAGGCGGGGCGGTGCTTCCCCGCACCACCAAATGCGTGGGCAGCACGATGTGGCGCTGCTCGACGCTGCCGGCGCGGGCAGTGAGAATGAGATCGAACGCGCTCTTCGTGATCATGTCGAAAGGCTGATTGACCGTGGTGAGCGCCGGTGCCATGTAGGCGGCGGGGTACACGTTGTCGAAGCCGACGACCGACAGCTCGTCGGGGATACGGATGTTGCGCTCGTAGGCAGCGCGGTAGATGCTGACGGCAGTGAGGTCATTGAAGGCGAAAATGGCGGTGGGGCGCTTGTCCACTGGCATATCCAGCAATTCGCAGGCGGCCTTGTATCCCTCGTCCGAGAGGAAGTTTCCGTTGCGCACAAGGTCTTTGGACACCGGAATTCCCGCCGTTCCCAAAGCGGCTGCATAGCCGGCATACCGTCCGAGCGAGGAGCGCGCATCCTTCGGACCGGTGATGGCGGCGATGCGCCGATGGCCGAGGTCCAGCAGGTGCGTGGCGGCATCGAAGCCCGCTGACCAGTTGTCGATGCCCACGCTGTATTCATGCGATGGGACATCGCTTACGGGGTCGATGATGACGAACGGAATGTTGCGTGCGGTCAGAAGCGCCGCGTCCCTGTCCGGCATCTTGTTCAGTAGGAGAATCACGCCGAGCGGGTTGCGGTCGATGACGCTGCGGTAGACGTCCCTATTGGTGGTTCCGCTGGCCTGGGACACGGTGATACCGATGTCCATGGTCTCTCCGAGGCGTGTGGCTTCGCGGGTGAGAGCGATGGTTCCGTTGTTCTCCATGTAGGTGACGATGATTTCGATGGTCTGTGCGGTTTTTGTCTGGACGAGACTTTTAGAAAATCCGACTTCCTTCATGACCTTTTCGACAAGTGAGCGCGTGGAGTCAGCCACGTCGTGACGTCCGTTGATGACTTTGGAAACCGTGGCAGGCGATACCTTGGCGAGGCGCGCAATATCTGTGACACGAATTTTTTTGCTAGCACCTGCCATATCTCATCGTCTTCTTTCGCATTTTTCGAGCACTTCCCGCTGCTGACAACATTAGCGGTGTCCGAGGTGGGCGGGCGGAACGACACGAATAAAATGTGTAATCTCGGCAGTAATACCACATTTGCGACACGCCGAGAACGTGTGAAGAAAAAGTCTGGAAATGTGAGCTGTTTCACTGTTTTGGTCTCCGAATTTTTCGAGATAGATACCGCATATTTCGAAAAGATCTATACTGAATCAGGTTAATGAATTGGGTTTCAAGCTCTCGGCAAAGGAGCCTCAATGAGCAAAATTACAGAAGTTAAAACTTACGATTTCCGGTTCCCGACATCCGATACTCTGTCTGGTTCGGACGCAATGAACAAGGATCCTGATTATTCTTCCGCATACGTGGTCATCAAGACCGACGCCGATGACGGACTCAGCGGAAACGGCTTCGTCTTCACCATCGGCCGTGGCAATGACGTGGTGTGCAGGGCGATCGATTCCATGTCGCAGGTGCTGATCGGCCGTAACGTCGAGGAGCTCCTCGGCAACATGCGTCTTGCATGGGACCTGTTCGTGCATGATTCTCAGCTTCGCTGGCTCGGTCCCGAAAAGGGCGTTGAGCACATGGCCATCGGCGCGGTACTGTCCGCTCTCTGGGATCTCAAGGGAAAGCGTGCGGGCAAGCCGTTGTGGCGTCTGCTGGCGGAGATGGAGCCCGAAGAGCTGGTTTCCACCCTCGACTTCCGCTATCTCACGGATGTTCTGACTCCGGAAGAGGCGGTCGAAATCCTCAAGGAGGGGCAGAAGGGCAAGCAGGAGCGCATCGACAACCTCCTCAAGGTCGGCTATCCCGGCTATTCCACTGCCGCCGGCTGGCTCGGCTACTCCGATGAGAAGATGGTCGAGCTCGCCAAGGAGGAGTCTCAGGTCAAGGGCTTCAAGCAGATCAAACTCAAGGTCGGCCAGAACGTGGACGACGATCTTCGTCGCCTTGGCAAGGCTCGCGAAGCCATCGGTCCCGATGTCCGTCTCGCGGTGGATGCCAATCAGGTGTGGGACGTTCCTCAGGCCATCGAGTGGATCAACAAGTTCCATGACTTTAAGCTTTCGTGGGTCGAGGAGCCGACGAGCCCGGATGACATTCTGGGCCATGCCGCCATCGCCCGCGCCATCGATCCCATCAAGGTCGCCACCGGCGAGCAGATGCAGAACCGCATCATGTTCAAGCAGTATCTGCAGGCCAACGCTTTCGGAGTCATGCAGATTGATGCCACCCGCGTCGCCGGACCTCAGGAAGTCGTCCTTGAGTATCTGCTGGCGAAGAAGTTCGACAAGGTCGTATGCCCTCACGCAGGCGGTGTTGGTCTGTGCGAGGCGGTGTGCCACTTCGCGATGTTCGATTACGTCGCGGTTTCCGGCACGATGGACGGCCGCATGATCGAGTACGTCGACAACCAGCACGAGCACTTCGTGCACCCGACCGAGATCAAGAACGGCAACTATGTTGCACCGACAGCTCCCGGCAACGGCACCGAAATGACACTCGAAACGGCCGAAAAGTATCTGTATCGCGGCTGATAACGGCTGATAAGTAAACAACCTCACAAGTAAATGAAATTTGCGCCGGTACACTCCGGCGCGAACACAGGAACAAAGGAGTTCACATGGATCTGCATCTTCAAGGCAAGGTCATCATCGTCACCGGTGGCTTCAAGGGCATCGGTCACAGCATCTCGCTGCAACTTGCACGCGAGGACGCGACGGTCGTCATCCTCAACCGCGCAGACGGCAAGCAGGACGAGGTTCGCAAGGAGCTCGAGGAAATCGGTTCCCCGTTCGACTTCCATCTTCTCGATCTCAACGACACCGACAAGATCAAGCCGATCGTCGAAGAAGTCCATCAGAAGTACGGTCACATTGACGGCATCGTCAACAACGCTGGCGTGAATGACAACAAGGATCTCGAGACTACCTCCTGGCAGGACTTCGAGAAGTCGATCCACGGCAACCTGACTCATTACTATGAGCTCGTCCACGCGGCGGTTCAGTATCTCAAGGACTCCAAGGGAGCTGTTGTCAACATCACTTCCAAGACCGCGTTCACCGGTCAGGGCAAGACCTCTGCATACGCCGCAGCAAAGGGCGCCATCGCTGGTCTCACCCGTGAGTGGGCGGCGGCATTGGTCCACGACAGTGTGCGTGTCAACGCCATCGTCGTCTCCGAGGCATGGACCCCGCTCTATGCGGATTGGATCAAGACCTTCGGTGACGAGAAGGCACAGCAGGCTCGTCTCCAGGTGATCACGGACAAGATTCCGCTTGAGCACCGCATGACGAAGCCGGAAGAGATCGCCGACACCGCGGCCTTCCTGCTTTCCGATCGTGCTTCGCACACCACCGGTCAGTGGGTCTTCGTCGACGGCGGCTATGTCCACCTCGATCGCGCACTGAGCTGAACGCTCTGATGTGTTCTCAAGGCACGGCGCGCGGGGGCTTCGAACCCTTCCGCACGCTCGTGCCTTGCCTGTTTTCACTATCATCTTTTCAGCTATCACTCATTTCGAATGCCGTGACTGAGTGCCGACTGGTGCTCATCCGGCCCGTATTTCCAAGAAAATTTCTCATTTTTACGAGGGAGTAAAAATGGCATCCACTCAAAATCAAGTCCAAGCGGGCGCACCGAAGGACGAGACGAAGGGCTCCAAGGCCACACTGGCCATTGTGCTGGTGACCTCGCTCTTCCTCATCTGGGGCGTGACGATGAACCTCGTCAACCCGCTGCGTGACCCCTTCGGGCAGTACATGCACCTGAACGCCACGGAAACTTCGCTTCTCCAGTTCGCGTACTACATCGCCTACTTCGTGATGGCAATTCCTGCCGGCATGATCGCCAAGCGCTTCGGCTACAAGGGCGGTGTCATCTCCGGTCTGATTCTGTTCGCAGTCGGCGCCTTCCTTGCCATTCCGGCCACGAATTCGGGCAGCTATGGCATGTTCCTCGTCGCCATGTTCGTGGTCGCGCTCGGCGCTTCCTCGCTGGAGACCAACGCAAACCCCTACATCACCAAGTTGGGCGATGAGGAGCACGAGTCCATGCGACTCAACCTCGCACAATCCTTCAACGCCATCGGCAACGTGATCTCTCCTGTCATCCTCGGATTCATCGTTCCCGCAACGATCCATGCCAACGACGTCGCCGAGAAGACCAAGTTCCTCGGTGACATCAAGACGGTCTACATCGTCATCGGCGTCGTGCTGCTCGTCGTGCTTGCCATCTTCGCCTTCATCAAGCTTCCGCAGCCTCCAGGTGACGCGGAGGAAGAGGCTACCGTAGCGGCTTCCGGACCGCAGGAGTCTCCTCTCAAGAAGCCGTATGTCATCTGCGGCATCATCGCCGAGTTCATCTTCATCGGTCTGCAGGTGGTGGGCATGGGTGTCTTCACCGGTTACGCACAGCAGATTGGTGGTCTCAACGGCTCCGCTGCCCTGATCTGGTTCACCGTCCTGACGGTATGCTTCGCGGCAGGTCGTTTCATCACTACCCCGATCATGAACAAGATCGATTCCAGCAAGATCCTCTTCGTCTACATGACGATTTCCGCAGTCCTGATGCTCGTCGTCGCGGCCGGTTGGGGAATGTTCTCCACCGTCTGCTTCGTGATCGCCTACCTGTTCATCTCCATCGGTTACCCGACCATCTTCGCCCTGACCATCAAGGGTCTCCACGGTCAGGCCACCAAGACGGTCTCCTCCGCACTGGTGATGTCCATCGTCGGCGCAGCGCTCATCCCGCTGCTGCTCGGTGTCATTCAGGATGCCGCCGGAATCCAGATCGCCATGCTCGTGACGGTTCCTGGCTTCATCTACCTCGCTTGGTACGCCCTCAAGGGCTCCAAGCTGGGCCTCGTCGAGAGTAAGTGAGCGTCATGGTACTAAAAATTGTTGACTCGCACTTCCACATGTGGGATCCAGCTACGCAGGATCTTCCATGGCTGGCTGCGGACAACCCCATCTCCAAGAAGTTCACCATAGAAAGCTTGGAAGAGCAGTACGCCAAGTATTCCGATGTGGAGTTCGTCGGTGGTGTCTACGTTGAGGTTGATTGCGCCGATCCACTGGAAGAGGACAGGCTCCTGTACGAAAACAAGAGCCCCAAGCTTCTGGCCAAGATGCTGCGGTCTCGCGTGAGCCCCTATATGCGCGTTCCCGTGCATGCATCCGGCATTCGCGAGCCTCTGCACACGGACCAGGCTCCCAAGGGCCGCTGCCTCGAACCCGAGTTCATCGAGGGCATCAAGGCGCTCGCGGCCAAGGGCCTGCCGTTTGAGGTGGTCAACCGCGGCGAGGAGATCGGCGATATCTACACGTCCTTCAGCCAGGTTCCGGAAGAGCGGATCATCATCGATCACCTGGGCAATGTTCCAAGCCTCGCTCCCGAGTACCGGGAGGCTCTGACGAAGCTCGCCTCGCTGCCGAACGCCTACATCAAGATCTCCGGCGACAACCCGGTCGATCCCGACGTGGTGAAGTTCGTGCGCGATACCTTCGGGCCGAAGAAGTGCCTGTGGTCGTCCAACTTCCCAGTGGTGCTGATGAACAACACGTTCGAGGCCCACTTCGAATTGGTGCGCAGCATCTTCGGCGATGACGAGGACTTCTTCATGAACAACGCCGTAAGGGCCTATGGAATCAAGCTGTAGGTCGGCGCGGTGCTGTGGATGACTATTCCACAGCAGAACGATGGTCTGCTTCCGCGGTGCGGGATGTTTGCACAAGTTCGCTGGGTGCGCGGGGCCGCATGCGGCAACAAGTAGCGGAAGCGCAGGTGCAATGCGCTTTTCTGCAGGCGGAAGCGGGCCACTTCATTCGCGGCGTTTCGTAGAGTTGTTTCGTAGAGTAGGGACTATTCGATCAATGCAATGCTTCGTGCGAAGCAGGTAAGGAAGAGAGATGTTCAAAGGCGTTTTCTGTCCATCGATCACCATTACAAAAGATGATGGATCCATTGATTACGAGCTGTGGGGCAGGCATCTCGACCACCTTGCCACTGCAGGAATCAACGGTGTTCTGCTCTTCGGCAGCATCGGCGAGTTCTATGCCTTCCCCTTGGAGACCAAGGAAAAGGCCGTTGACTTCGCCGTCAAGCGCGTCGCCGGCCGTATGAAAGTATTTGCAGGCGTTGGGAGCACGGTTCTTTCCGATGCCGTCGCTTTCACGCAGTATGCGGAGAAGGCGGGCGTCGATGCGGTGGTGGCGGTGTCCCCGTATTACTTTGGTCCCACCGACGATGGTGCGAAGCACTACTTCGGTGCCATCGCAGAAGCCACCACGCTGCCGGTCCTGCTGTACAACTTCCCCGCACGCACGGGTACGGATCTTAATCCGGAACTCGTTGCGGATCTTGCGAGGGAACACTCCAACATCGCAGGCATCAAGGACACCGTTGACACCATCAGCCACACCCGCAAGGTGATCGTGGCCGCGCGCAAGGTGAACCCGGACTTTGCGGTGTTCTCGGGCTTCGACGAGTACTATTTCGTCAACCGCATCTCGGGTGGCAATGGAATCATCACCGGCCTTACCAATGTGGAACCGGAGACGTTCGTCGCCCTTCACAAGGCCTATGAATCTGGCGATTTCGCTGCCGCGACCACAGCCGCACAGCGCATCAGCCACCTAATGAAGATTTATGATGTTGCCGACTTGTTCGTTTCCGCCATCAAAGGTGGCGTGAAGCTGAAAGGATTGCCGATCTCCACAAAGATTCAGGAGCCGGCCGTGCAGCTGACCGATGAACAGTTGCACACCATCGAGTCAATTCTCGAGGCGAATTCCTGACACATAACTAGTCCAACGTCATAAAAAGAGAGAAAGAGTTCTGCAGCTGCCGGTAGGTGTCGGAGCCTGCAGTTGCAGAACTTTTCCACCCTGAAGTGCTCTGCCGACCGAAGTACGTGCCTACCATCCGCCATTCGAAGTACTTTGCCATTCGAGGTGCCTTGCCTGCATGGATCTTTTAACTCAGAGTTCAGCTGCCGCTGTAGTTTCCAGACGTGTGGAAACATCATTCCGACCAGCATCATTACTTTCGTAACTTTTAAATTTTTGCGATTTTGCGCACTTTCAACGTTGAATGCGCGAAACCGTAAGGGCAGCTTTGCCCAAAACATCAATAAATCGGGGACGGTCAATGTGGTCCGTTCCTCGTTACCCAAAAACAACCACAGAAAAGAGTCACCATGGTTTACCCGGTGCTGTTTAACCAGAATGCATATTTCGGTCGCGGCGCAATAAAGGAGGTTCCGAATTGCGCAAAGGCGATGGGTCTCACCAAGGCTTTCATCGTGACCGGACCGGTACTGAAGCGCGTGGGAACGGTCAAGAAGGTTACGGACCTGCTCGATACCGCCGATATCGCGTATGAAATCTACACGGACGTGAAACCGAATCCGCCCGTTGAGGACATCAAACGGGGAGTGAAGGCCTTCAAGGAATCCGGTGCGGACTTCATCATCGGTCTGGGAGGCGGTTCGCCGCAGGACGCGTGCAAGGGCATCGGCATCGTCGCCGCAAACCCTGAATTCGCTGACATCGTGAGTCTCGAAGGTGTTGCCGACACCAAGAATCCGTCAGTTCCGATCTTTGGAATCCCCACAACGGCAGGCTCCGCCTCCGAAACCACCGATTATTATGTGGTCACCGACACGGAGAAGGAGCGCAAGTTCGTCGCCGTGGACCCCCATTGCATGCCGATCGTGGCGTTTGTTGATCCTGATCTCATGGATGGCATGCCGCGCCATCTCAAGGTGGCCAGTGGGCTCGACTGCCTGACGCATGCGATCGAAAGCTATATCAATCCTGGTGCGTGGGCGCTGACAGAGGCCCTCTCCAAGAAGTCCTTCGAACTCACCGCGCAGTACCTGCCGAAGTCTGCAGAAGGAGACAAGGAGGCAGATGAAATGATGGGATACTCCAGCTTCATCGCGGGCATGGCGTTCTCAAATGTCGGCCTTGGCTTGGTACACTCCATGGCGCATCAGCTCGGCGGTCGCCTAGGCGTCGACCACGGCGAGGCAAACGGCATTCTGCTCGCCACGGTGATGGAGTTCAACAAGGAATACACGGGGGAGAAGTACCGTGATATCGCGCACGCCTTTGGTGTTGAGGACTCCTATACGGGAGATCTTGATGCGGTCCGTGAAGAAGCCATCAACGCCGTTCGCGACTTCGCACACTCGCTGGGGAATCCCGCCACCATCTCCGAGGTGGGGGCAACCGAGGAGGATCTGACGCCTCTTGCGGAGGCCGCTTTCGTCGACGCCTGCCTGCCGGGCAATCCGCGTCAGCCGTCCGTCGAAGAGATTCGCGCTCTCTATGCCTCACTGATGTAGGAGGAAGTTACCGAGCGCTCGCGGTCATCGCGACTATGGCTATCGGCTACGTCTGGTGGCCTACGGCTTGCGGCTCTTTGCCAATCTGTGCGGCACCTTGTGAGTGGAGGGGTGCCGCACTTTTCTGTGTGCGTTGTGCGGCACATTGTGTTGTTATGCATTGAGCTGCGTTTGTGGCTGTGCGGCGACGCCTGCGCCGAGCGCTCCCAAGTGCTGAAGGTGCGTGGTAGTGGTGAGGCGCTCCGGGATGTTGAGCGATCTTATGAAAGCCGATTCGGAAGAGAACCGGTCGAGTTCGGTGAGAATTCCCTTGAGAAGCGGTTCTCCCATGTTGCTGACGCCTCCGCCCAGTGCGATGATCGCGGGATCGAAGGTCTGGGCGATGAGCTGAATCGCGCGCGCGGCACCCCAGAAAAGGTCGTACTGAATATGCTGTGCCGTTACATCGCCCTGTGCGGCGTGATCGAACAGATCCTTTACCGGATACTTCGCGTGGGTGCCCCACCTACGGGCGATGCCGCTTCCCGAAGCGATGGTCTCAAGGCAGCCGCGCTGTCCGCAGGTGCACCGAAGGGCCTGCGGATCCATGGGTATGTGTCCGATTTCCCCTGCCGCACCTGAGATCCCGCGGTCTATCCTGCCGTTTATGACAACGCCGCTCGCAAGGCCTGTTCCCATGTTGAGGAAGACGACCGTTCCCTTTTTGCCGAAGGTTTGGGCGGCCGCCACGGCGGCTGCATTCACGTCATTTTCCACGTTCACCGGGACCCGGTAGGAGTCTAGAAACTTGCGGAAATCAAAGAAGTTGACGCCCAGGTTGAGGGCATCGCTGATGCTTCCCTTCGCATGGTTGACCTTTCCTGGCACCCCTATGCCAATGCCGGCAACCGTGAGGCTGGCAAGGGAACAGCTTTCCCGGAGAGAATCGATAAGGCGGCGAAGCCCGCTTTGCAAGGCGTCTGTTCCCTTATGAGTGTGTACCACATCGGAGGCAATAATCTTTCCTGCTTCGTTTATCGCGACGGCGTCCATGGTGGTGCCGCCGATGTCGATGCCGATGGTGGCCTGCCGTGCAGCCTTCTGTGTGGTCTGCTGCATGGGCCCCGCCGGAATCTCTGGGCCAACGTTCTGAGATACCACGACTGTTCCTTCCACGTCGAGGGAGTGATTTTGCGCGATCGTTAAGGTCGCCGTTAATGTCTTCTGACATTAAATATAAACTAACTTTACAAAAAAAGAAAGTCGTTCTAAAATTTGAAATGTTCATAGTGGAGCGTTTATAGACAACAAAGGAGTTAGTAAGTACTACCTGCATAGTAAGCTGTGATCGCTGAATATTTGTCGTTGAGGAAGAAATAGTTAGGTACCTTAATTATTATGTGCCTCTATTAAAACCGAAAGTTTCAATGGTGCTGAACGAAAAGGAGGGAAGTCTTCATGGCGGTGTCGCTGTCGAATTCTGTCAGCTCGGTGGATCGTGCCACCTCTGCCTACGTGGCATCACAAGACCAGCTGAAGAAGGCCGGTCCTGCGGATGTGCGCGTACAGAATCGTGCAGTGGTCATGCGCATGCTGTTCCGCACTTCCAATCTTTCACGCGCCGATCTGGCCCGCGAAACAGGTTTGACGAGGGTTGCGGTGTCGGAAGTGGTGTCAGGCCTCATCGAGGACTCATTGGTGATGGAAACGGGTCAGAAGGCCTCAGCGGTGAGGGGACGCCGGGGAACAGCTCTTCGAGTTGACCCCGATGGCCGCAGAATCGTTTCCATCGATCTTTCGCAGCCGCATGTGGTGCTGGGAGCGGTGAGCAATTTGTTGGGGCAGATAATCTTTCGGGAAGAGCGCCCCATCGACGGCACCTTTTCCGCGAGCGATCTTGCCAAGTATTGCGCGGAACTGGTGGCCACGGCAACGGCTCCTGTGCTCGGAATCGGAGTCGCCGTCCCCGGAACGGTTTCCGAACGGGGTGTCGTCACCTCTTCGATCTCCTTGGGCTGGCACGATGTACCGCTTGCCGCCACGCTTTTGGAAGAGACCGGATTGCCTGTGCAGGTCGACAATGACGCCAACAGCGCCGCTTTGGCCGAAAAGCAGTTTGGGAAAGTCGATACCGATCTGATCTTTGTCCACATCGCTCGCGGCGTCGGCGCGGGAACGGTGGTCGGCAACAGCGTCATCAGCGGAGTGAACAACATCGCGGGCGAAATCGGGCACGTGGTCGTGAAGCGGGATGGCGAGCTGTGCAGCTGCGGGAAAAAGGGCTGCCTTGAAACTCTCGTCTCGGCATCTGTGATCGAAAGGCAGTGCGCCCGGTTGCCGTCGAGTCGTGCGGACGTCATCAAAGAGGCCGGAATCGCCTTGGGGGAAGCATTATCGATGCCAGTGAGTCTGCTCGATATTCCCACCGTCGTTGTCTACGGACAGGCGAATATCGTGACTCCCGGCTTTGTGGAGGCAGCAGGAAAAACCCTCAACGAATTCATAAAGACGGATTTCAGAAAACCGGTCGACGTAAGAAGATCCCGTGTCGGGGACGACATCGTCCTCAAGGGAGAGATAGCGGCTGTGCTGCGAAGCCAAATCGGAATCTAGTAGGAAACGGAACTTTTGGTCAACTCAATCTTTAGGCAACGGAGCTTTTAAACAACAAAACTTTTAAGTAGAGAAACTTTTAAGTAGGGAAAGGAATTGAATAATGGCAGAGGTCATTATCGTAAAAGACGAGGATGAGGCGGGCGAGATTTACGCGGAGGCCGTTCTTCGACTCTTCAAAGAGAAGTCAGATCCTGTGCTCGGTTTGGCTACTGGTTCAAGCCCTCTGGCGGCATACCGTCATCTTGCGAAACGCCTGCAGAGGGAGGGAATCAACACTGAAAACGTGCGTGGATTCGCTCTGGACGAATACGCAGGCCTGGATCCACAGCACCCGCAGTCGTACCGCAGCACCATTAATCGCACCGTCGTGGAGCCGTTGCACCTCAATCCGGAATTGGTGCGGGTCCCCAATGGCAACCTGGATACCATTCAGACCGCTGGCGCAGATTACGATGCAGCGATTGCCAAGGCGGGCGGCGTCGATATTCAGATTCTGGGAATCGGCACGGATGGACATATCGGCTTTAATGAGCCGGGGTCGTCGCTCGCGTCGGGTACGCGTATCAAGACGCTCACCGAGCAGACGAGGATCGACAACGCGCGTTTCTTCGATAACGATGTCACGAAAGTTCCCACGCACTGCATCACGCAAGGAATTGGAACGATTCTGAAGGCGCGTCACCTCATTCTGCTCGCTTTCGGCGAGGGCAAGGCGCAAGCCATTTCCGAGACCGTCGAAGGTGGGATCTCCTCCTTCTGCCCCGCCTCCGCACTTCAGCTGCACCCGCATGCCACCATCATCGTTGACGAAGCCGCCGGTGGTCGTCTCCGCAACAAGGACTACTACAAGTGGGCGTTCAAGAACAAGCCGGAGTGGCAGGGCATCTGATCTGCGGTTGAGGGCGGGCGATGCTGTGATATGACCGATTGAACTGCACTTGCTGGCTGAACCGTACCGCAGCTGCACCTACAGCGCGCATTGCATAGCACCGCGTCTGCATCGCACATCGCACTGCAGCCGCATCGTACATTGCACCGTATGCGTGCATTCGCCCCATGCTGTACTGCACGCCTAAGGAGAGGCAAAATGAAGAATTCGTTTGCGCAGGTGGCACGACGTGTCTCGGAGTCCCTTCAGAGCGCCCCGAGCACGATGGTCGTAAGGAATGCCGTCAAACTCGACGCGAAGGGGGAAAGGCCCCATTCGTGGCTGTACTCGCGTGACGGAAAGATTCGTGCGGTCGGTACTCACGATGAGGATCTCGAAACCGCTCTGGAAGAGTGCGGTGACTCGCTGGAATCGGTGGAGATGATCGATGCTGACGGTGCCCTTATGGTTCCCGGTTTCATCGATATCCATTCGCACGGCGGGTGGGGAGTCTCCTTCGACGACGGAGAGGACGCCATCGGCATCGCAAGGGCGGCGCATGCCGTGCATGGGACGACGCGGCAGGTGCTGAGCCTCATCACGAATCCTCTCGAAACAATGTGTTCGAATCTCCGACAGGTCAAGGCGGCAACGGAGGCGCGAGAGGATGTTTTGGGATCGCATCTCGAAGGGCCTTTTCTGGCGTTGTCACGGAAGGGTGCGCACGACCCCGAGTGTCTCAAGGCACCACAGCCGGAGTACGTGGACAAGCTTTTAGAGGCCGCCGACGGCAGCCTGAGGCAGATTACCCTCGCCCCCGAGCTCGATGGAGGTTTCGGTGCCATACGAAGGCTCGCCAACGCGGGGGTGAAACCCGCGATCGGGCATTCAGACATGGATTACGACCAAGCTCGCGCGGCGATCGACGCAGGCGCCACTATTCTGACGCACATCTTCAACGCAATGAATGGTCTTCATCACCGCGCTCCGGGACCCATTCCCGCCGTTCTGGAGGATCCGAGAGTCTCGGTGGAGATCATCAATGACGGATTCCACGTGCAGGATCCCGTGGTGCGGCTCGCGGCCGAGCTCTTTGCGTCCCGCCTCATGTTCGTCACGGATTCCATGTCGGCCACCGGCTGCCCGGATGGTGGCTACAAGTTGGGCGCACTGGATGTCGTCGTCAAGGACGGCCATGCGCGCCTCGTCTCCAACGGTGCCATCGCCGGTTCTACCCTGACGCTGGACGTGGCCTTCAATCGTGCGGTGACTGTCCTCGGAATGTCTCCCGTTGTCGCGATCCGGGCGGCGACGCTCAACCCCGCGCATGCGTTGGGGCTTGACCGGCCGAACGGTATAACGCGGGCACCCCTGGGTCTGCTGTCGCCGGGTTTCGCTGCCGATATCGTGCTTCTTGCTCCGCAGTCGTTGGACGTTCAGTCCGTATGGTGCGCCGGGAGAAAGCTGGCATAAGGAATCGATGGGTTCGGCCTTCTCAAGTGTTTCACGTGAAACACCCTGTTCCTGGGAATCGCTTTTCCGAGGATTCCTTTGCAGAGGTTCCGAGGTCTCGACGCTCATGCGTGCCTCGCGGTATTCTCGGTGTGTTCGCGTGCCGTGGAGATAGAGAACGTGACGCGACGTGAGGCTCGGAGGTGGGTGGAATGAAGAAGACCGTCGTCGGCATTTTGGCGCATGTGGATGCCGGCAAAACCACGCTTTCCGAGGCAATGCTGTTTCGTTCCGGCCAGATCCGCACGCTCGGACGCGTTGACCATGCCGATGCCTTCCTGGACACGGATACCATGGAGAAGGCCCGCGGAATCACCATTTTCTCCAAGCAGGCAATTCTCACCCACGACGAGACGCAGATCACCCTGATGGATACGCCGGGGCATGTGGACTTCTCGGCGGAGACGGAACGGGTTCTCAGCGTCCTCGATTATGCGATTCTCGTCGTCAGCGCGGTCGACGGCATACAGGGCTACACGGAAACCTTGTGGCGGCTGCTGGCGCGTTACAGAGTCCCGACTTTCATCTTCGTCAACAAGATGGATTCCGTCGGTGCAGATCGTGATCGCGTCCTCGCACGCATGAAGCGCCGGTTCTCCGATGGCTGCGTTGCATTCGGAGCGGAAGGCCCGCAGGATCTTGAAGAGACCTCTCTGCAAGATGAGGCCGCCATGAACGAATACCTTGAAACTGGAACGCTTTCGGCAGACAGAATCGCTGCGATGGTGACAGAGCGCGTGCTGTTTCCCTGCTATTTCGGTTCGGCGCTCAAACTCGAAGGAGTCGACGAGTTTCTTGATGGGCTCCACGCCTATACGAAGGAATCGAGGGCAGAATGCGTACCGGCAGATGATTTCGGGGCTCACATCTACAAGATCTCCCATGACAAGCAGGGCAACCGTCTCACCTGGATCAAGGTGACAAGCGGCTCCCTGCCGGTGAAATCGAAACTGACGGGAACGAACGCCCACGGAGAAGAGTGGGAGGAGAAACCCGACCAGGTGAGGATCTATTCCGGAGAGAAATTCAGCCTCGTGCCGGCCGCCGAACCCGGATCGGTGTACGCGCTCACCGGCCTGACCCAGACGTACCCGGGCGAAGGCTTGGGTTCGCAGTCCGATGCCGCCAAGCCAGTCCTTGAACCCGTTCTCACCTACACGCTGATACCGGGCGACGTCGAAGTCCATAAGGCGCTCGCCGCACTGCGCACGCTGGAAGATGAGGACCCGCTTCTGCATGTGCAGTGGCAAGAGCGCCTTCAGGAAGTGCACGTGCAACTGATGGGCGCGGTGCAGCTGGAGATCATCGAACAAATGATGCGCTCGCGTTTCGGCTTGGACGTCAGCTTTGGTCCCGGTGGCATTCTCTACCGCGAGACGATCGAAGCTCCCGTCGAAGGCGTCGGACATTTCGAACCGCTGCGTCACTATGCGGAGGTGCATCTGTTGTTGGAACCGGGAGAGCGGGGCAGTGGAATCGAGGTGGCGACTGCTTGCAGCGAAGACGACCTCGACCGCAACTGGCAGCGCCTCGTGCTGACGCACCTGCGGGAGAAGGAACATCTGGGCGTGCTGATCGGAGCTCCCATCACCGACATGAAGATCACCCTCGTCGCGGGACGCGGCCACCTGAAGCACACCGAGGGCGGCGACTTCCGCCAGGCCACCTACCGCGCCGTGCGGCAGGGACTCATGGAACTGCGCTCGCGCGGGAAGTGCCGCGTTCTGGAGCCGTGGTACCGCTTCCGGCTGGAAGTTCCTGCAGATATGATCGGGCGCGCAATGTCCGATATCCAGCGCATGAGCGGAACCTTCACTCAAGGTGATTCCGGAGTGGGAAGCCTCGGAGAGAACTGTCCTGGAATGGGCAGTTCTGGAATGGATGGCTCTGGAACGGGAGACTCAGGTGTGGATGACTTCGCGGTGCTCGAGGGCACGGCCCCCGTTTCCGAAATGCGCGATTACGCGGCGGAGGTGACCGCCTACACACATGGCCGGGGACACGTGAATTGTGTTTTCGCAGGCTATCGGCCTTGTCATGACGAGGAACAGGTCATTGCTTCTGTTGCGTACGATCCTGAAGCCGACATGGAAAACACTCCTGATTCCGTCTTCTGTGCCCATGGTGCCGGATATCCGGTGAAGTGGAATCGTGTCCCGGACTTCATGCACATCGAGGCTCAATTCGAAACCATACAAGGCTAGCGGCCGGTCCTTTTCCTCATTCCAATATGGAATGCTGTGGGATGATGGAATCATGGTTGATCTCGCCAAGATTCGTAGTTTTGTCACGGTGGCCGAAACGCTGAACTACACCGAGGCCGCCAATCGGCTCTTTACTTCGCAGGCCACGATTTCCAAGCACATCATGGCCTTAGAGCAGGAGCTCGGGGTTAAGCTCATCAATCGCGACCATCGGAGCATCGAGGTGAGTGCTGCCGGCCGCATCGCGCTGCCCTATGCGCAGCAGCTGTTGAAGACACAGGAAGAGATGACTGCCGCCCTTTCCGCACAGCGTTCGGAGCGGCAAATGAGGCTGTCGGTTCGCGGGATTCCCACGATTTCGCAGTACAAGGCCTTTACGGTCATCACTGAGTTCAGTAAACAGCATCCCGAGATTGATCCCACCTTCCGCGAGGATGAGACGGATGCCCTACTTGCGGCATTGCGAAAAGCCGAAGTGGATGTCGTCTTCGCCCGTTTCTTCGACGCCGATGGCGCTCGGGATTTTGAGGTGCTGCCGGGAGAGGCCGACCGTTTCGTCATCGTTCTGCCGCGAGAGCATCATCTGGTCGCTGCCGAGACGTCGGAGTCGCCATTGGGAATGTCATCCGAGTCGACGGTGTCGGGCACTGCTGCCGACCTATCAGAGACGCCGGTACCAGGGACGTCGGCGCCGGAAAACAGCCGCCCCATACGCCTTGCCGATGTGGGCGGTGAGAACTTCCTTCTGCTCGATGACTCCACCGGTATGCAGAAGCCCGTCCTGCGTCTTCTTGCGGAGAATGGGATTTCCGATCCGTCGGTCGTCTATCTCGGTCGGCGCACCGATCTCATTCTCGGCATGATTCGGCGCGGCATGGGCGTCTCGGTCATGATGGAGGGCTCTTTCGACCTTGGCGACTATCCGGATCTGATCAGCGTTCCGTTGACCCCTGCCAGCTACAGTCACCTTGCCTTCGTGCGGCGGAAGGGAAAGCACAGCGCGGCGAACGATCTCTTCTGGAATTTCGCCCGCCAGCGACTTTCCTCGTGACATTCCATTCCGGAATCAGACGTATGAAAAAAGGAATTGTTCGCTCCTGCGGAACTCCCGATACTTGAAATAAGTAACGACAGGAGGAACGCAATGTACGATTTGCGCACAGTTTTGGATGAGATCAAGCAGATTCCCAACCAATACCACGAGACGAACAAGGAAATTGATCCCAAGGACGACCTGGCGGGTGTCTACCGCTATATCGGCGCGGGAGGGACCGTTCAGCGCCCGACGCAAGAGGGGCCGACCATGATGTTCAACAACGTCAAGGGCTTCCCCGGGACTCGCGTTCTCATCGGGCTGCAGGCCTCGCGCAACCGGGTCGGAATGATTCTTCACCACGATCCCAAAATGCTGGGGCACATGCTCAAGGATGCCGTCTCCCATCCTCTCGCACCTGTTGAAGTCACCCGCGAACAGGCGCCCGCCCAAGAGGTGGTGCATCTCGCCAGTGATCCCGGATTCGATATTCGCACCCTGCTTGCCGCACCAACGAACACTCCAGTGGATGCCGGCCCCTATATCACCATGGGAGTGGTGTACGGCCACAGTGTGGACGGCACACAGAGTGACGTGACCATTCACCGCATGGTGCTGGAGGACAAGGACACCATCGGGCTCTATATCATGCCCGGCGGCCGTCATATCGGTGCGTTCCTCAAGGGCTACGAAGCTATCAACAAGCCCATGCCGATCACCATCAGCATCGGTCTTGACCCCGCCATCACCATCGGTGCGACCTTCGAGCCGCCCACCACGCCACTCGGTTACAACGAGCTGCAGGTGGCAGGAGCCTTGCGCAACGAAGCCGTCCAGGTGGTTCCCGGCGTTGCGGTCGATGCACTTGGCATCG
The DNA here is from genome assembly GCA_022650895.1 of Bifidobacteriaceae bacterium. Taxonomy (GTDB): domain Bacteria; phylum Actinomycetota; class Actinomycetes; order Actinomycetales; family Bifidobacteriaceae; genus JALCQC01. The sequence goes on along the minus strand of JALCQC010000003.1, from coordinate 98,854 downwards.
CGCGCTCCGAATGGATTATCGAGGGCGAGATCCAGCCGCATCAGACGATGCAGGAGGATATCAACACCAATAGCGGCTACGCCATGCCGGAATTCCCCGGCTACAACGGAACCGCAAATCCCGCGGTCAACGTGGTCAAGATCAAAGCGGTGACGCACCGCAAGGACAATCCCATCGTCCAGACCACCATCGGCCCTTCCGAGGAGCACGTCTCGATGGCGGGCATTCCCACGGAGGCTTCCATTCTCAGCCTGACGGACAGGGCGATTCCGGGCAAGGTCCTCAATGTCTACAACCCACCGGCAGGTGGCGGCAAGCTCATGACGATCATGCAGATCCACAAAGACGATGAAGCGGACGAAGGCATCCAGCGGCAGGCGGCCCTTCTCGCCTTCTCCTCCTTCAAGGAGCTGAAGACGGTCATTTTGGTGGATGAGGACGTCGATATCTTCGACTGGAACGATGTCATGTGGACGGTGAACACCAGGTTCCAGGCCAACAAGGATGTCATGGTGCTCGAAGGAATGCGCAATCACCCGTTGGATCCCTCGGAGCTGCCGGCATACGACCCCGCTCGCATTCGCGTCAGGGGCATGAGCTCGAAGTTCGTGATCGACGGAACCGTTCCCTACGACATGAAAGACAGCTTCAAGCGTGCCGAATTCAAAGAGATGCCGAACTGGAAAGAATACCTCAAGTAGGCAGCTGCCGCGGTCTCTGGAAAGCGAAAGGAGTGAAGAGAAAATGAAACGCATTGTTGTTGGAATCTCGGGTGCGAGTGGAACCATCTACGGAGTTCGTCTGTTGGAGGCGCTCCATGCCGATCCCGACGTTGAAGTTCACCTGGTGATGAGCAAATGGGCGAAAGTGAACCTCTCTGTCGAGCTGCCAGATTACACGCTCGACAGGGTGAAGGCGCTCGCCGACGTGGTCGACGACGCAAATGACATGGGAGCAACCATCTCCTCCGGCAGCTTTCGGCATGACGGTATGGTCATCGTTCCGGCGAGTATGAAGACCGTGGCTGCCATCGCCACCGGTCTGGGGGACAACCTCATCGCCCGTGCCGCGGATGTGACACTAAAAGAGCACAGGCAGCTCATCGTGGTGCCTCGGGAGTCGCCCTTTAGCCAGATTCACCTGCAGAACATGTTGACCTTGGCACGGATGGGAGTGGAGATCATCCCACCCATTCCCGCGTTCTACAACCAGCCCAAAACCGTGGACGATATTGTGAACCACACCGTCATGAAGCTGCTTGACCGGTTGGGAATCGACAATTCACTGAGTCCGCGGTGGGAAGGCTTCGAGGCCGCGCGTGCGGCGGTGAAACAAGCAGTACCCGCAGCACGTCCTGCTGGTGAGTCCGATATTGCAGAGGTTGGCTGAGATGGCGGCGGTTTCACCGGTCATTGAGAAAGCGGATGGACCGCTCTCCTTTAGCATGGAGAGGGCTGGGTTCACTGTGCGGGCTCTCCTTGAACGGCAGAACGGTGACGTTCTACTCCAGCTTGTTGGTGGCGATGTGCCGCATTACGGAGTCATCACGATGGTAGACAAGCAAGGAAAGATCATCACGCGCGCCTTTCCAAGCCGACCCGGACACGTTCATCAAGAAGGCGTTCTGAGCGAGGCGATGGCGCGAGAGATCATGCCGGTTCTACAGGGAACGGCGGTCATTGTCAGCGGCGTGCACGTCAATGAAATCTCCAAGGGGCAGATGTCCGCTGCCGTTGAGATGACGGCGATGCTGGCCGAGCAGGTTCGCTCGTGGCTGGCAGCGCACCCTGCCGATGTAGCAGAGGAACGGTTTCATGTTTCAGAGAAGGCGCAGTAAGGCGGCATATCGCCGGTATGTGGACATGAACACACCGGTTGTGCGAACAATTTTTGGTGTATGGGCGTGGAGACTTCGGTTGTGCGGCAAGTTTCTTGGTACCCATCATGGGAGGTTTCGCACAACCGGCCTTTAACCACGGTAGCGATGGCATGAGGGCTTCGGTTGTGCTGCAACATCCCCTTGTCTCCGTAACTGTCTCCGCACAACCGACGTGTGGACGTCGCCACGGCCGTGCACGTGCCCACTTATCGCATATTGTGCCTGGCACTGTCAGAGATTCACGCCTCGGCCGTACCTTCTCCATAGCGCTGGTGCGCAACTTGAATTCGGTCGATCACATCTTGCAACGTCGTTCTGCCGAGCTGGCCGAACGCGGCCGCCTCCGCCTCCGAATAGATTGAGCGCAGCACATCTGGTACGTGTGCGCCAACGGGGCAGTGGGGATTGGTGTCCTTGTCGATGTTGAAGAGCGGTTTCTTGTGTTCGACGGCGGAATAGACATCGAAAAGGCTGATGTCGACCGGCGGGCGGCTCAGCTGGGGCGACTTACCACCTTGGTAGGGGGAGATGAGGCCCGCGAGACGAAGCTCGCCAATCATTCTGCGAACCACCACGGGCGAGGTCTTGATGCTCGACGCGATGAATTCACTGGTCAATTTTTCCGTTTTAAAAATGGAAATGAAGCTGAGAAGGTGGATTGAATCGCTAAATTTCGTGGAAATTCTCATTCCATCTCCGTAACTATGTCGGTTGCAATATAGTAAAAATGAGTTGTGTTTACTCAATGTATCTCATATTCTCTGTAATGACAAAAGAAGCAGAATTCTGTATTGATGGGTTCCCAGGTAAAAACGAAATCATCTATGAGTTTGGAAGAGCGGGGAGCTTTCGAATTTTGAGAGAGGAAACGAGTGATCGAGTTCGAGCACGTAACGCAAAAATACGGTGCCACCGTTGCGCTCAAAGATCTTAACCTTCGCATTAACGACGGTGAGCTCTTCGTTTTGGTCGGCAGATCCGGCAGCGGCAAAACTACACTGCTGCGAATGATCAATCGTCTCAATGACCCCACGCAGGGCAGGGTGTTGATTGATGGCGTCGATGTTGCCAAACAAAACGTGCAACGGTTGCGCCAGCATATCGGTTACGTGCTTCAATCTGGTGCGCTCTTCCCCAATATGACCGTGGAACAGAACGCTGCCATTGAATTAGAGGTACTCGGTTGGGGCCGTGACGAGCAAAAAGCACGTGTACGCGATCTGCTCAAGAAAGTGGGATTGCAGCCAGATATTTTCGCGCAGCGCATGCCATCGGAGCTTTCGGGTGGACAGGCGCAGCGGGTCGGCATCGTGCGCGCCTTGGCGGCCAAACCAAAGCTGATTTTGATGGATGAACCCTTCAGCGCCCTCGACCCCACCTCACGGAGACAATTGCAGGATCTCGTTCTGAGGCTGCATCGAGAGATTGGCGTGACGGTGGTCTTCGTAACGCATGACATGCGGGAGGCCATCAGAATGGCGGATCGCGTAGCTGTCATGAGCGAGGGAATCCTTCAGCAGTGTGCCGAGCCGCAGGAGGTGGTAAGTTCCCCCGCCAATGATGTGGTGCGCGGACTTTTCGAAGAGGAGAATTCCGAGTCACTGACTTTGGCGACGATGATTTCCGCAGGCTTTGGGCACCCGGTGGGTGGTCTGCTTCATGTGAACGATGGTGGTGGCGAGGAATCCAGAGAATCCAAAGGTTGTGAACTGAAGGGATATGATTCCGTCTTCGACTTGGCTGCTGCGCTCAAAGAACAGAGCCGGCAGAGCGTGCCTGAAGCGGCTATTCGGGTCGGAGGCACGCTGCTCACCCAAGGCGATCTCATGGCATATCTCGCTTCTCGGGCCGATGTCGATATTGATCGGGGTGCTGCGAATGACGAACAGGAAGGCGCACGATGAGCGAGCTAGGAAGTTACATAGCGCAGAATTGGCAAGGCATCCTCGTAGCGCTGTGGAATCATCTTGAGATTTCGGCGCTTGCGATTTTCGTGACGCTCATCATCGCGATTCCGCTCGCCGTAGTGATGATGAATCATCGTCGTGCGGGTGAGATTGTGCTCCAGGTTGCCAGCATGATTCAAACGATTCCGAGTCTCGCCATTTTGGGAATCCTCATTCCTTTCGTCGGCATCGGCACGGTTCCCGCTGTCATCGCGCTGGTTCTTTATGCCATTATGCCGGTATTCCAAAATGCGTACACAGGCCTGACCACTCTTGATCCCGTTCTCATGGAGGCGGCCGAGGCATTGGGTTTGCCGCGCCGACTTAAACTGTTCAGAATCCAGATGCCGATGGCTCTGCCGATGATCATGTCGGGCGTGCGCATCGCCGTCGTGATGATCATTGGCACCGCTACTCTTGCCGCACTCATTGGGGGCGGAGGTCTTGGAACCTATATTCTGCTTGGAATCCAGACAAACAACAATGCTGCGCTGGTCGTCGGAGCCGTTCTCTCTGCGGCGTTAGCGCTCGCAGCGAGCGGTCTCATTCGCCGCGCTTCCAAACTGCCGTTAAAAAAATTGGGAATTGGAATGGTTGTGTTTGCGCTCATTGTGGGTGGAACAAGCTTGGGAAACCGGGTTATCTCAGGTGTGGCAAGCGAAAAGAAGGAAACCGTCGTCATTGCGGGCAAGATGGGTGGCGAACCCGAGATCCTCATCAACATGTATAAGGACCTTATCGAGGCGAGCGATCCCACAGTGTCCGTCCAGCTCAGTCCGAATTTCGGTGGCACCAGTTTTCTCTTCTCGGCCCTGAAAAGTGCCAAGATCGACATCTACCCCGAATTCACTGGCACGGTTTTGCAGTCATTGGTGAAAACGGGAGGGACGGTGAACCATGACCCAAAGGTGGCCTACGCACAGGCAAAGAAGGCTCTCAAACAGGAATTTGGCATGGAGTACCTCTCTCCCATGAAGTACGAGAATACGTATGCGATAGCGGTGCGTAAGGCCGACGCACAAAAGTACGGTCTCAAGAATATTGGGGATTTGACAGTGGTTTCAGGGCAGCTTTCCGCAGGCTTCGATCCTGATTTTTATCAACAGTCCGATGGCTACCCAGGTCTTGTGAAGAAGTATGGCCTCGCGTTCTCAGATGTCAAGACGATGGAACCGGCGCTGCGGTACAAGGCGATGGCAAATGGGAGAATTGATGTCAGTGATGCCTATACCACCGACCCACAAATCAAGCAGTACGACCTTACATTGCTAGCAGATTCCGACTCCTTCTTTCCGCCTTACCAGGGAGCACCGTTGATGACGTCAGATTTTGCGGCAAAGCACCCGCGAATCGTCTCCGCACTCAACAAATTAGCGGGCAAGATTAACGACGATGAGATGCAGTCGATGAACTATCGCGTCACCGTTCGTCACGAGGGTTCTGCAGTAGTTGCCAAGGATTACTTGCAGAAGCAGAATCTACTGTGAGTGACATGTTGCTGTGAGGGGCCTAGTATTGTCGCCTCACAGCGTGCACAAAAACCAGATTCGAAGTGGAAAGTGCTAACTGATCAGGAACTCAAGAGGTGAGGAATTCAAGTAATCAGGAATTCAAGAAACTAGGAAATGGGAAAGCAAGGAGCAAGAAGCAATGGACACCATGAAGGCTGCCGTAGTGCGGAAAGCTGGGGGCCCGGAAGTTTTGGAATACACGGATGTTCCACTTCCACAGCCCCGGCAGGGTTGGAGTCTTGTGAGGGTGAGGGGTTTTGGAATCAACCATTCCGAGATTTTCACGCGTGAGGGCAAGTCACCGTCGGTCGTATTTCCGAGGATCTTAGGAATTGAAGCTGTTGGCGAGATAGTGGATTCTCCGTCGCGTGCCTTTCATGCCGGGCAGAAGGTGCTGTCCATCATGGGAGAGATGGGTCGAGCCTTTGATGGAAGTTATGCTCAGTATGTTTTGATTCCAGACGAACAAATTTATTGCGTCGAAAGCACGTTGTCCTGGGAGAATCTGGCGGCCATTCCTGAGACTTTTTACACTGCCTACGGCGCAGTCAAGGGGCTGCGGATTGATCCCGAGGAGCGCTCGCAGCGAGTTTTGATTCGTTCGGCTGCGGGGTCTGTGGGTGTTGCGGTGGCAAAGCTCATACGTGCTCTCGCGCCGAATGCATATCTCATCGGCACCACACGGTCTCCGCAAAAGGTGCAGCGGCTGCGTGGCGTGGGTTTCGATGAGATTCTTGTGTGCCCCAAGGCCGAGGTCTTACCCGCCGACATGCCTGATGTTGACCGCATACTCGACATAGTGGGGCCTGCAGCAATACGTGACTCGTTGCACCATTTAGCGAGAAACGGGATTGTCAGTTCAACGGGCCAGCTGGGTGGAGTTTGGACGCTGAATAATTTCGACCCCATCACGGCAATCCCCAATGGCCGTTACCTCACCAGCTTTTATTCGGGCGATGTCACAGAATCACAGATTCAAGAAATGTTTGACGTTATTGAGCGTAAACAGATTGAGGTGAAACCTGTCAAGGTATTCGCACTTTCGGAAATACAAGAAGCGCATCGCTTTCTGGAAAGTGAGCAGGGCTGGGGGAAGGTTGTGGTGATACCCGAGTGATGGGGACGGCTTCTGTGCCGTCCCCATCACTAAAGTTGTTAGAAATTATTGAATTATTCGGTTGTAACAGTGCCGCTCGCTTTTGGTTTTTGCTGGTTCGCACGTTCCTTCTCGAGATATTTCTTTAGCCGGATTTTCTCGAGGATAAAGAGATCGAAGGGAATGGAGAGAATGAAGAGTCCGATTCCGACGAGGGTCATGGGGCCAGCAAGGTCATGCAATCCGTATATCCGGTTGAGAAGGTACATGTTTCCGGTGAGGACAACTGGCAAGCCGAGTAGCCATGCAGGAAGGGTATTGAAGATGGGAAGTCCTCTATAGAGCCGCAGATCCTTGCGTGAGTACAGCACATAGAGTCGTTCCAGTGTATGGATGGCCCCGGCCCCGACAGCGACTACTACTAGCCATTCCAAAAAGGCCCAGAAGGAGCCATACTGCCAACCTGCGAAGCCAGCGGAGGCCAGTCCGAAGGGGATCGTAGCTATAACTGCGGCCGACCAGCAGCTATCCCACAGTGACCCATTGTCGAGTTCGAAAATTTTCTTGCGGCGATAGGCCAGTTCTTCGTGGCTATACATGATTTCCTCTTTCTCGGTGAAGTGCTTGGGACTTCCTTGGATGGGAGTCCCAAGCACTTGATTGTTTGATTACTTGGCTGTTACTTGCCCCAGCACGTTACTGCTGACCAAGCGATACTTCCGATCACCGCAGCCACGTTGAGCTTTGTTCCTGTAAGTTTCGCAAGACGAGGGAGTAGTTTCTTCGCAAGTAATTCAGATAGCTTTCCCCAGTTCTTCGCTGCGATCCACTGCCCGATCTGTGATGCGTTTGTAATCAGGTCTTTGACATCTCCATACCCGGTTGCACCTTCTAGCACGCAAACGGCATAGGCTCCCCAATTCTTATAGGTGGGCAGGCCTCTCGATTCGTTGATATAAGCGGCCAGATCAGTGAGCTGGTAGCTGGGAATCTCAGAAGCATACTTTTGATGGGCATCTTCGTCCACGAAAGTAACGCCATGGGAATCTTCTGCCAGAACCTTAGTGAAGAGATTCTTGGTGACTTCACGGACCTGCTCGGTGTACGCAGTACTTCCAATTGCGGGCTCATCAATCGTTGCGGCGTTGGCAGTGGCGGGAGAAACAAGGAATCCCATCATCATCGCCAAAGTGGCAAGTGCTGCGAGGAACATCTTTATAATGGAGTTCGAAGACATAGAACGAATTGAATTTTTCATAACACATCGTCTTTCTTGTGAATTCTGTCTTACTCATCCGGATTTTGCAAACACCTGTGACTTCAGATTTCGCGACTCCACTTCTGTGCGAAATGCTTTAGTCATTCCGCTACGAGGCCTGCGTAGCAGCTATGTGTATGCACTTAAAATTCAACTACGAAGGTATGTGCATTTCCACTGCAATTTGTCATACGAAAGGACAGATTTTTGGGAAAAGCGTTGTTTGACAAATCATCATGGTTTTTAGATATTCTGATAGATAAGGTCAGAAGTTACGGGCTCGCTGTTTCTTCCAAGGGAGGGAGATTATGCGTATTTTTGGTTTGGTGCTTGCGCTTATTGTGTTGAATGGCGGTATTTCCACTACGTTGGGTACCTCTGAAAACAACATTTGGACAGTAGCTGACAATTCAACGGAGAATTCCCGCGAGGTTTCATTAATGCATAGAGATTGTGGATTACTGTGGTGGCTGTGTGATGGTCTTTTGACTGTGTGAAGTTATAGGTGGAAGTTTGATGGACACCGTCCATTCGCCATCGGAGTTATTGACGCCAAAAGTACCGTCTAGTTCACTAATTTTTCGTCTCATCAGCAGTAATCCACTGTTTGAGTTCACTGTGCTGTCTTCGTGAGCTGCAATGCCATTCGATGACAGTATTGTCACGGTGCCGTCATCGTGGACGATGACGGAAAGATAATAGACTCCGGGTTTTCCATGCTTCAGGATATTGGCCGACAGTTCTTTGACGATACCCAAAACGGCGGTTTTCATTTCCTGTGTCAGGAGGTTTTCCGATCCATTGAGCGTGGGACTACCGCTGAATCCAAGGTTCTTCAGGTTTTGGCGTGCTTTATTCAGTTCCTCCGCCAGCTCGTCTGTCTGGGCAGCTGAGGGGCTGCTTTTCTTACTCTGAGGTTGAATAAGCGTCTCATTTTTCGGGTCCTTGAAGCCGAGTGCAGCCTTTGTCGGTTCGATGACCCCCTCTCTCATATCGTTTAATGCGGCGGTGATCGAGGCTTCGACTTGCTGCAGTTGCTGGGCTTCAGTTTTTGGTAGGTGTTTCCTGTCTATCTGCCGGCACAGAAGAATTGAATACGTCAGTGTTGCAGCGACTGAATCGTGCAGCTTATGTAGCACCTCGGTTCTTTCCTTTTGATAGGCCGCTTCGGTGTTGGCCAGGGCTGCCTTCTCTTGAAGAGCGTCGGCCCGCTTGCGGAACTTGAGCAGCTCACCTATTCCGACTGCGACTACATAGGTAAGGCAGAGTACGACTATGCTTCGCCGTGTACGAACAGAATCTGAAATTCCGACGTATACACCAATTATGTTGGCCAATGCAAGAACATATGCAGTGATGCTGTGCGCTTTGAAATCATCGTTTCGAGTAAGAACTATCAATGCGTACCAAGTACCCCAATAATTTGACGGTCGCGTGAAATCAAGAGGAATGACCCAGGTACATACGCTCAAGAGCGCTATGGCAATGCTCACCTTGCGTGGTTCCAAGGGTAATATCACGAGCAAGAATCCGTAAAGGGCTCCGGCAATGCTTGCGTGGAGAGGGATGTCGGTACTGGTCGCCCATTCCAATACGAGGAAGATAAGGCAAAGTGCAGAGGCCACCGAGTCGGCTTTGTTGTCGAGATACTTTCTTCCCATTCGGGAGAAGAAGGCTTTGGCTTTCATGATGCATGCTCCCTAAAACAGGTCGTTCTGCAGGCACACCGCAACTGCCTCCGTGCGGCTATGGACGCCCAGCTTTTTATAGGCACGGGCAAGGTACGTCTTGATCGTTGTTTCGCTCATGTTGAGTTCATGCGCCATGGCAGAAGTGGTTTTCCCAGATGCAAGTAGTTTGATGATGAGCAGTTCTCGGGGCGAGAGCTCTTGCACTTCCTCCTGAGAACGGTCGAGCAAGGGAACCCATCGCGAAAGAGCCACGTCATGAACCGCTCTTCCCAACGCTTGCACCAGTTCTTCGGTCGGTGCTTCCTTCTTAAGGATTTCAGTGATGCCGGCGGCCGCTAAGGTGTCCTGCGAGGTCTGGAAATTGAAAGCAGTGATGCCGACGACTGCAATTTCCGGGTTGTGGGCTCTCAGCCGCGCAGCGAATTCGATGCCGCTCATCCGGGGCATTTCGATGTCGGTGAGCACTGCCTCTGTCTGGCGCAGTTCCGCACTGTCAATGGCAAGCGCCTCGATGCCGGAAGCCTTCGACCACAGGACTTTGACCGGGGCATGAACTTTGACGAAGAGGTTCGCCAGCGCCTGTGCCACGAGCACATCGTTGTCAACGATTCCAATATTCAGTATGCGAGTTTTCTTCTTCAGCAAGGCGGCACTGCCTTTCAGTGGGGAATAGCGGTTCCATCTTATGAGCTGCGGGTTTTCCGCACAAATACCTAGACTTTCGCCTCCCTCTGTAAGATGCGTGGCACCTGTGGAGAGAATACAATAATCAGAAAGCGGCTATCTACTTCGGGAACTGATGCATCTCGTCTCTCAGAGCGCATCAATGACGATGGAGAGAAGAATGATGATGGAGAGAAGAATGATGATGGCTGAGAATAAGTCACGTGTGGCGCATGGGTTGTGGGTGCTTAATGCCATTCTGTCGTATGTTCCGCTTGCTGCCGTCGCCATTTCCTGGTTCTTTCTTCCAGATAGGGTTCCCACGCATTTTGGTTGGAGTGGGCGGGTGAGCAGGTGGGGAGGGAAAGGGGAGTGGCTTCTTGCCGCATGTGCCCTCACTGGCCTTTTCGTTCTCATTTCTTTCCTGTTGAGGCACGGTCTCTTTGCGAACGCGAGTGAGAGTGTGAATGTGAGTGATGCAGAAGACGACGGTGATGATTTGTCAAGCCTCGGTGAACAGACAGGGAGGAAACCGCAGCTGCTCATACTGATTTTCATACAGATAGTGGTTGAGGCGATGATGATATGGGGGATTGCTGCGGTTCTCTCCAGGGGAGGGACGGAAGGTATCGGAGGCTCTTCTGTCGTTCGGGCCGTCTGTGCTTCCATCGGCGTGATACTGATGTGCTTGGGCAGTGCCATACCGCTATTTGTGAGAACCCAACTGATTGACCTCCATATCCCTTGGCTCAACGCGGGATACGAAGATCAACGTCGGCTGCGCAGATTCACGGGGATATTGGCGTTTTGCTGTGGTCTTGCGATCCTTTTGCTCTCAATCCTGCTGCAGATCACGCCAGTGGTAACAGTGAGTACGCTGGTGTTGCTCGTGATCCCTGGTATTGCAGCGATTCTTTATAGTAGAAAACTATCTCCGGTGACAAAAGTGACAAAGGCGGCAAAGTAGCGCAAGGGTTCTTGCGCATTGGTGCCGGTTGAAAGGGTGAGCGCCAAAGCGTATAGTCGTAGGTGTGACCCGTCCTTATCCTCAGTGCAATTTATTGGTCTCTGAGAGCACCGAGAGTACCGTAAGTAATTGAGTAATGACAAGGAGGTGATTACTCAAAATGAAATACAAAGGGATGATGAAAAGAATCGCATCTTTTGCGGTTTTGGTAGTAGTTTTTGGGGGAGTTTCCGGATGCTCCTCAACTGCGGGGCAGAAAGGTTCTCCAGAGTCGAGCGTTACAAAGTCTGAATCAGAAAACTCTGAAAGTGAAGGGAGTTCGGAAGGGGCAGAGAATTCGGGCAGTGCTGAGAGTGTAGGTGGCAGCGATGAGCAAACGCCTGAGCAGAAGTTGCTCCACGAGACGTACACCCACTTGACGCCAAAGTCTTTAGAGAACTTGGTGAGAACGGTTGATTCGGATCAAATGGATGTAGAGAAAACTTTGGGGGCAGGCACGGTGAGGGGAACTGGATTCGTGCCGATTAAAAAACAGACCGGTAGCAATCCAATATATTCCGTGTATTTTCTCTGCAAGCAGCCTAAGGAGAGCAAGGTTGTGCTCTCCTTCTATAAGGATGAAAAAGATCTTCACATATTTTTGCGGGTAGATGCGTGTTCTGAGACGTTGCAAGTGTTGGGCAATGCGAAAGAGGCAAAGATGGGTGAAAGTAATCGGCTTAAGATCACCGCTTCGCCCGATACTTCCACCACTGTTGCGATTTTCACAGATTCACGCGATGACGATTAAAACTTAATTTTTCGAAAATAAGAGGAGAAGTGAAAACTGCGAAATAACCGTATTAATTTCTTCTGCAGTATTGATTCTCTGATTTATAGTTCCTTGTTGGTGTTGTAAAATTACAGAACAAGCGCCCTTGATATCGCCATTTTGGGTAATATCAGCGGCGCTTTTTCTGTTGTTTTTCTCCGGTGCCTTCTCGGTTACCGAATCAGAGCGCTGCTTTCTCGGCGCTGCTGTCCGTAAAAAGCGTCTTCAAGCGCCCCGCAATCAACGTCATACAAACCACGCTGGGAGAGTAGGCGACGGAAGATTGAGGTGTTGCAACCCCAGCTCCCGCGGAATTAGAGGCAACTGCAAAACGGTATCAGTACTTTTAGAATCCGCGCGTGAGGAAGGGATCGTGCTGAACGTCCTCTGGTGATGTAGATACTGAAATCGACATGTATTCTGGCCGGCAGTAACTGAGCGAATACTCTACGATCTTGTCGTTCGAGTATGTGCGACGTTTCTGCATAAGAAGAGGGCTTCCAAGAGGTACATCGAGAAGACGCGACTGAATGAAATCGGCGCCTACAGCGGTAATTTTAATTTTGGTTGAGGAAAAACGTGTCCCGTAGTTTTCTTCAAGGAACTTATAAAGAAAGTAGATTTTTCCATTGTTTTCTTCGAGGTTTGGAAAGTCTTCGCGTCTAAGGTAGCTTACGACATAGAGGAAAGAAGTGTCCTCGAGAATTTTCTCGCGTTGCAGCCTGTAAACGTCCTCTCCCTCAGGGATGCCAAAGGTTTCGCTCACTTCCTTCGGTGCCGGGATGATGTCGATGATGGATGGCTGACCCACTATCTTCTCTGTGTCATATCCCTCAAAATGAGTGCTTACTTCAGTTTTACCCATCAAGGTGAAGGCGTAGCCTTCCTGTGGTTTTACAGGTAATATCTCAGTTCCTCTTCCTTGGGTGACCTTAAGGAAGTTATCGGATTTCAAAAGTTTTATGGCATTACGAATAGTGGTTCTGCTGACGTTATAGCCTCGCATGAGCTCTGATTCTGTCGGGAGAAAGCTGCCAGCCGGATAGGTGCCGTTGATAATGTCATGTCGAAGTTTGCTGTATATCTCTTCATACTTCGGTTTTCTTGATTCCGTCATGGTGCTTGCGTCCTGTTCTGATTCCACTTCTTCAAGATACCTTAATGATACTAATCAGAGATGAATCCTGGCACAAATGATCATTTGTTTTGAATTTAATTGACAAATTCGTTATAGAGACCTAAATTTTAAATACCTTTTAAATATGTATCGATGAATAGATATTTAAAAGGTATTGCAACGAAGCGATTGAAAGAAGGCTCGTGTTGAATCGGGGAAATATCTGGACACAAAGTGGTGATTCTATCCTTGATGGGAAGATGGCAGACATTGCTGATTATCTTCGTATAGCTCATAACGGGAGAGGCGCGGACCCGGAGAGCTTCATGAAAAGTGACTATGGGCAGAAATATGGGGAACTCATCAAGTTGGGTTTTACGTATGAAGAGGATCCCACAGGTGTGGCAGTCAATGATTTCTATTCTGACCTCGGTCTTAACCGCCAGATGCTTGAGAATGAAGACTATTACAAGCGCTGGTTGTTGATCACGCCGAAAGAAATGGAAAGCGAAGCGGCGCAAGGCAAGAAATATCCGCTTGTTTTTGTGCATCACGGTGGGTCGGTTTCCATTTCCACGGATGAATTTCAGTGTGGATGGTGGAAGGTAGCTGCCGATGAACGCATCATCGTCGTCATGCTTCAGAACACCAATTGGGAAAATGTACGCAGGGTGCTCGATCGGCTTGAAGAACTCTATCCGATCGATACAGAGCGCATCTATATGACAGGTGAGTCACAAGGCGGCTATGAGGTTACTTCGGCACTCTTCAGAATGCCAGAGCGAATTACCTCCGTTGTCACTTGCGGCAATGATATCTGGCGCGACTGGGACAACTTTAATGTCAGATTCACTAACGATGAGAAAAAGAATGTAAAAGATACCTTTGTTCCGTTTATGCAGATTGTTGGGCAGTATGAAGCGTCTAGTTTTGCCCCTGTCAATGACTGGTACCCCCGTAAGGATTGGGGAAGGCATGCCGATTCATCCCATACTTACGTGGATCCTCGCCGAGATGATGCTAGGGATCCAACTCGTATCGTCGGAGGAAAAAGGCCGTTTTCGAATCTTCCCGAGCCTCCCGAAGGGAGGAATAAGCACGAATGGATGATTGAGCGGCTCAATGCTCGTATGAACAGCTTGGGGTGTTTGCCGCGTGACGTGGATACGTGCATCTCCTACTTGGAAAATAAGGACGATGACCTTCATAAGGTCATCGGATTCTACGGTGACCACGAACGCACCTTGGAGTTTTTCGGGTATAAGCATTGGTGTCTTGATATTGAGAACAAGGACGGTTTTGATGCTTTCCGCTATGTGGTTGTTGAAAACTCTGGCCATCACTGGCCGGTGATGGCTGCGCAGCTCGGATGGGATTTCATGAAACAATTTCGTCGCGATGGGCATACTGGCAAAATCATCGCCGATGACTATGAGCCGAAGCACTGATCGAGGGGAGTCGATGATGACAAATACAAAAACTATTGCTGAAGAAAAACCCTCGGGAAAAATCTGGAACTTGGCATTTGTAGGCCTTCTCCTGGCTTATTTTCTCGTTAACCTGGCGTTGAATATGACCAACAATCTCTCAACTCCGTTTGCCAAATCGCTTGGTGCGACGCCGGTTATCATAGGCGTGGTCGCAACGGGATTCACCTATGGGTCGATTGTTTTCAAGCTTGTTTCCGGTCCTGCAATTGACTCTTTTAATCGAAAGGGTCTGTTGCTTGGTGCAGTTGCTGTCATTGCTCTGGCATTTCTGGGTGATGCTTTCGCGGCCTCTGTGCCGATGCTGATTACTTTCCGTGTCCTTCAGGGAGTTGGCCAGGCATTTACCGCAACGACATTTATTGCTATTGCAGCCGATACGCTACCGCGTGAAAAGATGTCGTCGGGTATGGGAATCTTTGCGCTCGGAACAGCAGCTTCAACTCTTCTCGGGGCAGTTGTTGGTCTTAAAATTCAAGAGGCCACCAGCTTTCGTGCGGCTTTCTTGGTGTCATTCGCCATATTGTGTGCTGGCTTTGTAGTTTTGTTATTTATCAAGGTGAAGCGTGTTCCACCGAAGAAATTCAAGCTTTCTCTTTCGGGATTTATTGCGAAGGAAGCGATTCCTCCCGCTCTGCTCCAGTTCCTGTTCATGATGGCGTGGTCCTGTGTTTTTGCATTTTTGGTGGTGTATGGGCAGGCTCAGGGGCTCGGAAGCAACGTAGGCTTCTTCAACACCGCGTATGGTTTGGCGGTATTTGCTGCAGCCCCTCTGGGAGGACGCCTTGTAGATAAGTACGGTTATCTGATGGTAATTCCTATGCTCGTGCTGATGTCAGTGTCGTTGTGGCTGATAAGTTTTTCGACAAGTCTGTGGATGCTTTTGGTCGCGGCTGTTGTGGGCGCCTTTGGCTATGGCGCAGCTGGTCCTGTGGCACGTTCAATGGCAATGAGTGTGGTTCCTGAGAATCGGCGTGGTGCGGCGAGCAGCACTCTTTTCGTTGCTTCGGATATCGGTCAGCTGGTCGGGCCGGTTGTCGGAGGAATATTCGTTAGTGCTTTCGGCTATGGAACGATGTTCCGAATTGCTCCGGTCTGGATCGTGCTGGCAGTGATTCTGCTCATCTTTACGCAGAAGTATGTGAAGAACAAGATCGCAGCTATTGATCAAAGCGAGGAAGTGCCAGAAACGGGAGAAGTAGCTGAATAGGTTTTTAGAGGCGCCTTTGAAGTTTTAATGGGTGATTGCCGCGGTCAGAAGGATTTCCTTAGGCTTCAGTTCTTCTGGCCGCGATTTCTCGTTGCTGCTGGCTGTGCAAAGTAAAGGCAAGGCCAAGAAGCTGCGGGAAGATCTGTTGGTGTCCACTAGTGGGAGACGATGATGTTTCTGTCGGCACGAAAGCACAGATTTGCTGTATTTTTCCTTATTTATCTTATGGTTAACCTTGGCTTAGATTTTGGAGAAACACTGATTTCTCCGTTCGCTAAGACTTTGGGCGCGACTCCCCTCCTCATTGGCGTAGTTGCGACAGGCTTTACCTATGGCTCACTTGCCTTCAGATTTATTTCCGGACCTATTATGGATTTCTTCAGCCGCAAACGGTTGCTTGTCGGAGCTGTTGCTATTATTGCTTTTTCGTTCCTTGGCGAGGTTTTTTCGACATCTGTTTCAATGCTTGTTTTCTTCCGCATACTGCAGGGCGTTGGTCAAGCTTTTACTGCTCCTATTTGCCTGACTCTCGCTGCTGGTGTTGTATCTCGAAAGAGAATTGCCAGTGGAATAGGCGTTCTAGCCATTGCTCGTGGAATTGCAACGCTTTTTGCTCCTATGATTGCGTTGAAGATGAGCGAAGTAACCGGTTACCGGAAAGCTTTCCTCGCAGCGGTCGTCATTGAGTTGATTTCCATTGTTATCGTTCTTCTCATTCCTTCCGGAGAAGTGTGCTCGGAGGCTAAGAACAAGAAGAAGACCAGAATTTGTTTCTCGAATTTTTTGGTGAAGGAAGCTGCTCTGCCATCTCTGATGCAATTCTTCTTCATGATGGCGTGGTCTTGTGTTTTCGCCTTCCTTGTAGTTTATGGGTTACAGCAAGGTTGGGGAAGTAATGTTGGTCTTTTCAATACCGTTTACGGACTTGTGGTGTTTGTCGCAGCGCCTCTCGGCGGCTATCTCGTTGATAGATTTGGCACACTCCTGCTCTTGCCCATGCTTGCACTGATGTCGGTATCGCTGTGGATCCTGAGTTTCTCTTCGTCTCTTGCGATGTTGATACTCGCTGCGGCGGTTGGTGCCTTTGGATATGGAGCCGCTGGACCAGTCGTGCGTTCTATGACGATGAGTGCTGTTCCTGTGGATCGACGTGGGGCAGCAAGTAGTACGTTTTTCATTGCTTCGGATATTGGGCAATTATTGGGACCTGTTGTCGGCGGTGTGCTGATCTCATTTTTTGGCTACGCCGTTATGTTTCGTATTGCACCGATCTGGGTGTTGTGCGCTGCGATTCTTTTGATTTCTGTTAACAGAAAGAAAGTGCCGATATCGGGCGACGAAATGGAGAAGACAACTTCATAGAACTAACTAAAATGTAGCCGAGCTGTAGCCAAAATGTAGCCAAAGCAAAAATCAAAAACCCTCGGTCCGTTGGCATTCCAACGTTCCGAGGGTTTTGTATGTGGTGCGCGCGGGGGGAGTTGAACCCCCACGAGCTTGCGCTCACTAGCACCTGAAGCTAGCGCGTCTACCATTCCGCCACGCGCGCATACAATCGGTAAATCTACCACCATTGCCGCAAAATCCGCAAGTTGGTCTCGTGTTGCGGGGCTCGGCGGCAGGTCGGTGCGAGCCTGATGTGAGAACATGACGCAAGAAGGTGCGGTCTTTGCGTCGCTATCACACCAGGCTCATACCGACCCTGCGCAGGTCACGCGCAGGACCCTGCCTCAGATAAAACAAAGCCCCGCGCGAGCCTCAAGTGAGGCGTTCGCGCAGGGCTCGCGTTTCAGGCAAAGGCCATCAACCGGAGTGTTTACTCCAGTTCGAGTGCGCCCGTGTACAGCTGGTAGTACTCGCCGTGCTGAGCAATGAGTTCCTCGTGCGAACCGCGCTCAATGATGCGGCCGTGGTCGAGCACCATGATGACGTCGGAATTCTGCACGGTGGAGAGCCTGTGCGCAATCACGAAGACGGTGCGTCCCTTCATCAGCGCATCCATACCGGCCTGAACCACGGCTTCGGTGCGGGTGTCGATGGAGGAGGTTGCCTCGTCCAGGATCATGCAGGGAGGATCGGCAACGGCTGCGCGGGCGATGGAGATCAGCTGGCGCTGGCCTTGCGAGAGTCCGCTTCCATCACCTTTGAGGACCGTGTTGTAACCGTTTGGCAACATTCGGATGAAGCCATCCGCATTGGTCAGCTTCGCCGCGGCGATGCACTCTTCGTCGGTGGCGTCCAGTCGGCCGTAGCGGATGTTGTCCAGAACGGTTCCGGTGAACAGGTTCACGTCCTGCAACACGATTCCCAGCGAGCGGCGCAGATCGGGCTTGCGGATGTGTGCCACATCGATGCCGTCGTACAGAATCTGGCCTTCCTGGATGTCGTAGAAGCGGTTGATGAGGTTGGTCACCGTGGTCTTTCCGGCACCGGTAGCGCCGACGAGGGCCATCTTCTGGCCGGGCTTGGCAAACCACGTGATGTCGTGCAGCACGGGCTTATCAGGGTCGTAGCCGAAGGTGACGTCGGTGAAGCGCACGTCGCCCTGCAGCAGGGTGAAGCGGCCGTCGGGAGAGGAGATGGCGGACTCGTGGGCCTTGCGGGCCACTTCGGCGGCGCGTGGGCTCAGCTCGTCTGCGGCAAGCAGCGAACGGGTTCCGTCGTCGCCGGGCTCGCGTTTCCATGCCCAGTGGTTGGTTTCCTCGTTGGTCTCGGTGATGGTTCCGTCGTCACTGACCTTGACGCGCACCAAAGTCACAGTGCCGCCGTCGGTTTCCACGGGCTCGTCCAGAAGATTGAAGATTCGGGAAGCGCCTGCCAAAGCCATCATAATCATGTTGAACTGCATGGAGACCTGGCCGATGGGGTTGATGAAGGAACGCGACAGCGTCAGCAGGGACACGATCGTACCCAGCGTCATGGTTCCCGCTCCGGCCAACCCGAAGTTCATCCAGCCGTTCAGGCCGGCGAAACCACCGATGACGGCCATGAGCACATACAGCATGTAGCCCATGTTGCCCACCACTGGCATCGTCACGTTGCCGTAGGTGTTCGCCTCGGCGCTTGCTTCGTACAGCTCGTCGTTCTTCTGCCTGAAGATTTCGGCGGTGGCAGGCTCGTGGTTGAAGACCTTGATGACCTTCTGACCATTTACGGCCTCCTCCACGAAGGCGTTCACGTCACCCAGCGACTTCTGCTGCATCATGAAGTATGAGCCGGAACGGCTGACGAGATGACGCACCACGTACACCAGCAGCACGGTGAATGCCAGTGCGAACAAGGTGAAGGGGACCGACAGCCACAACATGGAGATGAGGGCAGCCAGAGAGGACACTGCGGACTGGAACATCTGGGGGAACGACTGGCTGATGGCCTGGCGCAGCGTATCGGTGTCGTTGGTGTAGCGGCTCATGATGTCGCCGTGCTCGTGAGTGTCGAAGTAGCGGATCGGCAGCTCCTGCTGATGCGCAAACATTTCATCACGAATGGTCTTGAGCGTTCCCTGCTCGATTCCCACCAGCAGCCAGTTGTACAGCCAGGTGCTAAAGGTACCCACCGCGTAGAGGCAGCCCATGAGGATCAGTGCCTTGACCAGAGGGGCCCAATCGGGGTTGTTGACGCCGATCAGCGGCAGGATGTAGGTGTCGATGAGCTGTTGCAGGAACAGTGAGGACCCCGCCTGCGCGGCCGCGGAGAGCAGGATGCCGACAACCACCACGATGACGCGGGCACGGTACTTGAAGATGTAGCCGAACAGCCGCTTCGTGGTGCCCGGTTCCGCCCGTTGCAGGCGTGGACGCTGACGCCCGTTGCGCCTGGTGTTCATGTTCTTCCTCCCGCCGTCCTTGCGGTTCTTTTCCAAAGCTTTGTTCAACGCTTCGCTCGTTGCTGACGTCATATCAGGCACCCGCTTTCTGCGTCTGAGATTCGTAGATTTCACGGTATTCGTCGCAGGATTCGAGGAGCTCGTCATGGGTTCCCTGTGCAATAATGCGGCCCTCATCCATCACGATGATGGAATCGGAGTCCTGCACGGAGGCGACGCGCTGCGCGATGATGATCTTCGTGGTGTCGGGAATCGAGTTGCGGAAGGCGTTGCGGATCAACTGATCCGTCTTGGTGTCCACCGCGCTGGTGGAATCATCGAGAATCAGGATCTGCGGTTTCTTCAGCAGGGCGCGGGCGATGCACAGACGTTGGCGCTGACCGCCGGAGACGTTGGTGCCGCCTTGCTCGATGTAGGTGTCGTAGCCCTTGGGGAACTCGTTGATGAATCCGTCCGCCTGGGCCTGTTTCGCGGCTTCGATGAGCTCTTCGTCGGTGGCGTTGGGGTTGCCCCAGCGCAGGTTCTCCTTGATAGTTCCACTGAAGAGAATGTTCTTCTGCAGCACCATGGCCACCTGGTCGCGCAGGGTCACCAAGTCGTAGTCGCGCACGTTCACGCCGCCCACCTTGAGGGAGCCCTTGGAAACGTCATAGAGACGGGGAATGAGCTGCACCAAGCTGGACTTGGAGGAACCCGTTCCGCCCACGATGCCGATGGTCTGACCGGGCTTGATGTGCAGATCGATGTCTGCAAGAACCGGCTTCTCGGAGCTGTTGGAATAGCGGAAGGTCACGTTGTCGAAGTCGATGGAGCCGTCCTTGACGGTGGTGACGGGGGCATCGTTGTTGGTGACGGTGCTTTCCTCCGTCAACACTTCGCAGATGCGGTTTGCGGAGGCGCGGGAGATGATCACCATGGTGAAGATCATGGACAGCATCATCATGCTCATGAGGATCTGCATGGCGTAGGTGACCAGTGCGGTGAGGTCGCCGGTGGTGAGGCCGAGCGCCGCGTTGTTGCCGGAGGCGACGATCTGCTGCGAACCGAGCCAGGCGATCATGATCATGGACACGTACATGCAGAACTGCATGAGCGGTGCGTTGAAGCTCATGATCTTCTCCGCCTTGACGAAGTCCTTGTAGATGCGCAGGGAGATGTGGGAGAACTTGCTGTCTTCGAACTTCTCGCGGTTGAAGGACTTCACCACGCGCACGGCCTGGAGGTTTTCGTCAACCACGTTGTTCAGTTCGTCGTACGTGTGGAAGACGCGCTCGAAAATAGGGTGCACCAGGATGGCGAGGACGCACAGGCCCACGCCCAGGATCGGGATTGCCCCAAGGAAGATGAACGAGATCGAATGGTTGATGCGGAATGCGAAGATCCATGCGACCACGGCCATGATCGGCGCACGCATGCCCATGCGGATGATCATCTGATAGGCGTTCTGCAGGTTCGTCGCATCCGTGGTGAGGCGGGTGATGATGGAGCCGGTGGAGAAGTGGTCGATGTTGGTGAAGCTGAAGGACTGCACCTTGTCGAAGAGATCATGGCGCAGGTTCCTTGCAAAGCCGGAGGAACTGACGGCCGCAAACTTTCCGGCGAGGAAGCCGAAGAGGAGAGAGACGGCGGCGGAGCACAGCAGAACAATGCCGAAGCGCCAGATGGTGGGCATGCTCTTACCGGAGATTCCCTCGTCGATGAGCAAGGCCATGACGGTGGGAATCACAATTTCAAGAATGCTCTCCACGGCGACGCAGAGCGGTGCCAGAATGCTTTCCTTTTTGAACTCTCTCAGGCTTTTGAGCAGCGTGGAGATCACGTGCACCTTCTTCGGTGCCTCCGGTGGCTGTTGAGAGCGCAGCTGCTCCCGCTGTTCCGCAGTTGCGGGCGCGGCGGTGACGGTGGATGTCATTTCTCGCTTCTTCCTTCCTCTTCCTGTACTTCTTCGTTTACTTCCGATGTACCAATGTCTTTTGCTGTCGTCGCCGAGCCGTCGTCATGCGGTTCGTCGAGTGTGCGGGGCGTGGGAAGGGAATCGTACCCCGTTCCCACCTTTCCGGAGGCGATGAGATTGCTCTTCATCGTGTTCAGGTAGGTCGCCAGCTGCAGCTGGTCGCGTTCGCTGAGTCCTTGCAACATGACGTCCTCCATGCGGGTGGCATTCTTTCTGAGCGCCTCGGTGACGGGGAAGGCCTTTTCGGTGAGAAGGATGCGACGCAGCCGAGCATCTCGTTCTACAACTTTACGTTCGATCAGTCCCTTTTTCTCCATGAGACCGAGGACTCGGGAAGCCGTGGAGCGTGCCAAGCCGAAATGTTTCTCGATGTCGCGCTGGAAGACCTCACGATCCTGATGCTTGAAAAGATACATGAGGATGGAGGTGTTTCCACCGGTGGCCGTCTCCGCTTCTTGAGGCAGGGTGGCGGCAAGGTAGCGATAGATCATGTTGCGCAGAAGGCGAATTTCCAAACCCGGGCGGAAATCTTCCGTACTCGTTGGTTCAGCATTCAATTTTTGCACCGAAAAATAATAACTCGTTGCATATACAACAATCGCCGAGGAATTCTGACGGCTGAATAAATTTCGATGTCGGGGCGTGCGCTCACCGGTGGCGCAGCTGTGGTGTTTCCGATTCGAGGGGGGGCGGGCGCTTGCCGTTGTCTCCGGTTCTTACCGTTAGCCCTTGCTGCCGTTGCGGTAGAAGCGCGTGAGCGTCTCCTTCTTGAAATCATCGAAATATCCGCCGTCAATGGAGGCACGGATGTTGTCCAGCAACCGCACGAAGAAGCGCTCGTTGTGGAGCGTGGCGAGCGTGGCGCCCGTCATCTCGCGGCTCTTGAGGAGGTGGTGCACATAGGCACGCGAGTAATGCGTGCAGGTGTAGCAGTCGCAGCCTTCCTCGAGGGGGCCGAAGTCATCCTTGAGGGCCGCGCGCAGGACGTTCCACCGGCCATCGGCGGTGTAGATGGCGCCGTTTCGGGCCACGCGGGCGGGTGCCACGCAGTCGAAGGTGTCGCCGCCGTTCTCGACCGCCGCGAAGATGTCATCCACCGCGGCGATGCCGAGGACGTGCCGCGGCTTGTTGTCCGGCAGCTCGTCGCAGATCCAGGCGCTGATCTCGCCCATGAGCTTCTTCTCGATGGCGCCGCCGATGCCGAAGCCATCGAAGTCCAGAGAGGCGACTTCAGACGCCGCGAGCCTGCGGAGGTCTTCGTAGTTGGCACCCTGAACCACGCCGAAAAGTGCCTGATACGGTTTGCCGGAGCACTCCTCGGTGAGTCGGAAGTGCTCGGTCACGCAGCGCTTCGCCCAGCGGAAGGTACGTTCCACTGACTCCTCCTGGTAGCGTCGGGTGTTCATGAGGGTGGTCAGCTCATCGAACGCGAACATGATGTCGGCCCCGATCTTGTGCTGAATTCCCATGGAGATTTCCGCGGAGAACCGGTGCATGGAGCCGTTGAGGGGGGACTTGAAGGTGACGCCATCCTCATCGACGAAGGCGTGGCGCTGCTTGCCCTTGGCAATCACGTCGTCGGACTTGAGCCCGGTGGTGTCCATGGCGAGCGTCTTCTTGAAGCCGGCGCCCAGGGAGAGCACCTGGAATCCGCCGGAATCCGTGTAGGTGGGGCCATCCCAGTTCATGAATTTTCCCAGGCCGCCCGCCTGGTCGATGATCTCCTCGCCAGGCCGCTCGAAGAGGTGGAACGCGTTGGCAAGGAGGCACTGCGAGCCCAGGGCGCGCATCTGCTCGGGAAGGACCGCCTTCATGGTGGCCTGCGTGGCAACCGGCACGAAGGCCGGGGTGTGGATGTCACCGTGGGGCGTGTGGATGATGCCCGTGCGTCCGTGGCGTCGACCTCCGCGGCCGAGCCCCTCGGCGGTGTTCGGCAGCTCCGTCACCACATCGAATCCGAAGGCCTCGCGCCCAAGCGGCACCTCGCGAAGGGGACCTGCCGGCTTCCACCCGAGTTCCGATTTCTCAGAGAAGTCATGGGTGGTTTCGCTGTCGGTAATTATGCTGCTGGGGGAAGCGGGGGTCTCGGGCTGTGCCGACGATTCATATGTCACGGTCCTTACTTTATCGGGTGCCCGTCCCCGCACGTTTTCCGGCTGCTTTCCGGTGTGCTGTTCGCTGGAGTCAGCAAGAAATGTGACAATCGTTATTCTTTATTAATGGAGCGTTCAGGAAACCTCCAGAACCGGTCACTTTACTCAATGAATAGGCAATGAGCTGCCGTCTACTCGGCAGCGGCAGAAATCCATCAAGCTTTAGTGGTAGAGGTCAAAAGGAGTAGGAAATGGCAGATCAGCAGGGGATCAAGGGTCCTTGGGATTCCGATGATTCGCAGGATGCGTGGAATCCCAGCGGTGCGCCTCAGTCGCATGTCGGTGCCGATGAGACGAGTGATGCGGACGGTACAAAGACGGCGAGTGGGTCATCTGAAGCGTCGCCGGAAAGCGCTGCCGATGGCACGACAGCTACTTCCGCTTCCGTTTCTTCCGCCCCCGCTTCCACGGGTGACGCAGACTCGCAGTCAACGCAGAGTTTCGGCGTGAAATCGCAGTACGTGCCCGCCCCCGAATATGGAGCGAACACCGACAACCCCACGCAGCCTCTTTCGGCGGCCTCGTACCCGTTCGGCGCTCCGGAGGACTTGGGCAAGGACGCGGCCTCGAAGAATCAGCCGACCGCGAGTGGGCAGAACGCTGGCCGTCAAAGCGTAGATGGTCATCAACCTTACGGTTACAATCAGGCTCCTCGTCCGGATTCCGGGCAGCAGCCGACGAACCAGTTCCCAAACTATTTTGGCGCCCCCGCTCCGGGTACGAACGGCAATGGTGGCAGCGGCAGCACCGGCTCGGGCAATGGCCCCTCCGGTCCCGCAGGCCCGGCAAATCCGTTCGGTCCTCAGGGAGGTCCGGCAGGCAAGGGCGGTCCCGGCAACACGGCGACTCAGAACAAGTCCGGTGCAGGGCGCACATGGCTTGCGGCGGCGGTCTCTGCCATCATCGCGGCGCTGCTGGTGCTCGGTTTGGGCTATGCAGCCATCGCGAACGGCTTCGTGACTATTCCCTCGGCGTCGTCGACGTCATCTTTGAATTCGTCATCCGGCGGTGACGGCAGCACCACCGTTGAAGGAACCGGTGCCGCGAACTGGACGGCCGTGAACAAGAAGGTCGCGAAGTCCGTGGTCTCCATCACCGCGGCGGTCTCCGGCGGTGCGGCCAAGGGGTCGGGCGCCATCATCGACACCGACGGCGACATTGTCACCAACAACCACGTGGTGGAATCCGCCACGCAGATACAGGTGACGCTGAACGACGGTTCCGTTTACTCGGCGAAGACAGTGGGCACCGACTCCACGACGGATCTCGCGGTCATCAAGCTTGAAAACGCTCCCGACAATCTGCAGGCAATTACCTTCGCGGATTCGGATTCGGTGGCGGTTGGCGAATCGATCATGGCAATCGGCAACCCTCTTGGCTATGAGAACACAGCGACCACGGGCATCGTCTCCGCTCTGAACCGACCTGTTTCCGTGACGGATTCCAGCTCCAACAGCGAGATCGTGACCAATGCCATCCAGATTGACGCCGCCATCAACCCCGGCAACTCGGGTGGTCCGACGTTCAATGCGGCGGGCGAAGTGATTGGTATCAACTCGTCCATCGCAACGGCCTCCAGCTCCACGTCCTCGAATAGCTCCGAGTCCGGTTCCATCGGCATCGGCTTCGCGATTCCCGCCAACCTCGTGCAGCGAGTGTCCAAGGAAATCATCAAGTCCGGCAAGGTGCAGCACGCCCAGCTCGGCGTGACCATCTCCACAGGCTCCGCCACTGCGGACGGCGAGACCCGTGCAGGTGCGAAGGTCGTCACCGTGACCAGCGGTGGTGCCTCCGCTAAGGCAGGAGTCAAGACAGGCGATGTGATCGTTGGCTTCAATGGCAACGTGGTCTCCAGCATGTACTCCGTGCTCGGCTACGTCAGGGCGGCAGCGGTTGGCGACACCGTCAAGCTCACGGTTGTCAGGAACAGCAAGACGGTTGAGATCAACGTGACGCTCACCCAAGCCGAATCCACTTCCTCAAGCTCCAACGGAAGCGGAAACAGCAACAACAATGACAACAACGATAATAACGACAACAACGATGGTGACGGGGACGACGATGACAACGGCTACGGCGGCCTCTCCGATCCATTCGGTCTCTTCGGGAGCCAGTGATTCGGCGTGAACCTGGGAGTTTGACCGAAAAGCATTCCCGCGCGGCCGCACACGACCGGTGAGATGCAGAAGGGCGATGAGTCGAAAGGCTCATCGCCCTTTTCCTTATCTTTCCTACCTGCAGGCCGCCCTTACGCGGCCGTCTCCACATGCACAGTTGCATTCTGCGACAACTGTGCGCGACTGTCGATTTTGTTGAGTGCAGTCGCTAATCTGAAACGCGTGACTACTAGCGAGAACACCACTGAACTTCGTCCACTTCGCGTCGCCGTCGTCGGAGCCGGCCCCGCAGGCGTCTACGTATCCGACATCTTCCTGCGCCAGCTTTCAGAGCGCGGCGAGGAGCTGGGAATCGGCACGGAAGCCACCGTCGATCTCTTCGAAAAACTGCCGGTGCCCTTTGGCCTGGTGCGCTACGGCGTGGCCCCAGACCACCCCGCCATCAAATGGATCATGGGCGCGCTGGAGAAGACCCTCGACAACCCCAAGATCCGTTTGTTCACCGACGTCGAGTTCGGCAAAGACATCACGCTGGACGACTTGCGCGCTCGCTATGACTTCGTTATTTTCGCGACCGGTGCCGTGGACGACCGTCCGCTCGCCGTCGCGGGTGCTGACCTGCCCGGCGTCTTCGGTGCCGCCCACTTCGTGGAGTGGTACGACGGTTATCCCACCGGAGTTCGCCAGTGGCCTCTCACCGCTGAAACCGTTGCGGTCATTGGTGGTGGCAACGTCGCGATGGACATCTCCCGTCTGTTGGTCAAGAACCCGGACGATCTCCTGTCCACCGACATCCCGACCGCTGTATACGAGGGGTTGAAGCAGAACAAGATCAAGGATCTTCACCTGTTTGTACGCAGGGGTCCCGCTCAGGCGAAATTCTCCGTTCAGGAGCTGCGCGAGCTGGAGAAGCTGCGCGGAGTCCAGATCATTGTGGACCCAGAGGAGCTCGCGATCGATGAGGCCACACGCGAAGTCGCCAATCAGGACAAGCTGACCCGGCAGATGATTGACGAGCTGGAGGTCATCCGCGACATGGCTGAGAAGATGGCTGCCGACGGCGGAGTGGACTTCGAGGGTAATCCGGCTACGCGGCGTTACCATTTCCACTTCTTCTCCAACCCCGTCGAGATTCTTGGCTCCGATGACGCGGTCTCCGGCCTGCGGGTCGAGCGCACCGAAGTTTCCGCCTCGGGGCAGATGCAGGGAACGGGTGACGTCACCACCTTCCCGGTGCAGGCCGTGTACCACGCTGTGGGGTACAAGCCGGCGCAGGTTGCGGAGATTCCGTACGACAATCAGCGCCTCACCCTGCGTAACGTTGGCGGACGTATCGTTGCCGAGCCTGGCGTGGAAGAGCGCGAATCGGGCAAGGAAGGGCAGCCGATCTCCGGTCTGTACTCCACGGGCTGGGCGAAGCGTGGGCCGGTCGGTCTCATCGGCTCCACCAAGTCGGATGCGATGGAAACCGTCAGCAACATTCTTGATGATTTGGCGGCTGCGCCGAATGCCGGGCGTTCGGAGTCTCCCGATGCTGCCGATGATCACTCCATCGTGGCGCTGCTGGAGTCCCGTGGTGTTGATTTCCTTGACTTCGCTGGCTGGAAGCGCTTGGACTCCTATGAGCGCGCCGAGGGAGCAAAAGTGGATCGGGAGCACATCAAGGTCGTCGATCCCGATCTCATGCGCAAGATTTCGCGCGGGGAGTGAGTGCTACGTCAATAGACGTAAATGAGCGCGAGCAATCAGTGAAGTGAGCGCGGGGAGTAAAGGGGAGCGCGAAGGTTCGCTCCCCGATTTTCCGAAGGCATAACTTTCGGTAAACATTCAGCGGGTTTCGATACTTTTACTTCATGGACAAGAACGGCTTCAAGGTGAAGGGTCATTTCAACGGTCTGAAGACCACGCTGCTTTTCGCTTTTCTGTGGGCCATCATCATGCTGATCTGGTGGCTCACGGGTGGTGAGATTGGCACTCTGTGGATCTACATCGCCATCGGAATCGGATCCTCATTCATCACATATTGGTTCTCTGACCGCATGGCCATCGCTTCCATGGGTGCGAAAGAGGTGAGCGAGCAGCAGGCACCGGAGCTCTACCGTATTGTGCGCGAACTTTCGGCAAAGGCGGGAAAGCCGATGCCGCGAATCTACATCGCGCCGACAGAATCTCCCAACGCCTTTGCCACCGGCCGCAACGAGCGCCATGCCGCAGTGTGCTGCACTGAAGGCATTTTGAGGATTCTCAACGAGCGTGAGCTGCGCGGTGTCCTCGGTCACGAGCTGATGCACGTGTACAACCATGACATTCGCACCTCGGCCATCGCCGCCGCCATGGCCACTGTCATCACCTATCTGGGCTACGCGCTCATGTGGATGGGTGGCGGCAGCCGGGACGAGCGCAATTCCGGTCCATTCGGTGCCATCGGCGCCATTTTGACAATGGTCTTGGCGCCCATCGGAGCCTCTCTCATACAGATGGCCATCTCACGGACGCGTGAATATGACGCCGACGAAGACGGCAGCACCCTCACTGGTGACCCCGAGGCGTTGGCTTCGGCGCTCTCCCGCATCGAGAGCGGGGTTGCTGCTGCGCCGTTGCAAAAGAACCAGCGCACGGAGACGGTTTCTGCGATGATGATCGCTTCGCCGTTCTCTGCCCGCGACGTGAGCCGCCTGTTCTCCACCCACCCTCCGACCTCCGAACGCATCGCGCGCTTGCAGCAGATGGCGAGTGAAATGCATGGTGCCGCCGGTGTGAGCGGTTCTGCGGCCGATGCGGGTCTTCCGTACAGCAGTGACGATTCCGGGATGGTCTCACCGTTTGACGAGCCCTATCGTCAGTACTAAAGAAGTTTTGGTGACAGGACGGATCTGCTTTGACGGCGGCGCTGGGTGTGTTTCGTGCCGATAAGTCAGACTGGCTGGTACGATGATATTCGTTGAATCGGTAGACTGTCCGTTGGCAGGGTGCCGATCTTGAGATTGCGGGCGTAGTTCATCGGTAGAATGGAAGCTTCCCAAGCTTCAGAGGCGGGTTCGACTCCCGTCGCCCGCTCCATCGAAAAGTATTGAAATTACAATGATTCTGAAATATTCCGATCATTGGTCTCGCGGTATCAAAATGTTTTTATTGACACTAAAAGGCTAATCGGGATGTTTGTGACCGTCTGCGCTGGCTGTCTTGTTCGTTATCAAGGCAGGCAAGAGCGTATGGAAAATTGTTGTTTTCTGACTTCGGTGTAGTGCATTTTGGCTGATAATCATGTGCATGAGCGTTTCGTTGATTGAACGAGATAAAAGAAACTTAAGAATTATGTTTTTTAATTTTATACGTAACGTTACGATTTGTAGAGTTTATTAAAAGATTGTCAGGAATGAGAGTTATGAATTAAATCTTTTAATAAAAGAGATTATCAAAATATGGATAATTCTTAAAAGAGAACCGTAACGTTACGATTTTTGAGGTATTCTATAAGAGCTCAATGTAGAGAATCGTTCTAAACAATTTTTGAACGATGAAGTAGGAAGGGAAAACAATGCGATCGCATTATTTGAAAACCGTTGCAGTCATCGCAAGTATTGCTGCATTAGCTGTGCCGATCGCCGCTTGTGGCGGAAGCAGTGATACATCGTCCGGTAAAACCAAAATTGTGATGTATTCGTACTATGCAGAAAAGGTAATGAAGCCTGTGATTGAGGCTTTCGAAAAGAAGAATCCTGACATCGAAGTCAGCAGTTCAAGTTCGAGTGGCGACACCGATTATACGAATACTCTCCAGACTAGAATTTCTGGAAATCAAACACCCGATATTTTTAATCTCTCTGGTAATAATCGCGTTGACGTGATGACGAACGGGGCAGCTGCAGATATTACGAATGAAAACTTTGTAAAAGAAGTTCAGCAGAACTATCTCGATGATTATTCGCTTAATGGAAAGGTTTTTGGCGTCCCGATCTCGGGTTGGGTTGGTGCAATTGTATACAACAAGGATTTATTGAAAAAGGCTGGATATGATTCAGTCCCTTCAGATGCACAAGGATTCATTGAGCTGGCCAAGAAACTAGAATCGCAAGGTATAACGCCGTATCTCGAGAACGGCCAGGAGATGTCAGGATCGTTCATTGCTACATTGGGAAGTTATTATGCAGCTCAGAAAATAGATGACGGAGATAGAGCCATCTATTCTGGTAAAAGCACTTTTTCGAAGAACTGGACACCTGCTCTTGAAGCTTGGAAACAGGTTTATGTCGATTCTGGTGCGTTGCCTCAAGAGGCGAGCGGGCTTACTAACGATCAAGTGAAGCAGTCCTTCCTTAATGGTGAAACTGCTATGTATCGCTCTGGTGCATGGGATATTGGTGATATTAAGCAAGCGGGTATTAACTATGGCTTTGCTGCTTATCCTGCCTATTCTGGTGGCCAACCTTATGTTAATGGCGACCCTGATCCAGCTTTTTCGATATCTGCAAAGCTTAGCGGGGAAAAGAAGCGGGCAGCGGAAAAATTTCTCTCCTTCCTTACCAGTAAGGAAGGAGTCAAACTCTTCACTGAGGGATACGGCTCTGTATCGATCTCACAGAATTACGAGTCAGATCCGGATGAGCACATAGCTTCTATTTTCAAAGATTATTTCTTCAAAAATCAGTACCACTGGGTTAGTTTTGAAAAGGGGTCCAACGCTATGAGTGCCGAGGTTGTCGCTAAACAGCAAGGGGTTCTCAGTGGTCAGATTTCTCCTGCGAATATGACAAAGGACCTTGATTCGAAGTGGAAGAGCGTCCAGTAAGGGTATTTCTTTTGGCGACGCAGAAATGAAACGTCGCCAAAAGGACATCAATCTCAACTAGAAAGTTAAGCGTAAAAATGACTCTTCAGAATTCTGAATCCGGGTCTACGGTGTCTCGGAGGAGACTTCGTCGAGGTGAACGGTCCACACTATCTTCAATGAACTGGGCAACAGTATGGTTTCTTCTTCCCATCATGGTTGTTTTCACACTCCTCACTGCTGTTCCGCTTTTCCAGTCCATCTATTACTCGTTGACTGATTTTAATGGGTATTCCGATGATTTCAATTTTATTGGTCTGGAAAACTACCAGAAGATATTTTCCGAGCCTCAACTGCTGCAAAGCCTTGGTTTTACCCTTGTCTTTGCAATTACAACGACAGTTCTGATCACTGTGCTTGCACTTCCATTAGCGGTGACGTTGAATAAAGTTTTTTGGGGAAGAAGCTTGGCTCGCTCATTGTTCTTCTTCCTAGGAGTGCCCGCGCAAGCGATTCTTGGCCTCATCTGGAGGCAGCTGTTCTCTCCATTGAAATCAGGCATCTTCAACAGGCTGCTTTCACTCTTCAGTATGCCGCCTGTTCCCTGGCTTTCTAATGATCACTGGGCTCAGTTCTGCGTAATTTTTGTGGCGATCTGGATGGGAGTAGGCTGGCACGCAACCCTATATATTGCTTATTTGCAAGCGATTCCGGAAGATTTATATGAACAGTCCCTCGTAGATGGTGCGAATTCTCACCAGCAGTTTCTTCACATCACTCTTCCGCAGTTAGTTCCTGCTATTGCTACCTCCACTTTCCTCATCATGTCAGGTAATTTGAAGGTTTATGATCTGCCGTATACCCTAACAGGCGGAGGTCCTGGCACTTCAACGACGACTGTTACTCAATCCATTATTCTTCGCGGCGTAGGACAGTCACAATATGGTGTTGGTTCTGCACTCGCCGTTGTCTTCACTTTTGCTTGCCTAGTACTAGTCCTGGCTCAGATGGGGGCAGCGAATCTTGTCCAGAGGAGGTTCTCATGAATGAGTATCAAAGAAATAAAACAGGTCGTAAGATCGCTCGTTCTGTCATTGTATTGGTCATCGCCTTTATTTGTGCAATTCCTCTATATTATGTGGTGATCAGTTCATTTAAAACGACAACAGACATGGCACAGCATCCACTTTCGTTGCCCACGACCTGGGTTTTCGCTAACTATGCTGAGGCTTTTGCGAGTGGTGGCATCTTCCGGGCCTTTTTGAATACATTGATTGTCACCGTACTTGGAGTGACGCTCCAAGTTTTCATTGGGTCCTTGGCTGCATATGGAATGATTCTTCGAAAGAACGTCTTTACAATCGTCGTTGGAATGATTCTTATGATTACTTTCACTATTCCGGCGCAGGCAACACTTTTACCATTATACAAATTAGAGGGCGCACTAGGACTAGTAAATACTCTAACGGGACTTGTCTTCATGTATCTCGGAGGGAGCGTCTTTTGTTATTTTCTTATTATCGGTTATATGCGCCAACTTCCAGTGGAGCTCTTTGAGGCAGCACGTATCGATGGGGCTGGCCCCTTCAGGATTTACTGGAGCATTTGTATTCCTCTCATCCGGCCGATTCTCACTACGGTCATAGTTTTTCAGACGTTGGCGACATGGAATGATTTCTTAACGCCGAGTGTCTTCATCAGTTCGGAAGAGAAACGCACGGTCGTTTTGCAGGTATACAACGCTGTGACTGCTTTCTCAACGAATTGGCCGCTTTTCATGGCCATTGCGGTAGTCGCGTTAATCCCCGTGGTCATTTTCTTCCTCTTCTGCCAGCGTTGGATTGTTTCTGGGTTGGTTGCAGGGGCGGTCAAAGGATAGCTTTGCACGGCTTTTCGTATAGGTGAGTGCAATGGAAGTTTTCTGTTCCAGAGGAGAACAGACATGAAGAAAGATTTTTAATGAAAGTACAATTCAGTGCGGATCCTTACAAAATGAATTGGATTCGTCCGGACTACGAGTATGCGAAGGTGAGACATCCCAGCCGGCTCAGGGCTCAAGTGAAAAACTGTTGGAAAGGTGATGAACTTACAACAACGGTAATTCTAAAAAACTTTACAGATAAACCGGTACTTGCTTCCCTTAAGGATATATCCATTTCGTTGCCTCTTGAAGATAGATATGCGGAAAGTCGTATAAGCGAGACATTACGTTGCAATGTGCAGATTTTTTGTGGTGGGACTTCAAGCTATGTGCTGGCGAGGAGGATGGGCGGTGAACCTCCTCACCTTGGTCTCATCCTGACTGAGGGATCCCTAGAGAAGTACAGTGTTGAGAGAAATACTGAATTGGGTAGTAATGATAGGGGGTGTTTTCTCCTTCATCCTTCTGCTATGGAAGTGCTTCCTGGCGAAGAGAGGAGGATCTCATGGGTGATTTTCCCCTGCTCTTCGGTCGAGGATTTCTATTATCAGGCGGCACACCGTGCTAAGTTTCTCGTTGCACAGTGGAGTAGGTATATTCTTTTCCCCAGTGAAAAATCAACACTGACCATTCATCCCTCCTTTCGCCCAAAGGAATTGAAGGTAAACGGTATTTCTGTGGACGAAGTCTCATCCGAGGATGGTATTTTTTCATACACCTTTGAGGCTGATCCGTCGAGCGGTGGTGGAGAACAAGTATTCGAGGTTACAGCAGATGAACATACCTGCATTACTAAAATATTCATCGCCCCTGAATTTTCTCAGCTTGTCCGGAACCGGTGTTTATTTATTGCGGATAAACAACAATATAAGGGTGCAGACGACCATCTTGATGGGGCTCTTGTCGCCTATGACACCGAGGAACAGCATCAGTATTTTAGAGGGGGTGACCAAAGAGTCCGAGACCAAGATTCAGATTATAATGCGGGCAGAGAACGCGTGGGTATGGGAGTC
This sequence comes from Bifidobacteriaceae bacterium, assembly GCA_022650895.1. GTDB lineage: Bacteria > Actinomycetota > Actinomycetes > Actinomycetales > Bifidobacteriaceae > JALCQC01. The sequence continues at coordinate 65,466 of JALCQC010000003.1, read as the reverse complement.
CTTCTTGCGTTTTACCTTGAAACGTTGAAAAGAGAAAAACAGGTTGACATCTCCAATCTTGAGCCGAACTCAGAAGAATTTAGAATTCTACGGGCACTTTTGCAGTACGAACGCTTCATAGAACGTGAACTTCTCGACGTAGATAGTGGCCATGTCTATAATGACATGATTCATGATGACCATCCGAAGCGTCTGTATAATGCCCCGTGGTTTGCGCTGTTTTATCTACGACTCTTTGGAGTAGACGGTCAGAGTCGCTGGCTTGATATTGCTGTAAGAATTGTTCGATGCTATTACGAAGAATATGGCTATCATGTATATCCTATCGAAATGCCAATGATGCAGATGTGTGCGGCTTTGAGTGAAGCAGGCCGTAAAGATGAGGAAGAGGAGATGAAGAGCCTTTTCCTTGATCATGCGTCGGTGATTGCCGAAAGAGGAGTGGACTATCCACCTTCAGAGGTTATCTTTGAACAAGCCAGTGTGGGATCTGCTGCTTTCATATTGCTGCAGGCTTACATATTATCTGGTGATAAAAAATACGTCCAAGCTGTGCAGGAGCAGTTGAAAGTTCTAAATACTTTTAACGGTATTCAACCTGATTATCATCTTAATGAGGTGGCTATACGGCACTGGGACGATTATTGGTTTGGCAAACGAAAAGTTTACGGCGATACCTTTCCACATTATTGGAGTGCCATATCTGGTTCAGTCTTTTCTCTTTACTCTGAGATAATAGGCGATAGCAGTTATCGAGATCGTGCTGAGAAATCGCTCCGGGCTGTTATCCCACTATTCTTCTCCGATGGGTCTGCTAGTTGTGCCTATGTTTTCCCTTATTCTGTTAATGGTATGCGTGGTGAATTCTTTGATGAATTCGCCAACGATCAGGACTGGGGGTTGTATATGCTATTGAGAGATGAACAAGCTCATCCTCGGATTTGAAGGCAAGGTGCTCATATGACGACGTTGCGTGATGTCGCGAGGCTTGCATCCGTCTCTGTTACAACGGCTTCTGCCGCATTGCGCAATGATCCTGTTGTTAAAAGTGCCACCAAGCAGAAGGTTATCGATGCGGCGGAATCTCTGAATTATGTCACTAACCAATCAGCTCGTTACCTTAAGAAAGGTAAAAGCGGAATTATTGCGCTGGTGATTCCGGACGTGGGAAATCCTTATTTTTCGCTGCTTTCGCGTGAGATATCTCAATCTGCGCAGCGCCACGGGTTGCAAACTATTATCCAGCAGACCAACTTTTCAGAGGACATCGAAAGAAACTTTCTTAAGCGAGTAAATTCACCGCTCTGTGATGGTCTTATTCTCAACATCTATAACGTTGGCGAAGTGGAGCTTCGCCAGATTATAGGGAATCATCCAGCCGTCTTGTTTGAGGACTATTCAAAAAAGCCCCTTTACGATAATGTCGCGCTTCCGCTACGAGCCAGTATGCGAGCGGCTTTTCTTTATCTGAAGGAGCAGGGTTATCGCCATGTGGCCATTGTTGGGGGAAACAGGTATAATTCGCATAAAATTGAGTCGGCTGGCCGTAATGCCGGTATTGGATATGCCCTTGAGGCTATGAAAGAAGCTAATCTTGGCAATGAGAATGATTTGATTCCTTGCGAATGGGACATTCAAGGGGCTTTTAAAGCGGCAGCGGTCATCGGAACAGGTGATGATCAGCATGATGCTTTCTTCTGCATGAATGATGTGTTGGGAATCGGTCTAATGCGTTCTCTGCATGATCTCGGTATCGAAGTTCCTCGGGATAAGGCAGTTTTCGGTTTTGATGGTATTGAGATGGGCAGCTTCTCTATTCCGACACTCTCTACTGTCGCTCTAGACTTTGCTGGGATGGCCGAGGCGGCTGTGTCGATGTTGATTAACCGTATTGATGGCATTTCTCAGGGGCCTGTTCGGCAGGATATTGCAGGCTTTAGAATACATCAGGGTGAATCTGCGTGATTGCTGGTATTGCGAAATGTCATCTTCGTGATGTTCAGAAGGTTTGTTTGAAAGTCATACCTGAGGTATGTTTGCAGGAAGCTTCCCAAGCTTCAGAGGCGGGTTCGACTCCCGTCGCCCGCTCCATCAGCGAAGGCTTATTCGCTGAAGAACGTATAATCATCCTTGACGATGAAGTAACGTTGTTCGCCTTCGTCTAAGTTCTCATCTATTCCCGAAAAAGCGATACCGGCAATGGTTGTTTTGGAAGGTATGGCAAATACGTATGACATCTTGGAGGAAAGACCTGGCTGAAGCTCGGCGTTGCACTCCGGATTTCCTTGAACTTGGTAAAGATCATCGATAGGTGTGTAATGCTGATTGTCCGTATTGACGGCTTCGATTTTCAGAGGATAGCCGCAGGTGATGTCAATGGGGGCTTTGGAGTTATTTGTAATTTCAACATTTGCAACCCAATATTTCGTTCCTTTGTCAGGTTTTTTCGGAGCGTATTTTCCGTTGCTGCAGCTATCTCCGCATGTGTCGTAGCTAATGCTTGAAGCATCTGCGGCTTTTGTGAGCTTCATCTGTATTCCGGCGCTTTCCAAAGTATCGCCGATTTTTCCTTCCCCGTCTTCTTCCGAGCTGTCCCCATCGGTGTCTGTATCGTTGTCATCTGTACTTCCAGATGAATCATCTTCTTGGTCAGGAGCCGTACCTGACAGTTCCCCCTGCAATCTTTTTTTATCTGCTGTGAGGTCATCTACCTGTTGATCTAGCGCGTCTATGTGCTGAGACGCATGGACGTAGCGAATTCCCATAAAAATCGTGCTGCAGGCAAAGAGTGCTGCCAGCACGATAAAGAGGACTTTGACGTCGAGTTTCTTCGTGACTTTTTGCTGAGGTATCTGTGGTGCTCCAAATTGCTGTGTGGGGTACTGGGAGTAGCGATTTGGCCCTTGCATGAATTGCGGTTGCTGTTGCGGTGTCTTGGGAGAGGCAGCGTTCTGGTTTTGAGATGGGTCAGGCTGAGAGGGGTCGGACTGTTGCGGGACACCCGGCTGGTGGTGAATGTCCGGTTGCTGCGGTTTTTGAGGTTGCTGTGTTGGTTCAGACATACTATCGATCCTCGATGTGGTGTAGATGACTTCGACATTGAAGCTATCTGATACCTGAACATTAGTACTGAGGCCGCACAAGTTGGCAGGCAAGTGCAATTGATGACCTGCTTTGTAGTGGTCTTGTTTTCCCCGTGCAAACAAGAAAAGGTGTGGTTCCCTGCGCATGTATGCAGGGAACCACACCTCTCATTCCTACTTGACAACTGCCAAAACATCAGCAGTCAGCAAGTGTTACTTCAGTGCTGGCGCTTCGCCCGCTTCGAGGCCATCAGGCAGACTGCGGCGATGGCGACGGAAGCAATGAGAATGCCGGCAATCCAGACGATGACAGGAGAGCCGAAGCCGGTCTTCGCAAGAGGTCCGGAAGCGGTGTCGTCCTTGTTCTCCGAGGCATTTGCCGCCTTGATATCAGCCTTTGCGCCGGACTTGGTATCCGCATCCGCTTTGGCATCGGCTTTGGTTGCAGCATCGTTGTCGGATCGGTCGCTCTTGTCGGCGTCACCGTTCGCGTCGGCATCTGTTGCGCTCGCAGCACCGGTGTTGTCGCCCTTGTCGGTAGTGTCGGCATCGTCCTTTGTGTCGGTGTCGCCTTTCACTACGGCGGGCTCACCGGGATCGGCCTCAGACTCGCCGTCCTTAGACCCTGTCGTCTCCTTGAGGGCCGTTCCGCGCACGACGATGCGGTCGAGGTTGATCTCCGCCTGGTCGTCGTCGCTGACCGCAGCGTTCTTCCTGTCGGTGACGGTCAAGGTCAGGGTGTGCTTTCCGGCGGGGAGGTTGCCGCTTCTCCACACCAGCTGGTTGCTGAGCTTTGATTTGCTATAGAAATTGGCCTGTCCTACCTTCTTTCCGTCGATGGAGACGTCGGCGATGCCGCCCTTGTTGGTGATGTATCCCCAGATCTCTGCACTGGAACCATTGAAGGTGAGCGCGGCGGTGCTTCCCGGAGTGGTTCCGGTGGTCATGGAGCCATGGAACAGCTGTGCCTTTCCGCTGCAGCCGGGGCAGCCCTTCCAGTCGCCGTTGTAGACGACCTTGTCTTCAGACGTGCCTGTATACCAGTCATCCACGGAGGTCTCGCTCAGGGTCCCGGGAACGATGTCCACGTGATCTAGAGGTGTCGAAGTCGACTTCGCGGCCTTTACCTCCAAGGTGTGGCCGCCGTCGATGAGGACGGGGGAACGCCATGTGAGGGAACCGGTGGAATCCGGAGTCAGGGTAGTAGGTGAGCTTCCGTCGATGCTGACGGTCAACGTTCCCTGCAGGTTCTGCTTGCCCGTGAGGGCGATCTGGGTGCCATTGAAGACGAGGGAGGAGGTATCGCCTGATTGGACGAACCTCTTGCTGTCTCCCGCAACCGTCTGCATCTTCTGGAGGGGGTCAACGGAGAGGTCGGCGAACTGCACTGCCGTGTAGTTATCCGAGAGTCCCGCCCAGCCGGAGATCCACGTGGAATCTTCCACGGAACCCACCTGTTTGCCGTCGACTTCGGCGGTTATCTGCTGATCCTGGAAGGTGAGTGCCAGCTTGTGCCATCCGGTGCCGTCTGCTCCGAGGGAGCCTTTGGCGAGCTCCTGCCATTCGGAGCCTCCGGGAAGGCCCTTGCCAATGGACCAGGTTCCGTCAGCGGACAGGCTCAGCCCGTAGCCATTGGGGACCGGGCGGATGGGGTCGTTGGAGACGCGGCCGAGAACCTGTGCCATGCCCTTTGCGGGAACATAGGCGTCCACGCTGACCTTGTAGTTCTGCCAGTCGATGTCACCGATGACGCCGGTAGGTTGGTCCCATGCGGCCCAACCGATGGCTGGCTGCTCGGTCACCTGCGTCAGGCAGTTGCCCTTGCGTCCACCTTGGCAGGCGCGCTCTTCATAGGCGCCTTCCATCTGTGAGAAGTAGGGGGTCTGTCCGCTGAGCCCGCCCTCGGAGAGGTCGGAGTGGAAGGGGAAGGGGAATGCCGAGGCCGTGTTTCCGGTAGCGGTGCCCTTGCCTTGGCCTGTTGTGGTGGTGACGGTGACGGTCGAGTTCGCTGGAACGGTGACGGTATAGGTGCCATTGGCATCCGGCGTTACGTCGGCCTCATGGGTGAACCAGGAGTCGGGAGTGGTCTGCCACACGTGAAGGGCTCCCGTGGGGAGTCCGCCTTTGACCTTCAGATTCACCGTGCGCGCAGTGGTCGTTCCCATGGACTCGATGACGGTGCTGAAATCCTTTCCATCGGGAGACTTGAGGGAGATGTAGCTGCCTTGCGTGGAGTCGTCGGGATCGAGGTAGTTGGAAGATGCGTCAAGATACTGCCAGCCGGGCTGGGTGAACTGCGTCGTCTGTGCGACTTCCCAGATGGCGGGGCGCACGTCGTAGGTTCCGGACCATGGCTTGTTGGCGCGCATGAGGCCGGCGTCGCTCAGGCTCAGACCGTCGTAGTAGCCGGTAAGGATGTTCCAGATTTCGTAGCCGGTGATTCGTCCCATGATGTAGGAGTGGTTGAGGGAGACGGGGATCGACGTGTTCGCGCCGCCCCGGCCGTATTCTCCCGACCAGGGTCCGCCTTCGGAAATCCACAGTGGTTTATTCAGCGACTTGGCGACCTCGGAGCTGTCTCCCCACGAATAGTGGTTGCCAAGCATGCTGATGGCGTCGTTGAGCTCCTTGTCCTTCGCCATATCAGGAGCCACGAGCCATTCGCCTTTGACCGCAGCTTCGTCGGAGGCGATGATCTTGACCGATTCGTAACCCGCCGCGTCGAGCGCCTTGCGGAAGGACTTGACCCATGCCGAGTCGTACGAGCGTTCGTTGCGCACGCCCATGTTGTCGATGGTGAAGCCGTGCTGGGTGGCGCAGCCGAGCCAGTCGATGAAGTAGTCGATAGTGTCCTGCGAGTAATACTCTCCGTCACCGAGCCATCCGGGAGCACCCCAGGCGAGTGCGCTGAACTTGATGGAGGGGTTGCGCTGCTTGGCTTGATTCATCATCCACCACTCGTAGCCCGCGTTGCAGTTGACCTGTCCGCGTACGTGCTCGTGGCTTGATTCCGATCCGTCGGTGGAGTTGGTGTCTCCGCCGATCTCCACCTTCAGAATCTGCAGGGATGCGCCGTAATTGGGTTTGAAGAGGTAGTCGAGGACCTCGTTTCGCTCCTGTTCGGGGTAGTCGAGAAGAAGGCGCGAGACGGCACCGCCACCCGAGACGGCTCCGACGCCGTCGAAGGTGCGGCCGTCGCTCGCTCCGTCAACGGTGACGTCGTACGAGGGGGTTTCGGCCGCCTGCGCCGGTGGAACGCAGAATGTTCCGCTGGCGAGGAAGGCGACTGCCAGTGCAGTTGCAAGGGTTGCGATTCCGCACTTTTTGGCATTTCCTTTGAGGGCGCCTGATCCGGGGCTTCCCTCGTTTTTGGGTATGGGTGATTTTCTGAGGGCTATCACGTTGCGTACTCCTTTGTACGGTGTTGATGCCGTCGCTCCACGGGCCAGGCATTCCGGGAGGGAGGTGAAGTAGGCCGCATCCTGTTACTGGGCAGCTTTGCCCAGCACGTATTCGGTAAGGACGAGCCTTATCGAATACCGGGGAAAGGGTAGAACGCGAAAAGTTTCGTGACTGTTACAGTGCCGCCGGTGTGTCACATCAGGGCGATGGAGGCCGGTTCGACGAAGTGGGTCAGCATCCGGCCCATGGCGTCGAGCCATGGGAAGAGCAGTGTCCGCAGGCCGCGTGATGGAGCACTGCCACCGCTGCCGTTGCTATTGTTGCCACTACCGCTGAGGAAGGTGTTCTCCTGACTCTCGTTGGTAGTGGCGGAATATGCGTTTTCTGCCGATGGGTCGACCAGGGGTCGCGCGCTTAGCTCCGTGTACGAGTTCATGCTCATCCTTCCTTACCACAGCTCAATGGGTTCGGTTTCTTCGTCGAGATCGATGAAGAATGGCGAATTCTGGGGTGTCTGCTTCGGAGAAGTTTCTCCGGAACCTGCGGTTTCATGGTGGTGCGGCTTACCGGAGCGATAGTCCTCCATCATCTGGCGCTGCAGTTCTTGGGCGGAGGGTGGAGTCCAGGTGAGTGCGTTAGCTCCCGCGTTGATGGTTTCCAACATGGTGGTTTCGCTGCGTCCGCCGCTGGCGAGGATGGGGACCATGGGGTATTGCTCGCGGATCTTGGTCACCACTTCCGCCGTTCTTCCCCCGGCGGCCACGTTCACGATGCTGGCACCGATTTCGATTTTCTGTGCTGTCGCGCCATCGAAGTCGGTGACGGTGGCGATCACGGGAATGTCCACCACATTGAGGACGGACAGGATCGTCTCCGGTGAGGCCGGAGAGTTGAGCACGACGCCGGCGGCACCCTGCATCTCGGCCATCATGGCGAGTTCGAGGACGCGCTGGCCGGTGGTGGTTCCGCCGCCGACTCCGACGAACAGGGGTGCCTGGGCGACTTTCATCAGAGCTTCGGTGATGATGGGCTCTCCGGTGAAGGGGTACACGGCCAGGATCGCGTCTGCGTTCGTGTTGCGGATGATCGCGGCATCGGTGGTATAGGCGAAGGAGCGAATGGTGCGGCCTTTGATGGTAATTCCCGAGCTCTGTTCCAAGACAGTGGGAATGCGGGCTGCAGGCGAGGACAAGCGCCCCTCGATGGGCGCGATGAGCGATGCGGCGTATTGCGCTCTCGCAGTCGTGTGTGCTTCCATGACGACTCCTGTTCTCGCGTTTTCTCAAACCTTTGATAAGGTATTACAGGTACCAGTATAAAAAATCAAACAGGTACCTGTCAAAATTGTGAGACAGGAAAACTGAAGAACTGAACTAAACAGATACGAAAACTAAGAGAAATCGGGATTCTCTCGGCGTGGCGAAAATGGCGCGGAGATCTCCCGAGTGTGAGGAAAACAGATGTTGTGTCTTACTGAGGAGGACGGCGCCCCCAAGCCGGGCGACTATGAGAACGACGCCGACGAAGAACTGTACGAACGTTTCTTCACCCTGCAAACCATGTTGCGAGACTACCGTTTTCGTGTGCATCTGAAGGGTGGTCCGCTGGTGGATGCCACAAGGGGACAGGGACGCATCCTCGCCCTGCTCAAGCTGAAGGACGGCATGCGCACCCGTGAACTCGCCAAGCTGATGGGAATCCGTGTCTCATCACTCAACGAGACCCTTGGAAAAATGGAGCAAAACGGCTATGTCGTGCGCAAGCCCTATCCCAAGGACCGCCGCGTCATCCTTATTTCGCTCACTGAGAAAGGGCGCAACGCCAAGGAGCCACGCAACCAATACCCGTCCCTTTTCGAAGACTTCACCGACGAGGAGCGCAGCCAGTTCGGTGAGTACCTCTCCCGCATGATCAAGTCCATCGAGAAGCAGGGAGGCCGCAAGGCCAAGACGATACTCGAGCAGGAGCACCGCCGCCACGAGGCGATTTTCGCAAAGCTGAGTGGCGAGCCCGTCGATGAGCAGGAACGCATGCGCCGCACCCTGCTGCCCACGCCATGAGCCGCTTGGTGTTGCCGCAGTCTTACGGTTTCCGCAGACCCACCCGTGTTCTCACTGTCATGGACGCATTTTCGGTTCGTTCCGCCCCGCTCACCGGATAGTGTGGTATTGCATTCACTAAGACTTGTATTCACTATGACTGGCGTGGTGGCGTGAATCGCAGCATGCCGGCCCATCGGATTTCATTCGCACGTTGCAAATGCAGAAGCAAAATTCAACAGCTCTGGGAAGGGCAAACATAGTTTAAGGAGGTACGTCATGGCAGACGTGAAATTCAATACCGAGGCGATCAAGGATATGTACAAGGAAGTCGCCAAGGAAATCGACAAGCTGGACGAAGAGACCCGCACCGAGTTCGCCGGTCGCCCCGTCGCTGAGATTGCGGCACCGATTCAGGCAAAATTCGAGCAGGCCGGCGTCCAGTTGGATATCGAAAGCTACGCGCAGGCGGTCTCCAAGGGTGAGCCCTTCCAGTTCGTCGTGCAGTAAAGCGCGAGTTGTGCAGTAAAAGTGGGGCTGTGCGGTAAAGCGGGCCGCGCAGTGGGCGATGCCTGCTGCGGGAGCGGGCTCGAGCCCGCATAGGACTTTTGTGAAGGAACGGGCTGCCCCACCCGTTCCTTCACATTTGAACCGAGATAATAGACAAGTTTGTTGAGTCTGTGGAATCAATCTGAGGGATTGCGTCGCCGCACCTGCGCGTCGGCGCCGGTTCAAAGGAGGCCCTATGCCCGCACGACGTGACCAAGTGTCTGCAACAAAGACCAAGTCAGCGTTACCGTGGCTGATTTTCGTCGGTTGCTGTCTGATGTCATTCGTGGGCTATGGCCTTATCGTGAACACGTCCGGCCTGTACTTCACCTCACTCGAAAGTGAATTCGGGGTGGCGCGTACCGCCGTTTCCCTGCCGGTCACCATCCGCGACCTCATCGGGGCATTGGCGCTCTCCGTCGCCGGACTGCTCATGAAACGTATCAATGCGAAAGTCATGCTGTCGACGTCGGTGGTGGTGTGCGGTCTTTCGTTCATCGCCTGTTCGTTCCTCAACGCCATCTGGCAGTTTGATGTCATGTTCGCCCTCATCGGCATCTCCATGGTCGTCCCCGTCATGATCGCGCCCGCGGTGCTTCTCTCCAGCTGGTTCGCTAAGAAGCTCGGCATGGTGATGGGCATCGCACTGGGTCTTTCCGGTATCGGCGGCGCGGTCATGAACCCCATTATCGCGGCGATCATCAAGGGCTGGGGCTGGCGCAGCGGCTACCTGGTCACCGGCATCCTGCTCATGGTGCTGATACTGCCCTTCACACTCTTCGTGGCGAAGTGGAATCCAGACCCTGCTCGCGGCGAATTCGCTTTCGGGGCTCTCGTCCGTCCCGCCGGCACCCGCTCCTCGAATGCGGCCTCGGCGCAGAATGATTCCAATCCCGCTCCGGCATCCGTCTCGCTCGCTGCCAACGCAGGTCTCGATGCCAAGAAGGCCTTCCGCACGCCGACGTTTGTCTTCATCGTGATCTCGATGGTTCTGCTGCAAATCGTCAGCGGCTTCGTGCAGCACATCTCGAGCTTTGAAATCGCACGCGGTCTCACCCTGGAGCAGGGGGCCGTCGTGGTGACGGGCATCATGATCGGTGCCGCCGTGGGCAAGGCGACCATTGGCATGCTGCTCGACAAGTTCCGCGCCGAGATGGTGATCTGCTCCTATGTGGTCGTGGCCGTCATCGGCTGGATCGGCGTTGCGCTCATCGGAGTTCCGGCCGTCGCGGTGGTCGCCGGCTTCCTCAGCGGCTTGGGACAGGGTTACCTCCTGGTGGCGATCCCGTGGATGATACGCCAGTCGTTCGGACCACGTGACTACAGCGAGATCCTCTCCATCGCGACCATGTTCTCGAACGCGACTCTTGCGCTCGCCGTGACGATTCACGGATCCATCGTCGATGCCACTGGCTCGTATTCCGCCTCCTTTATTCTCGTGGTCGCCGTCTATGTGCTCGCTACCGTCCTCGGCCTGGGCGCGTACCGTCGCCGCCCGACGCAGTGGCAGGAAGTCGCCGTTGCCGCCGACGCAGCCGCGGTCTCCTCCGTGGGTGCAGATGCCGCATCCCACGTCGACTGACGACGTTCCCAGCGCCATCGGCTGATCGTCGTATTCTCCGCGACACACCGACTGTATACAAAATATGCAGTTGAGTGTATAAATATTCATACACACGTTATCGAGGGGAATCTGAATCATGTCATTGCGCAAGTCACTTGCTATTGCACTTTCCGCCGCAACGCTGTTTGCGCTTGCGGGCTGCGGCACCACCGATGAGTCGGATAGTTCCGCATCAACGAGCAAAGATACGAAGAGCTCGTCATCGGCCACTTACGATGCCAGCGGCATCAAGAAGGACGAGAAGATCGCCGCCATGCTTCCCGACTCCATCACCAAGGACGGCAAGCTGACCGTTGGCGCCGAGCTTACTTACGCGCCCGCTGAATTCGTGGGCGAGGACGGCAAGACTGCCCAGGGCTACGACGTGGATCTCACCAAGGCGCTCGCCGCGGTGTTCGGTCTCGAACCAGAAACGGTGTCGTCTTCCTTCGATTCCATCATTCCCGCGGTCGGTACCAAATACGATCTCGGCATTTCCGGGTTCACCGTGAACGATGAGCGTCTCGGAGCCGTGAACATGGTCAACTACGGCAAGGCCGGCATGACGTATGCGGTTCAGAAGGGCAACCCGAAGAAGATCGACGTCACCAACCTGTGCGGCGTCAAGATTGCGGCTCAGACGGGTACCGTCGAGGAGGAATCCGCGAAGAAGACCGCCGAGAAGTGCGAAAAGGACGGCAAGGACAAGACCGAGGTCCAGTCCTTCGACCAGCAGACGAGCGCGGCGACCGCAGTGGTCACCGGCAAGGCCGATGTCTTCTACGCAGACACCCCCATCACCGGCTACGCCATCAAGCAGACCAACGGCCAGCTTGAGACGCTGGGCGAGGACGCGGAGGTCTCGCCTCTGGGCATCGCCGTTTCCAAGGACGACGAGCAGACCACGAAGGCCGTGCAGGCCGCCCTCCAGAAGCTTATGGACGACGGCGAGTACAAGAAGATCTTCGAGGGGTGGGGCGCCGATGGCGTCATGATCGATGATCCCAAGATCAACAGCGCGACAGTGTGATTCGGAAAAATAAGTGCGGGGACGACGGCCTGAGGGCTGCCGTCCCTTTTGCTGTTTAAAGTAGAGATATTCATAGAAGAGGCCGCTCGGTTCGTGCGGTCCACAAGTGTTTGTGTGGCGGGAGTGCAATGGCGCGAAAGTCCAAGGAAAATCAGGTTGAGATCCCCAACCGGATCAACGCTCTGCCGGTGAGGCACACCGCAACGGTGGTTGCTGGTGTGGTGGTGGCGTTGTTGGCGTTGATGTTGGTGCAGGGGATCGTGACGAATGAGCGTTTCGAGTGGGATGTGGTGTGGAGGTACCTGTTCAACGAGCATGTGCTGGACGGGATCGGCTGGACTTTGATCCTGACGGTGGCGTCGATGCTGATCGCGGTGGTGCTCTCGGTGCTGCTGGCGGTGATGCGCTCGTCGGGCAATGTGGTGCTGCGGGGGGTGAGCTGGTTCTGGATCTGGTTCTTCCGGGGGACCCCTGTGTATACGCAGCTGGTGTTCTGGGGCCTGTTCTCGGTGTTGGTGCCGAAGCTGTCCCTGGGCGTCCCGTTCACGAGCATTGAGTTCTGGTCGGTTGACTCGCAGCAGGTGTTGACTGCCGGTGTGGCGGCCGTTCTTGGTTTGGCGTTGAACGAGTCGGCGTATTTGGCGGAGATCGTGCGTGCGGGGATTGAGGCGGTGGATACGGGCCAGGGCGAGGCGGCGAAGGCGTTGGGGATGCGTGGGTCGCTGATCATGCGTCGGATCGTGCTGCCCCAGGCGATGCGGATCATCGTTCCCCCGGTGGGCAACGAGACGATCGGCATGCTCAAGACCACCTCCCTTGTGCTGGCGGTTCCGTTCACACTCGATCTGCAATTCGCTACCAACGCCATTGCGAATCGTATCTATAAGCCGATTCCGCTGCTGCTGGTGGCGTGCATCTGGTATCTGGTGATCACGACGGTGCTCATGGTGCTGCAGTCGCGGCTGGAGAAGCACTTCGGCAAGGGCTTCGAACAGCGGTCCATCATGGCTCCCGAGGTAGATCCGCATTTCCCAGGGAAGACGTCCGGCGATCTCAAGAACGACGTCGACAAGGTCAACCAGTCCAGCTGGGTCGGGCTGAACGCCTAGGTTAGAGAATCTAGGTGTGGAGAATACGGAGAGCGTGCTCCCCGCTTTGAGCTGAGTGGGTCACGGGCACTTAGACTTATGAGTTATGTGCGGAATCATTGGATACTCAGGTCAGATCAGCGTTTCCACAAAGCCACTTGAAGTCTGTCTTCAAGGTCTTGGTCGCCTCGAATACCGCGGCTATGACTCGGCGGGCGTCGCCCTTGCGGCACCGGGCATGGAGGAAGTCGCATGGAAAAAGAAAGCGGGTCGCCTCTCTAATCTTGAGGAAAGTCTGAAGAAGAATCCGTTGCCGGGCGCCCAGGTCGCCATCGGTCACACCCGTTGGGCAACCAACGGAGTCCCCTCGGACGTCAATGCCCATCCCCATATCAGCCAAGACAACAAGATCGCCCTCATTCACAACGGCATCATCGAAAATGCCGCGGCACTGAAGTTCGATCTTGAGTCCGAAGGCTACACTTTCGTTTCAGCGACCGATACCGAGGTTGCCGCAAAGCTTCTCGGCAAGATCGCCAATCAGATCATCGAGGAAACGGGAACACCGAACCTCTTCGAGGCAGTCCGCCGCATGGCGCGCATGCTGACGGGGGCTTTCACCATTCTTGCGGTGGATGTGCGTCAGCCCGACATCGTTGTCGGCGCCCGTCACGATTCTCCCTTGGTCGTTGGTCTCGGAGACGGCGAAAGCTTCCTGGGATCCGATGTAGCCGCCTTCGTGGCGTATACAAAGGAAGCGCTGGAGCTCGGACAGGATCAGGCCGTGCAAATTCAGGGCGGGAACGTCACCGTCACCGATTTTGACGGCAATGTCGCGACCCCCAAGCATTTCACTGTTGACTGGGATGCCTCCGCCGCCGAAAAGGGTGGCTGGCCGAGCTTCATGGACAAGGAGATCCACGAGGATCCCGAAGCCGTGGCGCAGACTCTGCTGGGGCGCTTCGACTTGGATGGTTCGCTCAACCTTGACGAGGTTCACATCGACGAAGAGGTGTTCCGCAGCATTGACAAGATCATCGTGATCGCGTGCGGAACCGCGTCGTATGCCGGCTTCGTTGCGAAGTACGCCATCGAACATTGGGTGCGCATACCCGTCGAGGTGGAACTTGCGCACGAATTCCGTTATCGGGACCCCATCCTGACTCCGCGTACGCTCGTCGTCGCGATCTCGCAATCCGGCGAGACCATGGACACTCTCATGGCATTGCGTCACGCTCGGGAGCAGGGATCGCGGGTGTTGGCAATCTGCAATACGCAAGGTTCCACCATTCCCCGCGAAGCCGATGCCGTCCTCTATACTCACGCCGGCCCCGAAATCGCCGTGGCCTCCACCAAAGCGTTTGTGGCGCAGATCACCGCTGCGTACCTGCTCGGACTGTATCTTGCCCAAGTGAAGGGTACGATGTACCGCGACGAGATTCAGGACATTCTGCGCGACCTGCGCGCCATGCCCGAGAAGATCCAGTGGGTGCTCGACAACCAGGCCGACACCATCCATGACGCCGCTCAAAAGCTTATCAATGCGCACTCCTTCCTCTTCTTGGGGCGCCATGTCGGCTATCCGGTCGCTTTGGAAGGTGCGCTGAAACTCAAGGAGATCGCCTACACCTTTACTGAGGGTTTCGCGGCCGGCGAGCTCAAGCACGGCCCCATCGCGCTGGTGGAGGAAGACGAACCCGTGGTTGTCATCGTCCCTTCGCCGCGTGGCCGCAACATCCTGCACGACAAGATCATCAGCAATATCCAAGAGGTCAAGGCGCGCGGTGCCTTCACCGTGGCCGTTGCCGAGGAGGGGGATCCGGATGTGGAACAGTACGCGGATGTCATCTTCTGGCGGCCGCAGTGCCCGACGCTGATGAGCCCCCTGGTGGATGTTGTTCCCCTGCAGCTTTTCGCGATGGATACCGCCGAACTGAAGAAACTCGATGTGGACAAGCCGCGCAATCTCGCCAAATCCGTGACCGTGGAGTGAACGTTTGCGTAGCGGTGGTATGACGAAGGTGGTGGAGTTGCCCACGAAGTAGAAAACAGAGCACGGAGGCGTCTCATGGTCAAGCAATTCGACATGGAACAGGCGCGGCAGCTTCTCACCGCCGCAGGTCCCGCCGATTCCAAATACACGCGCGGAGTGGTGGGCATGCTCACAGGTTCCGACCAATACCCGGGCGCGGCGGTTCTTGGAGTCGAAGGCGCTGCTCGTGCTGGTGCCGGCTACGTGCGGTATGTGGGGCCACGCCGCTGCCAAGACGCAATCCTGCAACGTCGGCCGGAAACGGTGTTCTCCATTGGATCCTGCGATGCGTGGGTCATCGGTTCTGGCATGAGCGATGTGTCGGAGCACGATCCTCGGTACGACACGATGATTCAGCTTCTGAATTCTTCGGCTTCCGATTCTCGTTCGGCTTCAGCGGTTTCGAACGTCTACAGCCGGTCCGGCAGTCCCGCATTCTGCGTCGTCGATGCAGGATCGCTGCTCGCTTTCGCAAACCTTGAAAAACGAGCGGGGGAGTGCGCTCGTGAGCGTTTCGTCGTGACGCCACACAGCGGGGAGCTTGCCCGGATACTGGGTACGGCAGGTTACGAGGTCTCCCACTCCGATATCGACGCATCGGATCTCTCCCGACTGGAATGGGCGACCCGCGCGCGTGACCTTCTCGGCTGCACCGTTGTCCTCAAGGGGGCGAAGACCCTTGTGGTGCCTGTCGACGGCGAAGCCATCTCCGTCACTGCTCCCACGTACTGGCTTTCGACCGCTGGAACCGGCGACGTTCTTGCCGGAATCATGGGAACTTTGGTGGCGCAGCACGCTGCCTCACTGCAGCAGACGACCGCTGCCCAGGACGGAGCAACATCTTTGGCAAACGGCGGTATGCGTGCTGATATCTCTTCAGTCGCGGCGCTCGCGGTTTTTGTACACGGACTTGCCGGAGCCATCGCTTCGGGAATCGATGTGTCTGCCCTCGCTGTCGCAAGCGACGATAGCCGGAGCCAACGGACACACGGTCATCCGATCGTGGCAGGCGATGTTGCCGAAGCCTTGCCCACCGCCCTTTCGCTGGTTCTCAATGGAGCGCAAACTCTGCATGACTGATCCTTCCGCACGCCATTCGCCGCACCGCTGGGTCACTGACGAACCCGGCATTCCTTTCAATTACGAGGTTCTTTTCGAGAACGCTCGAGTCATCGTCATTGATAAGCCGCACTTCCTTGCAACCACGCCGCGGGGAATGTGGTACCGCAATTCCGCGCTTATCCGTGTCCGCGAGCAATTTCACAATGACGAAATCATTCCCGCGCACCGCCTTGACCGTGCGACTGCGGGAGTCGTCCTTTTCGTGAAACACGTGAATGACCGTGGCGCATATCAAATGAAGTTCCAGAATCACGAAGTCGTGAAAACATATGAATGCCTCGCGCCGGCGCCCGAACTTTCTTCCGTGGTGCCGCATCCAGAGTTTCCTGTGGTGCGCACATCCCGAATTCTCAAGGAGCGTACGGTTCTCCAGGCGCATGAGGTCCCCGGCGTTCCCAACGCCACCACCACGATTGAAGTGGCTCCCGACCAGTCAGGTGCCGCGGGGCATCCGGGAACGTGTGTGTACCGGCTGCATCCGCAGACAGGCAAAACCCACCAATTACGCGTGCATATGAACGGCCTGGGGCTGCCGATTGTCGGCGATGATCTGTATCCCGACATCATTGACCGCCCCTATGACGATTTCTCGTCGCCTCTGCATTTGGTGGCGCGGACGTTAGAGATGGAAGATCCCATCACCGGAGCCCACTGGGTATTCACCTCCAAGTTTGCCGTGTGACCGGAGAATCCTGGAACAGGGTGGGGCGGCTTTTCACATGCACATGCATATTTGCATGTGCACACGCATAGGCACACACGCCCACGTATACACATACGCACACACGCATGCGAAGGGCTTCGGGTGTGAAGCGAACGACCATGTGAAGTTCTCTGGGCTGTGCATGCAATAACTTTCTCCGGCAGATCACAGGAATATCTAAAATCTTTCGGGCTCGGGCTGTGCATGCGGGACTTCTCTCTCTATAGCACTTCTCTTTTCGGCACTTTTTGAGGAGAAAATCTCTTTTTCCTCTCTTTTTCTTCTTGGCTGCCACTTTTTCTGTTCTTGGGACGTTGACTGCGCGGTTGTGCGGAGTATTTGGCGCAAACCCGCGTTAAAAGGGCAATTCGTCGTGAACACTTCCTTGGAAAAGGGGCGGTTACAGGTGAAATTGCCGCACAACCGACCGTTTGACGTCATGGAACAGCGATTTCTCGCCGAGAGCCCGCCTTTGTCACTGCCGGTACCGGCATAATCGGCATCGTCGATGCCGTCGAAGGCGGCGCCGATATCAATCCGTCGACACACTCGGCGACCGCGCGCGTTTAACGCCCATATCTTCGCGCTCCCAATAAGATCAATGGCGCCAGCGTCGCGAATGGCGCCTACATCGTCAACTGCGTCGACCCCGTCAACTGCGTCGATTTCGATAATGATTATCATCAATGTATCCTGAAAACGGTAGAAAGAACTACTCTCTTATCTCAGATAGGTCAGCATGATGAAGATGCAAGAATTCCGAACCAGTGTTCACCGTGTGGTGGCGGGCGTCGTAGCGCTGGCCGTCATGCCGGCGATGGCTGCGTGTGGCTCCTCGGTGGACAGTCAGTCTGCATCGAACAGTCAGCCCGACAAGGTTGAGGTGGTCGTCAGCATCAATCAGTGGGAATCGTTGGCGCGCCAACTTGGGGGAGATAAGGCGGAGGTCACGTC
Organism: Bifidobacteriaceae bacterium; assembly: GCA_022650895.1. Taxonomy (GTDB): domain Bacteria; phylum Actinomycetota; class Actinomycetes; order Actinomycetales; family Bifidobacteriaceae; genus JALCQC01. The sequence goes on along the minus strand of JALCQC010000003.1, from coordinate 47,861 downwards.
GATTCTTTCGAACCAGAACGTTGACGCCCATGATTTCGAGCCGCAGCCCTCTGATATCGCCAAAATTTCCAAGGCCCAGATCGTCCTCGCAAACGGTGCGGATTATGATGCATGGGCCACCAAGGCGGCGGGGAATTCTTCGGCGGCGGTCATTGATGTTGCGGAGACATCTGGTGCGGGCGAGGGAGCGAATCCTCATCTGTGGTTCTCGTCAGAGGCTCGTTCGGCGGCTGCGAAAGAGTATTTGGCACAGCTCAAAAAGGCGGATGTCGCCGATTCCGATTACTTCGACGCCCAATACACAAAGTGGGAAAAGTCGGAGGATGAGCTGAAGCAATCCATTGCGGAGGCCAAAAAAGTGACAGAAGGACGCACGTATGCGGCAACTGAATCCGTTGCGTATTATTTGGCGGAAGATCTCGGCTTGAAGGACGTGACGCCCACCGGTTATATGCAGGCGGTCACCAACGACTCCGAGCCCGCTCCCGGCGACCTCAAAACTTTCCAAGAGATGTTGACGAGCAAGTCAGCGTCTCTTCTGTTAGTTAACACGCAGGAGCAAAGTTCCACCACTGAGCTCATCACCAAGGCGGCGCAGAAAGGTTCGGTGCCCGTGGTGGAGCTGACTGAGTCGATGCCTTCAAACTACTCAAGTCTCACGGACTGGGTGAAGGCTCTTGTCGAGAGTATTCAGAAGAAGATGAAGTAGAGGGTTTTGCCGCGGTGTGGGCGGGATAATGACGCTTACGAGTGATCCGTAGTCGGGCATGTTGGTTTTTGCCGCGGTGTGGACGAAAAGATAATGCAAAGGCCCAAAAGCGGCGCGTTAGAATGGCATAAACGCTTTTGCAACGTGGAAAATGTTTGAGATCGCGTTTCTTGTTCACTGATATTGCCGTGCCGGAGGAAAGATGAGCGGAGTCGAGCGGGTGACGATGAAAGATGTCGCCAAGGTTGCCCATGTTTCACCGAGAACGGTGTCAAACGTTGTCAACGATTATGAGTATGTCAAGGAAGATACCCGCAAGAGGGTCTGGGATGCCATCAATTCGATGGGATACTCGCTCAACCTGTCGGCCCGGGGGCTGAGACAGGGCAACACGGGAATCATCATTCTTGCCGTTCCCGACCTCACCATGCCGTATTTCGCGGATCTCTCGGATGCGGTGATCGCCGCGGCGCAGAAGCGTGGGCTGTATGTGTTGGTGGAGCCGACGGCTTCGAACCGCAATCGTGAGCGCGAGGCCTTGCACGGCATGCGGAAGAACATGGCGGATGGGATCATATACTGCCCGCTCGAGCTGAACCGTAAGGAGATCGAGCTTCTTGACGTGGGGATTCCCGTTACGGTGCTCTCCGAGCCTTTCGGAGACCGGCATTTCGACCATGTGATGATTCAGAATCGTGAGGCCTCGCTCACGGCGACGGAGTATCTGCTCTCGCGGGGTTGCCGTCGCATTGCGGCGATCGGCCTGTATGGTGGGCAGCGTCAGGGTCCGTCGGTGGAGCGATTGGCGGGGTATCGCGATGCGCTGAAGCAGGCGGGTATCCCAATTGACGAGAGACTTGAGGTCAGGACCGATTCCTGGCATCGCTCAGACGGAGTTGCGGCCGTACGGAAGCTGCTCGACCAGTCGGTGGAGATTGACGGCGTCGTCGCATTTACGGATCAGCTTGCCGAAGGCGCAATGTTCGCGCTTCAGATGGCCGGCAAGAAGGTTCCGGATGATGTTGCGGTCATCGGCTTCGATAATAACGATGAATCGCAATATCTCATGCCGCCGCTGACGACCATCGATCCCGGTATCGATAAGATCGCGGCGCAGGCTGTCGATATCCTCCACTCCCGAATTTACGGCGATGAGAGTGAGAAGGAAAAAGGGCAGATTATCAAAAAGGCTCCCTTTGAGCTGATCATTCGCCAGTCCGCGTGAATGCGTAGTTAACAGGAGTTCATGTACCAAGTGAGTGTGCAATCTCGCGTGAGCGTGCGTAGACCACGGCAGTGTGTGGCTCGTTTGGGTTGAGTACGCGTTCCAGATGAACTCATAGGCCACGGGAGTCCAGAAATCGGCATATTGAAACTTATTGAACATTTTTTTGAAAAAGTTTGAAAAGATTTGCATCGATGCAAATCTGCGATATAGTATTTGCATCGATGCAAAAGTGCATTGAGATTGCCGGGGTCGGTGACAGTGATGTGGCCGACTGTCGAAGGAGAACAGATGAGGAACGTAAAGCTTACAGCTCTTGCCGTTTCAACCGTTTTGCTTGCAACAATGGGGCTGAGCGCTTGTGGCAACAGTGGCAGTGGCAGCGCGGACGGCGTCACCAACATCACCATTTGGCATGGTTTCACCGAGTCTGACGGCGATACCGTTCAGGCACTTGCCAATAACTTCAACAAGTCGCAGTCGAAGTACAAGGTGACCGTTGAACAGAACCCGTGGAACGTCATCAACGACAAGTTGCTTTCCAGTCTGTCGGCAGGGACTGGCCCCGATCTGGTGGTGACGCAGCCTGACACCGCCCGTGGCTACATTGAGCAGGGTGCTTTCGCGGATGTGGATGACTTCTACTCGGATGCCTCCAATGAGACATCAACCTACCGTAAGAACATCGTCAACGATGGAATCGTCGACGGAAAGCATTACGGGGTTCCGATGGGACACGCTCCCTATTCGGTGTACTTCAACAAGGCCATCTTCGATAAGGCGGGCATCAAGAAATCCGATTACCCCACCACGATGGACGGACTCGTCAAGCTCGCACAGAAGCTGACGGTTGACTCCGATGGTGATGGAACTCCAGATCAGTACGGAATTGCTTTCGCCGACAAGGAATCGGGCTACATCCCGACCTTGCTGCAGGGTGCCGGTTCGGACCTTGTGGTCAACGGAAAGGTCGCGCTCACAAGCAGCGTGGCGAAGAAGACACTGACCTACTGGCGCGACAACGTCTATGCCAAGAAGGTATCTCCTTCGAATCTGTCCTACACGGACGCCCAGTCGCTGTTCATTTCCGGCAAGGCCGCAATGTTCTACATCGGCCCGTGGATCGCCAAGACGGCGAAAGACAAGGGAATCACCACAGGGACCTTCGAGTTCCCCGCAGGCAGCAAGGCAAAGGTGACGTTGGCAGCATCGAACTACTGGTACACCACGGCCCAGGTCAGGGGCAACGATCAGAAGAAGGCCGCCGTCTACGCCTTCATGAAGTACTTCAACAACAAGAAGAACCAGATCACCTGGGCGACAGAAGCGAACTATCCTCCGAACAGGACGGATATCACGACAAAGGAACTCTCCGACAACGCGCTCATTGCACAGATCACTCCCTACATGGATGACGCCAAGCTCATCCTGGGAAGTGTCCCGACAGGTTTCGTGGATGTGCAGTCGGAACTCAACGCGCTCGGACCAAAGATTTCGACATCCACAGGGGACATCTCATCGATTCTCAAGGAATCGAATGACAAGATTCAAGCCCTCATCACAAAATGAGCCCGTTCTGAGGTGAGTGCAGAACGGTCTCATTGAGGTGCCGAAACCGTTGAAAAGATGAGATTTCATCATGGTGCCAACGGCACGGGTCTGCGTCGTTGGCACCGACAACGGAATGTATTTGAAGAAGGAAAGAAGGAATTATGGTGAGGGACAGATCCGTGTACAAGCCTCGGCGATCGCTGGTGACGTCGGACACTCCACGGAAATCGGGCGCACTGACACGTTCGCAGCGCCGCTATGGTTGGCTGTTCTGTGCGGGCGCGGTCATTATTATCGGAGCCTTTGTGTTCTATCCGGCACTCTCCGCACTGTATACGAGCTTCACCGATGCGACGGGCTTTAACATTCCACAGTGGGTGGGGCTGAAGAACTATCAGGATCTGTTCACCAACCCCGATGTGCTGCGCGCGCTTCTCAACACGGCCATCTACACAGTGATCTATGTGCCGATCCTCATCGCCGTTTCACTCGGAGTCGCTGTCCTTCTCAACAGGGAGGACCTTCCTCTGCGTGGATTCTTCCGCTCGGCCATCTTCCTTCCCTTCGTCCTCTCCATGGCGGTGGCCTCGATGGCGTGGAAGTTCATCCTCGATCCCAATCTTGGATTCCTGCCGTTCTGGCTGTCGAAAATCGGCATCCACATGGGCGACGTTCTCGGTAGCTCCATCTGGGCACTGCCGACGGTGACGCTCGTGGGCGTCTGGAAGAACTTCGGCTACTTCATGGTCATCTTCCTGGCAGGTCTGCAGGGAGTGTCGCACGAGCTTTACGAAGCCGCCGAACTCGACGGTGCCGGTCCATGGCGCAAGTTCACGTCCGTCACCCTTCCCGGTCTGCGCAGCACAACGACCTACATCGTCATCATGTCCCTCATCCAGGCATTCCAAGCCTTCGACCAGATCTACGTGATGACCTCCGGTGGCCCGGACCACATGACGGAAACGATGGTGTATCGCATCTATACCGAGGGCTTCAGGAACTTCCACGTGGGAGCGGCATCGGCACTCTCGTATGTGCTCCTCTTGATTACCTTCGCGGCGGGTCTGATCCAGCTGTGGCTCAACAACAAGCATGAGAAGGAGGATATGTGATGAGCAGCGCAAGCACATCGACAAGCACATCGGTGGGGCGCGTTCGGAGGAGGACGAGCCGAACCGTCAGCACGATTTTGTCAAAGGTGGGAGTTTACGCGGCTCTGATCGTCACCTCTCTCATCACCGTATTTCCCTTCTTTGTATGCCTGATGACCTCTTTCGCGCCTCAGGCGCAGGTGAATGCATGGCCACCCAAGCTCATTCCCACGAGCTGGACGCTCGATAACTATTTCCAGCTTTTCCATCGTCTCCCCATCGGCAGACAGTTCCTCAACTCGGTTATTTTCGCGACCGGTGTGATGGTGTTCTCGCTGATTTTCGATTCGCTGGCTGCCTATGCGCTCTCACGCCTTGATTTCAAGGGCCGCAACGTCCTTTTGGTGGTTCTCATCACGGGCATGATGGTTCCTTACCAGGCGCTGCTCATTCCTGTGTACAAGATGCTCGCTTCTGCCGGCCTCATTGGGAACATGAACATGCTGGCGATGATATTGCCGCGTATGGCGGATGTGGCAGGAATCTTCCTGCTACGCCAATTTTTCGTCTCTCTCCCGAGGGACCTTGACAACGCAGCCCGTCTCGACGGCGCTGGCGAATTCCGCGTTTTCTGGTCGATTGTTCTACCGAACGCCAAGCAGGGAATTTTCACCCTTGCGCTGTTCAATTTCATGAACAACTGGAACGACCTCCTCTGGCCCCTCATCATGACCAGCAAGTCGAATGATCGCACTCTCATCGCGGGCCTCTCGCTTCTCAACGGTTCGCAGGGCGGCGCCATTCCCTACGGCATCATGATGGCCGGTGCGGTGATTTCGGCGATTCCGCTGGTGATCATCTTCGCCTTCGTACAACGCCAGTTTGTGGAGGGCATCGCCATGACGGGAATGAAGGGCTAAAGCGCAGGGTCACGTTGGCTGATCCGATAAGTCCAAGTACGTCAAATACTCAGTATGCCAAGTACGCCACGTACCCAGTACGTCAATCAAATAAAAGGATTCTGATTTATGAAGTGGTTTGAAAACGGAAAGCTGAATTTCGCAGTGGGATTCGAGGACACGTTCGTTCCCCAATCTGCCCCAGGACGCCGTTCGCTCGATGAATACGAGCTGACGAAGCACTATGAGCAGTGGCATTCGGACATCGGGCTCATCCAGGAAACCGGTGCGAACCATGCGCGATGGGGTATTCCGTGGTATTTGGTGAATCCCGAAAAGGGAAAGTACAGCTTCGACTGGCTGGACCAAGTCGTTGACCGCTTTGAAGAAGTCGGGGTCGATGTCATCGTCGATCTCATGCACTACGGAACCCCTCTGTGGCTTGACAACGGCTTTATCAATGAGGACTACGAGAAATATGTCGCCGAATACAGCGCAACCGTTGCCGACCGCTACAAAGGCAGGCTTTCCGTCTACACCCCGATGAACGAGCCGCTGCTGACCTGCATGTACTGCGGCGAGTTCGGCTACTGGCCGCCGCTGCTCACCGGCGATGACGGCTTCGTCAAGATCCTGCGTAAAATCACCCGGGGAATGATGGAGTCCCAGAAGGCAATCGCGCAGGTGGATGCCGACGCCAGCTTCGTCAATGTCGAAGCCTCCTTCAGGTTCGATGGCGATGTGGACGCTCCGGAGTTCAAGGATCAGGTCGACTTCCTCAAGAAGCGTCGCTTCATTGTGGAGGATCTCATCATGGGCAAGGTAGGCTCCGATCACGAGCTGCTTCCGTGGCTGCGCAAGAACGGCATGACGGATGCGGATCTGCAGTGGTACCGCGACAACGCAGTCCGTCCTGACGTGCTGGGAGTCAACTACTATCCGCTTGTCTCCACGGTCGAATACAAAACTGGGGAATACCACACGGGCGGTCCCGAGGACACTCTGCCCTTCAAGAACGACGGCGTGGAGGGGCTGAAGGATGCGCTGCACCTCTTCGCCGACCGCTATGACCTGCCGATCTATCTCACCGAGACCTGCTGGCCGGGAACGGTTGAAGAGCGAGTCCAGTGGCTGAAGGATTCAGTCGCCGCGGTGGACGAGCTGAGGGATGGTGGGATGAATCTCATCGGATACACCTGGTGGTCACTTTTCGACATGATCTATTGGGTCTACCGGGATGAGAACAAGCCCGTTGAGAACTATCTTGCTCAGATGGGCCTGTGGGATCTCAAGGCAAACGATCGCCTGTCCTTCGACAGGGTCAAGACAGAGGCTGCTGAGACTTATCGTCAGCTCGTGGATCAGCACCGCTGACTCTGTTTTCAACGGCCGCCTTGGCGGAGCAATCGGGGCAGAGACCGAAGATTTCGACAGTGTGGTTCACGTCCGTGTAGCCGTGTCGGCTCGCATGGGTGCGGACCCACTGTTCGAATCCCGGGATCTCGATTTCGACGGCCTTGCCGCACTCGCGGCAGACGATGTGGTGATGGTGCTTCTGGGCGGCGCAGGCGCGGTACATGGCCTCACCGTCAACGTGGAGGACGTCGAGCGCTCCGTCGGCGGCCATGGTCTGCAGATTGCGGTAGACGGTGGCGATGCCGATTTTCGAACCGTTCTTTTCCAGCATCTCGTGAATGTGCTGTGCGGTCACGAATTCGTCGAGTCCCGAGAGCAGATTTTCGATCATGGTGCGCTGACGAGTAGTGCGGCGTGGTTGGGAAGTGGCGGTGTCGGCCGAAATGATCTCTGTCACGAATCCCCCTCTGTGCGGAAAAGCCGAAGTGACCTTTTCCTTGATGTGAATAACGGCAGGTCAGAGATGAGTTGCAGTTATTCCTTACCTCACTTTAGACGATGTGCGCAAGGGATTCCTCAGAGCTGAGTCTGGGGGGAGCGCCGGCCGCCCCTGCACGAATACTAAGTTTGGCACGCACTCAGCCGAGGCAGATGCCGAAGCCGTCGCCGCCGCCGACGTCGAAGTCTCTACTTCTGCAGTTTTTCGTCGATGGTGGCAAGACCCTTGTAGAGCAAGTCATGATCATAGGAGTCCACTAGGTCGAGTGCGGGCGTGAAGATTCCGCCGAGTCCGCCTGTGGCCACGATGTGTGGATGGCTGCCGAGTTCGTCGATGAACTTACGCAGCGTGTAATCAATGCCACCAAGCAGCCCGTAATAGAGGCCGGCCTGCATGGAGGAGAGGGTGTCGGTGCCGAGTACGGTCCCGGGATCGTCGAGTTCGATCTGAGGTAGCTGCGCGGTGCGATCTGTCAGCGCATGGGTGCCGGTCTCGATTCCCAGGCCGATGGCGAGATGCGAGAAGATCCCGTTCTCATCCACATAGATGTATTTGGTGGCGGTGCCGCAATCGACCACGAGGTTCGCTCCTGGGTAGGTTGCGACGGCGCCGACGCAGTCTACGAGGATGTCCGAGCCCACACTCATTGGCTCGGAGACGTTCAGGGTGATTCCATAGATCTCCGTGTAGGCGGGGCTCACCACGTGTGCGTCCAGGCCCGTCACATCGTGAATGGCCATGGTGACGCGGGAGGTGAGGTGAGGAACCACAGAGGAGACGATGCTTGCGTCGAAGGAATCGGAGGCCAGTCCCGCCTGATCGATGAAGGTGGTCAGCATGACGGCGAACTCGTCGCTGGTGCGCTGGTTCGTGGTCATCAGTCGGAACGAACGATGTACCTGTTGACCGTTCATAAAGGCGATTCCGATGTTGGTGTTTCCAATGTCGATGGCCAGAAGCATAGAGCTCTCCTTCGTTCGACGCCGGATCCGGAACCTCCGGGGAGGTGACGGATCGCCCTGTCTATGGATGCGGCGCTGCACTGCGTACATCACGATGATAGTTGATGCAGGGTATGTCGGCTCAGGCCAGAGTTTCCTGCATGCTGTAAGGACACAGGCACGAGCTCGGGCATGAGTGTGTGCCCATGCTCGTGCGGTTCACGCGGCAGGCGAGGCTCTGCACGCTCCTAAAGAAGCTTCCGCTTCTCTGACGGCGCATTCATGCAGGCCTTCTTGGGGGATAATTCTGTAGGGCGGTGACACCGTTCACGAGAGGGCTCCGGCTATCATCGGTAATGGTCGGTTCAGCCACAGGACTTGGAACTCGAGGAGGAAGTACGGCGATGTCAAACACTACTCAGGGCGACGTGCCAGAGGAGGCAGCACAGACCGCTGCTTCCGGCAGCACCGATGCCTCTCTCGCTTCTCAGCGCAAGTCGTCGCGCACAGGTCGTGCGCGTACGTCAGGCCCAGGCTCGGATGGCGGCCAGGGCGGTGGAAATCACAACAGAGGGAAATGGATCGCCGGCATCATCATTGCCGTGGTCGTCGTGGTGGCGGTTATCCTCGGCGTCGTGTGGTCCCGGAGGACGACACCCTCGGAAAACGGAGCGTCGGGAACCACGCAGGAGACCATGACGGTCGGCTTAAAGCTGGCGCCGACAAACATGGACATTCGTAATCAGTCCGGTTCCGCGCTCGACCAGGTGCTGATCGACAATATCTACGAGCCATTGGTGGGGCGAAACGCCGAAAACAAGACCACTGCGGGGCTCGCCAAGAGCTGGGATGTCTCCGATGACGCAACGACCTATACTTTCCATCTCAACGAGGGGATGACATTCTCCAACGGGGATGCTCTCGACTCTGAGGATGTGGTGTGGTCCCTCAACCAGCTGCTCGAAAAGAAGTACGCGGGGTACGATCTGCTCCGCAACATCGACTCGATCGCGGCTCAGGACGCCAACACCGTCGTCATCAAGCTGACCGCTCCGTACTCGGACTTGCTGTGGTCCCTCTCGGGTCGTCCGGGACTTGTTTTCGATAAGGACGCACAGTACGACGCGAAGACGGAAGCCATCGGTTCCGGTCCGTACCTGCTGAAGTCCTTCAGGGAAAACGACTCCGTCACACTGGAGCGCAACGAAAACTATTGGGGCACCAAGAAGGCGACGATCAAGACCATCATTCTGCGCTATTACGCCGACGACAACGCGGCTCTCAACGCCTTCAAGTCCGGCAGCATACAGGTGCTCGCACCCGTGATGAACGCCAAGATGACCTCAAGCCTCACCAGTGACGACCGCTTTGTGGTGGGACAGGGCGACGGCACGGACAAGTATGTGCTCGGCATGAACAACAAGGGCACAGTGCTTTCCAACATCAAGGTGCGCCAGGCCATCCGCTACGCCATCAACCACGATGAGATCATCGCCTCCCGAGGGGGAGTGGATGCCGCGCTTGGAGGCCCCATTCCTTCCCTTGACCCCGGCTACGAAGATCTCACCGATCTGTACCCGCACAATGTGAACAAAGCCAAGGAACTCTTGAAAGAGGCCGGCTACGATGATGACAACCCGCTGACCTTGCGTCTGGAGTATGCGAATACCTATGGGACCGAATTCGGTGAGCAGCTGAAGTCCCAACTCAAGGAGGTTGGCATCGATCTGCAGGTGAAGGTGGTCGAGTTCTCCACGTGGCTGCAGGATGTGTACACGAATCACGACTACGATCTCTCGCTCGTGGATCATAACGAGAGCCATGATTTCTACCAGTGGGCGGATCCTACGTACTACTACGGCTACGATTCCAAGGAAGTCCAGGATCTCTACGCCAAGTCCCTCGCCGCCACCGACGAGTCACAGCAGGAGGAGTACCTGAAGCAAGCGGCGCGGAAAGTCTCCGAGGATGCCGCCGCGGACTGGCTGCTCAACTACCGCGTGACTACCGCCTACGACAAGGGCGTGACCGGTTTCCCCATGAATCTCAACCAGTCACGGCTACCGTTGGCTAGTGTTGACTACAAAAAGTAGATTTCACAGTAGATTACACACGGCTGCGGGGTAGGGATGCTTAAATTCGTGGTGCGCAGGTTGGCGCTCTTCTGCGTTGCGCTCATTGTGCTGTCGTTGTTGGTTTTCGCCTGTCTACGCATCCTTCCCGGCAACGTCGCGGCGGTGATGGCCGGTACCAATTCCACGCCCGAACGCATTGCCGCACTGTCCGAGCAGCTGGGGTTGAACCGCAGCTACCCGGCACAGTATTTCCAGTGGATCGGTGATCTCCTCCACGGCAATCTGGGCACCTCTGTGCTCACGGGGCGTTCGACCATGGCAGAGACGTGGCAGCGTGCCCAGGTGACTCTTCCCCTCATCGTTCTCGGATTGCTGTTGTCATTGGTCATCGGAATTCCACTGGGCGTTGTCGCCTCAAGTCACCGCGAGGGTGGGTTGCATTCCGTGCTCCGCTACGTTTCCCTGACTGCGGGAGCCGTTCCTGCGCTGTGGGGTGGTTTGCTGCTGATCCTCGTCTTCGGTAGGGGTGTGGGGCTCATCGGCATCTTTCCCTCGCAGGGCTTTCCCGAAGACGGTTGGAGTAGCCCTGCCTCGGCACTGGTGAGTCTGGCGTTGCCTGCGCTGTCGGTGGGCATCATCTCCGGGGCGCAGATGATGCGGTACACGCAGTCCGCGCTCGACGGCATCGCCGAATCGGGCTACATCACCATGGCCATGGCCTCCGGTTCCACACGGGCACGGGCGATTCGCACGACCGGACTGCGTATCGTGCTGCCAGATCTCATCTCGGTGACGGGCCTGTCCTTCGCACAGATGATCACCGGTGTCCTCGTCATCGAAAACCTGTTTTCGCTCCCGGGACTCGCCTCCATGCTCGTCACGGACGTCGGCAACCGCGATCTCATCAAGGTGCAGTCCGAGCTGATGCTCCTCGCCGCGTTCTTCCTGCTGATCGGTCTGTTGACTGACATCGCCCATCGCGTCGCCGATCCCCGCATGCGCGGCGTGGGTGCCGAATCCGTTGCCCCTGCTCAGGAGGTGTCCGCATGAAAGGGTTTCGTAGCCGCCTTCGCCGCGCTCTCAGCAAGATCGGTGGCACTTTCGGCTATATCTGGCACCGAGGTGAGGGCAGATTCGCACTCATCGTTCTGGGAATCTGGCTCCTCGTCTGCATCGTTGCGGCGTTCTGGACCCCGGAATCACTGGATACCTCCGACGGTTACAACACGTGGGCGAGTCCGTCGCCGGCGCACCCGTTGGGAACTGACGGCACCGGCCGTGACATGCTCAGCTGGCTCATGGCGGGGTCGGGGACGGAACTGCAGATCGTGGTTGCCACCTGCATGCTGGCGGCGTTGATCGGCATTGTCTTCATCTCCTTCACGCTGGCCCGTTCGGCGCTGGCGTCGGAGATCGCCGTGGTGGTGACCGACACGCTGCTCTCCATCCCGATCGTTCTCATCGCCTTGATTCTCGCGGTTCCGCTGGGGGCATCGCTCACGGTCATCATCATCGCCTGCGGAGTGTCATATGGCCTCAATCTGGCACGCATTGCGAAACCACAGGCCGTCCTTGCGGCGAATTCACGCTATGTGGAAGCCGCGCGTGCCGCAGGTAGTTCCCGGGGGCGTGCATTTTTCAGACACGTGCTTCCCAACGTGATTCCCGTCATGTCGGTGCAGCTGTCGATCTGCGCGGGCACAGCAATTCTCGCCGAGGCGGGGCTGACGTATCTCGGCATCGGAGTTCCCGCAGGAACGGCTTCGTGGGGTGCTTCGTTGAGTGCGTCAGCAAGCTTCATCAGCATCTTTCCTCTGACAGTGGTGTGGCCGGGCGCCCTCATCACCATCGTTGTGGTCGCGTTGAATCTGTTTGGAGATTCGCTGCGGCGGGCGGTTGATCCCGTGGTCAATTCGCAGCTGCGTGCGGCAGCGGAGGAAGTGGAGAGGGGAAGCGGGAAATGAGCCTGATTATCAAACATCTTCACGTGAACATTGGCGGAGACCCCGGAAAATCGCTGAGAAGACGGTCACAGAAGGCGCCCGAGAAGAAAATCCTGAGGGACGTCTCCCTCCATGTTGCCGACCGTGAGCGCGTGGGTCTGGTCGGCGCTTCTGGTTCCGGCAAATCCATGCTCGCTATGAGCGTCATGGGTTTGCTGCCCCGCACTGTGCATGTTTCCGGTTCGGCGGTTCTGGACGGGACCGAGCTGATTGGCGGAACGCCGCAGGATCTTGCCGATATTCGTGGTCGTGCAGTGGGCTTCATTTTCCAGGATCCGGGAACCACGCTGAATCCCGTTGTCCCCGTCGGAAAGCAGATCGAGCAACCGTTGCGACGTCATTATGACCTGTCTAAGGAGGATCGCCGCGAACGAGTTTCCGCGATGCTGGAGAAGGTCGGGTTGGGGGCCTCGGTGGCTTCGGCGTATCCTCATGAGCTTTCGGGTGGGCAACAGCAGCGTGTCGGTATCGCCTGTGCGCTCATCACTTCGCCGAAATTGATTATCGCCGACGAGCCCACCACGGCGCTTGACGCCATGACCCAGCTGCAGATCGTTGAACTACTCGTGCAATTGGTCGATGGGGCCGGTGCCTCGCTGCTCTTCATCACGCACGATTTTTCGGTGTTGGCTCGCGTTGCGCAGCGCAGTTATGTGTTGGAGAGCGGAGAGATCGTCGAAGAGGGGGACACTGCCGGTCTGCTCGCGAACCCCTCTTCCCAGGCTGGTGACCGCTTGGTGACGGCCGCCAAGGAACTCACCTTCGCGCGGAAGGAGAGCCGATGAGCAACGAATCCTCAGAAACCGGAATAGAGGCCAGCGAGGGCCTTTCGCCGGAGAACCCGGCCGGCGTTGGCGCTCATCTTCCTGACGTAAAGCCTGTTCTGGACGTGGAAGCAGTCTCCAAGGTGTTCCGCAAACGTTCTCCCAAGCTCTTTGGCAGGGCAGAGGCAACGGAGGCTCTCCACGAGGTCACTGCGTCCGTGAAGCCTGATGAGACGGTGGCGGTGATCGGTGATTCGGGGTCAGGAAAGACGACGCTCACGAGGATCATGCTCGGTCTCATTCCTCCGAGCTCGGGAGTCGTGCGTTTTCGGGGGCGCTCGATAGCTTCCGCTGAGGTGCGCAAGGAACTCCGTGCGGTTTCCGGCGTGATTTTTCAGAATCCCGCGTCCTCTTTCGATCCGCGGTGGACGATCGAACGGTCAATAGCCGAACCTTTGATGCTGCAACATCGCGATTGGGAAGCTGACCACATCCACGAAGTGGTATGGCGACGCCTCGAAGCGGTGGGGCTGGACCCCTCTGCGTATGCACACCGGCTTCCGGTGGATCTTTCGGGCGGACAGATACAGCGCGCCGCCTTCGCCCGTGCGGTGGTGAACAGACCGGCCGTGCTGCTGGCCGACGAACCCATGAGTGCCATTGACATGCCGACTCGGCTCACTGTCCTCGAGATGCTGAAGACACTTCATGCCGACGCCAATGCCGCTCAGCACCAGATGGCGACTATCATCGTGTCACACGATCTGGGGGTGGTGCAGCACCTTGCCGACAGGGTCCTGGTGGTACATGAAGGCCGATTGGTGGAAGAGGGCACAACGACACGTATTCTAAGCAGCCCCGGCTGCGCCTACACGCGTCGGTTGATTGAGGCAGCCTCGCTCTGAGAGTTTTTCATCTTGCGGCAGTGGGTATTGAACCATATTCTGAAGCCCCATTCCGCGAAGCCCAAGGACTTAAGAACGCAGGCGGCTCTGCGCACACTGGATTGTTCTGCGTGGCCTCTCGCACAAAAAGAACGGCGGTCGAGCTCCGTAGTGGAACTCGACCGCCGTAGACTCAACTACTGCAGCACTGACAGATGACAGCCGTTACGCCTTGGTGATGTGACCGCCGAATTGCGCTCGCATCGCGGTGACGGCGCGGAGGGTGTTGTCACCACCGCCACGGGAGACCTGACGTGCGTAGAGTGCGGCGACCGTCGCGGGTGTGGGGACGCCGAGGCCAAGGGCGGCCTCCACCATCCACTTCGCTTCGCCAGACTCGTTCGCCACGGGTGGGAATCCCTTAAGCTCCGGATCTTTTTTGAGGGAATCTGCCAAGAGGTCGAGGAGCCAGGACTTGACGACGGAGCCCTCGCGCCATGAATCCATGACGTCGGCGGGGGAATCGATGATGTCGGCGGCGAGAAGGGTTTCAAAGCCCTCGCCCAACGCCTGCATCATGCCGTACTCAATGCCGTTGTGGACCATCTTCGCAAAATGGCCTGCGCCAACGCCGCCTGCAAGAACCAGTCCTGCGTCACCCTCGGGCTTGAGGGTTTCGAGAATGGGACGGATGGCCTCGAAATCGGCCTTGTCGCCGCCTGCCATGAGGGCGTAGCCGTTGGTGATACCCCAGACTCCGCCTGAAACCCCGACATCGACGAAGTGCACGTTCTGCGCGTTCAGTACCTCCGCAGAATGGGCATCGTCGGTGTACTTGCTGTTGCCGCCGTCGATGACGATGTCGCCCTCGGAAAGCAGGTCGGCGAGCGTGGCGATGGTGTCGGCGGTGGGGGCACCTGCGGGAACCATCACCCAGATGATCTTCGGCGAGGTGTCGAGTGCTGCGACGAGTGCCTCGAGGCTGTCGACATCGCGGTTGGATTCGGGGGAGCGATCGTAGCCGACGACCTCATGGCCACCGTTGCGCAATCGGGTTGCCATGTTGCCGCCCATGCGGCCCAGTCCAATCATTCCTAGCTTCATTTTTCTTCCTTTCGCTCAGATTTTCAGTCTTATAGCACCAGAGACAGCAGGAATACGCACACGAAGCCGACGCACGAGAGCACGGTCTCCATGAGAGACCATGTCAGGAAGGTCTGCTTGACGGTGAGGCCGAAGTACTCTTTGACCAGCCAGAAGCCCGCGTCGTTGACGTGGGAGAGGAACACGGAACCCGCGCCTACGGCGAGAACCAGCAACGCGAGGTGTGTGGGGCTCATGCCGACGGCGAGAGGTGCCACCAGACCAGAGGCGGTCACCGTGGCGACCGTTGCCGAGCCGGTTGCGAGACGGATCAGCACGGCGATGAGCCATGCGGCAAAGATCGGGTTGATGTTGTTGGCGGTGATGCCGTCAGTGATGACCTTATCGATGCCCGAGTCGACGAGCGTCTGCTTGAAGCCGCCGCCTGCACCGACGATGAGCAGGATTCCCGCGATGGATTCAAAGCCTTTTCCGAACAGGGAATTCATGTCGGAGGCGGTGCGGCCCTGCATGATGCCCAGCAGGAAGATGCCGACGATCGCGGTGATGACTAATGCCACCAGTGGGGTGCCGAGGAAGGCGATGAATTTGCCGACCGGCGTGGTGTTCCATCCCGCAAGCTCATCGACGCTGGACGCCAGCATGAGGATGACAGGGAGAAGAATGACGAAGATTGCGGTGCCGAAAGTGGGCTTCTTCTCAAGGTTCTTGACGTCTTCGTCAGCCTGAATGAGCTCGCTCTTAGCCTCAACGGGAACCCACTTGACCATGACTTTGGCGAGGAGAGGACCGGAGATGATGACGGTCGGGATGGCGACGAGAATACCGAGTCCCAGAGTGACGCCGAGGTTGGAGTGCAGGTTGGCGATGGCGGCAAGCGGACCGGGGTGCGGCGGCACGAAGGCGTGGAGCGCGGAGAGGCCGGCGAGGGCTGGAATGCCAAGGAGAACGACGGGTTTCTTCGTGCGGTTCGCGATCATCATGACCACGGGGATGAGGATGACGACGCCGACCTCGAAGAACAGCGGGATACCGATGATGAAGGCGACTCCGGCCATGGCCCACGGAAGCAGATTCTCTTTCGTGCGCGAGATGATCGAGTCGACGATGACATCCGCGCCGCCGGACTTTATCAGCATCATTCCAATGACGCCGCCCAAAGCGATGAGGATACCGACTCCTCCCACGGTCTCTCCGAGGCCGCTGGTGAAGCTATCCAGCATCTTGGTGTAATCCATGCCCGAGCAGACCGCCATGATGGCCGAGCCGAGGAGCAGTGCGAGGAATGGGTGGACTTTAAGCCATACGATCAGCAGGATAATGGCAGCAATGCCAATGATGGCGGCAAGTATGAGGTTCATCGTGCCTTCTTCTTTTGTTTTCTTTATGAGGGGTGGGCCGAGGATGGCGGGCTTTTCGGTTTTCTGGACGTGTCGAGACGCCGTTTCTCTTCGGGCTGGGTGAGATCTGCGTTGATCCCTTTAGGAAAGGAAACGACCACAGCGTTACAGCGTTGCCGCGGTTGGTATCAGTTTATTTCCTTTCCGGCGGGAAGGGTTACTCGGCCTGTTCAGCTTGTTTTTTAGCGAACACGGCTTCCGCGTGCTTGCGGACGGCGTCGACGGCGCGGTCGGTCATCTCTTCGACGTCACCTTCGATGGAGATGGTGGCACCGAGCTCGTCGGGCTGCAGGGGTTCGAGAATGGCGAACTGGCTTGGCAGCAGCGCGGGCGGCATGAAATGTCCCTTGCGTGCGGACAGCCTGTTCTGGATCAGTTCCTGGGATCCCGAAAGATGGAGGAAGAAGACGTCGACGTTCTCGCGCAGCACATCGCGGTAGCTGCGCTTGAGCGCGGAACTCGAGACGACGGTGTTCTCCTCGAGTGCCTCGCGAGCCACCATCCAGGTGTTGATGACGCGCAGCCAGGGCCACCGATCCTCGTCGGTGAGCGGAATGCCATGCGACATTTTTTCGATATTTGCCTTGGGATGGAAATCGTCGCCCTCGGCCATGAAATAGCCAAGACGATCCCTGATTGCTTCAGCAACGGTGGATTTTCCGGAGCCTGCAACTCCCATGACGACGACGTGAATGCTCATGATGTCTCCTTTGCGACGACGTTGTCGTATCTGTTTATATTTCAGAGTAATGCAGTTAAAACATATTTGTCAATTTAAAAGTACTATCATTTAGTGTGAGGAGAATCACTGTTGCTTCTGTGTTCAGTCGTGGCTTCTGTGCTTGGCTTTCGTGGCTGGGGAGGCGAGTACTTTGATATATCCTGAGAGGGCAAAATTAATTGGTCATACGAAAAGGGGAATAATGCGGTCAGACGATGAGGCATCGGCAACGTCGGAGAAAATGGACGACGCGAGCCTCCTTTCCGCTGAGCCGATGAACCGCGCCATTTCTCGTACGCTCGCCGTCGACATTCTTGACGGCCGGTGGAAGCCGGGTACCGCCATCACCCTTGAATCCATTCAGAACAGGTTCGGGGTCTCCCGCACCGTCGCGCGCGAGTCCGCGAAGAGCCTGGAATCGGTGAAAGTGGTTTTCGTGCGCCGTCGTGTGGGGCTGATCGCCCGTCCGGTGGAGGAGTGGGAGGCTCTCGATTCGCAGGTGATCATCTGGAAGTTGAGTTCGAAGCGCCGCAAAGAGCAGCTGATTTCCCTCACGCAGCTGCGTGAGGCGGTGGAGCCGGTTGCGGCAGGTCTCGCGGCCACGAATGCCCCGATCGAAGTGCGTGCGACCATGCCTCTGTTGGCCGACGAAATGAAGCAGGCCGCCGACGAAGGCAACCTTGAGCACTTCCACGAGCTCGACATCAAATTCCACTCGCTCTTGCTGAAGAACTGCGGCAACGAGATGTTCGCGGCTCTTGCCGGCACCATTGCAACGATCCTCAAGGGACGAGTCGAACTGGGAATGTACCCGCAGACTCCGAAGCCCGAAGCCCTGGAAGCGCACCTCTCTGCGGCACATGGAGTGTGGAGCGGAGACGCCGAAGAGGCACGGAAGGCGATGACCTACCTCGTCGAAGAAGTGGTGGACGCCATCTCTCACGACTGAGACTTACTGTTCGCTTACACATGGCGTGGCCGACGCTGCTCCCACTGGATCGTACATTGCCACCAGGATTTAAAGCTTACCTATACGGACTGAACAAAATGTGTCATGGGAACAGCTATAGCATCAAGACGTTGTTCTTTCTTCATAGATTGTGCGGAGAATATCGATGATGGCAGAGCCTTCGTTTTGATGCTTTTATATGTCCGAGGCATCATCCGAGAGTGGCCAGATTTGGAGTAGTCCAAGAATGACAAAGAAAATGATGTGGTTCCCCGATGATCAATTCCATCAGAAACACTACCCGGATAACCCGCTCTACCTCCACTATGACCGTGATGTCTGGAATATCCCCTCCCACAATGATAAAAACATATTTGAGCAATTAACTCTTGGTGTTTTTGCAGCGGGACTCAACTGGCATAATTCATTCATCAAATACCCAGCCATGACGAAAGTATTCCACGATTGGGAGATTCGGGACATTGCAGAAATGACCGAGCAAGAAGTCATCGCAGCGCTAAATAATTCGCAAATAATTCGTAGCAAACGGAAGATAATTGCGACGATCAACAACGCTAAGGTGGCTATTGAAATCCAAAAGCGGTTTGGCTCTCTTGACAATTATTTCTGGTCAATGGTGCGATACCGACAAGAAAGGCTTGAGCCCAAGACGGTCGCTGAGATTCCGGTGAGGCTGAAGATAACCGATCGAATAGCGGAGCAGATGAAAAAGGATGGTTTTCGGTTTATCGGTCCTGTTTCGGCCTGTGCGTTTTTAATTTCGATCGGTATTATCAGTGTTCGGCTAGATGAAAAAGGGATTGAGGAATTCCCAGTGCGATATATCAAAACTAGTGATAAGCAAGGTAAGAACTCGTTTAACTATGCTTGATTCCTATGGTTTAGGAGGATATCCCAAACCATAGAAATGAGCGTTTAGCCTCCGTTACAAGACCGGCTTGGGGTCGGTGTCGCTGAGACCGGCCTGAATCTCCTCGTTGCCGGGTTCCAAGTGTGAGTGCTTGCGTGAATACAGGAAGTACACCACCAGCCCGATGGCGAACCAGACGGCGAAACGCACCCAGGTTTCCCAATTGAGTCCGGCTATGAGGATGAAGCAGAACACGATGGAAATCAGTGGCGTCACGGGGACGCCAGGGGCGCGGAAGCCACGGTGGGCCTCCGGCTGGGTGCGACGCATCCAGATGATGCCTGCCGAGACGATGATGAAGGCGCTCAGCGTGCCGATGTTGACCAGCTCGAACAGAACGTTGATGTTGATGAAGCCGCCCGCGATGGCCGTGACGATGCCAAAGAACCATGTGCCCTTCCACGGCGTGCGGTGCTTGGGATGTACCTCGCCGAAGAACTTGGGGAACAGTCCGTCACGGCTCATGGCGTAGGAGATGCGGGACTGGCCGTAGAGCTGCACCAGGATGACCGTGGTCATTCCGAGGATCGCGCCGAAATCGACGATGAGCGCGAGCCAATTCATTCCCGTTTTCTCAATGACGCCGGCAACCGGGGCGTTGATGAAGTTGGCGAATTCCTTGAAAGGAACGACGCCGGTCATAATGAGGGTCATCACGATGTAGAGTGCGGTGGAAATGCCGAGAGACCACAGGATTCCGCGGGGAAGGGTCTTGTTGGGGTTGACGGTTTCCTCCGCCGACGAGCTGACGGCGTCGAAGCCGATGAAGCTGAAGAAGACGATGGATGCCGCCGGAATGATGCCCATCGGTGTGGTGCTGCCGCTCTTGAAGGAGTACCAGCCATAGGGGGAGAAGGGCTGCCAGTTGTTCGGCTTCACGTACCAGACCGCGCACACGATGAAGAGAAGAATGATGGCGAGCTTGACGATCACCATGATGTCGTTGGTCTTCTTCGTCTGATTGATACCAATGGAAAGAACCCAGGTGATGAGCAGGACGACGAGGAAGCCAGGAAGGTTGAAGTAGGTGGTGACCCCGGGGGTGGTGCCATAGGCAGCTGTGAGCTCAACCGGTAGGTGGATGCCGATGCCCTCCAGCAACTTCACGAAGTAGCCCGACCAGCCCGCGCTCACCGTCGCAGCCTGCAGCGCGTATTCGAGAATCAGGTCCCAGCCGATGACGAAGGCGACCAGCTCACCGAAGGCGATGTATGAATACGAATAGGCGGAACCCGACACCGGAACCATTGACGCGAACTCCGCGTAACACAGGCCGGCGAAGCCGCAGCAGATCGCCGCGAGAAGGAACGAAAGCGAGAGCGCCGGACCCGCAGTGAGCGCACCCTTGCCGGTGAGCACGAAAATGCCGGTGCCGATGATGGCCCCAATGCCGAGCAAGGTGAGATCCACGGTACGCATGGTGCGGCGCAGCGGGGTCGACTGGGCGATGACGTCCTTGACGTTCTTTTTGCGGAATAGATCCACGGGACTACCTCCGGGGTGTGGGCTCAGGGGAAACGGGCGCGGCAACGCCCTCCGTTGAGTGTTGAATCACACAAAGAATATGTGGTCAACGTTAAGAAAGGAATTCAGAACTCATAAAGTGGGAAAATCACGCGTCAGAGCGGCGAGCGAAGGTGCGGAGAGCTGGGCAAGCCTCGCCGAGGGTACACCGGGAATCGCCGGCGGTACACGGGTTGTTTCGCTTCTGCACCCATTTTGCGAACGTTGGCGCAGTGGCCTCCCAAAGTTTTTCCGCGCGGCGTATGAATGGTCTCATGACTCTTACAGCGTGTGGTCCGTGGAATTTTTCGTCGTCGGTTGGGGAAACCAACTATCAGAAGGCGTTGAGTGAGTACCCGGCGCAGGCAATCGTCGATCTTGCGGCGCTCAAGGCGAACATGCAGCGATTGGTGAGCATCGTCGGTGCATCGTCGTCGGCTGGAAGCGCCGACCCGGATCACGCTGCAACTGCCGTGATGGGAGTGGTGAAAGCGGACGCCTACGGCCACGGTCTTCTTCCCTCTGCCCTTGCGGCGCTGGCGGGAGGAGCGACATGGCTGGGAACCGCTCAGCCACGCGAGGCACTGTTACTGCGTAAAGCCGGTATCGGTGCGGACCGTGCCCACATTCTGACGTGGCTGTACAACGGCACCGCGGCACCGTTCGCCGAGATGATTGAGAGCGACATCGATATATCGGTCGGTTCCTTCGCGGGCATCGAAGCGATTGCGGCGGCGGCAGCCTCTTGCGGGAAATGCGCTCGCGTTCATGTGAAAGTCGATACCGGCTTCGGGCGCAACGGTTTCACTCCTGAGGCGTTCGATGCAGCCGTAGCCTCTCTGAGACTTCACGAAAGTGAGGGGACGCTGAAGGTCGTCGCCATCTGGAGCCATCTCGCCGTGGCGGACATGCCGAAGGAACCGGACTTCGTCGCCGCCACCGATCAGCAGGTCCGGGTTTTCGAACAGTTCGTGGCACGTGCGGAACGCGGAGGCCTGCACCCTGAAATGAGGCATCTCGCCAACACGGCGGCGACGCTCATGCGGCCTGAAATCCATTATGAGCTCACACGCCCGGGAATAGCGCTGTACGGCTATGAGCCGGATCCCTCAATGGGCGTTGCCGGTGACTTTGGCCTCCAGCCCGCAATGACACTGCAGGCGCAGCTCGCCACCGTCAAAGACGTCGAGAAGGGACATGGAATCTCGTACGGCCGCACCTACCTGACCTCAGGGCCTACCAGCACCGCCGTTGTCCCCGTCGGGTATGCGGACGGGATCCACCGTTCGGCATCCGGAGCCAACGCGTTGGGGGCCGGAGGGAAGAAGGCGGTTCACGAGGGCGGACCGGTCCGGGTGATGACCTCCCAGGGTCCCCGCATCTGCCATGTTTCAGGGCGTGTGTGCATGGACCAATTCGTGATGGACCTCGGCGGTTTTGCCCGTGACCTCGGCGTTTCAGAAGGCGACACGGTCGAACTGTTCGGCCCGGGGCGCGGTGCCGCCCTCGCGGAACCCACAGCGGACGATTGGGCCGCGTCGGCACAGACCATCAGCTATGAGATCTTCACCTGCCTACGCAACCGCATTCCTCGCCTGTATCTGCATGCTGCGGAGACGCTGGGAGCAGCTGATCTTGAGAAGCTGGATCCGGCCTCGCTGCTGTAGTTCACCAGTTCCGCAGTGTGCTGCGCCGAACCCAATGCCGCGATAGTGTTGAGATATGACCGATAAAGTCGCGGATCGCCTGATAGCAGAGGGATATACGCCCTTCGATGAGGAACGCTGGGCCCCTGAGCCTCCCAAGTCGCGTGACCGCACCGAATTCGAACGCGACCGCGCGCGCCTCGTGCACTCTTCGGCACTGCGGCGTCTGGGGGCCAAAACGCAGATTTTGGTTGCGGGCAGTGACGATTTTGCACGGACTCGTCTCACGCACACCTTGGAGGTGGCGCAGATCGGACGCCAGATTGGGGCGCTCCTCGGCTGCGATCCCGATGTGGTGGACTGCGCCTGCCTCGCCCATGATCTTGGTCACCCCCCATTCGGCCACAACGGCGAGCGTGCCTTGGCGACTATTGCTGCAGGCATCGGTGGCTTCGAGGGCAACGCCCAGACGTTGCGGCTATTGACTCGACTGGAGCCGAAGGTCTTTTTCGAGGACGGCAAGTCGGCAGGCGTCAACCTCACCCGAGCTGCGTTGGAGGCGTCCATGAAATACCCGTGGACCCTCGACAAGGCGGCGTTGCATCCGAAGGGGGAGCGCTCGGTGAAATTTGGGGTCTACCCCGACGACCTTCCTATTTTCCGCTGGCTGCGCTCGGGCTCTCCCGAGTGGAAGACGCCGATGGAGTGCCAGGTCATGGACTTGAGCGATGACATCGCCTACAGCGTTCATGATGTGGAGGACGCGATAGTGGGGCAGTCCTTCGATCCCATCGCTCTGAGGGATCCGCACATCGTCGAGCAGATCGTGCAGCAGTCGCGCGAATGGTACGGGCAGAAGTGGGAGGCGCAGAAGATCGAGGACGCCTTCACTCGTCTGCGCAACCAGCGCTTCTTCCCCGATCGCTTCACCGGGACGCGGCGTTCGCTGGCAACCCTCAAAAATATGACGAGCGCTCTCATCGGCCGTTTTGCGAGTTCGGTTGAGCGTGCCACCCGGGACACCTACGGCAAGGGGGCCCTGACCCGGTACTCTGCCGAACTGGTGATTCCCGAGGAGACCGCTTATGAGATTGTCGCCCTGAAGGGGATCGCGGTGCACTTCGTGATGGCTCCGAATGAAAAGGAGCCTTTCCATGATGAGCAACTGAAGATCGTGACCGATCTCGTTGACGTCATGATGGACAGGGACCCCCAGCCCTCGGAAGCGCTCGAGACCGTTTTCCTAGAGGATTGGAACCGGGCCGCGAATGATGACGAGAGGCTGCGGGTGGCCATCGATCAGGTGGCCAGCCTCACGGACGGCAGCGCTCTCGCCCTGCATTCCATCCTCTGCTGAGCCGTTTTTCGTCGCCTTTCACACCGTCTTTCACAGTCTTCCACGCGGCCCTGCTCGCATCTTCACATCGTCCGCTCGCCTTCACCGTCAGCGTGAGCCAGCGTCGGACGAACGCGCTAACCTAAGCAGCATGGTCGGAAGAATAAAGAAAGAGGATATCGAGAAGGTCCGCTCCTCTGCCGACCTCTACGACATCGTTTCGGATTCGGTGACGCTGAAGGCGTCCGGTTCCGGCACCTTCATGGGGCTGTGCCCCTTCCATGATGAGAAGACTCCAAGCTTTTCGGTGCGCCCCGCGTTGGGTGCTTGGCACTGCTTCGGGTGCGGCTTGGGCGGTGACGTCTTCGGCTACGTCGAACAGTCGGAATCTGTTGGTTTCGCGGAAGCCGTCGAGATTCTCGCTGACAAGTACGGGATCGAGCTGCATTACGAGAACACCCCGAATTCCCAGCAGCGCACCGGCTCCACGCGCTCCCGCCTGCTGCAGGCGAATGAGGAGGCCCAGAAGTTCTTCGTCTCACAGGTGATGTCCAAAGAGGCGCTTCCTGCACGCAAACTGCTGGGAGGCCGTACTTTCACCAAATCGCAGTCGGCCCGTTTCGGCTGTGGCTATGCGCCGCGCGGCTGGGACAATCTGGTGCGTTACCTCGCAGGCAAGGGCTTCACTCAGCAGGAGATGATCGACGCGGGTCTCGCCCGGCAGGGGCAGCGCGGCGTCTACGACTACTTCCGAGGGCGCGCGACGTGGCCCATTCGCGATTCGACGGGACGCACCATCGGTTTCGGTGCCCGCAAGCTCTACGATGACGACACCATCCAAGCCAAATACATCAATACGCCTGACACGACGCTCTACCACAAGAACCAGGTGCTGTACGGCATCGATTTGGCGAAAAAGGCCATCGTGGCAAAACGACAGGTCGTGATTGTGGAAGGCTACACCGATGTGATGGCCTGCCACCTCGCCGGCATCGATACCGCCGTCGCCACCTGTGGCACCGCCTTCGGCATCGAGCATGCCAAGATCGTTCGCCGCCTCATTTCCGACGATGCCCTGGGGGCCGTTCAACTCATCGGGCCTGTGCGGGGATCCCGCGTCATCTTCACCTTCGACGGCGATGCCGCAGGTCAGAAGGCCGCCATCCACGCCTTCGGACTTGACGGCACCTTCCTCACGCAGACCTTCGTGGCCGTCGCACAGGATGGGCTTGACCCTTGCGACCTGCGCATCAAGCACGGAGACGTGGCCGTCCAGAAACTCATCGAGGGCGCGAAGCCGCTGTACGACTTCGTGATCGACACCGCCATCGCCGCCTTCGACACCCAGTACACCACCGGCCAGGTGGGTGCCATGAAGGCTGTGGCACCCGTGATCGCTCAGATTCGAGACCGTTCGCTCGTGGGCATGTACGCCCAGAAGGCGGCGCGAAACATCGGCGTCAGCCTGGGGCAGATGAACGAGGAGGTGCAGTCCGCCCGCCGCCGCATGAACATCCGTGATGAGGACGCCTATGCGCCACGGCATTCACGACAGTCCTTCGACGCCCAGCTCGAGCGTAACGAGAACATGACACCGGGAGCGCAGTCCCAGCATCGTCTTGCCGTACAACGCAAGGGAGCGGTCCAAGCGGCACGGCAAGGATACTTTCATGTTGATGACTCCGTCTTCATCTGCGAGCAGCAGCTCATGGGGGCCATCATCCAGATTCCGCAGGCCGTGGATCGCGAACGTTTCGAGGAACTTGATGAATTGAGTTTCTCCGTTCCACTCTTCAAGTCGCTCTACCAGGCGATCTACGTTGCCGGAGGTCTGCCTCCTGACGATATGCCGGCGGGACTGTGGCTGCATAACCTCTCAAAGGCGGGTGGCCCCTTACTGGAGCCCGTCATCAACGAACTGGCGGTGCTGCCTCTCCCTCTGCCAGGGCACGAGAACGGCGGAAACGCAAACTTCGGCCCTGATTCCTCTCGCGGAGCAGGTTCGGCAGCCGCCCAGGGGAACGCTGAAGGCGATGGCGCATCCGGCCTCAGAGGCACCGGGCTCCGTCATTCTTCCGTCGCAGAACCCGAGGCGCAGGAAGCGGCAGCACAATATGTGTCCGAGCTCATGGCCAAGCTGCGCGATGGGTCGCTGATGCGCAGAATCGCCGCCATCCGCCGCCAGATGAACGCGGCCGCCGATTCCAGCATGAAGCTTCGGCTGCTGCAGACCATCACCAATCTCGAGGCTGAGCGCAAGCAGATTCGTGCGCGCATCTTCGAGGTATCGCACCGTACGTGAGGCGATCGACGGGCAGAGACTCTCTATTCTTGTCACAAGGAACGAGGTACGGAAAGGAACCAGTCGCAACAAAAAACGAGATCCTCCCCACCGATAACGGCCGGGAGGATCTCGTTGTAGAAAATCGCGGAAAATGAGGGCTGGCGCGGACAGCCAGCGGTTGCGCTGTAGATTAATCGAGTCCGATGTCGAAGGCCTCATCCAGTTGCTTGGCGCTGTACTCGCGGAAAGCCATGAGCGTATGCGTCCGGACGATGCCGGGAACCTTGGCGATCTTGCCGGGAATGATAGTGGCGAGGTCCTCGGAGCTCTTCGTGGAAACGATGGCGACCAGGTCGACGTCGCCGGCGACCGAATACACTGCTGACACGCCCTTCAGCTCAACGACTTGCTGTGCGACTTCATTGATGCGGTCTGACTCAACATCAATCAGTACGATTGCATTTGCCATTCTGTCTCCGTTCCATGTTGTGGTGCGCCCATCCGCACCCTGATAATAGTCACATCTTATGTGCGTGTTCTGACACGGGCCCTTTCTGTCTCGCCATGAAGTCTGGCGTGCCGTGCCGCCGCCGTGTAGAAATGCAGGTAAGTCATTTTGACTCCTTTGGTTAGGGGGCTTCCTTGTCAGGAGCCCCCGTTTTTTTATGCCGTCGTGTCTGCATGTCCCCACGGTTGTGCAGAGATGACGTGAATGCGGGGAAGTGCTGGTAGAACAGAGGGAAACAGCCGTCGTAACGGAAGGAAAGAAATGCCCGCAGTCGTCGAGAGCTTTCAGCTGGATCACACCAAAGTCAAGGCACCGTATGTGCGCTTCATCAACGTTGAGGAGGGGCCGCACGGAGACAAGATCTCCAACTATGACATTCGCCTTGTGCAGCCGAACGTCACCGCGATTCCAACAGGTGGCCTGCACACCATCGAGCATCTGCTGGCGGGTTTGCTGAGAGAACGCATCCCCGGCTATATCGATTGCTCGCCGTTCGGATGCCGTACGGGCTTCCACCTGCTGACCTGGGGCGAGCACAGCACGCATGACGTGGCGGTAGCGTTGAAGGAGTCGCTCGAAATCATCGTCAACGATGTCAAGGAGGGGGAGGTCCCCGCCACGGATGTCTACAGTTGCGGTAATTACCGTGACCACAGCCTGTTTTCGGCAAAGGAATGGTGCAAGGACATTTTGGAGAAGGGTATCAGCGAGGACGCATGGGTTCGCCAAGTGGTGTGACAGCTGGCGTGGCAACGGTGTGACAGCTGGTGCAGCGGCGGTATGACTATGGTGTCACACTACCGCCGCAGTCATTACAGTCCGAGTAAAAGTGCCCCCGGCCGGATTCGAACCGGCGACACGCAGATTAGAAGTCAGCTGCTCTATCCCCTGAGCTACGGGGGCGCACCACACCATTGTATGCGACCCTCGGACGCAGGGCCACGAAGGTGCGGAAACGGGGAATTTATTCGGCGCGCTGCTGCTGGAGATCCAAGCCCATGTAGATGACATCAGGCATGGGATTGTAGTAGTACGCAGGAATCTCGCGGAAGCCGAGGCTGTGGTAGATTGCGATGGCGTGAGTCAGCGGCTCGGCGGTGTCGAGCACCATCTGTGCATAGCCATCGTTGCGTGCCGCTTCCACGATACCGGCACCCATCTTCTGCCCGAGGTGCAGCCCGCGGTATTGCGGACGCACGTAGAGGCGCTTCATTTCGGCCTGACGCTCATTGAGGCGGTGGTAGGCTACGCAACCTGCCACTTCTCCATCAACGAGTGCCGCCAGCATGCGTCCGTGCGTACCGGCGTATTTGTGGGGAAGATCGGAAAGTTCCTCGTCCAAGTGTTGGAATCCCAAGTCGCGGTCGAGCCGGCTCGTATATTCGACGATGAGATCGTGGATGGCATCCAGATGGGGGAGCCCGTCCACAATTTCGATGGTGGGCTTTTCAGCCGTGGGAACTTCAGTGGTATGAGCCTTCCGTGACTTGTTTTCGGGCATGGTTACGTTTTCGGACTTCTCCGACATGTGTTTCCTTTCGACACCGCTCGATACCGCAGCTTGTGCAATCGACACTCTGCAGCTGACGGCTGACAGTTGCTCCTACAGCTCGATCTTTGCTCCGGTCCGCTTGGAGATGTAGCGGGCGAGACGGCTGAGGAGGTAATTGATGAGAATGTAGATGATAGCGGTCACCAGATACACCGGGACCAGCGAGTTGTAATTGGAGATGAGCACCTTCGCATTCTGCATCATCTCCGGGTAGGTGACGACATAGCCGAAGGTCGTGTCCTTCACCACCACCACAAGCTGCGTCACCAACGTCGGAATGACGTAACGAATGGCCTGCGGCAGAATGACACCGCGGAAGGCCTGCCCCCGGGACAGCCCCAGCGACGTGGCGGCCTCGCTCTGTCCGGTGGGAACGGCGTTGACACCGGAACGGAAGACTTCGGCAAGGACACCGGCGGCATTGAAGCTGATCGGAATCGTCACCATCCAATACGTGCTGACGGTCAGTCCCCACGTTGGCAGCACGAGGAAGAAGAAGTAGATGAACAGCAGGCTTGGCACGCCGCGGGCGACATCGATAATCAACCGGCACACCCAGCGCAGCGGAGCGAAATGGCTGATGCGGCCCGTCATCAGCAATAGGCCGACGATGATCGCAAGAATACCGGCGACAACGGCCACCTTCACCGTTCCCAGCAGACCCTGAGCGATGAAGGTCCAGGTGGTGAACTGCCCGAAGAAGAACCAATACTGCTCATCCAGCTGACCCGAGAACGCGAATTGCTGATAGATGAGGAACAGGAGTCCCGCCAGCAGCACAATGGAAAGTGCGGTGCCGATACGGATCCACCGCCGTGCACGTGGGCCGGAAACCTCGAACAGCGCGTCTTGGGTGGTGGGGGCACTCATGCGGACGGTTTTGCGGTGTGCGGAACCGTGGGTGTGGGAGAGATAGCTCATCGTGCGATCCTCACTTTCTTATCCACGGCGGAACCGAGGGCGGAGATCACCAGAGCGCTCGCAAGGTAGAGAACTGCGGCGACGGCGAAGGTGAGAATGCCACCGACTTCGGAGTTGTTGATTTTTGCGACGAGTCCGGTGAGGTCGTAGTTGGACACCGGAATCTGCGAGGCGAGGGAAGAGCTGAGCATGACCGCGATGAGGAGATTGGTCATGGGCAGAACCACGGAACGCAGGGCCTGGGGGATGACGATTTTCGTGACGATGGACGTGAAGCCAAGGCCCAAAGACCGTGCCGCCTCGATCTGGCCGACACCGATGGTGTTAATGCCAGTCGACAGGTTCTCACACGCGAAAGCCGAGCAGATGATGATGAGTGCCGCGATCACCGAGGGCTCGTAGTCGAGGACGATGTGCAGTGCGGGGAGGCCGTACACAATGAAGATCAACAGTGACAGCCCAGGAATGTTACGGAAGACTTGGACATAGAAATCCACAGCCATTCGCAACGGTTTGATGGGTGATACACGCAGAATGGTCAGCAGCAGTGCAAGAATCAGGCCAACGATGAAGCCGATTGCCGTCAGCCGCCATGTGGTGAGCAGCGAACCGAGGAATGCCGAACCATAGTTCGCAATGAGATAGTGAAAGCTCATGCGATCTCCCTTCTGGCGTCAGAATAACAGAACAGCTCCCGTAACCCCAGCATGTCGCCGGCGGGAGCTGTTCGTACTAAAGCGAGGTTACCTCACTCAGCCTTTACTTGGAGGTGACCGGTATCACTTCTCGGTGATTTCCGGAGGAGTGGGGACGTCGGTGTTGTTGGTGCGGTCGCCAATGGTGAGCTGCCACAGCTGCTTCCAGGTGCCGTCGTCTTCGATCTTCTTGAGGAAGGCATTGACGAAGGCAACACCGTCGGAGTCCTTCGGAAGTCCGATGCCATAAGGATCGGCGTCGCCGAACTCCTTGCCGGCGATCTTGACGTTCTTGGAATCCTGATTGACGGCGTTGAGCAGGAGCGTGTAATCGGTGACGTAGGCGTCAACGCGGCCTTGCTTCAGAGCGTCCACGGCCTCCTGATGAGTCTGGAATTCCTGGACGGTAGCCTTGGGAGCGTACTTCTTCAGGACGTCGGGGCCGGTTGAACCCGCCTGGGTGGCGACTTTCTTGCCTGCGAGGCTGTCAACTCCCGTGATGTCGGAATTGGAGGAGCTGACGAGCACGCCCTGATGAGAGGTGTAGTAAGGACCGGCGAAGGAGATGACCTTCTTGCGTTCCGGGGTGATGGAGTAGGTGGCGATGGTGGCGCTGACCTGCTTGTTCTGGATGACCTTCTCACGGGTGGAGGAGTCGACCTGGACAACCTCGACCTTGGAGGGGTCACCGAGAATGTACTGGGCCAGGAGCTGGGCGATTCCGGCATCGAAGCCGCGGATCTTGCCGTCCTTCTCGTTCTGCTGGCTGAACAGGTTGGAGGTCTTGGTGCCGCCGATCTTGAAGACACCTGCCTTTTTGACGGATGTTGCCCACTCGCTTGCCGCGACAGTGGAGTCGTCGGCCTTTTCGCCGCCCGCTACGAGCTTGTCGAAGGCAGCGGTGTCGAGATCGAGGCTGGAAGAGTCGGTGGAAGAATTGTTGGAAGAAGAGCTCGTTGACGAGTTCTGGGTTGAGCCGCAGGCTGCGGTGAAGAGCAAGGCTCCTGCTGCAGCAAACGCCGCAACGGACTGTGCGGCCACTTTAAACTTCAGTTTCATGGGAATACTCCTCCTCAGGGGTAAGTGCACCGTGCATAGAACCGTAGTGAGGCGAGAACCGCCGTGAAGCGGCTTTCCTGACGTATGCGGTGCTTGAAACACCTTAATGCATAAATTGTTTCCGCGGTCAACCTCACGCTGATAACGTATGAGAAATTGTTTATGGGCCGTTACAGAACGCTGCGATACCAGTGCTGATCGGTGGGGTAGAACGGTGTCTTTAGGTAACGTGAGGTGACGTGTTGAGTTCACATCCCCGAGGTACGCTGACGATGCAGAAAGACCAAAACCGCAGTCACGACTCTGGAGGCTTTGTGGCATACAATAATTCGGTTTCTTCCTCTTCATCTTCCGCCCCACTCGTCGCCGTTGTCATGGGGTCTGCCAGCGATTGGGAGACCATGAGAAACGCGTGTGACATCCTTGACCAGTTTGGTGTTGCCTACAGCAAGCAGGTTGTCTCGGCTCACCGGACTCCCGAGCTCATGGCGGAGTTCTCCGCTGAGGCGCGGGGCAATGGCATCAAGGTCATCATCGCCGGTGCCGGTGGTGCGGCGCATCTGCCGGGCATGATTGCCGCTCAGACGACGCTGCCGGTCATCGGTGTCCCCGTGCAGTCGCACGCTCTGAACGGACTCGATTCCCTTCTTTCCATCGTCCAGATGCCGGGAGGCATCCCCGTCGCCACCACGGCGATCGGTCGTTCGGGAGCGGTGAACGCCGGGCTTCTGGCGGTCAGCATTCTCTCCACGTCCGATGACGACCTTGCGCAGGCGCTGCAGGAATACCGTGATTCCTTGAAGGAGAAAGTGGAGGAGTCCAATGCCCAGCTTGTCTGAAAGCACACAGGGGAAACTTCAGCAGCTGATGCCGGGTTCTGTCATCGGCATTGTGGGCGGTGGCCAGCTGGGTCGCATGATGGCACTGTCCGCAAAGTACATGGGCTTTCGCATCGGCGTCCTTGACCCCACTCCCGATTGTCCGGCGGCACAGGTCGCGGATTTTCAGGTGACTGCCGACTACGATGATCGTTCCGCCATCGCGGAGCTGGCGCAGCGTTCGGAAGTGCTCACGTACGAATTCGAGAACGTCGACGCCGACGCGCTCGACCTCGTCGCCGACACGGTTGCCATTCCACAGGGAACCGATCTGCTGCGTGTGACCCAAGACCGCATTCACGAGAAGACCTTCATCAACCAGCACGGAATCGGAACCGCTCCGTGGCGTGCCGTCAACTCCCTCCCCGAACTGCGCTCCGCCCTAGAGGAGATTGGTTACCCGGCCGTCCTCAAGACCGATACTGGCGGCTATGACGGGCATGGACAGGTGGTTCTGCGTTCCGCCGATGACCTTGCACGCCTTGAGTCGGTCTCAGCCGACGATTTCCCACCCTCAATTCTGGAGGGCTTCGTCGATTTCGCCTTCGAGGCCTCGATCCTGGTGTCCGGAAACGGCAGCGATTACGTAACCTTCCCGATCGTGCGCAACATCCACAAGAACAATATTCTTCATGTGAGTCTCGCGCCCGCCGTCATCAGCGACGAAACGTCGCGTATTGCAACGGATCTGGCCCTGCGTCTGGCAGATGGATTCAAACTCGCCGGCACCTTGGCTATCGAGCTCTTCGTTTTGCGAGACGGCTCCGTACTGGTCAATGAACTGGCACCCCGCCCGCACAATTCCGGCCACTACACCATCGAAGCCTGCAGCATCGATCAGTTCGACGCCCACATTCGCGGAATTGCGGGATGGCCGCTGCCGCAACCTCGTCTGCTGAGCCCCGCGATCATGGTCAATGTGCTGGGTCAGCATGTGCCGGCAGTCCGCGCTGCGATTGCGACGCATCCGACCTGGAACTTCCACGATTACGGCAAGGCGGAGGCAAAGCACAATCGCAAGATGGGACACATCACCATTCTGGGCGATGATCCGGAGTCGCTTGCCGACGAGGCCGAGGCCACCGGCATCTGGGACGATCTAAAGTAAACGCACTGTGCCCGTCCGTCTGCATATGAAGAACCATGCAGACGGACGGGCACAAGAAAAACTGAAGGAAACTTACCTCAGGGCCTTGGCGCCAATGTCATGGCGGTAGAACATGCCCGTGGTGTCGATGTCCTCAAGGAGCGAGTAAACGGCGTCCTGGGCTTTTTGCAGGGTCGGCTGTGTGGCCTCGACGAGGAGGACTCTGCCGGAGGACGCGACGAGGCCTGTGCCGGCCTTATCCTTCTCATCTTTTTCTTCCTGGTCGGAGCCAGCGACTCCCGCATAGTACGTGTGGATGTCATTGCTGTCGGGGATCTGCGGAATTGGCGCACCCGTCACCACGTGTTCGGGGTATCCTTGTGCGGCGAGCACGACTCCCAGAGTCGCACCCTCGGTGTTCCACGTGAATTCCGGGGTTCCTCCCTCAAGCAGGGTGGTGATGGCCACGGCGAAGTCGGAGGTCAGCCGTGGCAGAACGACCTGAGTCTCGGGGTCTCCCAGACGGGCGTTGAATTCGATGACCTTCGGGCCCTCCTCGGTGGCGATGAGCCCGGCATACAGGACGCCGGTGAAGGGAGTGCCTTCGTCCACCATCGCCTGTGCCGTGGGCTTCACAATGGTTTCAAGAGCTTCCGTCACCGTGGCATCGGAAATCTGGGGAACGGGTGAGTAGGCTCCCATTCCGCCGGTGTTGGGGCCTTCGTCGTTGTCGTAGGCGCGTTTGTGGTCTTGGGCGATGGGCATCGGCCAGACCTCCGTTCCGCGCACGAAACTCATGAGCGAAAATTCCTGACCCTGCAGGAAGTCTTCGATGACGACTTTTTCGCCGGCTTTGCCGAAACGGTTGCCAATGAAGATCTCATCCAGCGCCTTCATGGCCGTTTCGATGTCCATGGCGACGGTGACGCCCTTACCTGCGGCGAGACCATCGGCTTTGATGACGATGGGTGCCCCGTGCCGCAGAACATAGTCCTTGGCGGCTTCCTCAGTGACGAAGGTCCGATAGTCGGCTGTCGGGATGTTGTGACGGGCCATCAGACGCTTGGCAAAGTCCTTCGACCCCTCGATTTCCGCAGCGGCCTTATTCGGTCCGAAGGCCTTGATGCCCGCTTCTTCGAAAACGTCGACGATGCCTTCCATGAGCGGAACTTCGGGTCCGACGAAAACCCAATCGATGCGGTTGTTCTGCGCAAAGGAAACCAGAGCAGCGTGATTCGACTGCGCAAGATCCACCACGTGGATTCCATCGCGAATCATCCCCGGGTTGCCGGGTGCGCAATAGACCTCTTCAACGCGTGGGGACTTCGTGAGTGCGTGCGCGACGGCGTGCTCGCGACCGCCCGCTCCGATGACAAGAATTCTGAGACCCATTCCCATTCCTCCGTACATTTTCTTGTAACGTTTTTTAGTTCGAGACGCTTTGTTTGTCTGAGACGCGTCTGCGGCTGACCGGAGCTTTACAGAAGTCGGATAGCGTCGGCGTCATTCTCCCGTGCCTGCACGGATCCGATCCGCCATGCCTGCTGACCAGTCGAGGCCAGCAGTTCCAAGGCGTGGTCCGAGTGGTCGGCGGGAACGGCCAGAACCATGCCGATGCCCATATTGAAGACGTTGTACATCTCCGCATGCGTGACGCCGCCCGTATGTTCGATGAGATCGAAGATGGGCGGAACGTCCCACGAGGAGACGGAGATGTGCGCGCTGAGGTTATCGGGCAGCATGCGTGGCACGTTCTCGATGAAGCCGCCTCCGGTGATGTGCGAGACTCCGTGGATCAGCTGTTCGGCAATCAGAGGCTTGAGTGCTGAGACGTAGATGGCGGTGGGAGTGAGGAGCACCTCGCCGACGCTGCGTCCGCCGAGTACGGAAGGGGTGGAGTCCACGGTGAGGCCGCTCTGCTCGAACAGTGCCTTGCGCACTAGGGAGAAACCATTGGAGTGAACGCCGGTTGACGCCAATCCGATCAACGTGTCACCCTCGCGAAGGGCAGAGCCGTCGATGATGCGGCTCTTCTCCACGACTCCGACGGTGAAACCGGCAAGATCGTATTCATCGGCATCGTACATGCCGGGCATCTCGGCGGTTTCACCACCGATCAGCGCTGCACCTGCCTGGACGCAGCCATCGGCGACGCCCGCGACGACCTGTTCCAAAAGGGCTGGGTCATTCTTGCCGCACGCGATGTAGTCGAGGAAGAAGAGAGGTTCTGCGCCTTGGGCGATGACGTCATTGACGCACATGGCCACGCAGTCGATGCCGATGCTGCGATGCTGCGCCGCCGCCTTGGCGACCATCAGCTTCGTACCCACGCCGTCGGTGCCGGAGACGAGAACTGGCTCCTTGTATCCGAGCGACGACAAGTCGAAGAGGCCGCCGAATCCGCCGATGCCTCCCATGACGCCAGGGCGTTGGGTGCGGGCCACATGACTGCCGAAGCGTTTGACCGCCTCGTAGCCGGCCTCAATGTTGACGCCTGCGTTGTCGTATGCAGAGGGCATGAATCAGTCCACCTTCTTAGAGCTGTTTGGATACTGCGTGAATTCGTTTCCCGTATAACTGCTGGAAAGCTTGGCAAAGCTGGCGACTCGGGCACGTTCTTCTTCCGAAAGGGAGTCGAGGAACTGCTGTTCGTAGTCGCCCAGGCTGGTGGGATAGTCGCCGTTGAAGTAGGCCACGCAGAGGCCACCGTAGGGGGCATCGTCATGCAGTCCCACGGATTCGACCAGTCCGTCGATGGAGAGATAGGCGAGTGAGTCCGCCCCCAGATAATCGCGGATTTCATCCACGCTCTTGTGTGCGGCGATCAGCTCGGAGGTGCGTTGAATGTCGATGCCGTAGTAGCAGGGGAATCTCAGCGGGGGCGAGGCGATGCGCACATGCACTTCGGCGGCCCCGGCCTCGCGCAGCATGGTGACGATGCGTCGGGAGGTGGTGCCGCGCACGATCGAATCGTCGACGATGCAGACGCGCTTGCCCGCAACCACGCCATGGACGGCGGAGAGCTTCATGCGCACGCCCTGCTCACGCAGCTCTTGGGTGGGCTGGATGAAGGTGCGGGCCACGTACTGGTTCTTGATGAGGCCCATCTCGTTCGGCAGGTGCATTTCCTCCGAATAACCGGACGCGGCAGACAGTGAGGAGTTCGGGACTCCGATGACCATGTCGGCGTCCACGGGCGCTTCCTGTGCAAGGCGCTTGCCCATGCGCTTGCGGGCGGAGTGCACGTTCACGCCGTAGATGTTGGAATCCGGGCGTGCGAAGTAGATGAACTCCATGGAGCAGATAGCCTGCTGTGTGTTGTCGGTGTAGCGCTCGATGTGGTAGCCCTCGTCGTTGACGATGACGATTTCACCGGGCTTGATGTCACGCACGAAGGAGGCTCCGACGGTTTCGAGCGCGCAGGTTTCGGAGGCGAGTACGTAGGCTCCGTTGGTCATGCGGCCGATGGAAAGCGGGCGGAAACCGTTGGGATCCAGCGCTCCGATCATGGCGTCCTCGGTCATGAGGAGGTAGGCGAAGCCTCCGTGCACCTGGTTGAGCGCGTCTTTGAGTCGGTCGATGAAGGTGGGTGCCTTGGAACGGCGGATGAGGTGCATGAGCACTTCAGTGTCGGAATTGGAGTGGAAGATCGCGCCCTGGTCTTCCAATTCCCTTTTGAGGCTGGGGCAGTTGGTGAGGTTCCCGTTATGGGCGAGGGCACATTGTCCTGAGTAGAAATTGAAGAGGAAGGGTTGGATGTTGTCGATGGAGCTCGAACCGCTGGTGGCGTAGCGAACGTGGCCGATTGCCTTGTCGCCGGGCAGCTTGGCGAGGGAGCTTTCATCACTGAAGACCTGGGTCAGCAGCCCGAGTCCGCGGTGGCCCTTCAGAACGCCGTTGTTGTTGACGACGATCCCTGCACCTTCCTGACCGCGGTGCTGCAGGGCATGGAGGCCGAAATAGGTGAGGCGTGCGGCATCCGAGTGTCCCCACACCCCGAAGATGCCACATTCCTCGTGAAGTCCTTCTAGCTCAGCAGGCATGCGAGTGACTCCTTCCACACTTTCTTGGCGCTCATGGTAGACACCGAGATGCCCTTGCCGCGGGTGGCGATCTCGAGGAGTCCACTGTTGTCCACGGAACCGATGCGGGTTGCGGTTGCATCGGAATCCGCGAAGAGTTCCTCGAAGCGAGCGACTGCAGTGAGAGGAACGGACACCACGAAGGTGCCGATGGTCTCAGCAAAGAGCAGTTCGTCTTCGAGATCGAGTTTCGCATCGACTCCGAGAATGTCCGCCTGGGGGTTTTCACTGCCGTCGCCGGATTTCGAATCGAAGCCGAAGGCGGATTCCGCCAATGCGACGGCGACACCTCCCTCGCTTACATCGTGTGCGGAGGCGACGAGTCCCTCGCGAATGGCGGCCAGCAGGGTGTCGTGTGTTGCCTTGATGCCCTCCAGATCGATGTCGGAAATCTGTCCGTGAATGGAACCGGTCTGAAGCTTCTGCAGTTCGGAACCTGCGAAATCGGGGCGGAGGGACCCGATGAGGTACACGGCGTCTCCGGCAGCCTTGAACGCCTGCGTGACAATGTGGTCTGTGTGCTCGATGAGTCCGACCATGCCGATCATCGGCGTTGGGTACACGGCTTCGTGGCTGGTTTCGTTATAGAGGCTGACATTGCCTGAGATCACGGGGGTCTCGAAAGTTTTGCAGGCGGCGGAGAGTCCGGCGGCTGACTGGGTGAGGTCGTACATCACCTCGGGGTTCTCGGGGGAACCGTAGTTGAGGCAGTCGGTGATGGCGAGTGGGGTGGCTCCCGAGGCCACGATGTTGCTGGCGGCCTCGGCTACGGCGATCTTGCCGCCGATCTCCGGGTCGAGGTAAATGTAGCGGCCGTTGCAGTCGGTAGTCATGGCGAGGGCGGTATCGGTGTTGCGCACACGGATCACTGCGGCGTCGGAACCCGGACGGATGACCGTGTTGGTGAGCACCTGGGAGTCGTAGGTGTGCCAGATGTGTTCCTTCGAGGCGATGGTGGGGCTCGCCAGCAATTCGAGGAACGTCTGTTCGGGATTCGTCACCGAAATTCCATCACGCGCATCGGTAGTGCGCAAAGCGGCCAGGCGCTGTGGCACAGCGGTGGGAAGGTGGTACTCGGGCGCGTCGTCGGTGAGGAAGCGCACGGGGATCTCCGCCACGACTTTGCCCTTGTGTTCCAGCGTGTACATGCCGTCGTCGG
This sequence comes from Bifidobacteriaceae bacterium, assembly GCA_022650895.1. Taxonomy (GTDB): domain Bacteria; phylum Actinomycetota; class Actinomycetes; order Actinomycetales; family Bifidobacteriaceae; genus JALCQC01. Next base: position 10,049 of record JALCQC010000003.1, on the reverse strand, counting down.
TGACGTTGCCGATGGTGACTGCATCGAGGCCATAGCTCGTGAAGATGTCCGTGATCTCCTGTTCGTGTCCCTTCTTGACGCACAGGAGCATGCGCTCCTGAGACTCGGAGAGCATCATCTCATAGGGAGTCATGTTGGTCTCGCGCTGGGGGACATCGTCCAGCTTCAGATACAGGCCGGTTCCCGCCTTGGAGGCCATTTCGGTGGAGGAACTCACCAAGCCCGCCGCACCCATATCCTGAATGCCCACGAGAATGTCGTTGTGGTTGTGGATCACGTCGAGACAGGCTTCCACCAGCTGCTTCTCCATGAAGGGATCGCCCACCTGAACGGCGGAGCGCTGTGTTTCGTTACCCTCTCCGAATTCCTCGGAGGCGAAGGTCGCTCCATGGATTCCGTCGCGTCCCGTGGTGGCACCCACGTACATGATGGAGTTGCCGGCGCCGGCCGCACGGCCCTTCTGAATGTCTTTCTGATCGATGAGACCCACGCACATCACATTGACGAGTGGATTTCCCTCGTAGCAGGAATCGAAGGCGGTCTCGCCACCGACGGTCGGCACGCCGATGCAGTTTCCGTAGCTGGAGATGCCAGCCACCACCTGATCCACGAGGAACTTGTTGTGTTCCACGTTCTTTGCCTTGTCGGCGCTCAATTCGCCGAAGCGCAGAGAATCAAGGACTGCCACGGGACGTGCGCCCATCGAGAAGATGTCGCGCAGAATGCCGCCCACTCCGGTCGCCGCACCCTCGAAAGGTTCGACGGCGGAGGGATGGTTGTGGCTCTCCGCCTTGAACACCACGGCCTTACCGTTGCCGATGTCCACGATTCCAGCGCCCTCGCCGGGTCCCTGCAGCACGCGGGGACCTGTGGTGGGGAAGGTCTTGAGGATGGGAGTGGAGCTCTTGTAGCAGCAATGCTCGGACCACATCACTGCGAAGAGTCCGGCTTCGGTGTAATTGGGAAGACGGCCCAGCATCTTGACTGCGCGCTCGTATTCGGCATCGGTCATGCTCCAGCTGCGGTAGATCTTGGTGTCGCGGACTTCCTCCGCTGTTGGCTCACTCAATTGAACGCCTTTCATGCAAACGTAACGAAGAAGGAATCGGTGGTGTGGTGTGTGGGGTGCACGCAGCCTGTGCGGTGTGTGCAGTGGTGTGTGCGATGACGCATCATGCGGTCATGGAGGCGATGAGGGAGGAGAAGAAGGGCAGTCCGTCCGCGCTTCCAAGCAGGGCCTCGACGGCACGCTCGGGGTGAGGCATCATGCCAAGCACGTTTCCGGCTTTGTTGGTCACTCCCGCAATGTCGTCCACGGAGCCGTTGGGGTTGTGGCCCTTCGCGTAGCGGAACGCTATCTGGTGGTTGGCGGTGAGCTCCTCGAGTTCCTCGTCGGTGACGGTGTAACGGCCCTCGGCATGGGCCACCGGGATGCGTAGCCGCTGATCCTTTTCGTAGTGGCTGGTGAAGCGGGTTTCGTTGTTGGCCACCTCGACTTCGGCGGTTTCGCACACGAAGCGCAGCGAGGTGTTCTTCAGCAGGGCACCCGGCAGCAGACCCGCTTCGCACAGGATCTGGAAGCCGTTGCAGGTGCCGAACACGGGCTTGCCTTCGTCAGCGAATCGGTGCACCTCTTCCATGACGGGACTGAAACGTGCGATGGCACCGCAGCGCAGATAGTCTCCGTAGGAGAATCCGCCGGGGAGCATGGCGGCGTCGAAGCCTTTGAGACTCGTTGCATCATGGCGCACGAATTCTGCGTCAACGCCTACGACGGTTTGAATGGCCCAGAGCAGGTCCTTATCGCAATTGGAACCCGGGAAAACGATGACGGCGAAACGCGGTGCGCTCATCGGGCGTCCTCTTCAATGTCATAGCGGTAGGTTTCCATGTTCGGGTTGGCGAGGAGCTTGTCGCAGATGGAATCCACCGTCTGCTCGATGGGGGTGCCCGGCACCTCGTGTGCGGTGATCTCGAAATACTTTCCGATACGCACCGTATCGATGCCCTCGTAGCCCATGCGCGTGATGGCGCCCTGCACTGCCTGCCCTTGAGGGTCGAGCACTGACTCCTTATATGTCACGTACACCGTGACCTTGTAGTTTTTCGAAGAAGTTGGCATTTCGCTGTCCTTGTCCCTATGCAAATTCACGGTGTTCAGTTGTCCTCAGTGGCTCTGCGCCAAGCCTTCGAGCCTGTGGAGTATCTCCTCGTAGGCCGGAATGATGCTGCCGAGATCCTTTCGGAAAATGTCTTTGTCGAGTCTTTCGATGTCGCCGTCTTTCACGGCACCGTCATCACCCGCGGCCTTGCGCGTATCCCAGAGGCGGCAGGTGTCGGGGGTGATTTCGTCGGCGAGGAGAATCTTGCCGTCCGAGGTCTTGCCCATCTCGATCTTGAAATCGACGAGCAGAACATCGATGGAGGCGAAGAGCTCGGTGAGCTTTTCGTTGATGGTGCGCGCCAGAGCGGAGATCTCTTTCAGATCCTCACGGTTGGCGACTCCCAGAACCACGGCGTCGTCGTCATTGATGAAAGGATCATTCAGCGGATCCGATTTGTAGTAGAACTCCAAAACGGGTTCCGATAGGGGAGTTCCCTCCGTGACTCCCAGGCGCTTCGAGAAGCTGCCTGCCGCCACGTTGCGCTGCACGATTTCGAGCGGGAACATCGTCATTTTTCTGACGATCTGTTCGGTGGGGGAAATCTGCCTAACCAAGTGACTGTCGATGCCGCGCTTCTTGAGTTCGTCGAAGACCAGTGCGGTGATGCGGTTGTTGAGTTCCGCCTTGCCGGCAATCTGTTCTTTTTTGGCCCCATTTCCGGCAGTTGCCTGATTGAGGTATTCGACCCACAGAAGCTCTGGATCATCCGTTGCGTACATTTTCTTTGCCTTGCCCTGATAGAGCAGACCCAACTTCTCCATTTTCGCCTTTCGTTTGACGTTGAAGAGTAGGAGGATTTCCGTAACATGTAACAAGCTAGCAACGAAGTATTACAGAAAAACGCGGAAATCAGAGGTGAATTGTTTCCAAGCTGTTAATAATTTTTGCAGTTCTCTGGCGGGCCTCGAACGCGTGGTCACCGCTGGCAAGGGCAACTCCCATGCGGCGGTGTCCGTGAACATACGGCTTTCCGAAAATTCGCAGATCTGCCGTGGGGACGGAGAGGGCCTTCTCAATACCGGTGAAAGCGACACGGCCGTAACCTTCCGTGATAAGCGGACGTGATGCCCAGACGGTGTCCGGTCTGCGCAGCGCCACGGTGTCGGCGGTGATGGGGACGCCGAGAAGTGCGCGGGCATGTAGCGCGAATTCGCTGAAATTCTGCGAGGCCAACGTCACCATTCCGGTGTCATGGGGGCGGGGAGAGACTTCATTGAAGAGCACGGATCCATCCGTGAGCACAAAGAGTTCCACACCGAAGACGCCGAGGCACTGTTCACCGTCCTTCTTGGCAAGTTCCACTAGTCCTTCCACCATCGTGCGTGCGATGTGTTCGGCCTGGGAAAGGATGTCCGGATTCGGCATGTACGCCGGCTGCCAGGATTCGCGGTAGTCTCCTTTTTCCTGCCGTTGCCCAATGGGGGCGCAGCAGACCACGCCCGCTGTGGAGCTGACGGTCAGAAGGGTGAGTTCGTAGTCGATGGGGGCGAAGGCTTCCACGATGACGCGGCTGACTTCGTCCTCACGCGCGGCCCGGCGTTCGTTCTGCGCTATTTCCCACGCGTCGGCGATGACGTAATCGTCCGCGAATTTGATGATGGATTGGCCATGGCCCGAAGAGCTCATCACCGGTTTCGTCACGCAGGGCGTGCCGATCTCATGGACGGCGCGGCGCATTTCCTCCTCCGAACCCACGAAGCGGTACGGGGTGGTGGGAAGGCCGAGCTGTTCGGCGGCAAGGGTGCGCAGGCGTTCACGATCCATGCAGATCTCTATAGCCCGCGAGCTTGCAGCCACGATGATGCCCTTGTTGGCGGCGTCGGCAAGAACCTCCGTGGCGATCGCTTCGATTTCGGGCACGATGATGGTTGGATGTACTTTTTCGATGAGTTGTGTGAGTGCGGTGGCATCGCTCATGTCAAGGACGCGTGCTTCGTCCGCAACACTGGCTGCCGGTGCATGTAAGTAGGAATCAGCGGCACAGACCCACGCACCGAGACGCATGAATTCGAGAGTGACTTCCTTACCCAGTTCTCCCGAGCCGAGAAGAAGGACTCGTGTGGTGTGTGGTTCACTTGGATTACCAAGAAGAAGGACCATACCCCTATTGTGACATTGACCGTGGTCCGCAGTGTTTCATGGCGTGTAAATCGTGGAACCTGTGCAACCTCTCCTTTTTCTTGTGACTGTGGCTGCCTCTACCATGAAACTATGTCGCTATCACCGGAGGAAGTCGCTGCTCGCGAGAAGGAAAAGCCACTGACCATCGCCATGGTGGTGGACTCCATCGGGAATCGGGGCAATGGAACTTCCAATTCCGCTCTGCAATATGCGGAGGAGCTCAGGGCGCAAGGGCATACGGTTCGCTTCGTGGGGATCGGAGCACCTGAGTATCGCGCGCGCATCCACCATATTCCCCTTGTCTCTTTTATCGCCGCCAAACAGCAGATGGCGTTTGCCCAGCCGAGCGAAGACCTTTTCGACCGTGCCTTCGACGGCGTCGACGTGGTCCATATATACCTTCCCTTCAAGTTCGGGCGCGAAGCAATGAAGGCGGCCAGAGCCCGCGGCATTGCGGTGACGGCTGGCTTCCACCTACAGCCGGAGAACGTGACGTATTCCGCGGGTCTGCAGCGGATTCCAGGACTGCCACGCTTCATCTACTGGCTGTTTCGGAAGTGGTTTTATCGACGTGTCGATCATGTACACGTGCCGACCCAGTGCGGAGCCGAGCTTTTGCGCAAACACCACTATGAGAACACGTTGCATGTGATCTCGAACGGATACGAACCGCGTTTCACTCCACGTGGCGATTCTTACGGCGAGAAGGCTGAGGAGACAGAGGCGGCGTCGAATGCTGGGACTGTTGCGGAATCTGCCGCGGGGGTGGAGATGCTGCAGCCAGACATCGCGGAATTGGGAATGGGTGTTCGCGAGGACCTTTCCGATGAGGTTGGGCAGACGCATGAGTTTCCGACGTTGCGTCGTCCTTTCAGAATCGTGGCCTCTGGCCGTCTTTCCAACGAGAAAGACCATGTGACCCTGTTGAAGGCGGTGGCGTTGAGCCGCTATTCCGAGGACATCGAGGTCAGCATCGCCGGACAGGGGCCGTTGAAACGCCGGTTGAGGAGATACGCACTCAGATTTTTGGACAACCCTGCCGTCATCGGGTTCCATCCCAATGCGCACATGCCTGAATTCCTGCGTTCGGGAGACTTGTTCGTTCATCCCTCCATCGCCGACCTGGAATCTCTCAGCGTCATCGAGGCGATGGCGGTGGGGCTGGTGCCGGTTATCGCCGATTCACCGCTGAGTGCGGCCGGTCAGTTCTCGCTGTGCGAGGAGTCGTCGTTTCCGGTGCAGGATGCACAGGCCCTGGCAGACCGCATCGATTGGTGGATCGAGCATCCACGTGAGCGCCGCCGCTGGGGCGGCATCTATGCACGACACACCCTTGAGAACTACTCCGTTCGTGCCAGCATACGAAAGTTCGTTCAGATGGAACGAGAGGCCATCGCCGACGCCTAGCTGTCTAGCCACTTTGCCGTGAACCGTTGTGTGGGACAATGCTGTCCTCCACCACTCGCAGGGGATAGAATCCGTACGTCCGAGCTGATCTCGTTCGGAGCATTCTTGGTTCGAAGAGTGGAAGGGAACGCGAAATGGTCAATGATGACAGGGATTTCAGCGCTGTGCCCGAGGACTTTACGAATGTGGCGGGTGCGCGTGATGGCGCTGATGACGAGCTGACGGTTCGTATCGCGCGTGCCGGTGATGCCCCTGCCCTTTTGGAGATCTACGCTCCCTACGTGCTGGAGACGACGGTGACTTTCGAAGAGGAGGTTCCCACAGGCCGTGATTTCTGCAGCAGAATCTCGTACACGCTGGAGAAGTATCCGTATCTGGTGGCGGAGTCGGCCGGCCGCATCGTCGGATATGCCTACGCGGGCGAGTACAAGGGGCGTGCTGCCTACGACTGGTCGGTTGAAGCGACTGTCTATGTGGCGCAAGGTTGTGAAGGACGTGTGGTTGGCGGTGCGTTGTATAAGGAATTGGAACGCTATCTGCGCTTGCAGAATGTGGTGAATCTCACGGCGTGCATCACTGCGGAGAATGAGGGGAGCATCGCGTTTCATCGGCACTGTGGGTATGAGATGGTGGGCATTTTCGCACACCTTGGTTTTAAATTCGACCGGTGGCTCGATGTGGCGTGGATGCAGAAGAGTCTTCTCTCTCCGGAGGTTGCACCTGCTGAATTCCAGCCGTTTCCCACGATTCTGAGCGATGAATGAGGTTGTGCGCTGACTCTGGGTATCGGTGCTGATCTGACTTGGTGTTGGTGCTTGTGAGCTGTAGTTGTGGCTGTTTGTGCGTACTGATGCTGCCGTCATCAGTAGCGTTGCGGTCTATGCGGCGGGTTTGTCGTCTTTAGACGAGTCTTTTTGCTGTGGCTTGGGGAGTCTTCCCGAGCGTTTGAGCGCTTCCCGAATGATGTATTCCATCTGTCCGTTGACGGAGCGGAGTTCGTCGGAGGCCCATTTTTCGATGGCTTTCCACAGTTCAGGGTCAATACGCAAGGGGTATTGCTTGCGTGCTGTCATGGGGTCCTTTCATTCGCGAGGATTGACAGGGGGCGTGTGCGAACCGAGTGGTCGGGTATTTCGCGGTGAAGTGTGAACCGACTTGCGGGTGATTCGCACACGTCATTTCCCTGTTGTGCGATTTTAGTTATAGAGCGATCCGGCGTTGATGACGGGTTGCGCGTCATTATCGGCGCACAGCACCACCATGAGGTTCGAGACCATCGTTGCTTTGCGCTCGTCATCGAGGGAGATGACGGAATCGCGGTCGAGTTCCTTGATGGCCATATCGACCATGGAAACAGCGCCCTGTACGATCTTGGCACGTGCGGCGATGATGGCTTCCGCCTGCTGACGACGCAGCATGACCTGCGCGATTTCGGGTGCGTAGGCGAGATGGGTCAGGCGGGCGTCCTCCACCGCGATGCCGGCTGGAGCAAGTCGCTCAGAGAGTTCGCGGCGTAGGGCTTCCGAGACGTCGATGATGTTGGAGCGCAGTGTGATCTGCTCGTCATCCTCAGAATCCTCGTTGTTGTCGTAGGCGTAGAGACTGGCGACGTGGCGCAAGGCGGTTTCGGACTGGGTGGAAACGTAGCGTTCGTAATTGTCGACGTCGAAGACCGCCTTGGCGGTGTCGACGACGCGCCACACGATGACGTTGGCGATCTCGATGGGGTTACCGTTCTTGTCGTTGACCTTTAGCTTCGGGCCATTCAGCGTGCGCTGGCGCAGGGAGATCTTCGCCTTGACGGTTTTGACGGTGAGATCGTCATCGTCGTCCTTGGAGGACTTTCCGGCTGTGCCGTTGATGCTGGTCTGCAGGGCTCTGGAGTAGAAAGGGTTCGCCCAATAGAAACCGGTTTCCTTGATGCTTCCCTTGTAGTTGCCGAACAGCACCATGACTCGTGCCTCATTCGGTTGCAGCGTGAAGAAGCCGCATGCCAGGATGCAACCTATGAGGAAAAGGACGACTCCGCAGATATATAACGCGTTGGCCGTCATTTCTGCCGTGGTGGTGAAGCCAATGGAGAAGAGTGCGATTCCTGCGGCCAGAAGAACGATGACTATCGGCAGCATCACTGCGCCTTTTGCTGCGCGGCCCTGCATTTCGAGGACCTTGCTCTGCTGGGTGGAACCTGCCAGAAGTGCTGCCGTGGTGTCCGTTTGCTGTCTTCGGCTGGGTTTCGGACCGTCGTTGCCTGCTGTACTCATGATTTTCCTTTCACTGCTTTCTTCTCAATCTCAATGGTGATGCGGTACTGCATTGCTACGGTTCGGCAAGGCTCTGCTTGTGGCCTTGCAGAGAGAGGTGTGTAGTACAGTCGCTCCGTGAACCTGATAGCAATATGATATCACTTTGATACCGTATGCGCGATGGGGGATCTTCAGTGATGGGGAGAAGGACGGTGGGTTGAGACTGCGCTCACACCATGTTGAGCAGGCCTTGGATTCCGTCCGTTGTGAGGGCCTGTCTGTACGGTTCGGCCTCGTCCTTGATGAGGCCATCGATGGCTTTCATGCCTAATACTTCGACGGGGGCCTTGTCATCGGTCATCACGAGGGCTGGCGAGAAATCGGAAGAGGAAGTGACCCGAGCCTTTCTCGACACCGAGTCCATGACGCTGGTGAGTGAACCGTCGTGAGTGCGTTCCGCGGTGGTATCGGCCAGTGACGACAGTGAATCGGTGATGGGAGTTCCGCCGTTCTTGACAAAGAGTTCGCGGTTCGTCGTACCTGCCACGTCGGCGGTGACGATGGGGGAATCCGTAAAGGTGTGCGCGATGGTCGCCTCAAGGGCTTCGTTGATGGAACCCTCTCCGTCGGAATGCATGTTCATGTTCACCAGCATTACGCCGCCGGGGTTGAGATGCTCCTTCACGAGCGAGAAGAATTCGGTGGACGACATCTGGAAGGGAATGGTGATGTCCTGATACGCGTCGACCATGATGACATCGTATTTCTTGGAGGAGGCCGCGAGCCATGCGCGCCCGTCGTAGGTGGAGACGGGAATGTCGGTCGGTTCCCCGAAGTACTGGTCGGCGAGACGGGTGATCTTCGCGTCGATCTCCACGCCCGTGATGTCCATGTCGGGATAGTATTCGCGCAGTTGACGTGCGTAGGTTCCCGTTCCCATGCCGAGGATGAGTGTGCTGCCGGCGTTGTCGGCCAATGCGGGCGCTGCGAGCGCGGTGTCATAGTAGAGACCCGTGAGCCCGCCGCTCTTCATAGTCACTGACTGCACTCCGAACAGGACGTTGGTGGAGAGAATGGTGCGATCGGAAAGATTTTTCACCTGTAGATAGTTGTAGATGGACTCTCCCTCGAAGGCGAGGTTGTTTTCCCAGAAGGCAAAGCCGGTCAGGGGCGAGACGGCTGCGGTCGCCACGAAGATAATGACGCTGACTGCGCTCGCAATTCTCTTGATTCCTGCGGCGAGGAAGTAGATGAGCGGGAGAAGGAGGAGGATTCCGGAGAAGATGAGGAAGGTGACGAAGGTGCCCACGGCGGGAATGGTGACGAAGGTGGGCAGGAACGTTCCCAGAATGGAGCCGATGGTGTTGGCGGCTCCCAGACGACCCACCACTGTGGCGTTGTCGTCGAGGGAATCCATCGTGTACTTGGCGAGGCTGGGGGTCACCGTTCCCAGCAGGAACAGTGGTGGCACGAAGATGATGACGCAGCTTGCGAATGCCGCGATCACGAGGAAGTTGGTGGAGACGGTGACGATGAGGGCCGCCGAGATTCCGAGAATGATGTATTTGCCCACCAAGGGAATGAGGGCGATCCAGACGGCCGCGAATAGAAGCCGCATGTACAGCTTGTCGGGGTTGGGATCCTTGTCGGCGCGGCGTCCGCCCCAGACGTTGCCGAGCGCCATGGCGATCATGATGGTGCCGATGATGATGGTCCACACGATCTGCGAGCTCGAGAAATACGGTGCCAGGAGGCGCGAGGCTCCCAGTTCGACGGCCATGACCGCTAGTCCTGAGAAGAATTCAGTGGCATAGAGATACCACTTATGGTTCAGCAGCGGACGGTTCCGCGTCGCAGTTTCGGAGGCATTCGCTCCGGAGGCGGTACTGGTACTGGTGGCGTTCATGGTTCCGACAGAGTTCGTGGCGTCTGTGGCATCGGTTCCGTTAGTTGCGGCAGTGTCGTCGGTGACAGTCGTAAAGGTCATAAAACGACTTTACGACACGGAACGCTCCCGCGGACCGGACTCCTTCACATCGTGTCGAGTCCGGTCCGTTTTGTTCGATATCACCAAAGGATTCGCGCAGCTGCTGAAACGGGTATCTTCTCG
>JALCQC010000002.1 GCA_022650895.1 Bifidobacteriaceae bacterium | reverse complement strand
AGGGAGATTCCTGAACATTACTAGAACTCACTTCTTCATTCGCGGATAGACAGTGTCGCTCAGTAATTATCTCGAGCTTCCCGTCTCTCTGGATAGCATTATCTGCAGAATATACAAATGTATCGTTCGGCCCTAGAGCAGATGCAGAAGACGACATCTTTATCCAGCCCGGATTCATGGTATTTGAATTAAATTCATCACCACTAATTAGTGTGTTTTGAGCAGAGAGCTCAGCAGCTTCTACCCCGTGGACTCCGCTAAAGAGCATAAACAGTATGCCTATAACGCTCAGGTAAGTAATCCTTCCGCATGTAATACTGCGGTTACTACCTTCTTTGCGTCCTTGCAAAATATGAAGCACTCTTTAAAAATATATGAACACCAAGACAGCAACTCCTTAGCAGTCAGCCTGCCTGTGACAGCAATATAATTATATGTATTTCTCCAACGTCCCAGTAAAGAGTTCATCATATTCTTTGCCTTCTGGAGCCTGAGAAAGGTAATACTTCTTCAGTTCAACTCTGGTCTGTTGCATTGGATCATCACTCTGAATTAAGTCCAATGTTCCATTCAGAGAACTTACCGAACCATTCTCTACTGTCACCACGTAACTCGCTCGCGAAAGTGGGAATTCCTCAGCAAAAGTCTCAGCTGAAGAAGAGACATTCATCATGATGCTTGGTTTCAACGAGTACAGATAGTCTGACGGAACGCTGGAGACATCAGTGATAAGCATATCAGACTGATTGAAGCAATCGATGATGCTCAGCTCGCTTTCCGCTGCAGGACCAAAGAGGTGATGGTGTCCCTGCTCATTCTCGTGTTCAAGAATTTCAATCATTCGGCGCTTCACCGCCATCAGTTCAGGATTCTTATTAGTCATGGGGTGAGAGCGGAAGATAACGCGGAATCCTTTATTAATGAGTATCCGGAGAATCTCTTCTCCTTGGAAGAGGGAAGAATATTGTGAGTCACTCACCCATCCAGACCAAGTTGGCGCATAGAGCACTGTCGACTCCCGCAAGGAAGAGAATTTTCTCGACTCAACTTCCACGCTGTTGAGCTGAGGACGCCCTACGATCTCAAACTGTTCAGGGAACACCTGAACGTCATGCTCGATAAAGCGATCGATAGCGGCTTGGCCGGCGACAAAGTTCTTATCGAACATGCGCATTGTGGGAGAGAAACTGGCTACCTTATCGGAATCTCCATGGTTCAGCATGATGTGAGTAAACTGCGGGAAGCGCACCATCTGCATGTTGTTAAGCGCTGTGTTCACATACAAAATTGTTTTCAGCGACGGAACGAACACCTTTTCGACATCGACAAAACGACGGCAATACACAATGGGAACTTCAGTCATGCTCTGCAATGCCAAGAAACTGCTCTTGCTTCTAGTCAGAATAAAGTATGGCTTGTTCAAACGATTCAAAAGGGGGAGCCACATCTCAACTTGATAAAGTTGCGAGGCGTCTGTTCCGAAGAAAAAGGCAAAGGAAGGATTTTGCTTGGAAAGCGACTCTGTAATTTCTCTTTCCACTTTTTCTCTACGAAGGAAACGAAGAACTCCGATCGTGCCGTTTGCGATGACTAAAAGCAACGTTGCATAAGTCAAGAAAGTGGCGACTATACCCCAGAATCCATAACCTGCCCACCCTGCAGCTATGGCCGCGATGGGCATGAGGATTCCCAGAACCGCAGAAAAATTGGGATGATAGGTACGGCCGACTCCGGGAATATGGTCACCAGCAAGATCCAATCGCGCGCCAATCCGGAAAGTAAATGGTGCGAGTGCAGACGCAAACATAAGCGCGATACCAGAAGCCAGGCACCATGCAGAAATCTGGAAATTGAGCAAACAGATAGCACCGATGACAAAATATGCTAAATCGTCTCTCCTGCTCCAACTGATTCGCGTAAAATTACTGTCTATTAAATTCAGAATAATCAGCAGAACAACAAGCACTGTATCGGTAATCGCAAAAGCCAGTGGAGCCGCCGAAAAGGCAAATATCAAGACCGTCGCCAATACGGCTGATCTAGCAATGAGAGTAACTCCAGAGTTCTGTTGAAGCACCCTGTAGAGCCACGCAATTTTATCCGTCATCTTATTAAGCACATCTTGATACTACTAAAGAGCTGGGCGACAACGCTTTCTTATGTAGTTGCCGCCCAGAACATTCAAATCACTGGAGTTCCTCCAAGCTCATTTCGCAGTCTTGAAAACCCAACTTTGAGCAGTAGTTCCATTGGGTGTGTAGACACGGATATTCGTCGCATTGGCAATCTTGCCTGCGGCAAGATCGAGAACCGTTGTTCCCTTAACACCCGAAATGAGCTTTACTCCACCACCTGACTGCTTAACCGCAATCCACCTCTGAGCCTTGGTCCCATTTTTGGTGTATTGATCAACGTTCGTGCCAGATGCGGTTTTTGCCCCAGCAACGTCAAGTGCTTTGCCTGACCCCACATTGATCAGCACCACATAGCCCTCTGCGTCGTGAGTCACCTTCCATTTCTGTGCCTTCGTATCATTTGACTTGTAAAGCCTCACGTTGGCACCGTTCTTTGTGGAGGCGCCGGCAACGTCGACCACATATGTGGAGTTCTTCTTCGAAGCAATCGTGTAAGTGCCGTCGGCAAGCACCTTCTTGTTGGCAGAAGCCAACATGTCGAGTTGCTGACTCTCACTCAGTTTTTTCAGCACCCATTTCTGAGGCGAGGCGGTTGATGTCTTTCCGACTCGCACGTTCACCCCGGACTTTGGCGGGGTCTTCGCCTGCTCAAGACTGAGACCACTGATAACCGCAGACTCAAACGAATAGGATCCATCAGAATTCTTGATGCCGATCCACTTCTGTGAATAACTTTTCTTCTGCGAATACTGGTTGACGTTGGCACCAGCAATCGCATTATTCACAAGGTTCAAAGCCTTCCCTGATGCCTTGTTGGTAAGCGTTACGTACCCTTTCGAGTCGTGCGTCACCGTCCACATCTGAGCCTCGGTATTGTTTGCTGTATAAATCTGAACATTCGCGGAATCCTTCTGCGAGGCACTAGCAACATCGAGTTGGAGGGAACCACTGGATTTGGTGCGCAAAAGGTACGTTCCATCGGAAACAGCTGAACGGTGCTTAGCCGCCGCCGTATCAAGGCTATTGCGCAGAGTAGAGACCCTGGTAAAACTGAACTGCTGTGCCTGAGAGCCGTTCAACGTATATATTCTCAGCTTGGCACCACTCACCACATGACCACCCGGAATGTCGAGCGCTTTGCCCGATCCCACGCCGACGAATGCGAACTTGTTACTTCCGTAAGTTCTTACTGACCAGTGCTGCGCTACTGAATTGTTGGAAGAATACTGCTGTACAGGCGTTTCCTGCTTACTCGAGTTTCCCGGAACGTCGAGTACCTTTCCAGAATTCACATTCGTAAATCTGAAAATACCGTTACCAACCGGAGTCAACTTGTATGTCTGCACGTTTGTGCCATTCCATTGATATAGCTGAGTCTTTACTCCATTGCTCTTCGATGATGCTGGAATATCAACTGCCAAAGAACTTGACGATGCAGGACTCATCTTGACCGCCTCTCCTGTGGTCAGCGATGCCACTGAAGCGAAACCAAATTGCTGCGCTTTAGACGCATTCGGAGTATAGAGAGTGATCGCCGTCTTATTAGCGGTTTTCCCACCGGCAATATCAAGAACCCAGTTCCCCAAAGCTGACTGAAGATAATATTTGTTGCCTGAATTGCGGATAAACCACTTCTGAGCTGTAGTTCCATTGGCAGTGTACTGTCTTACAACCGCTTTATTACAGGCTTTTCCAGAGGCCACATCGAGCGCCATGCCTGAATTAACGTTCTTTATGACGTAACTTCCATCACTTTGCTTCGTGAAAGTGAACTGCTGGGCTTTCGTGTTGTTATACGAATAAAGATCTATAGCCTTCTGGTTCGCCTTCGACGCACCTGGAATATCAACGCTCTTGGCATCACTCACACCAACTGCATTGATGTAGTAGTTACCGTTAGGAATACTGACCTTCGTCATCTTCGTCACGTTCGTGACACTTGTTGAGCCCACATACGTCTTATTCCCGAAGGCATTGATGTCCACGCTGCCGGAGATGCCCGATATGGAGCCGCTCGACGAGTACTGCCAGCCGCGGGCGTTGCTGCCGAACTTGGCGAAGTTCATCTTCGGACCGTATTCGGCCACCCAGCTCGTCTTGGCGTAGATGTTGGAGTTGTTGAGCGCGGTGCTGAGATAGGAGGTATAGGAGTAAACACCGAGGTTGGTGTAGCCGGCAGCCTTCATGGCGGAGTACCAGCTGTTGACGATGCCGTTGTAGACGCTGGGCGAGGTGGGGTGTGCGTGCCCTGTCCACGACCACGCCTCGAGATCGTAATAGATCGGATAGCTTGTTTTGCCAGTGATGCCAACGCTCTTGAGCATTTTGGCGAGGTCGGTGCCTTCTGTCTTGGCGAAGGCGGAGCTGTAGGCGTAGGAGTACAGGTAGATACCGAAGGGAATTCCCAGACGCTTGCACTCGCTGATGTTCCTCTTCGCGGTGGTGTCCCAGTTGCCCTGGCCGTAGCCAATGCGGATAATGGCGCCCTGCACGCCAGCCGCCTTGGCCTTGGTCCAGTTGATGGTTCCCTGCCACTGCGAGACGTCGACAACACCCTTGGCCTGCTGCACGAAGAGCGAGCCGCCCTTGTTATAGAAAGCGGAGGTGCCGTTGTACGTGCCCCAGTAGGCGCCGTACATGTTTTGCAGAGAAGTCTGGGTGACGTTGGGCTGCGTCTGTTCTGTCAATGATGCGGAATCAGCAGAACTTTTCGACATCAAGGTTGCAGAACTCACCGAGGTTGCTGCAGAGTCTGCAGAACTGGCGGTGGCAGAGGCGCTGTTAACCGCGTCAACAGAAGCCTTGTCTGTGGAACCGGTGTCAGTGGAATCCGCATCAGTAGAACCTGTGCTGCCAGAACCCGTGCCGGCACTCGAAGAACCCGACGAACCATCCGACTCAATCTCCGAGCGCACCGTACCCACCGAAACTGGGATGAAGGACTCGCCATCGGTTTTCGCCAACGGGTCTGCGGGAGCATCCGAGGTCCCCACCACGTCGGGGTCCGTGACTACCTCGCCGGTGGTGACGTCGACAACCGTGCCGTCGTCCTTCTGGGCATACGAGCCCGCCACCATGGTGTCATCGTCGGAGACGGAGTCATCGATGGTGGAGGGCAGTTCGACGGTGGGGTTGCCCGAGTAGGTGTCAGACGATGCAGTGGCACCGCTGATCGCGTCATTCCCGAAACCAGAGCTATCGTCAGCGGCTGTGTCGGTTGCGACAGCTGTATCCGCACTTACGGCAGCGCTTGCGTCAGCTGCAGAGGTCACGGAACTTGCGTCAGCTGAAACCGGTTCCGATGTGCTCGACACCGACGCCGATGAACCCGACGCCGATCCCGTTGACGCATACGAATCGGAGGCCTGTGCCCCGGATGTCGAACACCCCGCAAGGCTCATGGTGAGGCTGGAAATGGCTAGTAGAACGACGACCTTGGCAATCGCACTGTGCGATGTCATACGGGGCTCCTTTAGAACGGGCAATGCTCGAATCTTAATGTTTTCCCACCTTAAAGAATCAACAGACAAAGAAAGAGTGTTGAGACTCTGAGCTTTGCCGAATCTTCATATATTGCGTGTTTACCACACGTACCTTGCTGTGCCCCTATGACGGGAGTGTTATTTCATTGCCTCACGGACCCTGGCGACGGAGACGGGAATGAACTTCTTGCCGTTGGTCTTGGCCAATGGATCGGCCGGATCGCTCTGCGTTCCCTCGGCAGCATCGTCACTGACCTTTTTGCCCGTGGCGGCCGAGAGCATGTCGCCCTCCTGCGTCTGAACATAGTCAGGTGAGACGAAGGTGGCGTCGTCGGGAATCGAGGCGGCAACGGTCTGCGGAAGAGCGAAACTGGGATTGTCGGGGAATGTGCCGCTCACCTTATGCGAGGTGGAAGACTTCGGGGTCGACGACTTTGAGAGCGATGAATCAGATTCTTGGGAGTCCCCCGACTTTTCAGATTCTGTGGACGAATCCGACGTCGAGCCAGAATCAGAACCAGAGTCGGAGTCTGAATCTGAGCCGGAACCGGACGTCGACGAGCCGGTACCCTCCGTTGCCTCCTTCTCTGAGGAAGAACCCCCTGAGGTGGTGGCGGAATCGGCAGACGAGGACGACCCCGACATTGAGCATGCCGCCAACCCTACCAACAGTGCGATGGCGCTCAGGGCAACCACCGCCAAACGTGAACTTTTTCGTGCCATCCCCATCAACTCCTCGTTTTGCCGACGCCAGCTCCGGGATTTTCCCGCACCCTACTCTCTGTTTTGGCCGTCTCGAGGCCAACCAACCGACGTCGAAGGTTTCTTCGTGTGGTGCCAAGAATACGAAACCGAATATGGGGTATGTGTGGAGACGCGGCATTTCCTGTCGAATCTGCATAAGTGGGTTGCGGCTTGCCAGCGGGCCACCCTGACGAGCCACAGCACCGCTGTCCCTCCAACTACTGGATACGGCAGACTCTGCGCCATGCCGGGGCATGAGTTTTTCCACAACCTGTGGTAACCTAACAAAGTTGTTTGGAGGATTCGCCTAGTGGTCTATGGCGCACGCTTGGAAAGCGTGTTGGGTGCAAGCCCTCACGAGTTCGAATCTCGTATCCTCCGCCATCAGGGTTTCGATTGAAAGATCGGAGCCCTTTTTTCATGCGAATTTTGGCTTGATTCTAGGCAAACCTGAAGGTATCAATCCAAAATGCAACATGCGTAACGCGGCGTAAAACGACATAGTCTGCCGTATACTAGTGGGTAAATAAGTAGGTGATTTTTCCGCAAATTCATCGTTACCCACTTAGAGGAGACTGACATGGCTACACCACGAGTCAAAGTCACTAGACGGCAGCGTCGGAGCAACGGCAGAATGATACAGAAAACCAGTAAACGTGGTGAAAGAACCTACCGATATATTGAGTGCTCTTATTTGACACCTTTGTGGGCTTTCGAGAAATGGCCGAATCTTCCCAAGCGCCAATATAAAACATTCCGGCTCGAACAAGAATATGACGCCAGAGCATGGCTCGATGCTGAAATTCAATCTATTGAGAACAACACTTGGATTCCTTCGCAAATTGTGAAGTCACGTGAACGCATCCATTCCATCTCCTTCTCGGAATACGCTACCGATTACGTTGAAAATCATCACAAGCGCAATGGCGAACCACTCCAAGAAACGACAAAGAACAAGTACCGCGAATACCTTCGTCTGTATCTCATGCCTACTTTCGGCGATAAAGAAATGTCCTCAGTTACTTCGGACGATGTGCAGCGTTGGTACGACGCTTTTCCAATTAGAAAAGGCGGACATGGGGCCAGCGCTCGCAAGCACGTTTATGAACTCTTGTCTGGGATCTTCGCTCAGGCCCGCACCAAGCCTATTAACAGCAATGGTGAGACCTTGATTAAGATCAATCCCTGTTCATTCACGATTGCTCGCCCACAACGGAGGAAAGAACCCGTAATAGCCGAGCCGGAAGAATTGGATGTGATTTATAACGCCATGCCACAGTGGTTGCAGCTATCTGTGTATCTGTGCGGTGTGATGGGGTTGCGCGAGGGTGAGTGTCTGGGATTGCAGCGCAAAGATTTCGAACTAGACGCCGAAACACCAATGCTGCATATTGAACGAAGTGCAAAGGAAGTAGTGAAAGATGATCACAGACTTGTGGTTCTTGGCACTACGAAAACGGAAACCAGCATCAGGGATTTGGATATTCCGGCATTTCTGCTTGAACACATAAAGAAGCATCTTGAAACATTTGTGGAAGATGATCCGGATTCGCCAGTCTTCACAGCACCTCGGACAGGAGGGCTAGTCAAACAGCAGACCGTCAGAAATACTTGGTACAGGGCTATCAGGAGCGTCCCAAGACTTGCCGGTATGCGATTCTATGATCTAAGGCATACCGCACTCAGCAAGGCTGTCGAGGCAGGCGCATCGCTCGGAACAGTCAAGAACATGGCAGGGCACGCAATCGACTCAACTGCATTCAACTACCAACATGAGAGTCGGTCCAATCGAGAGCAAACGTTGAGGAATATCAACGCTGCCTTCAGTGGTGGAGATCAAGGCGGAAATACCTCCGCTGAACTTCAAACCAAGACACACCTCAAGGACATCCTCACCACACTCGACATGCTCCCAGATGACAAGCGACGTGAGGTCATGGCGGCCTTGCCGCCTGACGTTTTGGCTGAGGTGATTTCACATGACGTACGTGCGTCGGTTCAGACGCGTTCCGAGGACTCTAAACAAGAAGACTCTGCCAATCTCGAATAAATACCGCTGAGTCAGTCAGCTTCCCCTGCTATAGCTTCAAACAGTGCAGCAGGTGGGATGTTCAAAGCACTACAGATATCAAGAATCTTGTCAAAACTTACCGACTGCTCCCCTCTCTCAATCCGCCCCATGTACGAACGGTCGAGTTGGGCATCATTAGCCAGCCGTTCCTGGCTCAGACCTCTCTGCTTTCTGACTGAAACAATCGCTTTACCAAACGCGATCCGCTCTAACTGGTGCTCATCGCCTTTTCCCATAGTCACAAACGTTCGCAATTTGAGGATTATAAGTCCACGGTTTATAATCCGTATCTGGTAGTCAAAAGAGATTGCTGTCATCCAAAGGAGCTGTTATGAAAAGCATGTTTTCTTATCAACCATGTCTTGACTGCGTCAAGTGCAACCAAGGAGCGAAAGGAATTGGCCGTGCAAGCTGGATTTGGTTGCTCCATCTTTGCACATGCGGCATCACCCTAGTGATAGCTCACTTCATGAAGTGTCCACGCTGCAACCACACCAGATTTGCGAATTCGCATAAACCCAAAGGTTTTGAAAACTAATGCACTCAAATTAACAAACCTTTGCCAATGCTCAGATATACAATTCATCTTGCTGTTTCCGAAGGGGAGTGACAGCCTAGGATAACGCCCGGATTTTTGCGCAGATTGGTTGGTGCTTGTTGAAGTAGTGGGGCATGGCTTGTCGCCTGTGTACGATTTCAGTCGCCAAACTATTAACCGCTATGGGAAAGCAGGCGACGATAACCATGCCCAAACAAATTCTACAGGTGAACCAGGCCATGTTCGAGACCAAGCTGGATCGGATGGTCAGTGCGAAGGTCAACGAGATCCGTGGGCCGGATGCCGGACGCTTCAGGCCGACCAGATCGCCGGCGCCGGTAGGTATGAGCGTTCCGTCGGCAGGAAGGCGTACCGCGCCGGCCATGACGAGCGGGATGTAACGGTGAAGGCCGGCAGGCTCAGCGTGAAGGTGCCCAAGCTCAAGGGCGCGTTCTTTCAGTCGGCGGTGATCGAACGCCACCGCGGACGCGAGGAGAGCGTGGAGGGAGCCCTGATCGACATGTACCTGGCCGGTGTCTCCAGATGACATCAGTCAGGCCCTGTGGGGCGGGCGCATGCCGTCGCAGACCCTCTCGGACCAGTTGAAGAAGGTGTATGCGGGTATCGACCAGTGGCGTACTAGACCGCTGACACAGGCGTACCCGTATGTGTTCATGGATGGCGTGTGGCACAAGCGAAGCCGGGGTGGCGCGGTCGAAAACGTCAGCATACTCGTGGCGATCGGTGTAGGTGTTGATGGGCGCCGGGAGGTGATCGGCGTGGCGGAAGGCATGAAGGAGGATTCGACGAGCTGGCAGAACTTCATTACTTCCCTGATTGCGCGGGGTTTGAGAGGCGTACGTCTGGTGGTGGGCGACCGGTGCGCCGGACTGGTCTCGACGGTCGGCGAATTGCTGCCACAGGCCCGCTACCAGCGGTGCATGGTGCACTTCATGCGCAACGTGCTCGCCAAGGTTCCCCCTCGTCACACCCGGTGGGCCGCCGACGCGCTGAAAGCGATCTTCGCGTCGGAAACCCGCCAGGCCGCCCTGGAGAAGGCCGAGAGCATTGCCACGCAGATGGACGCAAGGAAACTCAAAGAGGCCGCCAAGTGCCTGCGTGAGGGCATCGGCGAGACCACGACCTACCTGCTGGACGACTACCCGGTCGAGCATCGTCGGCGTATCCGCACCAACAACATGATTCGGGCGACTCAACCGCGAAATACGCCGCAGGACCCGCGTCGTGGGAGCGTTCCCCGACGGCAGGAGCGCACTCATGCTCATCACTGCGAGAATCCGCTACGTCACCGGCAACCAGTGGTCGACCCGCCGCTACCTGGACATGTCCCGACTCCACGACACCATACAGGAAGCGAACTGACAACGCACACAGGAAACAAAAACCAAAGTGCGCAAGAACCCGGGCACTACTCGCCGAGAAGGGAATGTAAGACAACGTGCGTAAGAATGTGGGGAAAAACAGGGTTGCAACGACACGCAGAGATTCTGGGGTTGAACTTTTACGCATTGTTGCGATGCTATTGATTGTTTTCTGTCATTTTGTCTACTGGAGTCACAGAAATTTTGTCGAATCACCTCCGCTGGACCTGAATAAACTATTGCTGCAATCCTTCGCCCAAGGAAAAGTCGGGGTTATTTGCTTTTTCTCTATCTCCGCTTGGTTTCTCAGCTCTGAAAGCACCGCCGGAGAGCTGAAAAAGAACTGTCGAAGGGTTTGGATTCTTGAACGCGAAGTGCTTTTTTGGAGCTGGGTTCTCTTTTTCACTACACTATTTATATACAAACCTCCCACGGATTGGCATTCGTATTTGATGCTACTTTTCCCCCTTTCCTCTTCCGTGTGGTGGTACATAACTAGCTACGCAATTTTCCTTCTCGTGTCTCCCTTTTTAACCAAGGGGTTAAAGGCTTTATCTCGAAGTCAGCATGCTGCTCTATGCATAATCATTGTTTTATTATGGGGAGTGATGACCCTTATACCGGGCATCGACATGAACCTTGGAGGAGCATTAACCGTAAGCATCATGCTCGTGCTCTACCCGATAATCACATACGTCAAATGGTATGTGGGCACTCCAAAATTAAAGACGGGACTAATACTTCTGGCAACCGGATTTGCCCTCATTATGCTAAGTTATGCCGTGCTTCCGCGCCTCAGTGGAACACTTGGTCTACCGATTAATTACTACGCTGATGGTTTTTGGCGACTTCCTGTTATCAGTGCTGGATTTGGACTAACCATAATTTTTCTCAATATTCATTTCTATAGTAGAAGCATAAATTTTATTGCATCCTCAACCGTTGCCGTCTATCTAATTTCCGCGTACCCCCCTCTGGGATCACGAATATTTGGTCTTGTCCCGGAACCATTTTCAGTATGGCATGCGGGTGTTTTTGTTTTACTAGTTTTTATTATTTGCATTGGTGCAGACTGCATACGCCGTGGCCTGTTTGCTCTCACTGTAGATCGAAACAGAGGAAAGCTATTTGACAGACTCAGCTCATTCTGCACATCACTCAATTTCTTCAAACAACTCTCCTCTCTGGACCACATGAATTCAATTGAGCAACAGCAGTGAGCTACAGGACCGGATTCACCAAAGCTGAGTTCAAGGTCTCGTGCCGCCGGGCACGAGACCCGAGAATCACCGCCCGTAAATCGGGAATCCAGCGGGGCTGGATCTGGGCGGTCACCGACGGTAAAAGCAAAGCCCCCCCTCCCCAATTTCATCACCTAGAAAGATGCGAGATAACCGGGAGACGACTATGAAGCCACTCTAATTGGAACTGGTATTCGGTCCCTTGCTACGACAACTCCATTTTTCAAAATATATCCTTCAACATAATGATCACCCGAGAAGTCTGCGGTTTCATACTTTTCATTTTGCGCATTTGATGAATCCTCAATTCCACCACGGAGCATATCTCTTCGCTCCGCCTCAGGACCCCTGTTACGGACTTTCCACTTCATCGTAAATCCGTCCTCTACCGAGCAATTTCGAATGTAAAAGCACAGTTTACGATTAGAAACTAACCTCCCATGTGCCTCCAGCAAATCTCGTAGACCAATAGATTGTTTATCGCTCTCTGAAACCTTACAATCCATAATTAAGCGCTCGCTGATATCAACAGGAAACTTTTCTTCTATAAATTCTTCATGATTCGTCGGTGGCGTCAGAGAACGCGATGCCTTAGAACTCTTAGCAGTAGGTACAGTTACTCCCAGTATTCCTCTCCACTCCGAATTTGCTGAAACCTTACCCTCAGCATCTACGGCATCGAGACACGATTCATATGCTTGTTTAGCTCTGTATTGGAACCGTTGTGGTACCTTGACATGCTGATTGCTGCCTAACGCAAGATAATAATCTTTGTTCTGTTCTTGGCACAGGAAACTAAAGAAATCTCTCAGCATATAACCAGAATCGGCTATTGGACTCTCATTATATGAGTCTGTATTCTGAAAGAAATTATTAGCTAACGTGTCAATCAAGAGACCGCCCATCTGGAGACCCACATTATTTCTCCAAGAGCGCGTTAGACGACACAGTCTACGAAAATTGCCGTTTGTTTCGCTTTCGACAACCGATGCCCTATTGATTTCATCTCGTGGTTTGACTTGTTTCCATGTTTTTTCATACGTATCGGGATATATAAATGACCCATCTTCGTTTGTGTAGCTTTTGACTCAAGGCCTGTATTGGGCGGAAAGATTGTTATACAAGCCAAACGTTATAAAAACACGGTTGGAGTAGCTGCCGTCCGTGACCTATACGGCACTATGCAAAATGAAGGTGCCACTAAAGGAATCTTGGTAACTACTAGCGGATATGGTTCCGCTTCATATCAGTTTGCGAAGAACAAACCTCTAGAACTTATTGATGGCCCCAATCTTCTGTGGCTATTGAAAACTCATGCTGGAGTAGATGCAAAAATTATTCCTCCTGACAACTGGAAAGACCCAGTAGGATATGAGGAAATACCTTATTGAATAGGGGGGGATATGTGCGGAAGAGGCATGACCACCTCATCCGCACGCTAGTGGTTTTTTCTCGCGCGAGAATTTATGACACTTCTTGCACTTCTATCTCCTTTAGATCAGGTTGGTAAGTGAGAGGTGCATACACCCCGCGTTTGATTCTTTGGATGCGTTGGCTGTCCACGAGTCGCTTGAGATAGGGATCAACAATATTTCTATTAAATCCTGTCATCTCTACGACTTCAGCAGGAGTAATACCACTGGAATGCTCTTCGACACAATCCAAGATGGTCTGCGAGCGCGTATCCAAATTTTTAGCATGCTCTTCTCTCTCAAATGCCCTCTTTGCTGCATCCACTGAACCACCGGTTAGTGTCCAAGAGCCATTACTTGCAAAGCCCATGTGATATTCACCTTCTTCAGCATCACGAGAGGTAACAAATAGAACGCCTTCGGAAGACGCACGCGGGCGCTGAAGTGTCATAATGGCATCGGCTGCACCTGCTATGCCATTTGTTCCTGAAATCGTTTCTACGGCATCTGTCGCGCCCATCTTTCTCGTATGATGCACAATGAGCAATGTTGATCCATAATAGCGATCTGCGAGCGCCTTCAATGTGCTCATTATTCGGTAGTCGCGTTCATAGGAGCTCTCATTCCTTCCAGACGGCACAGTCGGCAAAACCTTACCCAAGGTATCGAGGATAACTAGCGGCTGTTCAGATTCATGTTCCTCAAGAAATGCTTCAATCACCGAAGGAACATCTTCCTGCGTCTGAGTAATGAAAAACAAGTTTTCTGGAGGATCGGTGACACCGAGTGAGAGCAGTCTTTGTTGCAACCTCCGCTCCCCATCTTCCAAAGCAAGATACAAGACAGGCCTTGATTCGACACTGATACTGCCGAAAGCGAGACTGCCTCTCGCGCTTGCGAGCGCCAACCCCAGCACCAGCCAGCTTTTACCAATCTTTGGAGCAGCAGCGAGTATGACCGTTCCCGAAACAATCATTCCAGGAACTAGCTCAATCATCTCAGGGTATTGCTTACTCATCAAAGTCTTCGCACTGATCATATCCGACAGTGGGTTTGTGGCAGACTGAGCGGAATCCCCTTCTGATTGTGCTTTCGCTATAATCTCGTCGACGTTCCCAGATACCGAAATAACTTTGGTGTCATTCATTACTTCACCTCCTGAGAGCTGAGCAATGCACTCTTAATGATTGTTTTGACTTCGCCTTCGACCAAACCCGAAATCTTTCCTCGATGCAAAGTGTCCCGAATGATCTGATCGCGGTTTTCTGGATGGTTTGCAAGTCTCCCAAAACACCATCGGTACAAGGTGTCGTTTCTCTCCCCTTCTGGAATCGAAGACATATCTGCATCTGATGGGGCACTCGCAACCGGTTGGCTAAGCCCCCATGACTTCTCAGACCGATGTACGCTAGGCTCGGAGAAATCAGTGTATCCGTTAGCTATAAGAAATGCGCACAAGCTCTTTGGAGCTTCTGGGATTATGGGCGTACCATAGCATCCATTCTCTGGATCGAAAGCGGCAATCCTTGGCAGATAGATGCCCGAAGATGTGCGGCTATACGGGCCGACAACATAACCTTTCTGCTCGCATTTGATATCTATCGGTATGCCTCTGACATGAGAGGCTGCTTTGAGATGTCCACACAACCAATGGGGTATTTTGTAGTACAAATGCCAACCGCCTGATGGTGTTCGCACTCGAAAAGTCCTTGCAAGCTCCAGTTCATCAACTGATTCGATATTATTCGCTGTCAGTAGGTCACGAATAATCTGTATGCCAGAAAGCTCATCGTCGTGGCTCCTGTCACAATCAACAATCATCATCCCCTGATCTGGGATTACCGCGTATGCAGCAGTATCAGGAATGGATGACGTGTCCGTTGCAAGGTCAAAGACTTTCCGTTTCCAATTTCGAGCGATTTTATCTTCGCTAGGCACGTAATTGGCCCGAAAGCCTAGATGATCAAGAAAATCAGCCAGATCATTCTTAGATGGGACTGAGTAGAACTCCACTTCTTGAGAATTGGTGTTAATCATATGCTCATCTCCCCGATCCACAAAAATCGTTGAGAGATGACACCACTATGTAATTTCGTCGCCCTATCTTGCGCGCCCGAAGTCTTCCTTCTCGGACGAGCCGCATGATAACGCGCGTATCTTTTATATCCATCAGATCAGCAGCATGACGAACGCTGACGAGTCGTTGAGACTCACAATTATTTGACTGAGACATGTTGTCTGCGTCTTTCTGCAAACCCAATAAGGGTATGCTTCGCTTGAAAGACACAGGACATACAGAATTGCGCCTGTTCTAAGGTAATTGCTGTCGAATCATTCGACCGAGAAACCCGAGAACTCGTTGGTAAGCATTATAGCAAACTGCTCATTCACTCGGCGTGTCGTCAAATATTCTCTTAGCCATTCGATCAAGGGAGGGCATCATCTGGCCAATCAGTTCTTCTCTTGTGGCGGTTTTCGCCCATCTCCCCCGATTGGTTGTCGCAATTCCTGCAATTCTCTGTTGAACTTCACGTACTATCATGTTTTCTCGGTCGACGTGACGACCTCTCGATTCAATCTCATGCACTTTTCTTTGTGCTTGATCATATGCATCTATCGCAGAGCCAATAACTCCAAGGGTTCTTTCCTTATCACGAGAGTCAAGATTCTGCACGGCATTCCAGATCTCAGCGCTGCCTTGGTCATTGACCCGAACTCCGCTATGTGACAAATAAGGCAGTAGACACTGCTCTCGCATGATGTCATCCTTCATCACACGCATAAAGCGTCCTCTTAGGCGACGCTCATGCAGTTTTCTAACCTCGCGAGAATCTCTCAGCTTGTCCTTATCCATACCCCTCATTATCCATGTAACAAGTGATAGAAGTGTTAGAAACCGGTTAGAATGGGTTCAGTCACAGCGATTGAACCCAAAATGGATAATTCCCTTTTAATGGGTAAATAAGTGGGTAAGAATCTCACTCATTCACAAAGAACCAATGTTTTCAGTAGTTTCTAAGCAGTGTTGCGGAATCTCGTATCCTCCGCCATGAAGGGTTTCGGTCGCTTGATCGAAACCCTTTTTTATGCCAAGAAAGCTGTCGGTCAACTCAACTGAAACAGCGGATGGACCGAATTCCACACCTAAAAACACATAACCTGTCGTATAGGTCTTATTCTGCTCAATCCACTTGATGACAAGAGTTGAAGACATCACCACAGCCATTCGGAGTTACATATTCGTCAAACAGCACCATCTACCGCCGCGTACTGGCTCACATCAATAAGTTGACTGCAGTGCTCCATAAGTTCGTCATCATGCGTGGCACAGATAACACAGGCCCCACGACGAGCGAGATCTTCGAAAAGCTGGATAACTATAGCCTTATTCGCGTCATCAAGTGAAGCTGTAGGTTCATCAGCGAAGACTAACGCAGCATTCTTCCAAATAGCACGCGCTATGCCGAGCCGTTGCTTTTCACCGCCCGAGAGAACAGCCGCGGGCTCATCTACTCTCCCGGCAAGTCCCACTGTGGCAAGAACGCCATTAAGCCTAGCCGTGCCAGCTCCATATCGACGTTTACGACCGAGCCTTCTCACAAGGCTTATGTTGAATCCAACATTTTCTTCATCAATGAGTCCATAATCTTGATATATGAAACTCGCTTGGTCTTTCCAAAATTTTAGGCGCTGACGACCTCTCCAGTTGGCCGTGGAGTGTCCTTGTATAACAGTTTCTCCAGAGCTAGGTTTTATGAGCTGTCCCAAAATTCCGAGAAGCGTTGTTTTGCCACAACCGGAGGGACCAATAAGCCCGACGAGCTCACCTCCATTGCACCTCATGGTGAGCCCACTGAAAAGTAACCGAGAACCAAGTGAATAGGCGATTCTGTTCGTCTGGAGCAGGGTAACGGCAGGCATTGAGGCGAGTTGAGATTCCGATGAGGATATCGCTATAGATTCATTCATGATTCCTCCTGAAGAGTGAAACTACAAAAAATAGATGCCTAAGCTTCATCATGCAGACCCCCGCGAAACAGATCGACGGAATGCCGCTCTGGATTGAAGAAGACCAAAGAGTATTTCCATGATGAAATACGCGGCGAGGACTCCTATAAGGAGTGGGTAAGGATGAGCCAGCAGGCTCCAGCTTTGAACCAAGCTTGAACTCGCGACACCAATAAAAGCGATGCTCAGCAGACTGAGCATGATGCGCACCCGCAGAATACTCATGTAATGATGCCCTGCCGTATGAAGAAGAAAGATGGAACGAATACGCTCAGAAGCCCAGGTCCGCGCAGATTGCAAAGCACAGAACACAATAATCACCAGACTGGTAAGAGCAGCAAGGCCGCTCAGCCGCGCAATTCGCTGTTCAGTTTGGGCCACAACGAGAGCCGAGTCTGCAACGCTCGTTGCAGCATAAAAAGACTGTGCCAAGCCATATTTCTGTAAAGCCTTACAAAGGGCTTGCTCATTAGCAAACATAACATTGCGTGAAGTAACGGCGGGGAAAAGGAAATTCCCGATATTTAATTGAGTGGCAGGATGATCAAAAAGAAGAATGAGAGGGTGCTTCGCCTTGCCGAAACTACCGACAGAATCGTTAGGATTCGACGCTGGGAAAAGCGTGGAACCTGTCCAACTGTAGGCATGTGCCGCAAGGGAATCCTTTGATCCTTTGGCGAGCCACAGTGAATTTGAAGCGGCAAGATTTCTCGTGAGTTCCGGCGACAGATCTGCCGACTTAATTTTTTTGAGCGAGGAGTCAGGTATCTTCATCAGCCTCAGCCACTCCGTATTCGTGACAACGACCTGATCATATGAACCAAAGTCGAAAGTAGGGTCGAAATCTTTGGGGTTTCGTCTCTCGTGAGTGAAGTAACTCCCTACCTGATAGGAAAGAAGCATAGTCTTGTTCTCCTCCATGTGCCGAAAGAAGAGACTATATTTATTCGTACTTTCCTGATCAAGAGTCACCAAGTCTGAACTGTATTGCAACGAAACAACATTGCTAGCTCGCCGCCACACCGAAGCATTATCATATTGCGTTATTGCAAATGCCTGATTTGCAAGAGCGCCTGGAAGAGCGGCCAAAACGATAAAGAGAGCACCCAGTTTGAACGCTGACCCAACTTGTCGGCTCATGGTTGTCTTCAGCTGCCTTGAGGCGAGAGCTTTTGTAGTGGGGAGGAAAAAGAAGAGAGAAAGTAGAACAAACAAGAAAAGTATAAGAAGAATGAAGACAGTAGTACTAACACTCAGACTGACAAAAGTAGTAAGGCCGGGACCTCTTCTCGTCATAAGGGAAACCAGCTCCATGACAATGAGTGTCCCCAAAGCGGGAGGCACCACTAATTTTCCAAAATCGGACAAACACGTATGCACAATGAACCAAATACTCTTCCCGCTTTGGCGAAAAACCAACAGAGCCGTATTTTTCCTGCTCACCCAACCCCATGAGATAGATGCAATCAAAAGCACCATGGCAAGCAAAACGAGAGAGCTACTATCCTCGCTACTGACTCGCAGCACCCACGAACTCCGAGCCGTGGGAACTGCGGAGACCGTTCCACCTATCTCTTTGACATAATTTTTAAAAGCAGAATACGTTGATCCATCATAAAATGAATACGTCGCAACAAGACTTTGCGCCCCTAATTGGCTGGAAGGCCGCAGCACGCCACTCATTCCCAGAGAGAACCAGGGAACTTCCTTATTGTGAGTGTCCACGTGAGGCTGCACCCCGAAATAATAAATATCGAGGCCCTTTTCGAGATTGCCTGGCTGTGCCTTTGTAAGGAGGATGGTCGAACTATGATTCCTGGCCAGTTGATCGATCTGCTGAAGTACCTGTTCCTTAGAACCTGTGGTTTCCGAAAAATTAGCTGAAATGGCAAACTGGGTTCCCAACGGGTAGTCAGGTTCCTCTTTCTCGATCTGAAAAATCGTTAAAAAGGCAACAAGTACAACCACAAACACACAAACCACCCGCAGGGAATTCTTCAACATTGAAGACTCCAGTCTCTAAAGTACCAAAATATATAGTTACCCGAACCAGCAAATACGGTAATGGTAGCCATCAGAGCCGCTATCAAAATTGTTCATATACGTGCCTGAAATTTTACCACCTGCTGTGCAAACCGGAATGGAATTCTTTGCTTTCCCGCCCGATATTGTGTATTTTGCAAATGCTGTTGCAGGGGCAGTAAGCTGACCACAACCTACAGGACGATCAACGCCTAAAGAGCCATATAAAGGGCCATGTATTAAGGAACCAACAGGATGCGCGATGCGCCCTTGAAGAGAGAGGACGGACGGATGCCCAGCAGAGGGGTCTCGCAGGCCTTGCGTCTGGCGCTGATCGCACTAACCATCGTCGCACTCGGCGGATGCGGCCAACCGTCCGCCTCCTCCCAGTCGGTACGCCTCGACGATGTGGTCGCGGCGATCCCCCTCTACGAGCTGGCAGACTCCGACAAGGACCGCTCCCAGATGGCCCTCATCCATTCCGACGGCTCCTACGAACTGCTGCAGGGCTCGGCGATGTTCTCCCAGTTCGCCGTCTGGACCAAATCGGGCTTGTTCTACCAGGACTCGACGAAGGACTACTTCATCGGAGCCGATCCCACTGACACAAAGGTCACCGAGAATCCGAAGACCGACTTCGAATACGGCTCCATCGCTCTCAACAAGGACAGGGCGCTGACCGTCTACAACAGCGGTCTGCAGGACCGGTTCGACGGCCAACTCCAGATCTCCCACGCCGACGGCACCCACTCCGCCTCCACCAAATACTCCACCAACGAATCCGGCGGATGGGGCGTCTCCCTCGCACTATGCGGCACGACTCCCTACATCCTCTCCAGCGGAAACCTCGACCCCGACTCCCCGGCGGAGGACTCGGCGCTGCTGGCGACCGCGGGAACCGGAGCAACCCCTCGGTACCGGCTGATTCAGCAGGTGGACTTCGACGACGACGACTTCCCCGCCTCCCAATACGCCCTGCTGGGCGACCATCCCTACGTGGACTCCTACAACGGAGGCTCCATCCCCTGCAGGAACGACACCCTCGTCTTCCCCGTCCGCGCGATGAGGGACTCGGTCGAGCACACGGAAACCGGAGTGCTCGCGGTGATGAAATGGAACGTGAAAACCGGCCGCCACTCCCTCACCGTCCTCAAGGATGCCGACGGCACGATTCCCCACTACACCGGCAAGGAATGGGAAGGCCTCGCCAGCCTCGCCGACACCGGCGCTCTCCAAGGAGACGACCTTGTCTTCTACAACAACTACACCGGGCGGATACTCTCGGCTGACATCACCACCGGAACTCTCCACACCATCGGTGCGCCCACACTCACCGGAAGCACCAACCCCTACAACGGCAACATAACGGTGCGAACGAGCCCGACTCATCTATACGAGACCATCATCCCCCTCAGCGACACCGCGGGAACCCGCTCCTTCATTGACGTGTACGACCGACGCACCGAAAGATTGGTCAAGACGCTCACCATCGACGACGGCTTCACCACCTACGAGCAGACCGACACCGTCCAGTCTGGGGACCCGGCCCTCAACCCCACCGAACCCCTCTTCAACCACATGACAACAGCTCGGTAAGCGCTTCGCTTGGCTATATGTCCCCGACCATCGAAGCGTATAGGATCATCTCGGCGGCATGCCGACATGGTGCGTCACCGACGACAGCTGCGCCTATTACATGTTGGGCGTGGACTATGACACCCTCGACACTGACCTTTTGGGCAGCACAGCAGACGGGAGCGTACACGGGGGTTCCTCGCCTCCCCGGAGTTCGCTATCCCCTCGCTCTCCCCGGGGGGACGAGGACCTATCTGTCTCCTTGTGAGACGCCAGAAAGAGAAGGGGGGATCGAAAGCACAGTTATTTCAGCGATGAATAAAGATTTCGACGGAGGCTCGTATCCTCCACCAGCAAGGGTTTTCGGCCAAGTGATCGAAACCCTTTTAATGCCAAAAATGATGTCGTCACAGAGGTGCCCTTGATTTACACCACTCTTTGAAACGACATGGATGGCAGTCGGGGACCTCAGCGCATGAAGAGTCTTCCGACAAAGAGCGTCCTTACTCAATGGCCTGTTGAAGAGGGTGAAGGCGACGCGAAAAACCGCGAGTTCGTAAACGTCACAACTTCCTTTGTATGATGTTGGCCACCAACCAGTTTTGACAATTCCTTTTCGCAATTACACATGTACCGCAGACTTTTCTTGAGTGAGACGAGTTCTCTCTCTTGGCCTTCTTTTTCTTCTCTTTGTCTAAGCTTTTATTTTCAGAACGCTCGGAAAGCAAACCCTGCTGAATTCCCATCCGTTCAATTTGGTTGGTCAGGTCATATTGGATTCGTTCAATCGATTCCTCTTTCATGTCACCGTGGGCCAGTGAATCTTTACAAAAGGTTAGAAGTTTAGTGCATTCTTCGAGGGCGAACTCTCCTTTGGACTCAGTTAAAAGCGTGGTAATGGCAGTAGCACCGCTGCCACTGGCCAATCCCAGAACCGCACCACCACCAGCAATTATCGCGGCACCGCCCGCCATACCAAGTCCTCCGGCTGCCAATGCCCCACCGCCGACCGCAGCAAGGCTGGCACTAGTAAGGGCGGCACCGTATAGTCCTGTAGCAGCTGAGCCCGCGAGAATTGGCGCTATAGCCGGAGCAAGCACGAATGCCGCACCTCCCGATGCGACCATAAACGCTGCGGTTCCAGCAACACCGACAATTTTTCTGGTATGGCTGCCATCCAAGATGCCAGCGTTCCGACTCAGATCTTTGGAAATATGCTTTACCGGGAATTCATCCGAGTCACTGCACACCTTGCACCACGTCTCATCGAGAGTCTTCGCTTCGAACGCAAGACTCTTTACCTTTTTGTCAGACTTATTCTGGACATACGGCCTGAATTGAGCAAGTTCGATCAGAACCAATCTTTTCCACGCGGTTCCATCTCGTGCGACGAGCTCTTCTATTTTCTGCTTCGTTTGATCGAGGTTGAGAAAATGACATCCCTCAGGCAAGCTGTCAGCCCATTGATCGAGCCACTGCTCTTTTTGGTCTCGATCTGTTGACTTGCCACGTTCTATGTCCTCGTAAACAGACAGTCGTTCAACAGAAAACAGAACGGATAGATGCTCTGGTTTCAACGAGAGAATACCTGCCGCTATCCGACTGGTGGAATCCTCTTCTTGCTGTTGATTTGTCCGTTTGTTTCGTCGCTCCCACACCATTTTGGCATCAACACCCACAGCAAAAACTAGACGGGTAACACCGACATAGTTGATTCTAAGCAATAATTGCACAGTGCCGGATCCGGGATTGCCCTTAAAACTTGTCAAAGCAGCCCGAATAGTGGCGTCAGCCAAATCCACTACAACGAAGGTTGCCGAAGCAATAGACACCATGCGCACAACCCTGGGATTATTAAATGGGAGGAATTCGCTCACTTCTAATTTCGTCAAATCGCTCAGTGATTTGACTTCCTTCCTCTGCATTTCGAGATAGAAGTGGCGGAGGAAGTATCCACAGCGTGTCAGACACTCGTTCAATAAAACGGGGAGCGACTGACGTCCCAGCTCATATTCAACACCGATCTCCGTGCGCAGATTGAACCTTCGATACTCTTTACGGCCTTCCGAGTTTACTCGCGCAAATAATGTCCCATTGAACATCTTGGAGACAAACTTTCGTATCCCCAAGTCCTCATCCATGGCATTTTTAAACCCTGCTAGAGCGGATATTTCTTTAATCAAAGAAAGGAAGGGGCCTGGAATCCCCGTACCCGCACCAGGATTTGAACTGGACCCTGCCATATCGGACACCATGTGGAAGAACCATCCCACACAGCCCAGGAACAGCTTCTCACAGAAATCCCCGCCAATAAGCCCCTCGTCAAACCACTTTCTATCCACAGGAACTGCAATGAAATTGCCGTTTTGATCCGTCCCATATACCATCCCCGTGAACTGCGTGAGTATCGAAAACGCAAGTCCCGCGGGAGAGAAGTGATGAGAGAAGTCCCTGAGATGATGCTGCAGGCCACCACCGAAATTGGCAGTGGCCTTATCACCAACAAATTTGTATTCCTTCTCCAGAAAGGCGATCGCGTCCTGCAGAGATTCTCCATTGAACCTTGGGTGCTGTTTCGCAATCCAGACAACAAACTCGTTGACTCTCCTTGTGCCCCAATCATTCGCTCTATCCAAAGAAAACTCACCAACGAAAAACGAATCGCACAATCCGGCAAAAATGCCGCAGGCGGCCGCTACTTTATAGTCAAATGAAGAATCATCATGGACGTTGTTACCTTCGTCCTCCTCAATGGATTCAATACGGATGTCGTCATCAAAACCACCAGTTTCCCCAGTGCCATCAGGGCCAGCCCCTATACGTTTGACGCCAACATTCTCCAAAGAGTACTCAACAGAAACCGAGTCGCTTCCATGACTTGGTGGAAACTCTAACTCTCGTGCCATTTAGCTGCCCCCCTCCCACACTCACTGTGTATTGGAACAAATCACATTCTTCAGACTAGACGTTCATGAAAAGCCTAGCAATCAGCCAGACTGTCGCTTCCATCCTCATAGTGCGCATACGCTATTTCCAGAATGTCAATCGGAGGATGCTGGGTGGCTTCAACAAATTGGAATACCCTCTCCATGCGCTGGGTGTTCCTTTCACAGGTAACTGTCCAGAGAGCAGAAAACAAAAAATGACGCCGCTGGATTATGCGGACACTGTCTCTGATCCGGCGAAGCCCCCACAGGAAATGAGCTTCCATAATCACAAGACACGCATTTTTTGAAGACTTTGCAGATCAACGAACGTTAGGACCATCTCCGAGCTATGGAGACAGTCCTTGACACAGATAATCAGCTAATTAGTTTTTAATTCAGACGATAAAACAACGCTATATCATTAGGATTATGGGTGAAGCAGAGGATTCTCGCGAACATACAGCCGCACCATCATCATCCGAACCTATAAAAATAGCACGCTACGAATTACCTCTAACAACAGTGAATGGAATATTCCCGAAGAGCCTACAAGACATCACCGCATCTTCGAAAGCCCTCAACGAAGGTGCCTCGGGAATAGCGGCGAATCTCCAGAATAGCTACTCTTCAGCGATCCAAACAGTTCTAGCACAACAAGAGCAAACTCTAAAAACTATTTCCACCTTGGCATTACCACCCACCGCGCTAAGTTCCGCAAGCCGAGGGTTCAACTCAATCTACGACGCAATCAAGAAACTTGATTCCAAACCAGATAGCAATCTTAGACATAGCCTCTCCCAAATGGCTCAGCAACTAGAAGAGTTTTATCAATCACTTACGCCCAGTTACTTCCATAGCTCCAACGAACGGCCCCATTATTATTCTTCCGAGATGATGGGACCATCCTCTTTTTTCGATCCACAAGCTGAGCGTATTGAGAACATTGAAGATCTCAACGAAGCTATTTTGCTATTACAAAAACACGCTAAAGGATTACCTCTATATTGGCGAGGTCAGAATAACGCGGATTGGGGGCTACATAGTAAACTATTCCGTTTGCTAATGAAACAAAACGGTGTCACCACACCGGAAGCGCGACCTATCAATAAACAACCTTATCCCACTGAGGATCAAATGGTTCAAGCTGAAAAGATCATTCTTTATCAAGCTCGGCAAGATTGGCGATATGGAAATATGTCAGCCTTGGAAATATTCGCTCGAATCCAACATTTTGGAGGTCCTACACGCCTTCTTGATGCATCTTGCAACCCGTACATAGCAGCGTGGTTTGCGGTCCAGGGTCCAGAAGATGAAAACAGTAATACCGATGCCCGACTATTCGCACTGGCTGGCTATGCACCAGGCACCAGCGAACAGCCAGACTATTCTGAAGAGCTATTGCAGTACAATCCTTTCTGGTTCAATCTGAGCGACTACAAACAACGCGCAGCTGCAAATTGGGGCACAGGCTCTCGTCGCATCGTATGGAAATCTCCAGAGTATGAATCACGCATGGCTGCCCAAAACGCAGTATTTATCCTTGATGGCGTTCCAATTACAAACAGCAAAATTCTCAAGTATTTCCCCAAACCTGAGAGCAAAGGCTATTGGAAACGACCAGACGTACTTGCGTCCTCCTCAATCTACGCTAAGCCATTCTCGCCCAGTCATGATGTACGCACCAATAAGCTTAATCTTGCGCCTACATACTCATTCGTCATTGCCAAAACCGCTAAAGCTGAAATACGAAACTATCTCGAAGAGATATTCGGATATAGGGAATCATTCATTTATCCTGATTTTTCTGGCTTGGCAAACAAAGTAAACAATATGCAATTTCCTGGGATCAGCGAAACTAGCGTATTGAGTTAATGACTCATCAAATAGGAGGCAGGAAACTATAGTAAACAGACGCATGCACACGGCGACCACCCCAACGCGTCTCAAAGCTCTTTAGTTCTTTGCAGGTATTGGTCTTGTACGTCTAGGTCTTGAAGAAGCCGGCTTCCAAGTTGAATGGTCGAATGACATTGATGCCACC
This sequence comes from Bifidobacteriaceae bacterium, assembly GCA_022650895.1. Classification (GTDB taxonomy): domain Bacteria; phylum Actinomycetota; class Actinomycetes; order Actinomycetales; family Bifidobacteriaceae; genus JALCQC01. Next base: position 160,252 of record JALCQC010000002.1, on the reverse strand, counting down.
AAATACGAAATGTACCGTAACAACTTCCACGATACGCCAAGGCACAAGCTCATTGAAGGCGACATGGGAGAGCTTGAAGGTATGGACCTGCTACATGATGCCTCTATCGCACGGGGCTCCTCGCTCTGCACCGACCTCTCTCGCTGGTACTCGTACGGGGTTGAACGGCAAACAATCCGGTGCTTTTTTGGCAATATGTGAGATTGCTTGAGGAACTCGGTAATGGCAGGCCTCCAACCGCAGGCCAGTTCAGAGAAATTGAGCGCTATTGGATTGAACGTATTCAAGTATTCTTTACCAGCAAACCTTTCAAATTAGAATTTGATAATTCTCTTTCTGTTGTAGCGGTAGCGGAACACTTGCTGCAACAGGCATCGCAGCGTCAGAAAGAGAATGCTGGTACCATGTACGTCGATACTGGGCTTCGCAGATCGACTTGAAGTTTGGGATATTCAGTCGTTCCTCTCAAGCAACATACATGAACATGGTCACTTCACCAGTGCGGCACGTCATGAGACCCTTGCAAAACTGATCGACGCTTACAACCAAATTATCGACAAACACGAAAGCGATCCTAGCCTGCATATCGAATACGGAAACTGACAAGATCAAAGTGTCGCAGGAATGCTTTAATACATCTGGGACACAGCAACAAAGCAGATTTATAACCGACTATCCTGGATTCATGGCAGTAAACGTCAGTGTAAAAACACCTCGTCGCAACTGGTCGCGCGAAGAAACGATGATGGCGTTCGCTCTGTATGTAATACTTCAGCCCCGAGAATGCGACGACAAGGGACTAGACGTCCAACGTCTGGCATCCTCCCTGCATCGCACACCAAGCTCTGTAGCCCTCAAGATCTGGAACATCGCAGCACACGATGTCAACCGAAAGAATCGCGGCCGCGTAGGTATGAGGCATGGCAGCAAATTGGACTCGCAAGTCTGGGAATGGTACGCGGTTGAACCCGACCTCTTCATGGAAGAATGTCTAAGTTTATTAAAGGACGCCCTGCTGAAGGCCAACAAATCAGCCCCCGAACCGACACCCTTTGCATCCGATCGATATTCTCCGCTTGAAAGCGCAACGAAGCTTTTCGTCGCCGAGCAAGTCCCCGAGGGGAAGGAGCGTGAAACAACCACACTTCAGCGAGTCAACCAGTCTTACTTCCGTAACTCGTTGCTGCAGAATTATCACCAGACCTGCTGCATGACCGGTATACAGATTCCAGCCCTTCTAATTGCGAGTCACATCAAACCTTGGAAGGCCTCGGCGCCGACCGAAAAAACGGCAGCAGCAAACGGCCTGTTACTCAACGCTTTCCACGACCGCGCCTTTGACCAAGGACTCATCTCAATTAACGACGATTACCGCATCATGGTCAATCATGACAAAGTAGAGCATTCCGACATTAATGACAAATGGCTTTACGACTTCGAAGGCCAAACCATCGCATTGCCATCAATCAATCGCCCCTCACACGAGTTCATCGAATACCACCACAAACACGTATTCCTTAGCAACGTCGCATAAGTCTTCCGGAGGATCAACCCACATACGATTCCTCAACGCCGGTCATAGAAAGAGGACGATCATGGAGCAAACCGTCAGTGGAATGCATGCCAACCCGATTACCGGGGGCGTTTGAAAGGCGCACTCGCCCCGAGTACCACCACCCCATCAACAGCACTAGTTGCAGATCATCGAAGACAATCACAGGAACTTCCACAGACATGGTCCTTTGGGTTTTCAAATCTGTATATACTCTGACTTCATCGGATCCAATTCAACACGTTCCAACAGCTCTTTTTTCGAGATACCGAGACGCAGAGCAATCCAGCCCCTGAAGATGAGAACTGACTCTCTCCAAGCATTCGCATTATCAATAAAATCGAGTGGATGACGATTCGCATGTTTAATACCGTTATACGCTTTCGCCATCTTTTCTGACCACTCATTCACATCGAATAGCCAGTTCTCTCCTAAATCCCTAGAAATTCTTAACAGCCGTTCCTGGAATGAATGTCTATTAGCCCTCTCCTTACTCTCCCCGTCTTCCAGGTAAAGCTCATAGCCCAATGCCTCTAGTCCAATGCCACATTCCAGTAGCTGAACTTCAATAGGCGCTCCGCGCAAATTCAAGGATGACACTAGCGGATCAATAGCGCGAGAATATTTAGTCCATAAATTAAACCACGCTTGGAATCCCGCGTTTTTGATATCTTCATATTTAATTAAATAATTTGGTTTTCTCTTCAAAGGAGAGACATCCGCTAATGAGGAAATGACCTCGCACCAATTATCTTGATAGGCCTCACCACTCTCCACACGATCCGGGTCGTCAGCCCTCAGTACCGCCACAACTCGTCTCTCGTGCAAATTCCAACTAGAAATACACAGAAGATCACGAATTGCACGATGTTTATGCTCTAGATCATTCCAAGTCTTCCGAGTTTTATACATTGACTCCACAAAAAGAAGATCCTGAAGCTCAACCCCATCAGTAGTGTTCCTTGTCTTCCAATGATAATGAAATTTAACATTGCCCCTTCTGGACAACGCAATATCCTGTGGAGAACAGAGCGTAAATGTACTGGATTGCACCAGACCATGCTCATTGGGCTTGCGAGTGTTTAGAATCGATGAGCCACCGACCCACTGTCGTAGCCCAGTAATTGACGAACGAAGACCATTTACTTTCATATAATCAACACCAATACTTGCACCCAACACTGCCTTATCTGCATATATTTGAGCGTTAGTACTTCCGTCACCGAGCATATGTGTCGAACCCGCACGGCAACCAAGTAACGTAACAGTGCCATTCGAATCCCTAAACCAAAGCTGCCTAGGGACTTTGTACGCATACTTCGTCTTTTTCGGATCATCCGGATATACAGCACCAGTCGGAAACCACCGCATATATGGATTATTAGCAAAATCGCTCCACGAAAGCCCCACCTCAATACCATTCTCAGCCAGTCTTAGTCCCGCCTGAGTCCGTGGAGTACGTTTATCACAATCAATGAGGTCACCCTGACGACCTTTATTCAAAAGAAGTTCTTTATTAGAATTTATATGATTAGGCATTTAAGTCCCCGTTCTTACCAGTGCATCCCTTGAAATAATCATAAGAATTACCGTGACAGCTGAAACGATTCCCCTATAGAGATGCAATAAACGCCTTTTCGAACACCCCACTATTACAATGAACCTCAAGTTGTCAAGAAGAGGAATAGCCGATGCCCGTAAACTCAAGTCAAGAAAATATTTAAGTAAATTAACAAAACAGATCAGACCAAAGACAACATACAAACATTTAGCGAAATCGAAGAACTTTCTGAGAGACGTTTGACGTCTGAGACGGCGATGACTTGCGTCGACCTATTCAAGTCTTATTATCTCTTCTTTCGCACATCGGTGCTGATATAGCTGTCATTGTAGAATGCACATCATGAACGAGAAAACAAGCACCCGTTCCATTACATTTCATGTAGACACTATTTCATCTTTATATTTCGCCGTCGCATAATACACACACCGTTCCTGTACCGTTACACCGATAATCACCAAAAGTCACCAAAAAATAACCAATATAAAAGCACAAAATACCAATAAGCCTTAAAATTCTGCGGATTCTATTTTGGTGATTGCTTGTACCGTTGCACCAAAAGATCAACAAACTTTTAGGAACTTAACTCAGAAATACCCTACAGAAAGCAGGGCCCCATTTCCTTCCTCAACGCAAAAGGTCTTATCCTTCGATGCCGGCAAGATATGGCGTCAACTCGTCATTGAACTGCGCCAAAATCTATATTCTTTCTGAGATAAATCAAAGCAAGATTTATCAAATAACTTGGATTCTCATTAGGAGACAGACTTTGATGAATTAAAACAAGTCCTTCTTATTGGAGTATCCGGGATACAGAATATCGAGAATCTCTACCACATTCTGGGCATACTTCTTATCGTTGTATGACTCTAAAAGTTTAAGAAGCCAGTCATGAGTTTCGAGTGAATCATCTAGCATAGCCACAGTCTTTCCTAGAATTTCACCCATTTTACCGATACTTTCCTCGTCACTCAACCTTCTTTCAGAAGAGACCTGCGCAATCCCTACCGTTAAAGAGACAGGTAAAACACTAACCAGTATATTTTCAACATCTCGTATAAACTTAGGTCGATTTATGTTCTCATATACTAAAAGGGCTTCCATTATGCGGTAATCTACATTGTTCTTTTGAGATGCTTGATCAATAGCCTCTCTGTATTTTTCAGATATAACCTCTCCTTGCTGCTTAATATATTTTTCGCGTTCAGCAATTCGCGAATCAGATCTGGATGTTTCAGGGTTCATATCGGTAAATTGAATAAACCAAGCAACTATCACTGCAACAAGCAAAGTAGACCAAAGGTTGTCCTTTATCCCATCAAAAGATGGAATTACACTCGTGAAATCAATGAAAAGAGTCGCAACAAATACGATTGCACCGATAAGCAGGTTTAAAAAGAACAAAAGAACTTTAAGAAGTAGAACCGACGTGTAGTCAGGATTGGCGCGATTGATGACCATCAAAACTAGATCGGGAATGTAAAAAGTAATTATGAGAATAATAAATGGTAAAACTCTTAGCATCTGATCGGATGGTTCCGCCCTTTGACTCAACCCTGCAACCAGAATAAAAGAGACAGCAACCGGAATCGTTCTGAATAAAAGGTATCGGGTCCAACGTCTTCCTGCACTCTGGCTCAAAATTTCATATGTAGTCATATAGTTCAAAGGAGCTTTAATTGCAACGTAGCCAATAGGGGAGTCCAGCGAGTGTTGTCGTAAATGTAAAATTGCAAAAATACCTCTAATGAGTATTCCTCCAATAATCCCAATCAACAGCGCCTTGACAATAAGCAACGTTGCCCCTTTTCTGATTTCAGACCAAATACCGAATATTCTATGTAACGGCAGGAATAACAAAACTACCCAAAATAAAACGTACAAAATAAAATATTATTAGTCTGATTGGCAGATAAGAAGCTTTAAAAAGGACATTTAGATCAACGAATCTCACCCTAGACCAATAGGAATTCTGACATTCCATACCGTGCAAGATGGTTTTGTAGACCCTTTTAAACGTTCTGATACTTTCATCTAACCTATCCCAGAAATAATCTCACGTGTAGTACACTGCCATAAACCACGAATAAATTCTTATTAACAGAGACCATCCAAAGTCGCCACAATACCGAAAACCCAGCAAAAGAGCTTCGCAGAAATTCAACAATCAATCACTAATCCAAAGGGATCAATAAGGGAAAACCAAACATTTCAAGACTACTGTTCCCATTCCCGCACTCCCGCCCACACGACATGCCGTAACCTTCCAGCACCAGCGAAAGGGCTAAGTTGGTGATGGGTTTCATCCGTGCCGGTGGCAATCCCCAGCGGTTTCGGATGCACGGACGCTACGCCACACCGATGTGGCGCCGCTGCATGGATGCGACTCACGGAAAAATGAAAAGTGATTCCAGCGATGATGCCGGAACCGCGTATAAGGAGGCAATGCCCATGAAGGCTGTACGCATTTATGGCGAAAAGGATATTCGGGTCGAAGACGTCCCGATCGATGATCCCAAAGACGATCAGGTTCAGATCAGAGTCAAGTTCTGCGGCATCTGCGGCAGCGACCTGCACGCTTACTTGGAAGGCTGGGGCCTGCCAACCCACCCGTATCCGTTGAACGGCAAGACCGTGCCGGTCGTGCTGGGCCACGAGTTCTCGGGCGAAGTCGTCAAAGTGGGCAGCAAGGTCAGCAATCTCAAGCCGGGAGACGCCATCGCCGTCGAACCACTGCTCGCCTGCGGTGAGTGTGAGAACTGCCGCGCCGGCAACTACAACTTCTGCAATCGCGCCGTCGCCGAAGATGGTGCCGGCAACTTCTTGGGCTTCTCCCAGGACGGCGGCATGGCCGAGTACGCCAACATCGACGGCGTGTTCACACACAAGCTTCCCGAAGGCATGGACTACGACCTCGGCGCTATCTGCGAACCGACCTCCGTGGCCTACGAAGCCCTCAAGAAGTGCCATCTGCGTGCAGGCCAGTCCGTGGCGGTGATGGGCGCAGGCCCCATCGGCCTCGTCACGGCCCTCCTCGCCCGCATCGCCGGTGCCAGCCGAGTCTTCATTTCCGATGTCTCGCAGGTCCGCCTCCAGAAGGCACGCGAGCTGGGCTTCACCGACGTCATCAACCCCTCCGAGGAAGACGCCGTCGCGGCCATTCGCGGCGTGTATCCGAACGGTGTCGACATCACCTTCGAATGTGCCGGAGTGCAGGCCACCTTCGACACCGCGCTCGAAGTCACCAAGCGCACCGGCATCCTACAGATCGTGGCGCTGTACGGCAGCAACGTCACCGTCAACATGACCGACGACATCATCATGCAGGGCATCGATATCATCGGAACGCTGTGCTACAACAACAGCTTCGACACCGTGCTTCAGATCATCAACAACAACAAAGAGCAGTTCAAGCCGCTCATCACCAAGAAGATCGGCCTTGACGACGCCCTCGAGGAAGGCATCAAGGCCCTCTCCACCGACAAGTCACAGGTCAAGATCATGATCTCGCCCGATCTGTAAAGAACGCCTTCCACAAGCGCATACGGATGTACACATGCGGAGCGCATAAAGAAAAGGGCCTGTTCGGTTCCCAAAAGGAATTGAACAGGCCCTTTCTTATGACCGGCACGGCAGCGTCAACCGACGTTCACGGCACCGCCACCCGCACGCACCGCCAACCGCACCGGCTCTAACTGCTACTCCCCCAGCGTCTCCTTGATGGCACCGACGAAGGCGTCCAGATCATCGGGCTTGCGCGAGGTGATGAGACGCCAGCCGTTGGCATCATCCACCAAGACTTCCTTGTCGTAGTAGGTGGCGCCTGCGTTCTCGACGTCGGCACGAATGTAGCGCGTACTACTCAGCGTCTTTCCCTTGAGCAAATCCGCGTTGACGAGCAGCCATGCTCCGTGACAGATTGCCGCAATCGGCTTACCGGCCTGTGCGAATGCCTTGGCGAGCGCAATGGCGTTGTCGTTCACGCGCAGACGGTCCGCGTTGCACGTGCCGCCGGGAACTACGAGCAGGTCGTAGTCGTCGGCATTCACCTGGTCGTAGGTGGTGTCGGGCTCAACGGTCTCGCCCGGGTAGCGGTCGTGCTTGACCGTTTCGATGGGCTCGCTCGTGTTGGCAGCGAGGGTGACGTCCGCACCAGCTGTGCGCAGGTCACGCAGGGGCCGTGTCATTTCGGTTTCCTCGATGCCCCAGTTCTGGACGATGATCAGTACCTTCGAATCTGCAACTGCCATAATGGCCTACTTTCTGTGTTCTTTCTATGGTTTCGTTCTCTCCTCGTCGGCGAGGTATCCGGTTCTCTGGGTTTTGCGCCGTTGAGTCGCCTGAGTCTCTTCACACACGATTTTATCGAGAAGTGTTTCCACGACTCTGAGAGCGGAAGCGCGCCCTGTTCCTCCCACGCAGTGAGATGAATCCATGCGTTCGTGAAATCTGTTCTATCGTCGGTGTGGCGATGTCGGCGAGTGCGCCTCCACGGGAAAGTTTCGCGGTGGTCCCGCCTGCGATGAACAATACGAGACCGGAGGCCGCACATGGTGATAGAGCAATTATTCGTATTGGTGACGGGCATTGGCGCTGGGTTCGTGGGCTATGCGGTCGGCATTTCCTCGTTGATTTCCTACCCTGCCCTTCTCGCTCTTGGGATTCCGCCTGTGATTGCGAATGCTTCCAACACCTTCGGCGTCATCGGCACGGGAGTGGGCGGTTGCATCGGTGCACGCCAGGAGCTGAAACGGCAGAAATACCGGGCGATTCGGCATTTCCTCATCGGAGCTGTTGGCGGAGTCGCAGGAGCGTTCCTGCTGCTGGAGTTGCCCTCGAAGGCCTTTGAATACGTGGTTCCGCCGCTGATTCTCTTCAGCGTCATCATGATCGCACTGAACCCCGGAGGCAAGGCACAGAACCGGGAGGCCGTGGCGCTGGCCACGAAACAGCTGCACGAGCACCGCGCAGCCAAGAAAGGCACGAAGAGTGACGGCAGCGTTGATGCCAACTCCAGCGCCGACATCGATACCAAAGCCGACGCTGCTGGTTCCGTAATCGTAGCTGCTGACGGACTCGCCAGCAGCGACGCTGCAATAACTTCCTCCACGTCACCATCCGCAGCCGCACCGCGCGACCCGTTGTGGCTGCGCATCGGAATCTGGGCCGTGGCAATTTACTCCGGCTATTTCGGCGCCGGGGCCGGAACCTGTGCAATGGCAATGCTCAGCGCCGCGAAAATTGCACCCTTCCACGAGATGAACGCTCTCAAGACCGTTATCGGCACCGGCGCGAACATCACAGCCACCCTTGTTTTCATCACGCAGGGAGCTATTGACTGGAGCGTCGCCGTCACGCTGCTGATAGGCAGTTTCATCGGCGGCTACATCGCTCCCCCGATCACACGTCACATTCCCGCCCGCATCATGCGGTATGCAACGGTGGTGGCCGGCGTCATTCTGGCAGTCAACCTCGGAGTGAAGACGTACTTCTAAACCAGCAGCCGGGCCCGCACCCACTCAGGACGCGGCACCCTCACCCGCAGCGCGATCCTTGCCATAGAGGTCAGGGATATGACGATGCTGGTCATGAAGCTTCTTCCAGATGCGCACCTCGCCATCGTCTGCGGCCAAAGTCGCAGGAACATCGATGACGCGCTGGTTGGAGGAGCCGCGGAACTGGAGCAATGAATCCTTCTGCTCGGCAATGAAGCGGCCATCCACCAGCACATCGACCATGCTGAGAAGCTCGGCCTTGTCGGGGGTCTCACCAGGACGCTGCAGCTCTTCCCATGTGTAACCGGTCCAGCACCATATGTCCTTGGTGTTCCCAAGTTCCTTGCGAATCCTGTGACACAACTTCAGTAGCGGCGGGGTGTTGAGCAGCGGCTCTCCTCCCAGCAGCGTCAGTCCCTTGACATAGCTCTGCGACAGATCCTTGAGAATGGCGTCTTCAAGTTCCTGCGTATAGTCATGGCCCGCCTGGAAGTCCCAAATTGAGGAATTCCAGCAGCCATCACAGTGAAAGGGGCAGCCGGAAACGTAGACGGAACAGCGGATGCCTTCGCCATCAGTGACAACAAAGCGTTTGTAATCGGCGATGCGGTAGCGACTGAGCTTGCGCCCGTCCCACTGGCCGGCGGCAGGGTTGGTGGAGCCGGCAAAAGGAATGCCGGGGCCACGCTTGCCATTGGAAGGATCGAAATCCTTATGCCCCGGCCTCATATCCGCCACACGGTGAAAACCGGAAGCCTTACCGGAATTCACCACACCCTTTGTAGGCGCATTACTCACGAACGTCATCCCACCACTCGTGAACGCTGCCGTCCTTCAGCACAACGCGGCCGGTCTCGCCCTCAAGGTGCTTGGCACGGTTCACGATCTCCTCGTGGCGGCCGTGAACCATCGGGCGCTGCACGGGGTTGCCGAGGTAACCGCAGGTGCGCTTGGTGACGTTGCACTTGGTCGGGTCGGCATTGCCGCACTCGGGGCACTTGAAGCCCTCGTCGGTGGGCTCGAAGTCGCCTTCGTAACCGCACACATAGCAGTGGTCGATGGGGGTGTTGGTGCCCAGGTAGCCGATGCCGATGCTGTAGGCGTAGTCCCACACCGATTCAAGGGCCTTCGGGTTCTGCTGCAGAGTGGGATACTCGCAGTAGTTGATGAAGCCACCGGAAGCGAGGTAGGGGAAGTCCTTCTCGTAGTCGAGCTTCTCCATAGGCGTCGGGCGCAGCCACACGGGATAGTGGAAGCTGTTGGTGTAGAAGTCGTGATCGGTGACACCGGGAACCTTGCCGAACTTCTCGCGGTCAAGGCGGTTGAAGCGGTCGGTGAGGCTTTCGGCAGGTGTGGAGTACACAGAATAGTGGTATCCCTCCGCCTTGGCCCACTGCTTGCACAGCTGGTTCATGCGGCGCACGATGTCGAGCGCGAATTCCTTGCCGGCCGGATCCCAGGAATGATCCTTCATCCAATCCTTGCCGAAGAACACGGCAGTGGCTTCGTACAGGCCGATGTAGCCCAGCGAAACAGTGGAGCGCTCATTGCGGAAGAGGTTGTTGACGTCATCATCAGACTCGAGGCGGCCGAAGGCACCATACTGGAAAAGCGTCGGCGCGTTGATCGGACGAGCTTCCTTGCACCGCTGGATGCGGACCTTGAGAGCTTCGTGCGCAACCTCGAGGCGTTCGTCCAGCAGCTTCCAGAACTTGTCCTTGTCTCCCTGGGATTCAAGCGCAACGCGAGGAATGTTGACGGACACGACGCCAAGATTCATGCGGCCATCCTCAACGTCCTCACCGGTGGCGGGATCGACCCAGCCCTGGAGGAAGGAGCGGCAGCCCATGGGTGCCTTGAAGGAACCGGTGATCTTGACGATGTTCTCGTAGAACACCACATCGGGGTACATGCGCTTGGTGGAGCATTCGAGGGCCAGCTGCTTCATGTCGTAGCTGGGATCACCCTCGTCGGCGTTCACACCGTGCTTGATGGTGTAGACGAGCTTCGGGAAGATGGCAGTGCGGCGTTCACGGCCTAGGCCACGGATGCGGTTGAGCAGGATTGCACGGCTGATCTCGCGTGCGAACCACGATTCGCCCAAGCCGAAGCCGACGGTGACGAAGGGAGTCTGGCCGTTGCTCACGCGGTTGGAATTGATCTGGTATTCCATGGTCTGCATGGCATCGTAGATGGCCTTGCGGGTCATGATCTTCGCATAGATCTCGCGGATCTGCTGCAGCTTCGGAGCATCCTTGTGGAAGGGCTCGTCGAGCGGCAGATCGGGGCGATCCTCGAAATGCAGCCACTCGGACTGCTTGGACTTGAACTTCTTGACGACTCCCCAGGCGAGGTCCTCAGGCATGCCGTCGGGAATGACGGTCTCCGCCATGTCAAGATGCTTGTTGTAGTCCAGCTTTGCGTAGGGCTCCAGCATTTCGTCGGCGCGGTTGACGGTCTGGCCGCCGTACTGAGAGGACGCGATGTCCTTGATGATCTGGGTGATCTGGGTTGCCGCGGTGCCGATGGACTTCGGTGAGTCCATCATGGCGTTGCCGAGCACGAAGCCGTTCGCGAGCATGTCGCCAAAGTCCGGAAGGGAGCAGTTGGTCTGCGCGGTGAAGGGAGAGTAATCGGCGTCATGGAAGTGGATGTCGCCCTTGAGGTGTGCGTTCGCAACCTGCGGGGGCAGCATGGACAGTGCGGAGGCCTTGGAGATCGCACCAGCGAGGAGATCGCGCTGGGTGGCGTAGACGTTGGCATCCTTGTTGGCATTCTCACGCACCAGCGACTCGTCCTTGTTGAGAAGGCGCTTCACGGCCTCGTTGACGTCGGTCGCCTTGGCGCGGGCGATGTCTTTGTTGAGGCGCCATGAGGTGTAGGCACGGGCGATTTCATACAGGTGATGGTTGACCAGCTCATGTTCCACCAAGTTCTGAATGTCGTCGATGCGAACCGGGCTCTTGTAGCGCTCATCGATCTCCGACTCGATGGCATGAACCATGGTGTTGATCTCGGTCTCCTCATCGGCACCGATCTCAATGTCGAGATCCTTGTAGGCGGCGCTAATGGCACGAACGATGTTGGAGGCATCATAATCAACCACACGACCGTCACGCTTCTCGACCTTGCGAACAGCGACCTTCGCCTCCGCGGCGCTTTCAGTTTCGGTCGTTTTCTCTCCTGCGAGAACTTGCGTCTCCATACGATCTCTCCTTGCTTCCTACGATTTCCTACCCGCGAAACCCTACTCAACTGCTGTATTTCACAGCTGAATTACATACGTGTAGTCCTTTTCACTGAAAGCTATCTTACATGCCTGTAATTCGATATTTAGGGAAGAACGCTCAATCGATACGTACATGTTGTGTTTTTCCTCCAAAAGTCCTGTTGAGAATACTTACGGCAAACTCTCAGAAAGAGTGGCCATACGCGTCGTTCGTGGCGTGTTGCGGGAGTGAGAAATACGTCGCGTTTTTCACAAAAATACAGAGGGAATTTTTCACTCCGCGCGTGTCCCGATCCATGGTTGCGCCCAAGGCTTTAAACAACTGTGTCAGGTACTCTTACTTGCTATTTCGGAAGTGATTCTGTCTTTCCTGAGTTTTCCCCGCCCTGAGTGATGCGATCATAGAGATTCTCAAGCGTCTCGTCCCGCCGTGCTGCGGCAAGCTCACATTCCCACACGGTGATGACGTGCCAGCCCATGGCTTCCAGTTCTTTTATCTCCGCGGCATCACGCTCACGGTTGCGCAGCAGTTTCGCCGTCCAAAACTCGACGTTCGACTTGGGGATGCGGGCCTTGGAACAGCCCTCATGCAAATGCCAGAAACACCCGTTGACGAAGACGACCGTCGCGTATTTAGGAAGCACGACGTCCGGATGCCCCGGATACCTCTTGTCATTCTTGCGAAAGCGAAGCCCTCGAGCGAACAGATAGCTGCGGACCAGACGTTCCGGAGATGTATCCTTCCCCCGGATTCGCGACATGATGTAGCTGCGGGTGCCCCTCTCGTATTTCGACTCCTGATGTTTCTGAGTGCGCGCCTGTGACCGTGCGCGTGCCCGGGGTCGCGCTTGTGTTTACGTCTGTGTTTGCGCCGGTTTCCGCGCCGCCATCAGGCACTCACCGCACGTTTGCGGGCACCCACGGCACCGAGGAAGACGCAGGTTCCCGCCGCCAGCAACGCGAACACGGCACCGAAGGGGCCGAGCCACCACATGCCGAGGCCGTCCGTCACCAGGCCGCCGACAGCCGCACCCACCGCAATGCCGATGTTGAAGCTCATGGAGTTGAGCGAGGCTGCAAGGTTCATGGAGCCGGGGCGCGAGGTGGCGGCGACGTCAAGAAAGAGGATCTGCGAGGGTGAGTTCTGCAGGTACATAAAGAAACCAAGGACGACCACCATCACCAGAGTGGCACCGGAGAAGCGAAAGGCGAGTGTCAGCAGCGCCAGACAGAGTGCCTGCACAAGGTAGATCGGCAGGCACTTTGCGAGCGGCTGCTCGATTTTCCCGCGTGCAGCGAGCTTGCCGCTGGTGAGGTTGCTGATGAGACAGGCCACGCCGAAGACGATGAGACCGAGACCCACAAGAGATTTTGGAATGCCGCCGAACTGAATGAGGATCGGCGTGAGATAGGTGTAGAAGACATAGCTTGCTGCGGCTCCGCAGATGACGCAGACGAGGCCCGCAAGGATTCTGGGATCGAAGAAAAGCAGGAACTGACTGAAAAAGCCAACGCGCACCTGGCGGGAGGTTCGGGGCAGTTTGAGGATCATCACCACCATGAGTGCGACGATCATGACATTGATGGCATGAAAGGCCATGCGCCAGCCGAGAGAGCCCGCGATGGCGGTACCAAGAGGGACTCCGACGATCGAGGCGATGGAGAATCCCGAGAACACCCACGCCACGAAGCGGGTGCGGTTGCGGGGCGCAGTGACATCGTCGGCAAAGGTCATGGAAATGGAGACCAACGTGCCCGAAACCAGTGCGATCACCACGCGCGCACCGAGGAGAACCCAGTAGTTGAAGGCCAGCGCGCACAGCAGATTGCCCACGAAGAAGACGCCGATCAGCACCATATAAATGGTGAATCGGGGGAAACGTGCAGACAGTGCGGCACCGATGGGCGTGCAGACGGCGTAGACGCCGGCGAAAATCGAGACGAGATTGCCCACCGTAGTGAGTGAAACGTCAAGATCATGCGCAATGTTCGGCAGGATTCCCACCATGATGAACTCGCTGGTGCCCAAAGCAAAGCTCAAGGCGATGAGCGCAACGACCGGCACGGTGAAGAAACGCCGGGAATCTGATGGCGTGTTGTCGGAAGTGTCTGCAGTGCGATCGATATTTTCACTCACACGCGCAAGAGTAATGTGCGGAACCTACAGCGCGTCCGATCACCAGCACGTCCGGCCGTCCCACCACCAATGCGCCCCGCCACCAACGCATCCGGCCATGGTTTCCTAGCGGCCACTACATGTTCTCTCGGCTTCGCCGACTGGGGATTCTGCGCGAGCGCTTGCCAAAATGAGTTCTCTGCGTTAGCCTCAGAACCGTGAGTATCAACAACACCCTTTCTTTCGCTGAGGTCAGCTTCGCCAATGTGCGCGCTGCCCAGTGTCTGTGTTGTTGCCTTCTCACTTCTTGCACCCGTTGATTGTGTGCTTCATTTATCAATTCGAGTTGCGTCTCCAGAAGTGATGTCAGTCAAAAATCCTTGGGACGACGTCTCTCATTTGCGCCGTTATTCTGCGGATCGTTGACTCACCATAAGCAATTGCAATAACAAAACCACTGTTTTCACTTCCAAATATCACTATCGTTCGAAACGTAACCGCAGTGAGGTTGTTTCACACCTGACGAATCCTCATGTCACACGCCAGAGTGCAAACGAATCGCAGTCGGCACATTCGGAAATTGAGTTGAAAAGGTTGAGAAAGCAGTAGCCGTTCTGACTCGGCAAGAGAGGAAATTATGTCAGGTACCGCATTGGAGTGGGTGTCGCTCGGCGTCACCGTGGTGCTGTTCGCCGTCTTGGCGTTCCTGAGCATCAAGAAAATCGTTGGCTTCGGCTGGCGAACCATCATCGCAACGGTCTTCGGCATCGCCGTTGGCCTGATCTTCCAAGGTCATACAACATATGTTGCAGCTTTCGGCTCGGTGTGGTCGAATGTGATCTCGGCGATCGTCGTCCCCCTGCTGCTCTTCAGCATCATTTCATCGCTCACCAATCTTGGCGAATCTGTGCGATTGAAGAACATCGGGCTCAAGTCCATCGTGTTCCTCCTTTTGAACACATTTACCGCAGCCCTTCTCGCGCTTGGCCTCGGCCAGCTCTTCAATGTGGGCGCAGGCTTCAACTACACGCCCGTCGCCGGGTACAAGGCGCATGATGTTCCGTCCGTGCTCGACACCCTCGTCGGCCTCTTCCCGTCCAACCTCGTTGGCAACTGGGCCGAGAACCAGGTTGTCCCCGTGGTGATCTTCGCGATTCTGGTCGCCATCGCCTACAACAAGGCGTCGCGCAGTGCGAAGGGCGCAGCCGCTATCTCTCCTTTCAAGCGCGTCGTTGACGCCGGCAATGTGGTCCTTTCAAAAGCCACGCAGATCGTGATCGGATTCACCCCGTACGCGGTCCTCGCCCTCATCGCCAACGCGGTGAGCGGATCCGACATCTCCACGATGCTGCCGCTGTTGGTCGTGCTCGCCGTGGCCTACATCGCCATGGCCATCCAGATGTTCATCGTTCAGCCGCTGCTGCTCTCGGGCTTTGCCCGCCTCAATCCCGTCCGCTTCTTCAAGGGCTTCTGGCCGGCTGGTGTGGTTGCCTTCACCTCCGAATCCAGCATCGGCACCATTCCAGTGACCGTTCGCCAGCTCAAGCAGATGGGCGTGAAGGGCGACATCGCCTCCTTCGTGGCCAGTCTCGGCGCCAACCTCGGAATGCCGGGCTGCGCCGGAGTGTGGCCGGTCCTGGTAGCCGTCTTCACGATCCACGCGCAAGGCACTTCCTACTCGGTATGGCAGTATCTGTTCCTTGTGGTGCTGGCTCTGCTGGTTTCCATCGGAACCGTTGGAGTGCCAGGAACCGCCACCGTGACCGCCACCTCCCTGTTCGCCGCCGCAGCACTGCCGGTTGAGTTCATCGCCGTGATGCAACCGATCTCCACCATCGTCGACATGGGCCGCACCGCGCTCAACGTTGCCGGTGCCGCCAACTCCGCGGTGATCGTGGCGAAGACAGAAGGCCAGCTTGACGTCGACGTCTTCAACGGGACAAAGGAATACGTTGAGGAGGACGAGGAACTGCTCGCCGAGGCCAATGCACTGGTCGGAAACGGGCGTTCACGCAACGGTTCAGGAAACGGCGCAGTCAAGGCCGCCGCGGCTCCCGCTCACCTGACACCCGCTGCTTCTGCGACTGCCTCGGCGCCGACCGCACCAGCCACCACAGCAACGGCTGCAGTACCAGCTACGACTTCCGTTCAGACGGCAACAGCCGAAAGCCCCGCGCCGGCGTTCTCACTGGACGTCGCCGAAGGTGCGCTGAGCTTCAGCCCCGCCTCTGCCCTCTCCGATGACGACGATGACATGTGCGGCATCGGTGGGGTGGGCAACGGTTCGAAGTCTTCCGCAAGGAAGTAAGTAGCCTCCCACAGAAAACCCCAATGCGACGGGTGCCCGGATTTCCCGGGCACCCGTTTCGTTATTCGCAGGACTCCTGCGTGGCCCCGGTCAGGCCAAAGCTGTTGGTGGCGAAGCGGGCGAACGCCTCGATCGACATCTCCTTCATCTGCGAAAGCCACAGACTCACCGCCGCCACCGTTCCCGACAGATAGAATTCCCGCAGCAGGAGCGCCTGGTCGGAACCGAGATGCAGGACACTGATTCCCTGATCGATCAACGGAAGGATGATGTCCTTGAAACGGCGCACAAACCGGGGATCCCCTCGTTCCGAGAGCAGGACGGAGAGGATCTCACGGTCGTTCTGCAGGGTGTTGAGAAGGAAGCCCATATCGCTTTCCAGCGAGCCATCCGAGATCACAGCGAGATGGTCGTTGATGAGTACCTTCAGATTATCGATAATGTCATCCTGAACCTGCGAAAACAGCTCCGGGATGTCTCGGAAATACTGATAGAACGTCGCCCTGTTGTAGCCCGCCTGATCGGTGATGTCCTTCACATGAATCTCCGCCAGGTCGTTGCGCAGATAGAGCTCCCTAAAGGCTTGCTTCAGCTTGACGCGCGTCTGCTCCGTTACTTCAGGCTGTTTCTTCACTTCGTTCTCCCTTCGGAGACACCCATCGTGCCTCGATGGCTTCCCGGCTGCATACGCGCGGCCCCTTTGCAGCGCCACAGCCTTCAATACATCTTTCACAGCGTTCCGTCACGGTTCCATCCAACATTCTTGCATGAAATGTCTGTTGATGAAATTCCCAACAGCGTTTATAGTACATCATCAGGCAACACGTTGTTGGATTATCTGTTTTCGGCAGCGTGGCAACCGCGCAAATAGTCCGTAGCCCCGGCCACCACCCGCTGCATGAAAGGCGTCCACGCTCATATGAATTGGATTGCGAAGCAGGTCCTTCGTTTCAGGAAAACAATCATCACGATTTTCGCCGTCGCCATCGCCGTGTTCGGAGTGGCCGCACTGACGCTCCATATCAACTACGACATGACCCAATACCTGCCCGACGACGCGAACTCCACCAAGGCACTCACCGTCATGAGCGACAACTTCAAGGGGAGCATGCCGAACGCAACCGTCATGATTCCCGTGGATGGCGTTGCCCAGGCGAAGGACTACAAACAGAAGATCGCTGCCACCCCCGGAATCCAGGATGTGATGTGGCTGGATGACTCGGCGGACCTCACCCAGCCCGTGGAGTCGCTGGACCAGAAAACCGTGGAGACCTATTACAAGGACGGCCATGCCCTGTATATGGTCACGGTGAAGACCGGCGACGAGCAGACCGCCGTGGCCGCGCTCAAGCAGTTAGCGAACGGAAAGACGGCGGTCATCGGCAATGCCGCGGACATGGCGGATTCGCAGCAGATGGCGCTCAGCCAAAGCTCCAAGGCCATGGTCATGCTGGTGCCGATCATCCTGGTCATTCTCATCATCGCAACCCGCAGCTGGGTGGAACCGCTGCTCTACCTGTTCACCATCGGCGCGAGCATTATCATCAACTTGGGAATCTCCTCCATGATGGGCGAGATCAGCTTCATCTCCATGGCCGTGGTACCGATTTTGCAGCTCGCCGTGGCCCTCGACTACGCCGTCTTCCTCTCCACCGCCTACACGATGGCCCGCGAGAAAACTAGCAGCAGCACCGAGGCGATGACCGTGGCCATGAAGAAATCCGCGACCTCCATCTTCGCGAGCGCCCTCGTGGGTGTCTTCGCGTTCGCGGCTCTGATTTCCATGAATTTCAAGATCGGGCCCGACATGGGATGGGGTCTGGTGCGCGGCGTGGTGGTGAGTTATGTCAGCGTCATCACGCTCTTGCCCGCACTGACCGTGGCCTGCGACAAGTGGATTCAGAAAACCCATCACCGCAGACTGCTGCCCAGCTTCTCCAAGACCAGCGCCGCACTCGTCAAGATTCGGATTCCAGCGCTCATTATCATCGCGCTGCTGGTGATTCCTTCCTATCTGGGGCAGGCGCGCAACTCCTTTATCTATGGGTCCGGAGAAGCGGCGGCGGGATCGACCATCGCGCGCGACACGGCGGCGATCAAGAAGGTATTCAGCACCGATAACCAACTGGTGCTGCTTGTTCCGCGCGGCAAGCCCGCTGCCGAGAAGGAGCTGGACTCCCGGCTGCAGCAGTTTGCAGGCGTCAAGTCCCTCACCTCATACACGAGTGCCGTGGGCGATGAGATTCCGTCGGAGTACTTGGGAACGGTGGCTGACAATTTCTATTCACAGAAGTATGCGCGCATCATTCTCACGGTGACCACGGAGTCCGAGGGAGATGCCGCCTTCCACCTTGTGGAGCAGATTCGCGGCGCCGCACAGGACCTCTACCCCGGCCAGGAGACCTACCTCGCCGGTCAGTCCGCCAACATGTACGACATGAAGACGACCGTGACCGCCGACAACGAGCGCGTGGACACCATCACCATCGTGGCGATTTTCGTGATTCTCGCGCTGCTGTTCCGTTCGCTGATCCTGCCGTTGATCGCTATTGTGACTATCAAGTCCGCCATCTTCATCAACATGGCCATTCCCTACTTCATGGGGACGCAGCTGAGCTTCATCGGCTATCTCATCGTGTCGGTGATCATGATGGGATCCGCCATCGACTATGGAATTCTGCTGCTCGACCACTACCTGGTGGAGAGACGCACCCAACCCAAGCTGGTGGCCATGAAGAGCGCGCTCAAGCAGGCCATTCCCGCGATGTTCGTCTCCGCTCTCATTCTGACGCTGGCGGGCCTCACACTGGGTATCACGTCTTCGAATGCGATCGTCGGCGCGATGGGCTGGCTCATCGGACGTGGCGGGATCATCGCCTTCCTCTCATCGATCACCCTGTTGCCGGCGCTCCTGCTGGTTTTCGATCCCATCATTCCTTGGCTTTCCCTCAAACTTAACTTTCATAAAGGAGACATCAATGAGTAACCCACACATGGACTCACGCTCACACCCCACGAAAACCACACGTAACTCAGGCCACGCACCTTCCTCGTCACACAATGGTCAGGGCCAAACGCACGTCGTTTCGCATGATGGCCAGGGCCGCCGCTCATTGGCTACACTCCTTGAGAGGACCGGCAAGGCGGGTGTCACCGCCCTCGCCGCCACCGCACTCCTACTGGCTTCGGGAACGGTGGCCTACGCCGCGACGGATTCGGCCACCTCCACCAATACGAACACAAACTCCAGCGTTCACACCGCCAGCGCGAACAGCAGTGACGGCTCTTCCTCTGATACCACGAAAACCACCACCGCAAAAAACACCGCCACCTACGAAAAGGATCAGAACATCTACGGAATCCTGAAGGCGAACGGGTCAACGAAGAACGTGTACGTGGTCAACCAATTCAATGTGACGAAGGCGGGGACGCTCAGCGACTACGGAAAATACGACTCGGTGACGAATCTGTCGAACACGAAGGCGATCGCTTCCGACGCCGACCGGCACAGCATCGACGTCTCGAAGGGAACGTTCTACTACCAAGGCACTCCGAACACCGACAGCACGGAACTGCCGTGGAACATCGACATTTCGTATTCGCTCAATGGCAAAGGGGTGAAGGCGGCCGATCTCGTCGGGAAAAGCGGCACGGTGCGTGTGGAGATCGACACCACGAAGAATCCGGACGCCGCGGAAGCCATGTACTACAAGAAGTACATGCTGCAGATATCATTCACCGTGCCAACAGCGAGCACAACGAATATCAGCGCGGGTGACTCGGGAGTCATTGCGGATGCGGGCGGCAACAAGCAGATCACCTTCATGGTGATGCCCGGTTCGGACGGAAAGCTCGTCTTCACCGCAAACAGTAGCAACTTCACCATGAGCGCGATCTCCATTGCCGCAGCACCTTTCTCGATGGATCTCGGGAACGCCTTCGACACGTCATCGCTGACCAACGGCATGCAGAAGCTGGCGAACGGCATGGACCAGCTCGCCGACGGTTCGACGACGCTGACCAGTGGAAGCACAACCTTCGCAAACGGTGTGAGCACGCTGAATTCCGGCGTCGCCAAGGCAGCGAACGGAGCGTCACAACTCGTTGATGGATCGTCGTCATTGTCGGCGGGGATTTCGCAGTACACCTCCGCGATCTCAAAGCTCGCCCAGGGATCCTCTTCGCTGAACTCCGGCATCCAGAAGCTCTCCCAAGGCGTGCAGAAGAGCTCCGAGGGCACTTCGAAGCTGGTGAGTGGGCTGAAATCGCAGGCGAATTCCCTCTCCAAGGACGCCAACGACACCACAATCGCCGCAGCACGTGAGGCCTACGAAAAGGCGATGACCGACTACTCGAGCGCCGTCTCCACCTACGTCATGAACCACGTCAGCGACAAGATAGGTGAGCTCCTCACCGCAGACGACGCGAAAAAGGCCTCGATCATGTCCGAACTGAGTGCCGAGGCAGACAAGGACTCGAAGGTGGCGGCTCTGAAAGCAAACATCGCCACCACCATGACGAAACTGATGAAACTCGTCGGGGAAAAGGGATCCGTGGAGACACTGAACTCGGTGGCGACGCAAACGGAGGAACTGGACTCCGGACTGCAGAAGGCGGCACAGGGCGGCACCTCGCTCACCTCGGGAGCGCAGCAGCTGAACTCCGGGATCTCGACGTTCACGTCGGGGCTTGGTTCTCTGAGTTCCGGAACGTCCCAAGTCAGCGGCGGCGCCTCCTCTTTGGCAGACGGCATCACCCAGCTGAACTCCGGCATCGGACGCATGGCGGAATCCACCGACGCGATTCCCAGCACCATGAAGAAGGAAATCAAGAAAGCGATGGAGAACTTCACCGGAACCGTGACCCCTATCGACTTCATTTCCACGAAGAACACGGACATCCAGCACGTTCAGTTCATGCTGACCACCCGGGCGCTCACAAAGGCCACCACCACGAAGAAAGCCGTGGACGCACCCACCCCCTCCTTCCTGCAGAGAGTGAAGAACCTCTTCACCGGCTCGAAGTCGGGCGAGTGAATGACACGGTGACCGGCGAGTCGACAACCGCCCCTAGCAGCTGCTCTTGAAACGCCGAAATCTCTGACTCCGGCGCGGTATACCATGGTATGATTCCGGCAGAGAGAACGGAACAATTCCGAGCGTCACCCGGACGGAGGAGCCATGGCAGAGGCAACGGAGCAAACCCATCAGCGCACCCGCAGGATTTTCGCGAGCATTGGACGGTTCATCCTCCACTCGCCCAAGCCCTTCATCGTGCTGATCATCGGCGGCGTGTGCGGAGTCCTGTGGAGCGGCCAGCAGCAGGTCGCCATCTGGATCTTCCTCGCACTCACGGCGTATGCGGTCATCGACGCGCTGCTCGGCATCATCCAAGACATTCGCCACGGCCATGTCGGCGTTGACCTGCTGGCGATCATCGCGATTCTGGCCACTACTGCGGTGGGCGAGCACTGGGCCGCCTGGATCGTCGTGCTGATGATCTACTCCGGCGACACCATCGAAAGCTTCGCACAGTCGCGGGCGAGCCGGAATCTCACGGCGCTGATGGACGCAGCTCCCCAGATCGCACACGTCCTGCACGAGAGCGGCGGCCCAAATCGGACTGCCCACCTGCAGCAGAAGCCCTCACCGGCTGCACGCCCCGATGCGGAATACTTCAGTACGCGCACAGGCGAGCGCGTCGACTACTCGGAAGACAGACTCGTGGAAACCACGGCGATCAGCAGCGCGGATCTGCCCTCGGATGACCACAGCGGCGGCTGGGACACGGTGGACGTGGACGCGGTGCGCATCGGCGACCGTCTTGTAGTGAAACCCGGAGAGACCGTTCCCGTCAACGGCGTCCTGCTCAGCGACACCGCAACCATCGACCTCTCCATGATCAGCGGTGAGCCGGTTCCAGTGGATATGTACCGCGGAGGCCGCATCTCATCAGGAGCCATCAACGGAGCCACCGCGCTTACCCTGCAGGCGACGGCAACTGCCGCCTCCTCCCAATACCAGAAGATACTGCAGCTGGTGAAAAACGCACAGGACTCCCGCGCAGCTGTCGTCAAGACAGCGGACATGCTGGCGGTCCCCTTCACCGTGGTGTCTCTCATCATCGCGTTCCTCGCGTGGTATCTCTCGGGCGATCCTCTCCGCTTCGCCCAGGTGCTCGTGCTCGCCACGCCCTGCCCTCTCCTCATCGCAGCCCCCGTCGCCTACTTGGGTGGAACCGGCCGGCTGGCGAAGATCGGCGTCATCATCAAGACGCAGGACGTGCTCGAGAGCTTGGGAAACGTGTCGCACATCTTCTTCGACAAAACCGGAACCCTCACCCGCAAGCGCCCCGAAGTGGCCCGCATCGATTTGCTCGAGAACGCGAAAAAGACGTATACGGACGAGGAGGTCCTCCGGCTCGCCGGTCCCCTCGAGGCCTATTCAGTACACATTCTCGCCAAGGGAATCTCCACCGCCTCCACCACGCTGCTGCGAAAGAAGGGACTTCCCCGGCCGCACGTTGAAGACGCCAGTGAGGAGCCGGGCAACGGAACCTCCGGAACGGTGGACGGACACGATGTCAAGGTGGGCCGTCTCGCCTTCGTGGAGCCCGGCGTCACGCACCCCGCAGATCTGTTCACACCTCTCGCACCCAACGAAATGGTCGCCTTCGTCTCCATCGACGGCACGCTGGTGGGACGCATCATTCTGACGGATTTCGCACGCCCCAATTCGGCGACGGCCGTTCGTGCCTTGCGCAAGATCGGCGTGCAGCGCCTCTCCATGCTGACAGGCGACAACTACGACTCCGCGGCGGCCATCGGCAACGAGGTGGGCATCAGCGACATCAAGGCCCAGCTGCTGCCGGAGGAGAAAGTCGAGGCTCTCAAGGCCGCGCGACACGATCCGCTCGACCAACCGTCGAAGATCCTCCGGTTCCTGCGTAAACTCGCCGCCGTTCCGGACCCCGCCCCCGTCACCATGATGGTGGGTGATGGTGTCAACGACGCTCCCGTGCTGGCTTCCGCCACCATCGGAGTCGCCATGACGGACGGCTCCGTGACGGCAGCCAGCGAATCCGCACACGTCGTCATCATGAACGACGACATCGAGATGGTTCCGGCCGCCATCCTCATCTCACGCCAGACCAAGCGCACCATGCTCCAGGCCGTTCTTGTGGGACTCGGGACCGCGACTGTCCTCATGATCCTCGCCGCCTGCAACCTCATTCCCGTGGTGGTGGGGGCATTCCTTCAGGAGCTCATCGACGTGATGTCGATCCTGTGGGCGCTGACGGCGATCATCGATCACAAAAAGTGAGCATTCAATGAGTATTAATAGGACCATGAGCGAAAACACACCCGCAGAAGAAGCAACAGCAACCTCATCAACATCAGCGGCCACCACTATGCCCGCCGAATCCACCGCCGTTCTCAACGCCCTCATGGAAGGCAACAGGCGGTTTGCACACGGCGAAGCCCTTCATCCCCGTCAGAACCCCACCCGCCGCCATGAGCTGGAAAACGAACAGCACCCGGGTGCCGTGGTGTTGTCATGCTCGGACTCGCGGGTACCTCCCGAAATCATCTTCGACCAAGGGCTCGGCGACATCTTCGACGTCCGCACGGCCGGGGAAATCCTCGACACAGCAGTGATGGCGTCACTCGATTTCGCCGCCGAGGGGCTGGGGGTATCGCTGCTGTTCGTCCTCGGTCATGAGCACTGCGGTGCCGTGGCCGCAACCCGGCAGACGCTGGAGGGCACTGTCACCGTGGGTGGCTCACAATCGGCGATTCTTGAACAGGTGGGTCTCTCACTCCGCGAGAGCCAGAACAACGGGGAAAACACTGCCGATGCCTTTGAACGTCACCATGCGCTCCGCATCGCCGCTGAGATCCGCAGTCGCAGCCGCGTCATCGACGACGCAGTGAGGAACGGAAAACTCGGGATCGCCGTGGGCCGCTATCTCGTCACCACCGGAGACGTCGAGCTGCTCCAGAAGTAACGGCTCCGGCAACGACAGCGACGAGCTCGCGGCAAAATCACGTGGCACTTAACTGCGTCCGGTGGTAACCGGCGACACCGGCAACCATACCGCTCAGAAGAGCGCCGCGATGTCCTGCACCACCAATTGCAGGTTGAGGACGGTCAGCACGGCCGTGACGAACCAGCCCAACACGGCCAGCCACCGCGGATTCGCATACTTCTCCCCCATGATTTTCTTGGAGGAGGTGAAATACACCAGTGGAATCATCGAAATCGGCAGGGCCACGCAGAGGAACACCTGCGAATACACCAGAACCTGATCGAGGGTGCCCTCGTTATCTCCCCACACAAAAGCGCAGATGAGAACGGGGATAATGGAGAGAACGCGCGTCACCACTCGGCGCAGCCACAACGGGATGTGCAGGTTGATGAAGCCTTCCATCACGATCTGACCGGTCAGCGTGCCGGTGATGGTGGAATTCTGTCCGGAGGCGAGCAGCGCCACCGCGAACAGCGTGCTCAGGAGAGAACTGGCAACAGGTCCCGCCATCGCGCTATCGCTCAGGGCGTTGTACAGCGAGGAGAAGGTTCCGAGCCCCTCGCCGTGCCCATAGAACATGGCAGCTCCGAGGACCAGCAGCAGCGCATTCACGATGAAGGCAGCGGAGAGCTGAATGTTCGAGTCCCACGTCGCGAAGCGCACGGCGTTCTTCATCTGCTTGGGATCGGTTCGGTCAAAATCACGGCTCTGGACAATCGAGGAATGCAGGTAGAGGTTGTGCGGCATCACCGTTGCCCCCACGATGCCAAGCGCCATGGTCAGTTCGCCGGGGTGCAGTATCTGCTTCTGCGGAATGAGACCGCGGAAAACGTCGGGAAGTGACGGCTGGGCGACAACCACCTCATAAATGAAGACCACCATGATAACGCTGATGAGCGCTACCACAATGGCCTCGATTTTACGGAACCCGATCTGCATGAGCCCTAGCAACAACAGAACATCAAGGACAGTGAGGAGAATACCGACCATCAACGGAATTCCGAAAAGCAGATTCAGAGCGATGGCTGCACCGATGACCTCCGCAACATCGGTGGCCATGACGGCGAGTTCAGTGCAGATCCACAGCGCATAGCCCATCTTCTTGCCGGTATGCAGCCGCGTGGCCTGCGCCAGATCGAGTCCGGTGACGATTCCCAGCTTTGCCGACATGTACTGCAGCATCATGGCGACCAAGCTTGACATGAGGACGACCGACATCAGTAGGTAGCCATACTGTGCGCCGCCACCAATGGAGGTGATCCAGTTGCCTGGATCCATGTACCCTACCGCCACGAGCGCACCGGGACCGGAAAAAGCGAAAAGACTGCGCCAGAAGCTCGTGGAACTCTTGGGAACACTCACCGTGGAATTGATTTCCTCAAGTGAGGAACGCAGTGGAGGACGCTCCGCTCCGTGCTCTTTCTCTTCTTCCGCTTCGGCAGTCATTAACGCTTTCGTCACCATGATCTCTGGTTAGAACTTAATTGTTTGACACCTCGAAGTGTAGTGGCACAGTGTTACATCGCAAGTGAAATAGCGCTCCGTGAACCTGCCAGCCCATGCCCGTTCGCGCCAGAACCACCAGAACCACCAGAGCCAGCCAATAGTACCGACTAACGAATCGTCATCCCATACTCGTCCGCGAGTGCGGTAAGAACCGGGACGCCATAGCGTGTGACGAGCGCGTCGAAGCGTCCGGCATTCTCCTCTCCGAAGCGGGCGGCAGAATGACGGGCCGATGCCTGCGAGACAAAGGTGGGAGGCTGTGATTTGGTATGGAACTTATCGGCGTACATCACCAGTTCCTGCTCGATAGTGCGCGGCGAATAGTCACCTGCGGGAAGGGGAAGCTGCTGGCGGGCAACGTCCTCGGCGGTGATGCCCACCCCCGTATGGTTGCGCGCAAACTCGGCCAGATCTTCGCCGTAACCACTGTCCAGAAGAATGCGATAGCCCTCGATCCCGTGGAAAATGTAGCGATTGCGGTCGAAGTCGATGCCCGCCTCGTCAAAGACGCGGTACACACCGATGTCGTGGACCAATCCGCCGATGCGGACGACGTCGGGATTCGGAAGGGGGCCGGTAACCGGCGCACCCGTTCCCGACGAGTGCCGGGCCAAGTAACTCTGTGCCAAGGTGGCGGCGATGCGCGATACGATGACGCAGTGGTTCCACACCAGTTGAAAGGCGGATTCACTGGGGGCAAGGCTGCGATGAAGCTCTTTCACATGCTCGGCGAAGGAGGCATCGGTTCCCCGCAGGACGCTGTTGCCCAGCACCCGGCCGCTTCCCACGCCCACTAAGACGGGGCGCGGAGAAGGGGTCACCTTCCCTGCATCACTCACCGCATGCCCCGTGTCATCCACTGCATGTCCCGCGTCACTCCGTTTGGAATCCTCAAAAAATACGCTCACGGTGCCATTCTATGATTTGTCTCCCAGTACGGACAGGAGGAGCTAATACACTAGAGTGCATGTCTTTCCAAGATCTTTCAACCAACTCACAGGATTACCTCAAGGTGATCTGGGACCTGCAGGAGTGGACCGGTAAAGCCGTGCAGCCTTCCGCACTGGCGAAGAAGACCGGAATGAAACTGTCGACGGTGTCGGGAGCCATCGGGCGTCTCACCGCGGCAGGTCTGGTGAAGCACACCCCCTACGGAGAGATCACACTCACGGAGGAAGGCACCGAATACGCGCTCATCATGGTGCGCCGCCACCGCTTGCTGGAGTCCTTCCTGGTGAGGACGCTGGGCTACGGCTGGGACGAGGTGCATGACGAGGCGGATTCACTGGAGCACGCGGTTTCCGACAACATGATCGACCGCATCGACGCCGTTCTCGGCCACCCGGCCCACGATCCGCACGGGGATCCGATTCCCACGGCGGAGGGTGAGATCGAGGAAGAGGATACCCTGCCGCTGTCGCAGGCGCCGGAGAATTCGGTCGTCACCGTGGTCCGCGTGAGTGACGAGGATCCTCACCTGCTGCGCTACCTGGTTTCCGAGGGAATCACCGTCGGCTCAACGCTTCACATAGGGCAGAAAGCACCTTTCTCGAGTTCCGTGAGCGTTACTGTTGTTGCAAACAGCCCAGAAAAGCAACATGCCCCGGATATGGTTGCGGATACAGCTGCGGACACGACCGCGCAGACCGATCATCCGGTGACTCTGGGGAATGCGGCGGCGGAATACATACGCATCCAGATAAAACAGACTGACACACAGAAGACAGACACACAGACAGGAGAACGTTGATGGCAGATTCAACAGCAGGGTGGACCAACCCCCTGCGAGACCCCCACGATTTGAGGCTCCCCCGCATCGCTGGCCCCTGCTCCGTAGTTATTTTCGGCGTCACCGGAGATCTGGCGCAGAAAAAACTCCTTCCAGCCATCTACGATCTTGCCAACCGGGGGCTTCTGCCTCCGAGCTTTGGGCTCACCGGCTTCGGTAGACGCGAATGGTCGAACGAACGTTTTGCGGAGTTCGTCAAGGATGCGGTGAAGAAGCACGCTCGCACACCCTTTAGGGAGACCACGTGGGAGCAGCTGGCCGCTGGCATCCGCTTCGTCCAAGGTGAATTCGACGACGCCGAGGCCTTCTCCCGCCTCAGCGACACTGTGGCCGAGCTGGACCGCGTGCGCGGAACCCGCGGAAATCATGCCTTCTATATGTCGGTGCCGCCCAGCGCCTTCCCCGTCGTGGCGAAACAGCTTGCGGACTCGGGACTGTCGAAGTCGCAGGAAGGCGCGTGGAGACGCGTCATCATCGAGAAGCCCTTCGGCCACGATCTCGAGAGCGCCAAAAAGCTCGCCGACACCGTCTCCTCCGTTTTCGAACCGGATTCCATTTTCCGCATCGACCATTACCTCGGCAAGGAAACCGTTCAGAACCTGCTGGCCATGCGCTTCGCCAACATGCTTTTCGAGCCGATCTGGAACGCGAACTACGTGGACCACGTCCAGATCACCATGGCCGAGGACATCGGCATCGGCGGGCGCGCCGGCTACTACGACGGCATCGGTGCTGCACGCGATGTGATCCAGAATCACCTGCTGCAGCTGCTCGCCCTCACTGCGATGGAGGAGCCGGTCTCCTTCTCCGCCCACGACCTCACCATGGAAAAGACCAAGATCCTTTCCGCCGTCCGCCTTCCGAAGGACCTGGCGGCGCACACCGCCCGCGGTCAGTATGCCGCCGGTTGGCAGGGACCCGAGAAGGTGGCCGGATACTTGGACGAGAAGGGAATCAGCAAGGATTCCACCACCGAAACGTACGCGGCCATCCGGCTCGACATCGATACTCGCCGTTGGGCGGGAGTCCCCTTCTACCTGCGCACCGGCAAACGTCTGGGTAAGCGCGTGACCGAGATCGCCGTCGTCTTCAAGAAGGCGCCGCATCTGCCGTTCGAATCCACCGCCACCAAGGAGCTCGGCAAGAACGCCATCGTGATTCGCGTGCAGCCGGACGAGGGCATCACGCTGCGCTTCGGCTCAAAGGTGCCGGGAACCGCCATGGAGGTCCGCGACGTCAACATGGACTTCAGCTATGGCCGCTCCTTCACCGAGGCCTCGCCGGAAGCCTACGAACGCCTCATTCTCGATGTGTTCCTTGGCGAGCCACCGCTGTTCCCCACCACCGAAGAGGTCAACCTGTCGTGGAAGATCCTGGATCCCATCGAGGAATTCTGGGCCACGCAAGGCCAACCCCAGCCCTACCGCAGCGGCACGTGGGGACCAGCCCAAGCGGACGAAATGATGCGCAACGACGGACATGTTTGGAGACTGCCATGATCGTAAATC
This sequence comes from Bifidobacteriaceae bacterium, assembly GCA_022650895.1. Taxonomy (GTDB): domain Bacteria; phylum Actinomycetota; class Actinomycetes; order Actinomycetales; family Bifidobacteriaceae; genus JALCQC01. Next base: position 131,160 of record JALCQC010000002.1, on the reverse strand, counting down.
TTCCCGATACCACCACCCATCTCATCTCGGAGCGGCTTGATGGACTTCACGAGCAACGCGGAGAGGTGGCACAGGGTCGTGTCCTCACACTGCTGATCACCTGCTCCCCCACCGAATTGGAGGAGTCCCTGAAGGTCGCAAGCGCGGCGAGCCGTGAGCACCCCTGCCGCATCATCGCCATCGTGAAGCACGACGTCGACGCCTCGGAATCCCGGTTGGATGCCGAGGTGCGCATCGGTACGGACGCCGGCGCGGGAGAGGTCATCGTGCTCAAGCCCACCGGCGAACTCACCGGCCATTTGGACACCCTGGTCATTCCCCTCATGGTTCCGGACACACCCGCAGTGGCATGGTGGCCGACCACTCCGCCCGCAGATCCCGCCAAGGATCCGATCGGAGCGATGGCATCGTCCCGCCTCACCGACGCAGGCCGCACCCCCGACCCGCGCAGAACCTTTTCGTCACTGCGTAAGTTCGCGACGCCGGATGACAAGGACCTCTCGTGGACCCGTCTGACCGTGTGGCGCGCCATGATGGCGTCGCTGCTGGACCAGCCGCCGCACCTGCCGATCACGCACGCGAAGGTGTGCGGCGAACCCGGAAACCTCTCGGTGTCCCTGCTGGCGGCGTGGCTTCGCGTCCAGCTTGGGGTACCGGTCAGCATTGAGTGGGACGCAGCCGCCACTGCAGTGCGCGGCGTCACCTTGACCCGCAGCGATGGCGGAACCCTGGGACTCGTGCGCCCTCATGACGACGAGGCGTTCGTCTCCGTCCCCGGCGAGCAGGAGCAGCGCGTTTCCATTCCTCTGCGCACCCTGGAGGAATGCATCAGCGAGGAGCTCAAAAGCCTCAATCCCGACGAAGTCTATGTGAAGGTCATCAATTCGGACTTCACCTTTGACGAGACCTTCGTGGAGGATTCGATGGCCGCCAGCTCGCAGGAAAACGCATTGCTATAAACCAAATACAGGACAGCGGCACACGCCGCAGAGAGTGAAGAGAACATGAGCAGTGTCACGCAGACCGCACCCCGCTTGGTGGTTCGTTATAAGGATTCGGAAGCCGTGGCCCGAGCTGCGGCCGACCGCGCTCTCCTGACGATCAGTGACCTCTTGGCCACTCCCGGCAAGGAGCGCGTGGACTTCGCAGTCACCGGCGGTGGAGACGGAATCCACGTCTTGGAGGTCATGAGTGCGAGCCCGTTGCTCGGCAGCATTGACTGGAGCCGTGTGCACTTCTGGTGGGGAGATGAACGTTTCGTTTCCGCAGATGACGATGATCGCAATGCCAAGCAGGCGCGCGAGGCTCTGCTTGACGGTATGGTTCAAGACGGAGCGCTGCCCGAGGCCAACATTCACGAGATGCCTGCGGACACGCGTAGCAGCGAGGAACGCAACGCCGCAGCAGATGCTGACAATCAAGCCGCGGCCGACGCTGCGGCAGGCGCCTATGCACACGAACTGCGGGCGGAACTCGGAGACGACCCGCGCTTGGACATCGCGCTCTTCGGCGTGGGCCCGGATGGGCATTTCGCCTCCCTGTTCCCAGGGCACGAGGAAGTTACGATTTCAGACCCGGCGCGCATCGCGACCGGAGTCATCAACTCCCCCAAGCCTCCGTCGCTGCGAGTGAGCCTCACCGTTCCCATGATCCAAAAGTCCCACCAGGTGTGGGTGATTGCCTCCTCAGCAAAGAAACGTGAGGCCATTGGCAAGGCGTTGACAGCGGTCAACGACCCGGCTGTTCCCGTCAGCCATGCCGCAGGCACCGACCACACCGTGTGGATGGTGGACGAGGTGGCGGCACCGCAGATTTAGACGTAAGACTAGTTACGATAGACCCTCTGAAAAGCGCATAGCCGGCATAGAGAATCCAGCCGCGCGCTTTTCAGAATTCCAGCGAACGTATGTACGAGCCAACCTGCGGAACAACCTGCTTCAAGGAGTTGTCGTCCATGTACTCAAGAGGCGCGAAAACCGTCTCACGATGAGCACCGTCACCACCGACTAAAGCAAAACGATGGTAGGCAATGATCCATTCATCAGTTCCGGGAATGTTGAGAATTGAATGATGTCCAGTCGCATAGATGCCACATTCTGGGCGCTGCACCACAAGAACACGCGGCTCGCTCCATGGACCGGTAAGAGCGGCTGCGGTTGAGTAATGCACCTGGTAATCATGGTCTCGGGTATCGTTCTCTGACCATGAGGAGTAGTAGACTCCGTGACGTTTGTGGATCCAGAGAGCCTCTCGGAAATTCCCCGGAGCCCAAGAGATAACAGACTCACGTGCGAAAGTAAAACCATCATCCTCGAGAGCGGCCGCATGGGCACGCCCATTGCCCCACAGCAAGTAGTCTTGATCGTCATCATCGGTGAAAACGGCGGGATCGATGGGAACGCCGTCAAAATCATCAACGGTAATCAGAGGCTCAGCTTGTGGGATGAAAGGACCGAGCGGAGAATCAGCAACCGCCGCACCTATCTGAGAGTCCGCAACGAAATAGAGGACATACGTGCCGTTCCTCGCATGCAGAATGGAGGGAGCCCAGCCTCCTCCACGTCCTTTCCACCATGGCACGTCGTGAAGATCAAGGAGAGGATGGCGTTCCCACTGCGCCAGATCGGTTGAAACATAGACGGAAAAGGCAGCCGTCGCCCAATCTTCCACACCGTCATCTGTGCAATAGAGATAGTACTTACCATCGAAAATCACAAGGTTGGGATCCGAACAATACCCATGTAAAGGAGTCGAAGGAACAAAGGGACGCTCCACCGTTCCCGACAGGGATTTTCCTATTACAACAGGCCTTACTTCATTGAACATCAAAAACTCTCCTTATTCGCTCTTCACCCTGTAGATACTTCATTTCATGAGCAAAGAATCAGATCATAATCATCAGCACCCTGCATCCGTGCAGAGTCATTCCGGAGCTGGATATTTCATCTCTCTATCTTTCTAAGAAGAAAACCCAATGCATGTTAGATATGCAATCAGCCCTTCACGCTGCCAGCGACAAGTCCACTCACGATCCACTTCTGACAGAAGATGAAAAAGACGAAGACCGGGAGCAACGCGAGGACGGTGATAGTCATGAAGCTTGGCCAATCGGTGGTGAACTGGCCGACCGCGTTATAGACCTGCAGCACAATCGTTTTGAGATCACTGCTGGAGATAAAAACATTAGCAGTCATGAAGTCGTTCCACGTGCCCATGGTCTGGAAAACGATAACGGTCGTCAGAATGGGACGGATCAGTGGAAGAATGATCTTCCAAAAAATCCGCAACGCGCCTGCACCATCAATGCGCGCGGCCTCGATGAGCTCGAAGGGAAGGGAACGCATATACCCCACGATGAGGAAATAGCAGAATACTGCGCCACCAAGGTACATCACGATAAGGCCTTCAAGGGTGTTTACCAAGCCCACTTGTGATTCCATTCGATACAGAGGAATCAGTGTAGATTGGCCGGGAATGATAAAAGCAACCATCAGAATCATGCCAATGAAAGTAGTAAAAAATGACTTTCTCAAAATCATTCCATAAGCCGCTAAAGCCCCAACTAAGACCTGAAAGAAGACGCCAAAGACTGTAACGATTGCTGTATTGACAAGGCTACGGACGATAGGCACATTTTCGAAGGCGTTCTGATAGTTCGCAAAAGTCCACTGACGTGGCAGGCCCAAAGGGTTAGTTTGCATATCACCCACGGTCTTAAACGTGTTGATAACGATGTACCACAGAGGCACTGCACAGATAAGTGTGATGGCCAGAACAACGATGCTTCTGACAACCGAGTGCCTACGTTCATGTCGGGACAGAGCAGTTTCGTTTCGTATGCCGATATTTCTCTTCACTTTTGCGCTACTCACTGGAACCTCCTAGAAATCGTATTTGCAACACCCATTTGTGCAAAGACGACAATTGCTGTCGCGATTGTGAACAGAACGGCAAGCGCTGAGCCAACGCCGTACTGGGACTGACCTATGCCTTGTTGGATTATCGATTGAGTGACCGTATATGTTGAATAACCTGGTCCTCCCTTGGTCAAGGTGTAAGGAAGGTCATAAACCTTAAGGCCTCCACTCATGAGCAAAAAAGTAGAAGTTACAATCCCCGGAACTAACTGAGGCAAAGTAATATGTACAAATTGTTGCTTCGATGAAGCCCCGTCAACAGTGGCCTGTTCATACAAATCAGAGGGGATTGACTGAAGAAATGCCAAATATAACGTGGCGTGCCAGCCAATCTGGGCCCATACAGCGATAAAAATGACACAGAACTGCGCAAGCCGCGAATTCGAAAGCCACGGAAGTGGCCCAATGCCGAATACCGATAAAACACTGTTGACAACACCAGATTTGAGCGGAGAAAAGATATATTTCCATACCATTCCAAGAACTGCTAGCGAAGGAACACTAAAGAAGAAGAACATGGAACGCGCAAAATTGCGTCCAAAGAACTTCTTATTGAGTGTCACCGCAAGTGGAATGGCAATAATAGTGACAAAAATTGTTTGCAGAACAGCATAGATAACGGTAAAAAGTAGTCCCTGCAAGATCGAAGGATCGCTAAAAACCTGCTGATAATTTGCCATTCCAACGGAATGCATATTCATGCTATACCCGTTGAAATCAGTGAATGAGAACATTAGCGTCTGCACAAGCGGGACAGCAAAGAGAACGACAAATATCGCAAGGATAGGAAGAAGAAACCAGAAAGAAGTGAGGTCTTCGTGCAGTCCTCTTAAACGCTTACGATGCTTGAACCTCTTCTCTTCAAACCTGTTAATATCTGACGGACTCTCTCGCTTCGTCCGCGCAACCATTTTGATTTCGGCTGACTGCTCCATCACAGCACCCTTCCCGAAGAAGGATGTGGGAAAGCAAAGAGGAAGCCTTCCCACATCACAATCGATGACTTCATGCCTTTATTGAGCAGATGCCATTTTCTTATCGACGTTTTGTACAAATTGATCGAGTGAAATCGATCCTTGAACAAGCTGCTGGATCTCAGACTGGGTCGTTGTATCCAAAACAGAGGGCTTCGAATAGAAATTAGTCAAAAGGAAATATTTTCCAGTTTTGACGTTCTTCTCATATACGTCTTTGTACTGGTCAATGACATCAGAGTTATAACCCTTAACCGTAACGGCATTCCCATCATCGGTTGCCTTCTTCAAGGCCCACTTGCTCTGCATGAAGGTTAAGAATTTCTCCGCAGCCTTCAACTTATCGCCCGTGAGCTTTGAATATATCGCGAGCGCCGGAGACGGCGAACCTTGTGCATACTGTTCCATGCCTGTCTTCATTGCAGGCATCTGCGCGAATCCCCAATCAACATCAGAATCCTGGAAAGTGCTGAAATCCCAAGCTCCTGTGGTGATCATAGCGACTTGACCACTCGTAAACTGAGTTTTGAGATCATCACCACTCATACCAACGGTATCGCGAGAAACAACACCTTCATCGTAGATTTTCATCCATTCGGAATAAGCTTCCTTCGAGTCGGCCCCTGGAGTCTGAACCTTTGAATCTGCAAGCTTAGTGACGTCTGTACCCTTTTTCGCGAGAAGACCGCCATAGAATGCATCTTGTATACGGCGTGTGCTGTCCGCGTTCGCTTCTAGATACGGAGTTATTCCAGCTGCTTTAAGTTTCTTGCACAGCTTGATGAAACCCTCCCAAGTTGAGGGGACTTCACTTACACCAACCTTCTTGAGGAGAGCCTTGTTATAGACAATTCCAGAAGCCCAAGAACTCGTGGACATCCCATATGCCTTACCATCTTTGGAAACAAACTCTTTATTAGCATCCGAGATGTTTTTCATGAAAGATTCATCTGTCAAATCTTTGACATAGTTGTTCGAAATGAGATCTTCCTTGTTTTCAGAAGTAATTATAAAAACATCGGGAGCTTGGTTCCCGACCAACCGAGTCTGCAATGTTTGAACATAGGTAGTGGAAGATCCAAAGTCAATATGAATATTAGGGTTTTCCTTTTCGAATTCTTCGACGTATGGCTTCGAAGTCTGCTCATTATCCCACGCAAAATATGAAAGTGTGACCTTGCCACCACTAGCACTGGCAGAGTTTCCGCAAGCTGACATCGAAAAGACCATCGCACCACTTGCGACAATCCCAACGATGGCTTTTACAGCAGTACCAATCCTCATTGTGTTCCTCCCTGTTTCGACACTTTCGTCGGAACTTGTTGTCTGTGCGACATCACTGGCGCAAATGCAAGCTTTTAAACCGAATTGACTCGATTCAATTCGCTTACAAACAACTTTATACACGCTGATTTGAATCGTGTCAATTCAGGAATATGATAGTAATGAAATTCGAAAACAGAGCAAGTGAGGAATCCCCAATGGTCACTATGAGTGATGTCGCAAAAGCTGCGGGAGTATCGCGAGCAACCGCATCCTACGCGCTCCGCGGGGACCCTCGCATCATTCCCAAAACTGCGGAACGCGTTCTCAAAGTTGCGAAAGAACTTCAATACACCACTAATCTCTCTGCAAAAAGCCTACGCTCCGGGAAAAGCGGGATCATCGGAGTTGCCATCTTCGAGCTCGACAAGCCTTATCCCTCCGAGATGGCCGCTGCGCTTTCCAAGGAGGCCTCACACAACGATTTCCAGGCTATTATCCAGCAAACTGCAAACTCAAAAGAGAGCGAAATCTCAATTCTGCAAAAAGTGACAAGTCAACTGTGCGATGGAACAATATTTAGCCCCGGAAAAGTTACAAGCGAAGAAATTCAAGAGCTTAGTGGAGGAAAGCCCATTGTTCTTCTCGACGATACAGCCCGCAAACTCTCTTTCGACACCGTCTTCACCCCCTGCGAGGATGGCGCTTACGCGGCAGTAAAACATCTTCTTGCGTGCGGTTGTAAAGACATCTTGATCATTGGGGCCAATCCCTTAGCATTAACCGATGCCTCAAAGTACAGAAGCGTCTCCGCTCGACGCCTCGCCGGATGCAAGAAGGCTTTTTCGGAAGAAGCTATGGAATTCCCAGAATCAAATATTATCGATACACCAGACTGGTCAACTCTTGCTGCTCGAAGTACCATCCATGACATTGTTTCTCAGGGAAGACACTTTGACGGACTTTTCTGTATGACGGATTCCATGGGGCTGGGAGCCCTGCGTGGTTTAAAGGATCTTGGAATCAGCGTTCCGAATGAGGTTCAGGTAATTGGCTTCGACGGCATCAACGAAGGAGAATTCTCAGTGCCTTCCCTCACTACCATCGAAGTCGATATGGCGGATCTGGCCAAGAAAGCCATTCAACTCCTCACTGCACGGATTGACGATCCCACTACCCCAGACACCGCAGTAAGTGCCACGGCCAATTTCAGACTTGTTCAAAGAGAATCAACAAAGATCCGATGAGATTGTAGAGATAACAACCTCATCGGAAGAATAAAAGTCTAAAAAAGCCCTAGCCCGCTCACCTATTCATCGATCGGGTCAAGGACGCACCACGCAACTCCATGTGCCGGAAGGGTTGCACGAAGAACGCGGTCTGCTCCCTCACCCTCAATGCGTGTGACCGGGCCGTCCTCCCACAGATCGGTGAGTTTCCACCGCTGCTCGCGCCTTTCCAAACCCGTCGCGCTCTGAAGGGCGATCGAAAAGTCCTCCGGCTTCTCCCCCAACCAAAACATCGCCACATAGACTCCCCGGGGATGCGCAGACCGTGTCCCATCTGCCCACTCCGCCGCCTCGGCCTTCCATACGATGGCCTCACCGCGAATGGTAGAGACAACTCCCCACTGACCATAAACCGGCTCTCGGTAAATCTCGCAGTTTCCCGTGGAACCAGCCGTCACCTCACGCAGTGCCGGATTCTGCAGCAGCGAGAGGAGAGAGGCATCGCTGCTCGGCAGGTCGCCGCCCACCATTAGCGGAGAGCGACCCATTGCCCACAGAGTCAGCAGGGTACGCTGCTCATCGAGGGAAAGCCTGCTCTGACGGTTCTCCTCACCTTCCGCGTTGACATTGAGATGACCGAGCGGCAGCATATCCGCATCGGCCCAATGACCGGCTCTTTGCAAAGGTGCCCACCGAGCCAACCGCACAAACTGGGATTGAATCTCGGCCCAGTTGTCCCAGAAATCGTCTGAAATACGCCACATCTGGGCGACGCCGCGCAGATACTCCACGTGCACAGTGGAAACTCCGGTGCCGGGAGACAGCGAGAGCACTATGGAATGGCCGTGCGCCTTTTCCGCTTTTTCGATCGCACGATGGTAGGCGGTGATCTCATCGGAATAGAACGGCGCCTGCATGTCATCGACCTTGAGGAAATCCACTCCCCACGCGGCAAACTGATCGACTTGGGCGTCGTACCACGCCTGTGCACCGGGATGGGACTGGTTCAGCCCATAGTTGTCGGGATTCCATGCGCACACGTGCTGCATATCCGCAACGTCACGCGCATGCCACGGCGTTCCCATGATCGGCAAATTCCGTTCCACCGCGAGTTTGGGGATGCCACGCATCATGTGGATGCCGAATTGAAGGCCCATCTCGTGAATCTTCTGCGCCAGCAGAGCGAAGCCCTGGCCGCCCGTGGCGGAGGGGAAGCGCGCAGGATCGGGAAGCTGACGGCCATAATCATCAAGTATCAGTGGAGCGCCAGCATTGTAACCACCGGCTCTCGCGGTGGGGTCATACCACGCGATGTCAACCACGACGGTATCCCACCCTGCCTCAAGCAACGAGTCTTTCATGATGCGGGCGTTGGCGAGAACCTCGTCTTCGGTGACGGTCGTACCAAACGAATCCCAGCTGTTCCACCCCATCGGCGGTCTTGAAGCCTTCATGCCGTTCATCTCATTCATTGCTGCACTCTCCTTTGCGACGCCGGTACCCCAGTACCGAGATTAAGGTACCGCATCACAAGGAATTACTTGCACGGAGACCCCACTCGCGGAAAAAGCTAGGTGACGGGCTCTCTGGCTTGCCACCTAGCTTCATGCGATCATGTGGTCACGCAGTCACGCACCCATACGGTTCGTGCGGCCACGCAATCGCGCAGTACTCCTAATTCCTAGATTTTCTAGGCGCTGAGATTTCCTCAGGCGTTGATTTCCTTACGGCCTTCCTCGCCCCACAGCGTGTGGAAAGCTCCCGGCTCGTCCACGCGTCCATAGGTGTGGGCACCGAAGAAGTCACGCTGACCTTGGATGAGGGCGGCGGGCAGACGGTCAGAGCGCAGGCCATCGTAATAGGACAGCGAGCTCGAGAACGCCGGCGCGGGAACTCCGTTGAGCGCAGCCATTGAGACGACGCGACGCCACGAGTCCTGAGCCTTCTCCAGCGACGTGCGGAAGTAGGGATCAAACACGAGCGAGGAAGTCATCTCACCCTTGTCGTAGGCCTCGGAGATGCGGTTGAGGAACTTTGCGCGGATGATGCAGCCACCGCGCCAGATGCGGGCGACGGCACCCAGGTCGATCTTCCAGTCATATTCCTTGGCACCCTCGGTGATCTCGTCGAATCCCTGCGCATAGGCGATGATCTTGGAGGCATACAGCGCCTGACGAATGTCTTCGATGAAGGCCTCGCGGTCCTTGACCTCGATACGTGGTTCAGGACCAGCCAAGTGCTTTTCGGCGGCCTCGGCACGCTGCTCGGTGCGGCTGGAGAGTCCGCGGGCGAACACCGCCTCGGCGATGCCGGTGACGGGGACAGCCAGGCTCAAAGCAGTCTGCACGGTCCAGGTTCCGGTTCCCTTCATGCCGGCGTGGTCCACCACGATGTCAATGAACGGCTTGCCCGTCTTGGCATCCATCTGGTGCAGAACCTCGGCAGTGATCTCGATGAGATAGGAGTTGAGTTCTCCCTTGTTCCACTCCTCGAAAATATCGCCGATTTCGGATGGAGATAGTCCCAGACCACGGCGCAGCAGGTCGTAGCTTTCCGCAATCAGCTGCATGTCGGCGTACTCGATGCCGTTGTGCACCATCTTGACGAAGTGGCCGGCACCGTTCTCGCCGATATGCGTCACGCAGGGCTCACCCTCGGCGACGGCGGCGATGGACTTGAGGATGGGACCGAGAGTCTTCCATGATTCCTCGGAACCGCCGGGCATCATAGACGGACCGTTGAGTGCGCCCTCTTCGCCACCAGAGATGCCACAGCCAACGAAGTGAAGTCCGCGAGCGCGGATCTCCTTCTCGCGGCGCATGGTGTCCTTGAAGTAAGTGTTGCCGCCGTCAATGATGATGTCGCCGGGTTCCATGGCATCCGCCAATGCGTTGATCATAGATTCGGTGGGATCTCCCGCCTTCACCATGATGATGGCGGTGCGCGGAACGCTCAGGGACGCCACGAACTCCTCAATGGTCTTTGCCGGAACGAAGTTCCCTTCGCTGCCATGTTCCGTGATGAGAGTTTCGGTCCTACCGTAGGAACGGTTGAAAACTGCCACGGTGTTGCCATGGTGTGCAAGGTTACGGGCCAAGTTACTGCCCATGACCGCCAATCCGACGACACCGATATTTGCTTTTTCGCTCATAACTTGCCTTTCGCGTGAGGCCGTCGACCTGGCGACGACCGTGGCCAAACGTCATATCATTCCGCATTCAGTCTATCGCTCAGCAGGAAGCCTGTCTTTGAGTTCTCCACGAATCTTCGGCAAGCTAAGAAGTCAGCAGCTAGAGTAGAGGCCGTTACTTCTCAATGCCAAGACCACCGCTCCAGTTCAAGTCAACTTCTTTACCGACAAAAGGAAGAAACTAAAGATTATTTATCTCCTCGCGTCAATACTTCAACTAAAGCATGAATGACATTGTCCGGTATGTGTTGATTCATTTCCACGGAGTCATCTGTATACGTATACAGTTGTGGCAGTGCTTTGATTCCTTCACTCTTGATAGCGTTGTAAGCTTTCTCCTTTAACTCGTAATACATCTGAGAATCGAAGAGGACATCAAAGCTATCTTGCACTCGTCTATCTTCTACAACATATACCTCAGGCGAAAGTTCCACGACAAGTTCAGAAGAAGCAGGAACATCTGGAATCTCAACAGCAAGACTCAGTTTTTCTGCATCGTATCCCTGAGAAAAAGGCACTTCTTGGGAATCCACGAATACATGGACAACCCCATCAGAAACACCGCGGAAAACAACTTTCCACTTACGCTTTGACGGAATGCTCTCATTCGGTCCCCGATGAGTGATGCTCAAATGATGTTTGTCTCGCTGATTTTCAATATGAGTGATTGACGCATCATCGAGGGTTGACGCATGACCATCGTCCTCGATGAGATCAAATGAATTTGTCGCTTGCGGGAAAACGACTAGCTCCAGTTCACTTGGATTACGAACAGAATTGCTGTCCCACGACTGAAGAGGGATGATGGCTCCAGCCTTGGCGAAAACTGGAATTTGTTTAATGTCTCTCCATACCTCCATCTGCTTTCCGTCCACATCTGGGGCCTCGTACTGACGCCCCGTGAAAAGATCGAACCAAGCGCCATGAGGAAACCAAACAGCCGTACGTGCTTTCTTCGTATCAGAACTTGTCTTTTCGGTAATGGGGCTCACCAGCAGCTCCGTTCCGAAGAGATACTCGTTTTGGAAAGAATACGCTTCAGATATCTCTGGGTACGACCAGTACAGGGGCTCCACCAATGGCAACCCCTCATCAGCGGCACGCCAATTCATCGAGTAAAGATAGGGAATGAGGCTGTGCCGAAGACGCAGAGCTTCCGTCATCGTTTCCCGTATTTCACCTGAAAAATTCCACGGCTCCTTGCTGTTAAAGGGAGAGACCGCAGAGTGAAGACGGTTGATAGGGCTGAAGACACCCAGTTGGTACCACCGAGCTTCCAACTCCTCATCTCTATAGCCATACATATGACCGCCAATATCATGACTCCACCATCCGTAACCGATATTGCTTGCCATAGAGGTGAACTTTGGCTGGAACCGTAAGGACTGCCACGAAACAACTGTGTCCCCAGAAAAACCTATGGGGTACCGGTGAGAACCAGGACCCGCATACCTTGAAAACGTGAGCGGACGCTGACCTTTCCGCCCGGAATCGATGTAGTGCATGTGATTCAGCATCCATAGGGGATCGATATTCCCATGCCTCGAAGTGTTTCCTTGCTGCCAATCCACCCACCAGAAATCGACCCCCTGCTCTTCCATCCTGTGATGAAAACGAAGGTAGGCTTCCATGAATTTAGGGGATGCGGCATCGAATTCTATGGTCTTGCCCAATGCCGGATCGATCCCCATTTCCTGAGCAATAGCATCATAATCATCTTCAAACGCACGCACGCCATCTGCCGGATGCAGGTTCAGCGTAACCTTCAGACCGCGACGATGTAGTTCTTTCAGAAATCTCTGTGGATCCGGGAAAAGCTCTCTATTCCAGCTATATCCCGTCCAGCCAGAACCATATTTTTTATCGATGTCAACCTTATGCCAGTCGATGTCGAGGACGGCAGTGGAGAAAGGAATCTTCTCATTCTCAAAACGATCCATCAGCTGGAGGTACTCTTTCTCTGAGTACTTATGGTAACGGCTCCACCAATTTCCAAAGACAAATCGAGGCAATAAGGGAGTTGGACCCGAGAGTTTGTAATAGTCGGAAATAGCTTGCTTATATTCATGACCATAGGCAAAGAGATAGAGATCCTGGGTATGTTCTCTCCGTGGCACAACCCATGTTCCAAAAGGATTGTCCTCACCATCAACAGAAGAAAGTTCTTCAAGAACATCGGTATCAGAGTCATCGATGGTGGCCCACCCTTCACGGGACAGCACGCCAGCCCCAACAGAAATCTCACCATTCGCTTTATCGAGGGTTCGGGCAGTGCCACCTAGGTTTCCTTCTGGCACATCACCATAGTGCCATACCTGACCGGAATCCTTCAGTCTCACTGATAGTCCGCGCTGGCTGAAATGACTTCGATCGTACAAGATCTCGAGCTTATCCGTCTTAATGGCAAGTCGGCCATACTCCTCGTACACAGAAAAATCTGGGTGCGCAAAATTACGGTTGAGGGCAAACTGCGATGCCCTATCTTCAAAGATTCCATCGTCTGACCACTCAAAACGGACAAGACAATCACTTAAGATACCGATACGCCATCTATCGCCTTGAATCGTCTCATCCGGGCACATAGCGGGGTGCGCGCCCAGGCTCTTCAAAGAGAACCTTTTCAGATCTTCCATGTCATCCCTCACTCATTTACTTCTTGAAAATCACGATTGATCCCATACACATTGCGTTTCCGTTCATCGATACTTCTTAACAAGCCCTTCTTGTATCTCACGAATTCGATCTATATCGAACTTAGGAGTTCGATCAAAGGAAAAAATGCCATTCTCTTCTTGGAAGACGTCAGTTAGTTCCGTATAGCAATACCCGAACATTTTCGGATTTGAGACAAGGACCTCCGTCAGCTTCTCAAACCGCTCGTAGAATTCTTCGATCGTCGTGACGCGTTCTCCGTAACCCCACGAATGTTCCTGATCTTTCCCGGATGCAATTGCCGCCTTCTCGGCATTCCACCAGATACCGCCGTACTCACTCACGAAATATGGCTGTCCCTTGTAATGAACCGAGATCTGATCGCCGTCGAGATCATTCTCATACATCTTCTCAGCATCTTTCCCTACCAACTCTTCAAATTTTTCGGGATTCTGTTCATAGAGATGAGAATCATAAATATCCGAATCGGAGACCCTGTGCGAATATCCACTCGCGTCAAGAACGGGCCGCGACGCATCAATTGCCTTGGTAGCGGCGAACATGCCATGAGTGATGTCATCAAGCTGCGTGATTTGATCTGTCAGCTTTTGATACGTCTCATTCAACGGACACCAACCAACAATGGCGGGGTGTGAATAGTCTCTCTCAACTGCCTCGATCCATTGTGTAATGAACGAAGCGGTCGGGTGCTGGTTGTTGCCCTTCGGCCCCGCGCCCGTAGAGACTCCCCAATCACCGAACTCTCCCCATACAAGGTATCCAAGCCGGTCTGCATGATAAATGTAGCGTTCTTCAAATACCTTCTGGTGCATACGTGCACCATTGAATCCAGCTTGCATAGAGAGTTTAATGTCTTTGACAAGTGCCTCGTCACTTGGGGCTGTCATCAAAGACTCAGGCCAATAACCCTGGTCAAGAACAAGCCTCTGGAAAAGAGGCTTCCCATTGACTTTGACAGAAGTTCCTTCAATCGAGATAGAACGAAGACCGGCATAGCTGTTAACAGTGTCTATTGCCTTCCCCTCTCTATCGGAAATGATGAATTCTATGGGGTAAAGGTAAGGATTCCCAGGCTCCCAAAGGTGTACTTCATCTACGGGGACCTTAAGAGTTACAGAGGGATTCAAGTCTTTGCCCAACTCTGCATCGGCTTGGGAGAGCACAATTCCTTCGGTATTTTTCAAAGATGCAGAGAGACGGTAGGCAGAAGAATTCCCCGTCAAACGGGCAACTACATTAAACGCGTTCCTCCCCACGTCGGGAGTAACTTTGAGCTGTTGAATGTACACTTCACCAACAGGTTCAAGCCAGACGGTCTGCCAGATTCCAGTACTCCGTGTATAGAAAACAGAGGAATTCTCATACTCAGTCGCCTGCTTACCCCTCGCCTGAAAATCTTTTTTGCTATCCCTTGCGCGCACAGTAAGCGAAAACTCCGCTTTCCCGGCGACAGCGTCAGTAATATCCGCCGAAAATGACGTAAAGCCACCTCTATGCCTCGTTACCTCAGTACCATTAACCCAAACCGTCGCATCGTGATCTACGGCACCGAAGTGGAGAATAAGTCTTTGAGAAGACCATGCTTCCGGCACTTGAACGGAGCGGTGGTACCAAACTGCCTCATGGAAGTCGGTGTTCCCAATGCCCGATAGCTCGGATTCTGGAACGAAGGGAACAATAATTGAATTATCGAGTTTCTTTTTGTTCACGAGTCCCCGTTCAAAACCCGAATCACCCGGATCGAACTCAAATTCCCACGTTCCATTGAGATTCAACCACTCATCTCGCGATAGTTGCGGACGTGGGTATTCCGGACGTGGAATCGTTGCGAACTGATTGAGGTTATCTTTTTCCATTACCAAACTCCATTCTTTTGGGCATGCTTGTGCCCACTCTTCAATCTTTCAAAGGACTTGTGTTTATTCCGTTGCCGTGCCACGAACGAGCGGGGTGAAAGCTCTTTCAAAAATTCCAACGGTCATAAAGATCATTAAGCCGAAACCCATCACCATTAAGAGGAAAAGTGCCTGGGGAGCATACGTAAGCGCGAGAGCGAATATCGCGAAGAAACCGAAGACAACAGCCGCTACCCCTACAGTGCTCCCGATCTTTGAAATCCCCAGATATACAGAATTCCATATGGTCGCTGAAATTTTATTCTCGAATCTTGCCTGCAATGGCCACACCCACACGAAGGAAATTGCCCACACCACCGCCAGAAGAACAAGAGGGATGCGAAAAGCCGTCGAATTGATGGAGAACCAGGCAAAGATCACCACGGCCCCTGCCGCAAGGTAGACGAGCCATAGCACTGTCGCCTTCATAAAGTTCTGTTTGAATGCACGGAAATAGTTCCGCGCCATCTTCCCATATCCTTCTGCTTCTTTACGTGCCGTTGAATAGCCGGCACTGAGAGAAGCGCCGACTGTGACAATCGGCAGGCTTGTAACCACAATGAGGACATTGAGAAAAGCCATGTCAGCAAAGTGGTTAAAAGCCCGGACAAGAAATGATTCCTGTGAAAACCATGAGGTCATATTCGTAAGCCTTAACCCTTAACGGCACCCGCAGTGATACCGGAGATAATCTGTTTCTGACAGAGCATGTAGAACACCAAAATTGGAATGATGGTGAGCACAAGACACCCCATCATTGCTCCCCAATCAGTTGTTCCGTAACTACCCTTAAATACCTGCACTGCAATAGGAATCGTCTTGAATTGCTGCAAATCAAGCGTGACATATGGAAGCAAGAAGTCATTCCATACCCACATTGTCTGCAAAATGGCGACCGAAACGATGGAAGAGCGCATCAACGGCAACACGACATTGAAGAATATGCGCGGCACACTGGCACCATCAATCATCGCAGCCTCTTCGACGGCAGACGGCAATGACTTCACTACGCCGGTGAAGATGAACACTGGCAAGCCCGGGCTGAATCCAAGATAGAGAAGCCACAACCCCCATGGAGTATTGAGCCCCGCCATGTCAGACATCTTTGACAGAGGGAACATCACCATCTGGAAAGGAACCACCATACTGATAAGGAAAAGAAGGTAGATGAACTTCGCATAAACATTGTTGGCGCGTACGATCCACCAGGCACACATCACCGTAAAGACGAGCATGAGAAGCACAGATCCCACCGTGATGAATAAGCTCCACACAAAGCTCCACAAGAAATCTGTTTTCTCTAACGCCTCCGCATAGTTGCTCAGCCCAGCAAAAGTTTCTTTTGTTGGAGGCGCAAAGGGCGAAATCGATATTGCTGTCTTCTTCTTGAAGGAATTCATGATGACCATCAAGATGGGAAACATCCAAATTACCGAGATAATCGCAAAGATTACCGTCCAAACACCGCTAATTCTCCTCTTCATATTCATGCTTCCACCTCCTTGCTCGTAGTGAGCTTATTTTGAAGAACCGCGACCAAGGCCACGATGATAAGGAACATGACTGCCTTCGCCTGCCCCAAACCCTCTGTTCCAACGCCTTGATAGAAGGTTTTGTAAATGTCGAGTGCCAGCATCGCCGATGTATTTGATGGCTGTCCGCCCGTCAATGCCAGGTTTTGGTCAAACACCTTAAAACCACCCGTCAGCGTCAGAAAAGTACAGACAGTGATGCTTGGCATCATGAGAGGCAAGAGAACATGGAAGACACTCTGAGAGGAGGAGGCACCATCGACTGCCGCAGCTTCCATGAGTTCCTGTGGAACATTCTGGAGACCGGCGAGATAAATGATCATCTCGTATCCAATGGACTGCCAGCAACTGACAATGACAATTCCCCAGAAACCATATTTTGCCGATAAAGTCAGGCTCAAATCCCAATGTGACAGAATCCCATTTAGCAACAGCTGCCAAATGTAGCCAAGAATAATACCGCCAATGAGATTAGGGAGGAAGAAAATGGATCTGAAGAACTTCGCTCCCCGCATCGCAGTATTCAGCATATAGGCAAGGAAGAACGAAATCACATTGATAATCACCGTAGTAACAACTGCATAGAGAGCGGTGAACCAAAGGGCGTGGAGGAAAACTGGATCCTTGAAGACCTCAATGTAATTGTCCATTCCCACCCATTCAGAATCCGTGATAGTGGTGAATGTCGTAAAACTGAGATAGATACCGATGATAAAGGGGACAATAAAACCGAAGGCAAAGGCAAGAACTATTGGCAGGGTAAAGAGCGACCACCACTTTCTTGTAACATGGCTTACAACAGATACATCATGCATACGTTTTCCTTTATTCGTGCGTTCAATATTTGCTTACACGGTCCGGCCTCGCCGAACGATCGAAGGCGGCCGTCAAAGTCTTCGCAACATTGCAAATTCAGGCGGCCACCATCGATGATGACGATGAGGGTTCTAGGCCTCACTCATAATTCGCCTTGTACTCTTTCGCCCAAGTGTTCGTATACGTGTTGATCACTGCATTCCAATCGCCAGTTCCTTGGGCGTAGTTGACTAAATCAGAAGTCAATTCTTCTTCGAACTTGTGCGAGGGAGTGAAGGGTGTCTGCACGTTCTTCTTTCCCGCTTTCTGATATTCACGGTTTGCGTTGGCAAGAGGATTGTTAACTTGGTAATCCTCACCGTCAAAGCCCTTGAAAGGAGCATCCATACCCATCTTGTCCACGATAAGTTTCTTTGCTTCTTTGTTTGTCACCAGCCAGTTGAGGAATTTCTCTGAAGCTTTTTGACTGGCCGAAGATGCCTTTGAATTGATGGCCCAGTAATTGCTCATCACCTGATTGAGCCCCTGGTTCTCCTCTCCCTTTGCCCCAATATAAATTGGTAGGACTCCGAGATCCTTGTCTGCTACAGACTGTCCCTTGATCTGGCTATATGCCCATACACCGTTCTGGAAGAAAGCCGCCTGCCCTGTGGCAAACTCGGCGACAGAATCATCAATAGTTTTCCCAGTAACAGTCTTCGCTGAAACCGTAGAATCCGTTAGATACATATCAAAGAGATTCTTGAGATTCTCCTTGATATACGTCCCCTTGATGGAAGGTGCGACCTTGCTCATGGGAAGATTACGTTCGGTCATCTCATATGAGAGAGAAGTAGCCGGCATATGGAAGTAATAGCGCCATACGCTAGAAGCATCAAGACCTGCAGAACTAAATGCTCCCTTGACTCCGAGATCCGCTTTATGCGCTTGAATTTCATCCGCAACAGTCCGCAACGACGTGTAGCTATTGATGTCATCGACTGACTTGATGCTGGACCATGAAGCATCAAAATACTTCTGAAGAATCGCTTTATTATAGATAATTCCGTAACTTTCAACTGCGAATGGGATTCCTACTGGCTTCCCCTCTTTATTTTGAAGAGCATTTCCTTTGTAGTTGTCCGTCAGCTGGTTATATACGTCAGTATCAGAAAGATCTGCCTCATATTTTTCCCACGTAGTCTGCATACCAGGACCATCAAGCGTATAGATCGTCGGTGCATTCTTCTTGGCAAGCTCTGAATGCAAAGTCGCATCGTAATCAGTACCGCCAGAGGTCACCTTGACCTGTACACCTGTCTGATCTTGATACATTTTTCCAAGCTCAACCCATGTATCCAAGTCCTCAACTTTACGGTTCAGATAGTAGACACTTCCTTCCGAGCCACTGGCACTGTTGCCACATGCCGACAATATGCCGGTGCTTAACGCGAGAGTAGAAATAGCGCATACAACAGCGCGTAGTTTCTTCTTCATAATCCTTCTCCTCGTTCTGTCGAAAATCCTTCGTTGGACTTCGACTTTTTTTGAAGTGCAAAAAACATTATATTTGAGGATTAGTTACATAATATTTAAATATAGGTAGCTTTTCTGCTAAAAAAGTGAGGATTCCTGTCATATGAGTAATGCATCATTTTTGGAGGACATTTTACCGTTCTCAAATACACAGCTACCCTCAGAAGATAGATTTTTCATCGATCTTGTTGGGATCACCTACCCCGATAAAACGTATAAAGTTCATTGGAATGTCGATGATTCTCCCTGCTATGTATGCGAATACGTCATATCTGGAGAAGGAAACGTCATTTGCGGCGGGGAACAATTCTTCCCAAAAGGCGGAGACGTTTACATTCTTCCGCCCCACATGCAAAAAGACTATAGGTCTTCCCCCTCAGATCCGTATAAAAAAATATGGATGAACGTCGGCGGAAGTCTCTGCGACGCCCTCTATGAACAATATGGACTTAAAAATCATTTCTACTACCCCGAGCGGGCGCTCTATAATCTCTTCAAATCATTCTTTACGCTGTGCAAGGATTATGCTTCGAATCCAAAATATGTTGCATTCCATGGTCCACTCATCATCCATGAGCTTTTTGCTTCCCTTGCCCAAAATCCCGAGAAACAACTCAGCATCAGTTCGGTATACGCAACAAAAGCAAAGGAATTTATCGATGTCAATATCCAAGCAAATCTGAAAACAGAAGACATCGCAAGCGCAATCGGGATCTCTGTTTCACAACTCACCCGATATTTCTTTGCCGAATACTCGACAACGCCCTACAAGTATTACACAGCGAACCGCTTCAACCTCGCAAGGAAACTTCTTCGCAATTCCGCGTTGCCGGTCAAAGCTATCTCTCATAAGCTGAACTTTGCAGATGAACACTATTTCTCATACAAATTCAAGGAAGAAACTGGGGTTTCACCAAAGACATTTCGGCAGCAGAACTATCTGGATAAAACAGATTTCTCATAATTCTCCGGCAAATACTCAGATATTTTTCACAGAGTCTCATACGTGCACATTTTCACGATGAGAACTGTTGTACCCTTCCGGCTCAATCTGGAAGGTGGTGTGATCAACGGAGACCGGGAAGTGCTCGCGCACACACTTTTGCATGGCCGCAAGCACGCCTGCGGACTGCTCCGGAGTCAACCCTTTTTCCACCACCACGTGGGCACTGAGCGTCACCAGACCCGTGCGGACCGTACTTGCATGCAGATCATGAACCGATTCCACTCCCGGCACTCGCTGCAGGTGGCCACGCACCTCTTCGAGATCCAGTCCGCTTGGCACCTCCAGCAGGAGGACCTTCACGCTGCGGTGCAACAGTTTGAAGGCCCGGGGCACCATCAGTAACGCGATGAGCGCTCCGGCTACGGAGTCCGCTCCCGACCACCCTGTAATCAGCATGACAACCGCTCCCACGATGACGGCCACGGACCCCAGAGCGTCATTGAGGACTTCGAGGAAAGCGGCTCTCATGTTGAGGTTGTCGCCACGATCGGAGGCGAGCAATACGATCGAGATCACATTCGTCGCCAAACCCAGAATGCCGAAACCGAGCAGCAACGGCAGATCCTCAATGGCGTCGGGGGCGAAGAAGAGCCTGCGCACCGCCATCACCAATGCATAGAGCCCCACCAGCAGTAACGCTGCCGCACTGCCGGCGGCGGTCACCACCTCGAGACGGTCCCATCCCCACGTTCGTGTGGCCGTGGGTTTGCGGCGCATGAGGACCGCGGCGGTGACGGAGGCCGTCAGCACGGCGACATCCGTCAGCATGTGGCCGGCATCTACCAGCAATGCAAGGCTGCCGGTAAGAATCGCGCCAACGACCTCTGCAACGAGAACGGTGGCCGTCAAAGACAGCGTAACTCCAAGACGACGGACATGTGAGCTTCCCTTGTCAACGGGCGCACCTTGCGCGCTAGGTACACCAGAGTCGTCTTTTACGTCGGAGTCGCTCGACTGTTGTTCTGTCATCGAATACCTCCCCGTCTTCCTCCCTGACACAACCGCGTCAGTGTCGGATAAACCGCCTATAATCGTGCAGTTAGCGCTTACCGTATCCAAAAGATCAACCGTAGGACAGACTGCGCTTCGGCGCCACATAAATTAACAAGGATCTTTTATGAAAATAGTGAAGTCCCTCAGCTCGGGTCTGTCTAAGTATTTCACGCTCTTTGTCATTCTCATTGCGGCCTTCTCCTATTTTGTGCCGTCAATCGGAACCGCGATCTCGCCGTACACGTCGTACCTGCTGATGGTGGTCATTTTCGGCATGGGCCTCAACCTCACCATTGACGATTTCAAGCGCATCGGCAAGCACCCCATTCCCGTCATTCTGGGCACCGTCGCCCATTACATCATCATGCCTGCCATCGCTTTCGCACTCGTCCACATCTTCCACCTCGATGGAGCCGCCGCTGCGGGCGTGATCCTCGTGGGCTGCTGCCCGTCCGGAACTTCTTCCAACGTGATGGCGTTCCTTGCCGGAGGCGACGTAGCGCTCGATGTCTCCATTGGCGTCCTTTCCACGCTGCTCGCCCCCGTCATGCTGCCATTGCTGGTGTCCACGCTTGCAGGTCAGTATGTGGACGTTCCTGCCGAGCAGATGTTCCTCAACACCGCCAAAATCGTTCTGATTCCTATCATTCTGGGCGTTCTGGTCCACACAATCTTCAAGGAGAAAGTTGAGAAGGTCCGTGAGGTCACCCCGTTGGTTTCTCAGGTCGCCATTCTGCTGATCATCATGGCCGTCTTCGCCGCCAACGCTGCGCAATTCCTCGAACCCGAGACGCTGCTCATCATCCCGGTCGTGATTCTGCACAACCTGTGCGGTTATGCGCTCGGCTTCCTGTTCGCAAAGATCATCAAGCTGGATTACCGCCAGCAGAAGGCCATCACCTTCGAGGTGGGCATGCAGGATTCCGCGCTTGGCGCCACTTTGGCCCTGAAGTTCTTCAGCCCCCAGGCCGCCATTGCCTCCACCATCTTCTCGGTGTGGCACAACATCTCGGGATCCATTCTCTCCTCGTACTGGGCCACCAAGCTAGAGAAGCAACAGGCTGCGGGCAATGGTCTCGACGCTGCAACTCCTGCCGGACCCGTTGCCGCCGCTGCGACTGCCTCTGCCAATAAGTAATAAGCAGAGAATAATACGTCGCCAGTGAGGTGACAACTACAGATACAAAATCGACAATGGTGGTGTGCGTGGCTACTGTCCGCGCACACCACCATTGTCGTTGGGAGGTCCCTCGCACACCATGACCCTTCCGAGTCTCAAACCATTTTCAGCGGGTCTGAGCGAAGATCTTGTGGTCTCTCGAAACGCTTTTCATCATGGCGGGTACGTCAAGGTCCGGATTGTCGTCCTGCGTTGCCACCAATTCCTTGGCCTCTGCATCACTTGACACCGACGGCATGGCACCCGGCATGGGCTTGCGCGCAGATTCCTTCAGATGCACGGCGGCGACCACACCGCACAGCGACGTAAACACAATCCAGAACGCGGGCGCCAAGGAATTCCCCGTCACCGTAACCAGCGACTCCATGATGAGCGGCGCGGTTCCCGCAAACAGCGTGGCCGCAAAATTGTAGGAGATGCCCATGCCCGAATACCGTACGGACGTTGGGAACAGGGCCGGCAGCGTCGAGGCGATGTTCGCCACCATGCACGCCATCGGGATCGCCAACAGCAACAGGCCAAAGAAGGTCTCCATCAAGGATCCGGTTCCCATGAGGAGGAAGGCGGGAATCACCATGAGAGCACCGCCCAAGGCTCCTATGCCCAGCAGAACCTTGCGGCCAAAGCGGTCGGACAACGCACCCGCGATCGGGATGAAGACTGCCACCATCACCAGGATGGGTATGGTGACGAGGTTGCCGCGTGCCATGTCGTAATGCAGCGTGGCGGTGAGATAGGTGGGCATGTAGGACGTCAGGGTGTAGCCAATGGTGTTGCCGGCCGCCACCAGAGTGAAACCGGTCAGCAGCTCGCGCCAGTAGCTGCGGAACAGAATCTTTAGTCCACTCCCCCGGCTTGCGGACCCGTCACGCTGTGACGATGACTGCTCCGTCGCACCCTCTGCCGTAGCGGAGGCACTGTTTTCCATAACAGAGACACCGTTTTCCACGGCGGAGGCACTGACGCTGCTCTTCTGAATTTCCTGCACGCGACGGTAAATAGGCGTATCGTCCACGCGATTACGGAAGTAGATTGCCACCGCGGCCAAAGGCAGCGCAAGGATGAAGGGAACGCGCCATCCCCAATCCCGCATGATATTCTCCGCAACGTTCATCTGCATGAGGGACACCACCGCGGCACCCAACGCGAAGCCCAAGTACGAGCCCACGTCCAACAGTGAGGAATAGAAACCACGATGCCTATCCGGCGAATACTCCGTAATCAAAGTAGTGGCACCCGCATACTCGCCACCGGTCGAAAAAC
The DNA here is from genome assembly GCA_022650895.1 of Bifidobacteriaceae bacterium. Lineage (GTDB taxonomy): Bacteria > Actinomycetota > Actinomycetes > Actinomycetales > Bifidobacteriaceae > JALCQC01. The sequence goes on along the minus strand of JALCQC010000002.1, from coordinate 107,714 downwards.
CCTGAAGAAGCTTGAGAAGGGCGAGCGCGAAAGGCGCCCATGCCCCCACCTGCGCGTAATCGGGGAGCACACCGATGAGGAACGTTGCGGTGGACATGGCCAGCAGAGTGAAGGCGAGCACTCGTTGACGTCCCAACCGATCCCCTAACGATCCCAGCAGAACGCCGCCGATGGGGCGAGCCAGATAGGTGATGGCGAAGACGCCGAGTGAGAACAGCCGCTGAACCGTGTCCGGAGCCGTGGAGAGGAAGACCTGGCCGATGGTGACGGCCAAGTAGCCATACACACCCACGTCATACCACTCCATGAGATTGCCAACGACGGTTCCTGCTATGGCTCGCCACAGCACCGGCTTTTCCACGACGATGACGTCGTTGACCTCAAGTTTTCTGCTGCCGTGGCGCTTGATATCGGTATTCATGGGCTCCTTCACATTTCTGCGAGCGCCCACGCAGACGGGACCCGCGGCCCCTCAGCCGAACGACGCAACAGGGGCCATTTTACCCAGTCCCTCTGCAGTACCACGAATCGGCCCAACTGACGGCTCACTGCGCGAAGCCATCGCCTTCGGCCTATGTCTTTTCGACGGTTTACTGCGCGAGCTCACGAATGCGCTTGTCCTCCTGAACCAGCTTGCGAATGGCAACGACGTTGATGTCCGGATCGGTGTCCTGATTCTCCACCAGCTTTCGCGCCTCGGCATGGCTCGCCACCGTTGGCATGGCACCCGGCATGGGTTTGCGTGCGGTCTCTCGCAGGAAGATGACAGCGACGACTCCGCACAGCGAAGTCGCCACAATCCAGAAAGCGGGGGCGAGTGAGTTCCCCGTCGCCGTCACCAGCGCCTCCATGATGAGCGGTGCGGTGCCGGCCAGCAGTGCCGCGGCGAAGTTGTAGGAGATTCCCATGCCCGAGTACCGCAGCGAAGTGGGGAAGAGTGCGGGCAGTGTGGCCGCGATGTTGGAGATCATGCAGGCGGTGGGCAACGCGAGCAGGAACAGTCCGAAGAAGGTCTCCACCAAAGAGCCGCTTGCCATCAGCAGGAAGGCGGGAATCACGAGGATCGCGGCACTTCCCGAGCCAATTGCCAGCATCCGGCGGCGCCCGAAGCGATCGGAGAGGGCACCCGCGACAGGGATGAGCGCCGCCAAAACGACGAGCACTGGAATGGTGATGAGATTGCCGTGCGCGGCATCGTAATGCAGCGTGGTGGTGAGATAGGTGGGCATGTATGTCGTCAGGGTGTAGCCGAGCGTATTGCCGGCGGCGACGAGCGCGAAGCCGACCAGCAGTTCCTTGCCATAGCGACGCAGCAGAATGACGATGCTGTTGGAGTGCTTTCCATCATGTGAATCCGCGGTTCCGGTTCGCTCCTGCTCGGCAGCCTTGGCTTGGGCCTGCTGGAAGGCAGGAGTGTCGTCCACACGGTTGCGGAAGTAGATGGCGACGAGCGCCAGGGGAAGCGCTGCAATGAAGGGCAGACGCCAACCCCAGCTCAGCATGGCGGATTCCGACGTGCCGGCTTCCATGAGCGAGACCATAGTCGCACCGAGCGCGAAGCCCAGATACGAGCCCACGTCCAACAGCGAGGAATAGAAGCCGCGATGTCTATCCGGCGAATACTCCGTGATCAAAGTAGTGGCACCCGCATACTCGCCACCGGTCGAAAAACCTTGGACCAGTTTGAGGAGGATAAGCGCCAGCGGAGCCCAGATTCCCACATGGGAAAAATCAGGGAGAACACCAATGAGGAAGGTTGCGCCAGACATGGCGAGGAGCGTGAAGGAGAGGACCTTTTGCCGTCCCAGGCGGTCGCCCAAGGAACCGAGGAAAAGACCTCCGAGAGGACGCGCGATGAAAGTAATCGCAAACACCGACAGCGAGAAGAGACGCTGAACCGTTGCGGGGGCGTCCGAAAGAAAAACCTGACCGATGGTCACGGCCAGATAGCCGTACACACCCACGTCATACCACTCCATGAGATTTCCGACGACGGTTCCGATCACCGCCTGTCTGAGTACCGAGCGCTTGACGACCGTGATGTCATCGACTTCCAACGGCTTGCGAAGCCGCCTCTTCGCGCTTTTCGCGCGTGCTCGTTTGAGGAAACCAGACCGAAAAGAATGTTTTACGTATGTGTTTGTGGGCTGCGCCGAATTCATAATCTCCTTGCCCAACGGCCGTGAAGCCTAGGGTTATCGCCGTCGCCACGCACCGTATCCGAGAGCAAAATTCACCTCTCGCACAGTGTTTTATGTGGCCTTGCACGTAACGAGCTCGGAGCACGCCAAGGCACATCACGACATGCCAAAGCCAAGGGTCGGCTCGTTATTGGTGAATCACCTTAGGCAGCATGCGGGGACATCTCAGTGAGGAATGGCGACCGTTTCGTATTTGCCAGTGTGTGTATCCACTGCAATGAGGGCGTTGTTGGGGAGTTCCTTCCACCCGTCCTTTTCGCGCTGCGAGAAACCCGTGGAGGCGATGACGATGCCCTCGCCCGGGAGCTCGCGGTACTTGATGTCGCGATAGTCGGCGATGTGGTTGGCGAAGCCCTTTTCGGTGTAGATCTTGCCGAGCTCCTCGCTCAGCGGCCCCTCACTGGCAGCGTGGGTGAAGATCAGGGCGTCCTCGGTCTGGAGCGCGCAGTTGAACGTTGCCTCTGGGTACTTGGTGCGGAACCATGCGATGGCATCGATCATTGCCTTCACCAGATTGCCGTCTTCCCCATATTTCCTGATGATGAGGGCGAACAGCAGGGCAGAGTCGGAGCGACCACCCGTGCGTTCGAATTCCTCATATGTCACCGGCCACTCCTCCACCGGCAGATCAAGGATGCTTCCCTTGTCATCCTCAATGGAGCCGTTGTGGCTGAAGGTGATACCGTCACACGAGAAAGGCTGCTGATTGTCGATTTCAAGAGGGATTCCGGGAGTTGCCAGACGGAGATGGAAGATGGCCGAACGCGCCTGTTGGTCGGTGACGGCTTCCACCATGGGATCGAGGAACGCGGATTCCGTGGATTTGTAAATGCTGGTGGTGGTGTCACGGCTGGGCGCGCCACCGTCCTCGATATGGGCGGAATCGGAGGCATCGACCATGTGTGCCGCTCCCCAGCCATCGTTGTGGATGGTTGACATCCACAGATAGCCTTCGACCTGCGTCGGCGTCAGAATCTCCTTGAGACTCTTATTCTCCTTCGTCGCCGCGTAAGCAAGCAGTCTGCACACTGGTTGACTCCGTCCCTTCAGTCCGGTCCCACAGCTATAAAACAACTCCCTCCCAGAGTACCTTCCCCTCCGTGTGCTTGCAGCTAAAGCCTCACCGAGGGCTGCCAGCCGTCACAGAACGTCAACGTCAAGACACCGGAACATCAACATCAATGTCACACCAGCACACCAGCACACCGGCACACCGCGACGTCACACGGTCTGAAACACTCCGGGGCGCTGCGTATCGCCCGGAACGTCGTGCGCAAGATCGTCCTCGGTCAGTCCGAGGAAATCTCTCCACTCCTCCATGCTCCGCCCGTAGGGGCGTGCCTGTGCGGAATCCGACTGCAGCATCGCCTTTGCCGCGATGACGTCCGTTGCCGCAAGGCCGCTGAAGAAATGCGAAAGGCGATCAATCTCCGCATCGTCGTAGAACAGGCGTCCTACGATCTCCACGAGTTTGAGCGCACGCTCCATCGGCAGTGAATCCCAGTGCCTGAACTCCAGAAAGTTCTTCAGACGGACGTCGTTGAAATGGGTGGAGAGGATATGGCTCACCTCGGCGTCGTTCAGCATGCGATCGGGGTAGATCTCGCCCGCATTCTGACGCCATGCGGTGAAGACCTGGTGGCTCCCCTCGTACTCCGGAGTCGACTGAAGATCCGCCACCAAGAGCGGGGTCGAAAGGATATCCGCCGCGTAATCCTCCCAACCGAAACCGTCCTCATAGAGCCCGGGCACGAGTCCCGTGCGCTGTGGATCGAGGTTATCCCACATTTCCTGACGCAGTAGCGGAAGAGGGTTCTCCCTGCCTTCGAAGTAGGGAGAGTTGCGGAAGAACCACGCCAGTAAAGGCCCCACCGCACAGCCGAGACGCATCTTCGTGATGCAGTCGCGTTCACTGGAAAAATCGATGCTCACCTGCGTTGACGCCGAGCAGCGCATCATGGGGATGCCATAGCTGCCGATTCTGCCGAAGTACTCGTTGAGACTCGTGTATCTGCCGGTCGGCAGTATCTTGACGACGTCGCAGGTGGTGTGGGGTTGGTAGCCGTAGTTCACCAGCCGGAATCCCAGCCGACTCATCACCGGATCCGCCAGCTCACGGAACTGCTTGTAGATACGGTCGATCTCCTCGGTGTCCTTTGCAGGCCCGATGGCGGTCTCTATCTGACCACCCGGTTCAAGCGACACATCCAAACCCTCGCGGTTGACGCCGAGCAGATGACCTCGCTCCCACGTCTCGCGATGAGGGTCAAAATAGGGTGCGATCTCTCGAAGGAAGTCCTCCACCCCCGGTGTGGAATAGAGGTCCACGGCATGATCGCTCGTATTGCTGACCGGCAAATGCTCGATTTCGATTCCATACGCATACTCCTCGTGGGGCTTTTGGCCCTGTGAAATGAAGCGCATGAGCGATTCGAGATGGTGTTCATTCACCGTCGCGCCCATGTGTGCGTAATGCAAGCGTCCGTTGTCCATGTATCGAGCCTAGCGGAGTCACCTGCTGAAATTCCACAAAAATCATCATTATGCCTATTTTTAGCGGAATACTCTTTGCTTGCTCACATCTTGTTCCCAGAAAAGGTCAGAAAAAAGGGAGCCGGTCCGCAGGCCGACTCCCCTTCATTTCATTCTCACTACTCTTTGCCCTTGCCTTCGTCCTTGGCCGAAGCACCCTTCGTGGATGGTCCTTTCGCAGACGTGACCTTCGCGGAGGCGCTCTTCGCAGAGATCGACGATGACACAGGCTTCGTCTTCTTGACGACGGCCTTTCTGGTGACAGCCTTCTTGATTGCCGGTTTCGCCGCGGAACGCTTCGCCGCCTTTGAGACGGTGCGTTTTGCGGTGGAACGAGCGGAGGCAGATGTCGCTCTGCGACGTACACGCTTCACGGCGATCGCCGTCTTTCCAGCGCCGGCACGGGTCGACGACTTCCGCTCCGTCTCCACCTTGTCGCTTCCAGTCTCACCGTGCTTGAGCCGTGATGCCGGTTTCGCCTTCGGCTTTGCCTTGCGTAGACCTGCCCGTGGAGACTTCTTCTTCAAGGCCGTTTCCACACCATTGCCAGGTGTGGAGGAAGCTCCGTCAGTGTCCGAAGAAGAAGGACCGGCTTTCCCATCGGCGATTTTCCCGTCGGCTGATTGTGTGCCAGCAGCCTTCTTGTCACTGGATTTCGTATCGGTGGCTTTCGTGCCAGCAGTCTTCACTGCCGCCGAACTCTTGTTGTCGCGAGCTTTCTCAGAGTCCTCCACGCCTGCGCCATCAGAGTCGGTAGATTCAGCAGAGTCGGCAGTCTTCTGCGCCTCTTCCGCTTTCTCGGCCTTGTCGGCCTCCTCCTGAGCCTGCTCCTCGGCAGCCTCCGCGAGAATCGCCTGCAGCGTGATCGGCCTCTTGACCTTGCGCAAGGCCGTCCGCTTCAGCGGAGCCACTGCAACAGTGCTCACGAAGAGGGGCAGTACCTCCACCAACGGGTTGTAGGCAGACAGACCGAACCACTTGACCGGAGAGCCGGCAACGTGGCGGATGGCGTACTTCACGCGGAGGGCCATGGCACCGCGCGTGGTGATCTTTGATTCGGGGATGAGGTTCTTGTGGATGAGCACGTACTTGATGGTGCCGATCTGCTGATCCTCATCGAGCTTCGGGTAGATGGTGGACTGCTCCGGCAACTCGCCGGATTCAATGAGATCGTGCATGATTTGATGCAGATAGGTCACTACGTTTTGATTCACCTTGAAGCCGATGCGAATACGCACGCGGAACAGGAAGTCCGTGCCGAAGTTTTCCACCGAATACTCGCGGGTGAACGGATCATCCGTCACCTGGACCGATACGGCCCACCATGCACGCGCCCGCTTGGGATGCTCGGCAAAGATGGAGTAGAAGATATCGGTATCCAGACGCCGCAGCTCCGTATCCGAGGTGAGATACACCACGTTCGCGGCACAGTAGTCGATGCGCTCGTCGCGATGAAGCATGTCGAGAGCGGGCAGGAACTCCTCCGGCGAAAGATGCCGCCGCTGCGAGCGTTCAACCTTCGTGCCCACATCCCAGCAGTACATGACACCCAGAATTGCCAGCGTCAATGCCATGGTGAACCAACCACCATGGAAGAACTTCGCGAGAGAGGCCACCAGGAACAGGACCTGAATGGTGAGGAACACCACCAGAAAGACGACGGCGAAGATCCGCTTCTTTTGGCTCCACCAAATATGCGCCGCCAACAGGATGGTGGTGGTGATCATGGTGATCGTCAGTGCGAGTCCGTAGGCCGCCGAAATATGCTGAGAGTCCCTGAACAGGGCCAGCACCGCAAGGGTCGCCACACAGAGCACCAAGTTGATGGCGGGAATGTAGAGCTGCCCGCGCGTACGAGCGGGATAGCGCACCTGCAGATGCGGCATCCAGTTGAGGCCGGTTGCCTCGGAGACCATGGTGAACGCACCGGTGATCAACGCCTGGGAGGCGATGACGCCCGCAGCCACCGACAGCACCACCGCCACCGTACGAATGTTGGGATCGATCATCTGGAAGAACGGATTCAGGTTCTCAATGCCCTGAACGTCGGGATTGTCCTTATTCTGAAGAATCCACGCGCCTTGTCCGAAGTAACAGAACACCAGCGCGATCTTGATGAAGGGCCAGGTGACGTAGATGTTTCCGCGTCCCACATGCCCCATATCGGAGTAGAGGGCCTCGGCACCGGTGGTCGCCAGGAACACCGTTCCCATGATCGCCAAGCCGGCCTTATTACCGGGACTTACCAAGAATTGCAATCCGTAGACGGGGTTAAGTGCCTCGAGGACACTCCAGTCAGAGGATAGGTTCACGGCGCCGGCAATGGCGAGGAAGGCGAACCAGACCATGACGACGGAGCCGAAGACCTTGCCGATGCGTTCCGTTCCTCGCGATTGAACCGAGAAAAGAACCACAATGATGACGGCAGTGATGATCAGCGTGAGATTCGCATTCTCACTAAAGACGCTGCCGAAGGCGGGAATTGACTTGAGGCCCTCGACTGCGGACGATATGGAGACCGCCGGTGTCAGTACCGAATCCGCCAAGAAGGCGGCACCGCCGATCATTGCCGGAATGGCGAGCCATCTGCCGTAGCGGCGAACCAGCGTATAGAGCGCGAAAATGCCGCCCTCGCCCTTGTTGTCGATGCGCATGGCGATAAAGACGTATTTCACCGTGGTGATAAGGGTGATGGACCAGAACAGCAGCGACAACATGCCGAGCACCGCAGGACGGTCTGCGTTCTGAATTCCTCCCTGGCCGGCGATGAAGGTCTGAGCCGTGTAAAGGGGCGAGGTACCGATATCGCCGTACACCACGCCCAGCGCGACGATGGACATGCCTAGCGAAATCTTGTCAGGTGACTGCTGAAGCTTCCTCCACCAGCGGCCTAGACGGGTGCGCGCGGGCTTGCTCTGCAACTCCGCGGCCCTCCGTGCCTTGCGCTTGGCCTCTTCGGCTGCTTGGCGCTCCTCCTGTGAGATCGCTCGCTTGTCGATCTTCGGGGCGTTGGTGATGGTGCCCTTGGGAACGATGTTGCCCGTGTCTTCGATGCTTTCGATCCTCATGGTTTCTTCGGCATCGACTGCACGCTTCAAACTTCGGTCTGCGTCCTGTGAGGACTTGTCAGACTCCTCAGAGACTCGAGCATCCACCTTCGCACGCTTGCGCGAGCGTCCGTTATGCTGTGCCATCGGAACCTCCATTTGCGCCTGAATCTCAGGCATCACACTCATACGACGAAAATTGTGCAAACGGTCAGAAGTCTATCCTGTTTGCAGCGATAATGATAATCCTGTGAAAATTGTGACTTTGTGCGATGCCGTCTACATCCCCTTCCACGCGCGACTCCCACACACCACGGAATCACCACCGCCACAAGCCTTTCCGGGTCTTTCCCTACCTCTTCAATCCGTCAGATCCCATACACATCGTGCGTATTCTTTCGCGTGAGTGCCGAGACTTCTCGGACATCCATACCGAGAACATCGGCCATGGCTTTCAGTGTGTAGGGAATGAGATAGGGAGCGTTGGTACGCCCGCGGTAGGGCATCGGAGAGAGATACGGAGCATCCGTTTCCACCAGTATATGGTCGTTGTCAACGAGGGACAGCGCGCGGCGAATGTCATCATTCCCCTTGTACGACACCGTTCCCGAGAAGCTCAGGTACCAGCCGTTTTCGTTGGCGAGCTTCGCCATGTCGGGACCTCCCGAAAACGAGTGGAAGACTGTACGGTCCGGCGAACCGTCCGCCAGAAGCGTCTCGATCACCGGCTTGTGCGCGTCACGATCATGGATCTGCATCGGCAGATTCAGCTCTTTCGCCAACGCGATGTGCGCGCGGAAGGCCTGACGCTGCAACTCCATCGCCTGCTCGCCCGTCCGGAACAAATCCATGCCCGTCTCCCCGATGGCCACCACTTCGTCAGGATTCTGCTTGGCCAGTTCAGCGACCTTCGCCAATGCCTCCTCGAAGCTCACGTCGTGCCACGGCTTGTAGGAAAGCTCAAGGCCATCCGGCCCCTGCGCTCCATGATGGCCATGAAGAACCGCCTCGTTGGGATGAATCGCCAGACCGGCATGCACGCGGCCCGGGTACTCCTTCGCCATATCCACTGCCGCCTGCAGATTCGGGTATTCGCATCCCACGTCAACGATTCCCTCTATCCCCACTGCCGCCGCCTGGTTGAGGATCTCGTCAACCGAATACACAGGGACGGCGGGCTGTTCGCGTTCCAGCGCCTGCCGATTCATCTCGGCGGCAAAGGGAACCACTGAGGCCACGTGGGTGTGATTGTCAATAGTTGGGGTCGCGAGCGGTTCCGGAGCGGGGGCCCAGCTGCGGTTGCGATGATGTTTTGTCATATTTCAGTTCTATCAATTCACCACTACGCCCTGTTCTCACGGCGGAAGAAGCCAAAAGAAAAAGCCCGGTAGAGGGGCTACCGGGCTAGAGAGAGATAAGAAGGGTTCAGTTATGAAGTCGTTTGCGCGTCTCCGTCAGAATTACCATCTGATAGTTGCAGTATCAGGCGGCTTTCTGAACGAACTAATGCGTTTATCTGAAAAAAACCTGAGTATATAAACAGAAATGGAGATTCTGTACCGACTTCTTTCAGTTATCTTTTTTCTTCTTTCAGCTCTCTTTGGAGAGCTTTGCCTTCTCCTCCTCCAAACGCTCCTGTTCCTTGGCTTGACGTGCGGCGATCTCGGCCTCCATGCGTTCGGTCTCCTCGGCGACGGCCTCGGGAGGAATCTTCACGAACAAGGGGGACGGCTTGGAGATTGGGGTGCCGGGTACGACGGGCATGCGCTTCCAAGGCGCTATGTTCTCGCCGAGAACATAGTCGCCGGTGATGATGGGATAGGTGAAGCCCGGCTTATCGAGGTCCTCGACGTCCTTCAGCTGTGGCAGCGGCGAAATGATGCCCTTGCCACCCATCGTCTCGTAGACCTTCTGAGCCGAATGAGGGAGGAAGGGCGCGAGCAACAGGTCGGCGTCGTACACCGCCTGTGCCGCAGTGTTGAGGACTGCCGCGAGACGCACACGATCCTCCTTGAGCTTCCATGGCTCCGTTGCGGAGATGTACTTGTTGATCTCTCCGACGATGCGCATCGCCTCGTTGAGCGCCGCCTTCTGGTGATGCTGCTCGATGAGATCACCGACCGTAGTGAAACCCTTCTCCGTTTCCGCGAGGAGGTCGGTGTCGATCTGGCGCAGTGAACCGTCCTCAACGGCCGGAATCTCTCCAAAGTTCTTGAACAGCAGAGTGGCGACGCGGTTGACCAGATTGCCCCACCCGGAGACGAGCTCCTCGTTGTTGTGCCGGACGAATTCCTTCCAAGTGAAGTCGGAATCCTGGTTTTCGGGACCGGCGACCGAGATGTAATAGCGCACCGCATCCACTTGGTAGCGGGCCAAGATGTCCTTCACATAGATGACGATGCCGCGGGAACTGCTGAATTTCTTGCCTTCCATGGAAAGGAATTCGGAGGCGACCACCTGAGTAGGCAGGTTGAGGTGACCCAGCGCGCCCACCTTGCCGCCCTTCGAACCCTCGCCGTTGTAGGCGAGTAGCTCCGAAGGCCAGATCTGGGAGTGGAAGGTGATGTTGTCCTTGCCCATGAAGTAATAGCCGGGAGCGTCGGGGTCCGTCCACCATTTCTTCCATGCATCCGGGGTTCCTTTACGACGAGCCCATTCCACGGAAGCTGACAGGTAGCCGATGACGGCATCGAACCACACATATAGCTTCTTGTTGGGGTTGTCGATCCAGCCCTCCACCGGCACGGGGATTCCCCAGTCGATGTCGCGCGTGATGGCACGGGGCTTCACCTCTTTGAAAAGGCCCTTCGAGAAGTTGATGACGTTGGTGCGCCAGCCTTCACGGGTGTTGAGCCATGCAAGATTCGCCTCAGCGAGCGCTGGCAGATCGAGGAAGAAGTGCTCGGTCTCCTTGAAAAGCGGAGTCTCGCCATTGATTTTCGACCGCGGATTTTTGAGGTCGATAGGGTCGAGCTCGTTGCCACAGTTGTCGCACTGGTCTCCACGCGCGCCGTCATAGCCGCAGATGGGGCAGATGCCCTCGATGTAGCGGTCCGGCAGAGTGCGGCCGGTCGACGGTGAAATGGCGACCATCTGCTTGCCCTTGTAGATGTAGCCGTTGGCCAGGCACTGTTTGAACATCTCCTGGACCACGTGTTCGTGGTTGCCGGTGGTGGTGCGAGTGAACAGGTCATAGCTGAGCCCCAGATTGGCGAGATCCGTGGCGATGACACGATTGTAGCGATTGGCGAGCTCCTGGGCGCTGACACCTTCCTTCTCCGCCTGCACCAAGATGGGGGTTCCGTGTTCATCGGTGCCACTCACCATGAGGACGTTATTGCCCTTCATACGTTCGTAGCGAGCATAGACGTCAGAGGGCACGCCAAAACCAGCGACGTGGCCGATGTGGCGTGGGCCGTTCGCATACGGCCAAGCAACGGAAACAAGGATATTGGTCATGATGCTGATTATCTGTGGCGGCGGGGACATGAGGGAGCGTAAAAACATGGTTATTCACAGGGTTTTTCCACAGCATTACCGATCAGGATTTTTTGATCACATATCCACCCTCTCTTCCACCTTCTCAGCGGACACCTCCCCGTCTTGTTAATTTCCACCTATGAAGAGAGAAGAGAAACTTCGGGTGGCAGATTCACCTCCGCCGATACCGACAGATGCATCTCCACACGCATTTCCACAAGCACCTTCACAGGGGCCTCAACAGATAACTCAGCAGACAGCACAACGAGCACCTTCACAGGCACTGCGGCAAGCGCCCACCTCAGCCACGAGATCCGCTGCTTCCCACGACAGAGCCACTTCTCGCCGTCCACCCAGCCGCACTGATCCACGCAGACCACAGCGTCTGCGGTCGATGAAGCCACTATCGACGTCGGCAACGGCAACGTCGACGATAGTGCCAACGGCGGTGTCAGCGGCGGTGCCGACGGCAGCACAGACGACAGCACTTCCTTCCGAAACGGCGCCGTTTCTCAGCGTCGAGGCTTTCCCCGGTCCGCTGTGTCTTGCGCACCTGGAACGGCATCATCTTGCGGTGGCCCTTGACGCTTCTTCGGCATACCTGACACCGGCGGCCGAGAGCCTTTACGGAAGAGCGCAGGTGGCCGGACTGCTCGTTCCCTCGAAAGCCTGTGCTGCGGAGCTCATCGCCTATTGGATATGGAGGGGAGGGACCCTGCCGCACGAAATAGCCGTTGTGAGTACCTCACATTTTCGGGCGGAGCGCTACGGGCGACATATCACCGTTCTCAACCGCGCCATCGATCCTCGACAAAAACGACGTCTCAATGGCGTGTACGTCACCTCGCCCGAGAGAACGGCGGTCGATGTCGCCTGCCTTCCACGTACGGTCTTCGATAACGCCATTGGACTCGGAAATCTTGCCCTGTTTCTCGAATACTACGAAATTCCGGTGGAAACCTGCCGCCACATTCTCAAGGCCAACCCGCGTTGGCCCGGCTTCTCGAACGCCATGACGGTGTTCAGGGATCTCGAAACCGAAAGGAGGAAATTCGAATGACCCTTCCCCACCGGCATTATTCTCCCCCTCGGCGAGGGCAGGGACAGAAACGGCGTCCGCAAGAGGTGCAGACGCACTGGCGACGGCGTTGCTGGCGGCTGCACTGGCCCTGGTGGCAGCGAGCGCGAAGGAGACGCCGAGCGCTCACGACACGACACGAAAGACATGAGAAGCGACGGGAACACCACGTCCACCTCGACCACGCCCTCAACCGGACACCGCAGAAGTCACCGTCATCGCCGCGGCTGCTGACACCGCCACGACCACCCCTTCCGCTGAATGTGGAAAGCGCGCTCGATCCCCTCGCTCCGGCCGGAATCTTGTGGAAGATTGCACGGCAGTGTCCCGAGCTTCGGCACTGGCTCATCGCCAATCCCGCGGCGTCACCGGAGCTGCTGGAATACGTGTCACAGAGAGGCGGGCCCGGTGTGAAGGAGGGTTTTCATGTCCTCTTCGAGGATGGCAAGGATGGCAACAGGGATGCTTGAGAACAAAGATTTTGAAGACAACAGGAAGAAGTGAAAAACAGTGAGAGCGACGAAAACGAAAGCCGAGGTTCCACCCGAGTCCACAGCGCTATTTCAGCGCGAGAACCGCGTTGTAGACCTCTTTCTTGTTTATGAGCGAACCATCGGGAAGCGGATGCTCTACCACCACTTCGGCAATCGCGTCCTTGATGCGTATCTTTTCCTGCTCCGAACGCTCAAGGGCCAGCGACGCCAGTGCCTGCACGTCAAGAACACCTACGCCGGCGGGAGAACTCATCAGTTCTTCTTCGGACGCCCCCTGAAGAACGAGTACCAGCTCCCCGCGCGGAGGATCCTCGACCACGGAATCATGCAGACTCCCGACCGTCCCCCGCCGCACTTCCTCATAGTCCTTGGTCAGTTCGCGGGCAAGCGCCATGGGTCTATCAGGCGGAAAGACGGAGGCGAGATCTTCCATGGTCTCCTCGATGCGGTGCGGGGTCTCATACAAAACGACCGTGCGCGGTTCGGAAAGGAGAGCCCGGAACCGCTGCATCCTCTCAGAGTGCTTGCGCGGCACGAAGCCCTCGTAGCAGAAGCGGTCTGTCGGCAATCCAGAGAGAGCGAGAGCGTCCAGAACTGCGGAAGGGCCGGGAGCACAAGTGACCGGCAGACCACGTTCAATGGCTCTGCGGACAATCGCAAGACCCGGATCATTGATGGTGGGCATGCCCGCATCCGAGACGACGAGGACCACTGCCCCACGTTCCACCTCATCCAGCAAGCCATCCGCTTTGGCACGTTCGTTATGGTCATGATAGGCGACCACACGTCCACCCACGCGTACCTCAAGGCGATTCGCCAAATCATAGAGACGACGGGTGTCTTCGGCAGCGACAATGTCGGCGGTCTCCAGCAGACCGACCAAGCGCGCGGAAGCATCGCCCACGTTGCCGATGGGTGTGGCGGCGAGCGCCACGAATCCCTCATCGCGTGTGCGTCCCGGCAAAAGCTCGAAATGGCCCTTCTGAGTCTGGGGAACAGTTTCCGGTTCCGGGGAATCCTGCGTCAGCTCATCATGATTCGTCATGTGTCCAGTATCTCCCGTGGTGGCGAAAATCCCGCGGAGCCGATTCCATCCCTCCGAACCTGCGCCCACGCACTTTCCTCATCACCACACACTTCTGTCAGCACAGAAAACTTCCGCGTACACGAAGGGGCACTGCAAACCCCGCGGTTAGCAATGCCCCTTGTGCCGATTGGATCATCGCATGGATATCGGCAAAGGGGGCCGACACCCAAGAAAGAGAGACCGCCGCCCCACTCGGAAGCTGCGGTCACACTACGATTACGCGTCGCGCAGGCTAGCGCACATACGCCACGCCCTCCGTGGACTTCACACCGTCACCGACGCCGAGGCGAGCCGTGAAATCAACTCCCGTGGAACTGGTGACCTTGATGCCGTCAGCGGTCTTCTCCGCACGGAATACGGTGGAGGATCCGTCGGCCTCAGTCACGACGGCTTCCGCCGACTCACCCTCATCCAGGAAGACGGAGACAACAGCGGAATCCGCATAGGTGTATTCAGGCGTGTCGTGTCCGGGATTCGTAACGAGCACGGTATTGTCGCGCACCCACAGCGGCACGGAATCATAGGCGTGCGTCTCGGTACGCCAAGCACCACCCCGGACTTTCTCGCCGGTGAAGTAATTCACCCACGTTCCTGCCGGCAGGTAATACTGCACCTCGCCGGAACGGGTAAACACCGGTGCCACGAGCAGGGAGGGACCGAACATGTATTGGCGGTCCAGCGTGTAGGTGGCCGGGTCATCAGGGAACTCCATGACCATGGACCGCATGACCGGAGTCCCGCACTCGTGCGGCTCCAGACCGACTTGATAGAGGTACGGCATGAGATCGAGCTTGAGGTGCGTGAACTTACGCGCCACCTCAACGGCAGACTGCCCCGGAGGATTGGTCACTCCGTTCTTGGCGTCCTCCTCATCGAACAGCCACGGAACGCGGTACACCGTGGAGCCGTGATAACGGGAGTGGGAACCGAGCAGGCCGAACGCCGTCCACCGCTTGTACAGCGCCGGATCGGGATACTTCCCCTCGAAGCCACCGATGTCGTGGCTCCAGAAGCCGAAGCCCGACGACGCCAGAGACAGGCCACCGCGCAGCGTCTGCGCCATGCCGTTGAACGTCGACTCGCAGTCGCCGCCCCAGTGAATGGGTTGTTGCTGACCGCCCACCGTCGCCGAACGCGCATAGAGCACCGCCTGCCCTTTGCCCTTCACTTCCTCGAGGACGTGGAAAACCGCAGAGTTGTACAGCTGCGTGTACCAGTTGTGCATGGCCTGAGGATTCGAGCCGTCATACCAGACCACGTCGGTGGGAATGCGCTCACCGAAATCGGTCTTGATGCAGTCGATTCCCTGCTCCAGCAAATGGCGAATCTTGCCCTGGTACCACGCGGTCGCCTCCGGGTTGGTAAAGTCCACCAACCCCATGCCCGCCTGCCACAGATCGGTCTGCCAAATTTCACCGGTTGGCTTGCGGACAAGGTAACCGTGTTCCTTCGCCTCAGCGAACATGGAACCGCGTTGTGCAATGTACGGGTTGATCCACGCGCACAGGTGCAGCCCCTTCTCATCATGCAGTTTCTTGAGCGTTGACGTGGGGTCGGTGAAGTGCCGTGAGTCCCACTCGAAGTCCGTCCAACGGAACTCGCGCATCCAGAAGGAATCATAATGGAAGGCGCTCAGCGGGATGCCCCGTTCGCTCATTCCATCCACCATGGAGGCGATGGTCTTCTCGTCGTACTTCGTGGTGAAGCTGGTGGTGAGCCACAGGCCGTATGACCACGCGGGAACCTGTGCAGGACGCCCCACCAGGCCGGTGTAACGACGCAGCACGTCCTTCGGAGTCGGCCCGTAGAACACCAGAAAATCAAGGTATTCTCCGGGAACGGCAAACTGGACGGTCTCCACGTTTTCAGAGCCCACCTCGAACGAGACGTGCCCGCGGTTGTTCACCAGCACGCCGTAGCCGCCCGTCGTCATGTAGAAGGGGATGTCCTTGTACCCCTGCTCCGACGAGGTGCCGCCATCCATGTTCCAGGTGTCGATGCTCTGGCCGTTTTTCACGAACGTCCCGAAACGCTCTCCGAATCCATAGACGTATTCGCCCACGCTCAGACCAAGCTGGGCCGAGGTGAACACCTGGGACTCGTCGTAGGCGCGCCCCGATTCCGTCGGCGCGAACTGGCCGGAAGGTTCCGATGTCACCGGAGACAACTCGTTGAGCTTGTACCGGGATATCGATTTGTTGCCCAGTTCCGTCAACACCTTTCCACCGGCGCTGAACACTAGATTCCATGGTTCCTTGTCCGACACCGTCGCGGTGAGCGGGCCGCTGGTAAGACTGCCGACCCCATCCGGGGACACGGCGGCCTTGCCAGCCGGTTTCTCGCTTTCACCGGGGAAGGGGAACCCCGGGTCTTCTTCGGCGCCGTCCCAATGCCTCGCCTGCACGCGAATGATTCCCTCACCCGGTGAGGTGATACGGAAATCAAAGGTCGGCAAGTTCAAGGTGTCGGCACGGTCGCCGATGAATTTGGAGGTTGCAAGCACAGTGAGAGCGGAATCCTCCTCCGCCGTTTCGACCTCATAGGTCTCACGGGCGAAGATAGCGTCCACATTGGGCTTGCTCAGCCAGTATCCATTTGTAAATTTCATTTATTTCACAGCTCCCGAAGTGATGCCGCGTGACAGCGTGCGTTGGAACAGCAGGAAGAAGATGAGTGTCGGGATGATGCTCAGCAGCGATGCCGCAGCAGTAGTCGTGACATCCATCAACTTGTCGCCGGAGAGCGCGGAAACCGCGATCGGCACCGTCTGGGTGGAATTGTCCACCAGGAAAGCCATGGGGATCATGTACTCGTTCCACGTCCAGATGAAGAAGAACACCAGCATCACGCTCAGTGTCGGCCGCGAAATGGGGAACACGATGTCCTTGAGGATCTTCCAGCGGCTCGCACCGTCGAGCGTGGCAGCTTCCAGGATTGCACGGGGGAAGGTCCCGTACACCGACGACAGTAGGTACGTTCCGAACGCCGACTGGATGACCGTGAAGATGATGACGATGGTCCATTGCGAGTTATACAGCCCAATCGCCTTGAACATGATGTACAGCGGGTAAAGCAGCGCCTCCTGTGGCATCATGTTGGCAAGCATGATGAGCAGAACGATCCAGCGGCGTCCCTTCACACGGCCAATACCCAGAGCGAAGGAATTCAGGATGGAGAGCAGCACGGCGAGAATCGCCACCAAGCCGGACGTCCAGACCGAATTCCACACCTTCTCGGGGAAGTTGGAGGCATTCCAGAATTTGACAACTCCCGTCAGGCTAAATTCCTTCGGCCATGAAAGCGGGCCTGCAGTGTTGTAATCCCCCGACGTCTTGAAGGCGTTCAGCAGAATCACGATGAGCGGGAAGAGCATCACCAAGCCGCCGACGATAAGGATGACGAGAGCCGTCCAGTCACCGGCCGAGCGATTCTTCTTGACCTTTGCGAGCTTCTTATAGTCTTGCGAATGTGCAGTTGCGGTAGTCATGGCGATTACTCCTCATCCTCGCGCTCAGCCTTCTGCTGAACGTTGGTGAACACGATGGACACGATGACGATGACGACAGTCAGAGCCGTTGAAATGGCGGCGCCGTAGCCGACCTGCTGCGTCTGGAAGAACTGGCTGTAGGAGTAGTACGACGGCACCATCGTGGAAGTGCCTGGACCACCCTTGGTCAGCATGTACACAGGTGCGAACACCTTCAGCGCTGCGATGGTGCAGGTCAGCGCCACCACGAAGATCTCCGGCTTGATGGATGGCAGGGTGATCGCACGGAAGCGCTGGAACCAGTTGGCGCCGTCGAGATCGGCTGCCTCATACAGTTCCGGATCGACGCGCTGCAGTCCCGACATGAAGATGACGACAGGGTAGCCGAGCTGAATCCAGATCATGATGATCATGAGGAAGATCAGCGCGGTGTCCGGACTTCCCAGCCAGTTGTGCTGAAGATTGCCCAGCCCGATGGCCTGAAGAAGCGAGTTCAACGCTCCCTTGTCGGGGCGTAGGATCCAGCCCATGGCCAATGCGGCGACGGCGATAGGAAGCAGCTGCGGCAGATAGTAGACGGCTCGCAGCGTTGAAGCAGTCTTGGCGCCGAACTTCTTCTGCACGACGTCAAAGAGAAGAGACGAAACCAGCAGACCCAAGACAATGGGGATGACCACCATGGCGATAATCATCCAGATGGAGTTACGGAACGAAATCCAGAACGTCGCGTCATGGACAAGTTTGTTCCAGTTGTAGCCACCCGCCCATGTCGGCGGTTTGATGCCACGGTAGTGGGTG
Source organism: Bifidobacteriaceae bacterium (assembly GCA_022650895.1). GTDB lineage: Bacteria > Actinomycetota > Actinomycetes > Actinomycetales > Bifidobacteriaceae > JALCQC01. The sequence goes on along the minus strand of JALCQC010000002.1, from coordinate 89,510 downwards.
AAGCTGAGATAGAAATTCCAAACGGTGGGCACGAGAATGATCCATGCGAGCATGATGACGCCCGGAATCAAATAAACCCAGAACTTGCGTGACGGATTCCCTGGAATGCGGGACATTCCCTTTTCCCGCCGAGCAGCCTTCGAGAGCTTTGTCCCCTTTGCTGCCTTCCGTGAAGACGCATGCCCCGCCGACTCTGTGATAGTGCTTTGCGAAGTCATTGAGATCAATCCAATCGTTAAAAGCTATGAAAGATGCAGACGGGGCGCCACTGACGGCAGCGCCCCGGTGCTGTGATGCGGTTGTTCACCGCAGAGAATTCCTGAGAGGAATTCTGTCATTGAGAAATGATTATTCCCGTTATTCCTTTACTCCTGCATCTGCGACGCCTTGGTCGTATTTGCTCTTCAGGCTTGCCAGCGTGCCCTTTACATCGGTGGTGCCGTTGACGAGCTCCTGCAGCGATGCGTTGAGGTCGTCATAGAAGGTGGAGGTTGGCCAATCGGGGTAGAATCCGAGGCCATCGTTATCAAGGATCTCCTTGAACTCCTTGAGAAGCTTTGCGTTCTTCTCATCGGTGATCTTGGAGGTATCGGCATTGATCGGGACGCCGCCGGAGTTGCCCAGCAGGGTCTGGATGTCCTTGCCCATGGTGATGTCGATGAACTGTGCGGCAGCGTCCTTCTTGGTGGACTTCTCTGGGATGACCCAGATGTTGCCGGAGGATCCGACGACCTTATCGGTATCAGGCCACTTGGCCTCTTCCCAGTTGACGTCCTTCATCTCGTTCTGGAAGCGACCGAACCACCAGGTGCCGGAGAAGAAGATCGGGTTGGTTCCGTTCATGAACGCCTGACCGGTCTCCTCGGCCTTCATACCGGTGGAGTTCTTGGAGATGTAGCCCTTGTCGACCCAGTCCTTGATGGTCTGAGTTGCATAGGTCATGGCTTCGGAATTCCAGTCGACATCACCCTTGTACATCTGGTAATTTTCGATTTCCTGATCCGTTGCCTTAGACAGGAAGAGCTGGTACCACAGGTGCTGCAGCGGGTATTCCTGAACGCCCTCGGCCAGCGGAGTGATTCCCGCCGCCTTGAACTTTGCCAGCGCGTCCTCGAACTCGGCCATCGTGGTCGGAACCTTGATGTTGTACTTCTTGAACATGTCGGTGTTGTAGTAATTGATGACGTCCTCACCGTAGTTGGTGATGCCGTACCAGTCGCCGGAACCCATGACGCCCTTTTCGTCATACTTTCCCGTGGCGGCGAGAGAACCGGTGATGATCTTGTCCCAGCCGTACTTGGAGACGTAGTCGTTGAGGTTGCTGAGCAGGCCCTGGCTTGCCAACAGGCCGGCGGTGGCGTTGCCCTTGTTGTATTCCATCACGTCGGGAGCGTCGTCGGAGTTAAGGATCTGGCTTGCATTCTGACGGATCTGTTCGAAGGATTTCTTCTCGAATTTGACGTCGATGCCGGTCTTCTTCTCGAAGTCCGAAATCGCCTTCTTCCATGCGATGCCCATTGCGCTGGTATCTTCCTCGTAATACCAGACCTTGATGGAGCTTGGCTTCTCCTCCTGCGCAGTCTCGGAAGAACCGCAGCCGGCAAGGCCAAGAGTGGCCAGAGTGCTGATAGCCGCAATACTCGAAACCACAAGTTTTCGCGATAACTTCATTATTATCCCCTTTGTCCAGCAAGCATCTTTGCTTCCTTAGAACTGTCGAAACGGTTCGAAGTTCTATAGCCGATGATAGGACCTTCCGCCGCGTTGGTCAAGGCGACAAGAGAACAGGAAGTTAAACGAACGAACAAAAAGGGAGCCGCTCAATTGCCAATATTGAGCGGCTCCCATTGCAAAAACAGGGATCTAGGACTCCATGGAACTTATCAGAAAGTCACAGAAACTGTCACACGATCTTGTGACGAAACGTTTTGCGGAATGATGTTACCGTTCACTTTTTCGCCCTCCACTTCCATGGATTTTTCACCGGTGCGCTTCAGTGAGATGTCATACCACTTTCCGCGGTACAGACGCGTGATCTGAAGATCGGTGAAGCTCTTCGGAAGGTGCGGATCAACCTGCAGACCGTCGAAGGTGGGGCGAATTCCCAGCAGATACTGGGACACATCCACGAACGTCCATGCGGCGGTGCCGGTGAGCCAGGAGTTCTTTCCCTCGCCGGTGACGGCGGCCTCGGGGCCGGACACCATCTGGCAGTACACGTAGGGTTCGGTCTTGCGGACGTCGGACCTGTCCTCCACGTAGGCGGGCGCGGTGCGTCTGTACACGTTGAACGCCTCGTCGTCGTTGCCCACGATGGCGTTGGCGATGGAGATCCACGGATTGTTGTGGCAGAAGATGCCACCATTCTCCTTATAACCGCGGGGATATGTGGAGATCTCGCCCAGCTCGATCTTGTAGGTCGAGTAGGCGGGGGCGAGAATCGCCGTGCCCCACTCCGTGGTGAGCTTGTCCTTCACCGAACGGAGGGCGGTTGCGGCCTTGCCATCGTTGACGCCGATGCCGGCCATGACGCACATTCCCTGCGGCTCGATGTAGATCTTGCCCTCGTCGTTGCTGGAGGAGCCGACCGGGCGTGAGTACGCGTCGTAGGCGCGGCGGAACCACTCGCCGTCCCATCCGGCGGTTTCGGTGGCGATGCGCACCTTCTCGACGGCCTCGCGCACTCCGGTGGCCTGAGCCACCACGCGGGAACGGTCGATGCCGAGCAAGGGGCCAAACTTCTCAAGAATCTCGACGTACTGCTCGCCATACAGCACGAACATGCCGGCGATGAAGACGGACTCGGCCACGTTCTCGGCCTTGTTGGACTTCACCGTCTGGAAGCTCTCCCCCGGCGTGTTCGTGAAGGCGTTGAGGTTGAGGCAATCGTTCCAGTCGGCGCGGCCGATGAGCGGCAGGCCGTGGGGGCCCAGATGCGTCATCGTGTAATTGACCGAGCGGCGCAGGTGTTCGAGCAGGGAGACCTCCGTGCCTTCGGTGGAATCGAAGGGAACGTCCTCCGAGAGGATGGTGGAGTCGCCGGTCTCTGCGAGGTAGGCGTGGACGGCGGCGACGAGCCAGAGCGGGTCGTCGTTGAAGCCGCCGCCGATGTCGGCGTTGCCCTTCTTGGTAAGCGGCTGATACTGATGCCAGGCGGAACCGTCCGGCAGCTGCGTGGAGGCGATGTCAAGGATGCGCTGGCGTGCGCGGTCGGGGATGAGGTGCACGAAGCCGAGCAGATCCTGGTTGGAGTCGCGGAAGCCCATGCCGCGTCCCACGCCCGACTCGAAGTAGGAGGCGGAGCGGGACAGGTTGAAGGTGACCATGCACTGGTACTGATTCCAGACGTTGACCATGCGGTCCAGCTTGGAGTCGCCCGACTTCACCGAGAAACGCGAGAGCAGGTCGGCCCAGTAGTCCTTGAGCTCGGCGAGCTTCGCCTCGACCTGGGCGTCGGTGGACAGTCCGGAGAGCAGCTCGTGCGCCGGCTTCTTGTTGATGATGCCGACCTTGGCGGGGTCGTCGGGATCCTCCCACTTGTCCTTGGGATCGACCTCGATGTAGCCCAGCGTGAAGATGAGCGAGGCCTTCTGACCCGCCGCGAGCTGGAGGCGTATGTGGTTGGCGGCGATGGGCGACCAGCCGTGGGCCACCGAATTCTTCGAGGTACCCTCGGCGATGACCTCGGGGGTGGACCAGCCGTTGAACTGGCCGAGGAAGGTGGCGCGATCGGTGTCGAAGCCTTGCGTTTCGTGGTTGACCGCGAAGAAGGCGTAGTGGTTGCGGCGCTCCTTGAACTCCGTCTTGTGGTAGAGGACGGAGGCGTCCGGGGTGCGCTCGATCTCGACTTCGCCGGTGGAGAAGTTGCGCTGGAAGTTCTCAGCGTCGTCGGCCGCGTTCCACAGGCACCATTCCACGGCTCCGGTCACATCGAGAGTGACGGGGGCATCGGAATCGTTGCTCAGCTCGAGGCGGTTGACCTCGGCGTGGGTGTGCAGCGGCACGAAGGCGGTCAGCGTGGAGGAAATGCCGTTCTTGGAGGCCTCGAAAACCGTGTAGCCGATCCCATGCCGGCACCTGTAGGAATCCAGCTCGGTGCGCGCCGGCAGGAAGGTGGGCGACCACGTCACGGCCGGTCTCCCGTCCTTTCCGATCACGGAGAGGTAGTAGGAGCGCGATCCATTGTCCGCAGGCACCCCGTTGTACCGGTAGCGCGTGATGCGGCGCAGTTTGGCATCGCGGTAGAAGTCATAGCCCCCGCCCGTGTTCGAAATCAACCCGAAGAAATCCTCGTTCCCCAAGTAGTTGATCCAGGGAAGCGGAGTGGCCGGGGTGTCAATGACATACTCCCGTGCCGAATCGTCAAAGTGACCGTATTTCACTGTCAGAGACCTTTCTTATTTGCTGCACTGCTATCTTTTTACTCGTTAGACCGGTCAAAATGACCGGTACGCTCAACGACCTTCACTTATTCTGGACAGTTCCCCGCACCCGTCCGCCACCTCTCAGACGGCGGCAATGATGCGGGAATCTGACAAGTATTCATCCTCTGAAATTGATGCCGTCAAAATGCACCTCTTGTGAGGCCACGCTAGCCGTTACGAAGAGCCCCAGCAAGGCCCCCGTGAAACCGCCCGCATTCGTCAGGTCAAGGATGGTGGCGGGAGCGAACCCCAGTTCTCGCGATCCCTGCGCATCAGCGATGCCGGCCACATAACCGTGTTCGGTGCCACGCAGCGCGAGGCGGGGCCGTGCACCGCTATATGGCAGCGTGGCGATGACCGAGACCAGCGAGGAGTTACGCGCCTCGAAGCGAACAAGGCCTTCGTCGTCGGTTCCCGTGAGAACGAGCCGGATATAGTGGTCCGCATTCTGATACGCGATGAGGCCCCCACTCGGCTCGGGCTCCACCGCGCCGCTGCCCGATCCAGTCTCCGAAACCGCCGTCACGTCGGCTTCGAGCGAGGAGGTGAAGGAGGTCTGCCGCAGTCCCACAAGACCGCTGACACCGGCACCGAAAACCACATGGTTCCCGCTGGCCTCAATACCGGGGTTGAGGCCAGGCGTGACCCAGTCTTCGGCGAGCGCTCGGCCGATAGACGAGGAACTGGCAGAGGCGCCGTCGGCACCGGAGCCGGCACCGTCAGCCCCTGCCGCACCAACCGCTTTCGCGAGCGCCTCCGCCTCCGCTGCGTCGAAGGTGTAGGACTGATCCGAGATCTCGGGCCAGCGCCCCTTCCAAGGGAGGACGACGCCGAAGGGTTCGCGTCCGATCCAAGTGTGTGCAGGGTAGTGGTCCTCCATGCGGGTGCCGTGGAAAACGAGGAAGACGGAGTCGGGGTCATCGAGTTCCGCAACGTCGCAGTGTCCGATCGCCTGCAGGGGCAGGTGGGTGCTGCGGTTGGTGAGCATCGGGTTGCCCGGAAACATTTCGTAAGGGCCCATGGGCGAATCCGCGACGGCGAGGTTCTGCATGTGCCCGGCTTCAGTGCCGCCCTCGGCCCAGGTGAGGTAGTAGAGTCCCTTCCGCTTGAACACATGCGGCCCCTCGGGATTTGTTCCGGTGATTCCCGGGCAGATGAGTGAACGCTCGGACAGCAGCTTCCCGGTACTCACCTCGATCTTCGCTTGGTAGATTCCCGGCTGTTCGCCGGTGGCCGCGGCGGTGTCAGAGCCTTGAATGTAGACGCTGCCGTCATCATCAAAGAAGAGGCTTGGATCGATGCCAGGCCATTCCTTCAGCCACTGCGGGTCAGACCACTGTCCTGCCGGGTCGGTGGCGGTGACGAGGAAGTTGCCCACGTTCACGTTGGTGGTGACGAGGTAGAACATGCCATCGTGGAAACGCAGGGTGGGTGCGTAGATTCCCTGGCTCGAACCGGGGTTGCCGGGCAGCTGAGTTGGACGGGTGAGCACGTGGCCCACCTGTTCCCAGTGAAGGCAATCCGTGCTGCGCAGAAGGGGGATGCCCGGGAAATACTCGAAGCTGGAGTGAACCATATAGTAGGTGCCAGTGTCGTCACGGCAGATGCTGGGGTCGGGGTGGAAGCCCGGTGCCAGCAGCGTGGCCTTCTTCAGGTTGAACATCGTCATTGTCGAAACCTCTTCTCGGCATGGGCGCGAATACAAATGAAACACACGCCCGTGTCACTTTTTTGAACACGGATTGTCTACGTGACTGTCTGAGGAACAGACAGCCTTCAGATGCTGAAGCTGGTGGTATCGCCTGCCTTGTGTACCACGGCTGCGATTCCCGGCTTCGATGTGGTCGCAACGCCGTCCGTGACATGAACGGAGATCGTCTCGTGCTCTCCAGGGGCATCGGCGCGTGGCACGTTCACCGAGTAGTCGCCATCGGAGGGAGCGAACAGATGGACCACGGCACCGTCGGCATAGTCGTATTCGGGGGAATCATCATGGCCTCCGACCAGGATGGCGGCACCGGGCCGAGCCAGCAGCGGAAGGGTGAGGTAATCGTAGGTCTGGGTGTACCACCGTCCCGGCGCGTACTGTTCACCGGTGAGGACGTTGATCCAAGGCGCCGTTCCACCGGTTGCGGGCACGTAGAAGCGAACCTTGCCCGTCTCGGAGAAGATGGGGGCCACCAGCAGGTCAGATCCCAACATGTACTGCGTATCCAGTACCTCGCAGGTGGGGTCCTCGGGGAACTCAAGCTCCATAGCACGCATCATGGGAAGGCCGGTCTCGTGCGTCACCCGCGCCTGATCAAAGAGATACGGCATGAGCCGCATCTTCAGCTTGGTGAAGGTGCGTGAAACCTCCACCGCTTCCTGCCCATACAGCCACGGAACCTTGTACTGGCTGGAACCGTGATAGCGGGAATGGGAACTCAAAAGCCCGAACTGCGTCCAGCGCTTGTAGATATCGGGACTGGCCTGATCCTCGAATCCGGAGATGTCATGACTCCAGAACCCGAAGCCGCTCATGCCAAACGACAGTCCTGCGCGCAAGCTCTCCGCCATGGAGGGGTAGTCCGACGAGGAGTCACCACCCCAATGGACCGGATACTTCTGGCTGCCCACCGTGGCCGAACGAGCAAAGACGAGCGCCTCATCCTTGCCGCGCTTCGCCGCCATCACCTCATAGACCGCGCGGTTGTACAGCAGGGTGTAGTAGTTGTGCATCTTCGCGGGGTCGGAACCATCGAAATAGCGCACGCCCTTGGTGGGGATGCGTTCGCCGAAATCGGTCTTGAAGCAGTCCACGCCTTGGTCCATCAGCGCGGCCAGTTTGGATTTGTACCATTCCGTAGCCTCGGGGTTGGTGAAGTCGATGATCGCCATGCCCGCCTGCCACATGTCCCACTGCCAAGGGTCGCCGTCGAGTTCCTTGATGAAGTAGCCCTTCTTGGCACCCTCGTCAAAGAGCGGCGACTTCTGTCCCACATACGGGTTGATCCAGACGCAGACTTTGAGTCCACGCTCGTGCAGGCCCTTGAGCATCTGTTCGGGATGGGGGAACTTCTCGGGGTCCCATTCGAAATTGCACCACTCGAGTTCACGCATCCACCGGGAGTCAAAGTGGAAGACGGAAAGCGGGATGTCACGCTCCGCCATTCCGTCCACGAAGCTGTTGACGGTGTCCTCGTCGTAGTCGGTGGTGAAGCTGGTGGACAGCCACAGCCCGAAGCTCCATGCCGGCGGGATCGGGGGTTTGCCGGTGAGGTCCGTGTAACGCTTCAGCACTTCCTTGGGAGTGCCGCCGCCGATGACCGAGTAGGTGAGCTCCTGGCCGGGAACCGACACTTCGACGCGAGACACCTTTTCGGAGCCGATTTCGAAGCTGACCATGTCGGAGGAATTCACGAAGAGGCCATAGCCCCTGGAACTGACGTAGAAGGGGACGTTCTTGTAGGCCTGTTCCGTCCCGGTGCCGCCATCCTGATTGGTGATGTCGACGCTCTGGCCGTTCTTCACGAAGTTGGTGAAACGCTCCCCCAGCCCATAGATCTTCTCGCCCACACCGAGTTCGAACTGGTCGCCCACGTGAAGGGTGCCCTCCGGATCGGTCACCACCGCCTTGCTGCGGAAAGCGGAGCGGGTGAGGAAAGTGCCGTCATAGGTATAGGTGAAGTCGAGCGCATCGCCCTTGGCCACACGAAGCGACGTGCGCCCCGAAGTGAAGGTGTAGCCCTCCTCGTCCTCCGTGATGCTCACCGGCGGATTCGTCTCCGCCAGCTCAAACTTGGGATCATGTTCCGTGCTCTTCTTAAAGTTGACCAGCCTCACCGTGATGATGTCCGGACGGGGGCTCGTGACCTCGATGGTGAGCAGCCCGCCATCAAGGGTCATTCCGGGGTTTCTGATGACAGTGAAGGGCGCATAGAGCGTCAGCTTCCGTTCCTCAATCTTGGCGGTGTAGATATTGGCGGCAAATTTAGCCGTGTACCCCTTGCGTATCAGCCAGCCACCGTTGAAATACTTCATGCTCGTTCCTTTCCAAGAAGACCGCCATTGGTCTTGATAATGTCTCGATACCAGAAAAAACTGTCTTTGGGAGTGCGATCGAGCGTACCGCTCTGCTCGTCATTGCAGTCCACGTAAACGAACCCATAGCGCTTGCGATACCCGTTGAGCCAGCTGAGGAGATCGGTGAACGACCATGCGCAGTAGCCGATCACGGGCACGCCGTCGGTGACCGCCTCCTTCATGGCGAGAAGATGATCCTCCAGGTACTTGATGCGGTAAGAATCGTGAATCTCACCGTTTTCCACCTTGTCAGCGGCACCCAGCCCGTTTTCCGTCACGAAAAGCGGGAGCCCGTACTTCTCGAAGAGCTGACGCAATGCGATGCGGAAGCCGACCGGATCGATCTCCCATCCCCAGGCAGACTTCTTGACATACGGGTTGGCCATGGACTGGAACATCGGCACCTCTGGAGTCTGTGCCTGCCCCTCCTTCGGCTGCATGAGATAAGGGTCGATTCCCGAGAATTCCTTCTTTTCGCCCTTCTCGCTCTTTTCACCTGTCGTGCCCGTCTTAGCTGTTGCATCCGTCTTGTCTGCTTGGTCCGCCTCGGATGCCTTGTCGCTGGCGGAATCCGTAGGCCGGTCGAGTCGGTTCTCCGCCACGGTGCCACCGTGGTAGTAGTTGACGCCGAGGAAGTCAGGCTTGGCGGAACGCAGGAGGGCGTCATCGGCGGCACTGACCTCCGGTGCGATCCCCATGCGCTGCAGCGCCTTCAGGGTGAAGTAGGGGTATTCGCCGCGGCAGTAAACGTCCAGCCACCAATTGTTGTTGAAGTCGTCGGCGTTGACCGAGGCGAGTACGTTGGCCGGATCGCTGTTCAGCGGGTACACCGGGCCGTAGCCGAAACTCGGGCCGATCAAGCCGCCGGGGACGAGCTTGTGGAAGAGGGTGATGGCACGGGCGTTGGCGAGGTTGACGTGGTGATTGACCACAAACATGGTCTTCACGTCATTCTTCTTCGGTGGATGCAGTTGCCAGCGGTAGCCCATCGAGGTGAACACGTTCTGCTCGTTGATGGTGATCCAGTATTTCACGCGGTCGCCGAAGGTGGTGAACATGATGCGGCAATACTTTTCGAAGGCGTCAATGCACTGGCGCGACTCCCAGCCCTCGTATTTCTCCTGAAGGGCTTCGGGCAGATCCCAGTGGTACAGCGTGGGAACGGGTTGGATTCCGCGCTCCAGCAGGCCGTCGATGAGTCGCGCGTAGAAGTTGAGTCCTGCGGGGTTGACCGCGCCATCTCCGGTTGGAATGACACGCGACCAGGCCACGGAGAAGCGGTAGGCCTTCAGGCCCATACGCTTCATGAGGTCAAGATCTTCGACAAGACGATGATAATGGTCCACCGCCACGTCACCGGTGGTGCCTTTATACGTATTGCCTGGCTCATGGGCGTAGACGTCCCAGATAGAGGACCCCTTGCCGTCTTCGGCCGCGGCACCTTCGATCTGATAGGCCGCCGAGGAGGCTCCCCACAGGAATCCCTCCGGATAGTCATCAAGCTTTTCGTAATGCATTACTTGCCTCCCTGAATGTGTGTGATGCCGGGTTTCGCAGTGCCGCGGTCGGGGGCGATGAGTTCCGTGGTGACGGCATAGTAGGCGCCATAGAGTCCCGCCTCGTTGTAGTACTTGCAGCTGCGGATCTGAGCACTGAAATCCACCCAGAATCGATTGGCCTTCAATGCCGTCGCAATGAGAGGCAGAAGCCGTGGATCCCTGCTGATGCCTCCGCCGATGAGAACGCGCTGGGGATCCAGCGTGGCGCAGACATTGAAGATCGCAGCCGCAACATAGCCCGTCCACCGTTTGATCACCGGGCCGACGAGTGGGTCATCGGCCATACCCAGAATCTCCTTGGTTCGATTCCCTTCCAAGCATTTGCCGCTCGCCTGCTCCACTGCCCGCGTCAATGCGGACGTAGACGCCAGGTCATGGAGTGTCTGGTGTCCGGCATCGAGATTGGTGAACATCATTCCAAACTCGCCGGCGCGAAAATCCTTCCCGCGGTGAATGCGGCCATTGATGAAGAACGCCCCTCCCACACCGGTTCCCAATGTCAACAGCACGAAATCCTCCACGTCGGTGGCGGCGCCGCTCAGCCTTTCGGCCATTGCGGCGCAGTTGGCATCGTTTTCAATCCAGATTGGAATCGGTCGGGCGAGATGGGCCTGCAGGTCTTCTCCGACCTTGCGCCCGTACAACGGAGTGAGCGCTCCTGCCAACACCGCACGCTGGGCGGCGGTATCGATGAATCCCGGAAGCGACACACCAATACCCGCAAGCGGAGTCTTGGCATCGTACCGGGCTGCGACCGAACTCAATATGGAATAAATGGACTCCGCGGAGCCGAGAGGCGTGGGAACCTGGCTCGACTCCGTGAGAGCACCGTCGATAAAAAGGCCGTACTTGATGAAAGTACCGCCAAGATCAAAGGCAAGAACCGCGTGTCTGTCCCCGCGTCGTTGAGGAGCCATCACCATGATTCCATCTCCTCAGGCGAACGCCGGGAACTGGCGCAGAACCCAGTCACGGAAGAGGTCGGGCCAGCTCTGAATGCCGGGCTCCACGCCGTAACCGTTCGGAATGGCCGTTTCGGCGGTGCCCAGGCTGAGGCCATGACCACCCTTGGGATACAGGTGCGCCTCCACGCTGACTCCATGCTCCTTGAGGGCGAGGGTGAAAAGCGTCGAATTCTCGATGGGAACGATGTCATCAGTCACCGTGTGCCACAGGAAGGTGGGCGGATTGTCGGCACTCACCTGCTTCTCCAAGCTGACCTCTTCGAGCACCTCGGGGTCGGCTTTCCGCTCGCCGAGCAGGGCGTCAAAAGAACCGCGGTGGGCGAAGGTGCCGGAGGTGATGACCGGATATCCCAGAAGAAGACCGTTTGGCTTGATCTGTGCGGCGTCGAAATGATCGGCGAGAACCGGACGGTTCCACATCGTGGCGAGATCGGCGGCGAGATGACCTCCTGCGGAGAACCCTGCGACGATGATGGCGTCGGGGTTGACGTTCCATTCGCGCGCATGCTCTCGGATGATGTGAATCGTTTCTCCGACTTCGGTGAGTGCTGCCGGGTAACGCACGGGCGCAACCGAATAGCGCAGCACAAAGGCGTTGAAGCCGTACCCCACCATCTTGAGGGCCACTGGCTCCGCCTCCCTGTCCGACAGATACTCATAGCCACCACCGGGAAGAATAACAATGGTAGGCCTTGTGCGCTCGAGCCCCATCTCCTCGAAGTTGTCGATTACATAACCGGTGAGACGCGCCTGAGTTCCCTCGGCCCCCGTGACCACTTTGTCAAAAACCTGCATGGGTTGCTTCGCTCCTTGACTAAATATTGTCGAAACGTTTCGTTACTCTATGACAATCTTATACCCAACGGGAAGGTCGTCAACAGGGTCGGCGGGCGGAAGATGCATTCCGGCCTGGTCAATGGTGAAAGGCACTCCACCCTGTCCCAGCAACTCGACGCGCTTCACCTGCCCGTGGAACAAAGGCCTGTCCTTTTCCTCGAATTCCGCGAAGCCCTTGATCACCACTTCCTCGCCCGCTTTGGGGGCCAGTTGGAAGGCGTAGACGTCACCATTCTTCGCCGTAAAACGGAAGTCATGCGAGGTCCATACCGATGCGTCGAGGTCGGCGAAGCCTCCCTCGACCGATGCCGTGGGCCCCTCACCTGCCGCCTTCCACGGTCTCGTACCGTAGATTCCCTCACCGTAGCGGCGCATCCAGCGACCGATGACCGCAAGGATCTCGGCGTCATGCGGTGCGATGGAACCATCGGCGCGCGGGCCCACATTGAGCAACATGTTTCCGTTCTTACTCACCGCGTCGATAAGGCCCACCAGGATCTCCGACACCGGCTTGTAATCGAGCGAATCGGTGTAACACCACGAATTCCTCGCCACCGAGGAATCGGTCTGCCAGGGATACCACTTCGGGTTCGCGGCACTGCCACGCTCCACGTCAAACAGCCCGGTTCCCCAGGCCATGCCGTCCTCCTTGTAACAGATGGCGGTTTTCATCCCCCACTCCACGCCGCGGTTGTAGTAGTAGGCGGCAACCTTACGGATGTAGGGCTTGAAGGAGACGTGCTGAACCCACCAGTCAAAGTAGAGTAGCTCGGGGCGGTAGTTGTCGATGAACTCACACACTCTCAGCATCCAGTCCTCCAGGAATTCCTGGGTGGGTGCAGGGGTGGAATAAATGTCCTGATTGTCAGGCTCGGGCATGGCGGGCCAGTAGAAGTCCCCACGCTTGAGATCGCCGGTGATGTCGCTGTCGAATTCTCGGCCGTGCCCCATGAACCACCAGTGTTCGGCCCGGTGATTCGATGCGGCGAAATGGAGTCCTCGCTGCAGCGTCGCCTTCCTTAGCTCTCCGATGATGTCGCGCTTCGGCCCCATCTGAACGGCGTTGAAGCGTGACAGCTCGCTGGAGTACATCTGGAATCCATCGTGATGCTCCGCTACGGGGAAATAGTATTTGGCGCCGGCATCGACAAAGCGGTCAAGCCACTCGTCGGGATCGAAGTGCGGAGCTGTGAAAAGCTTGATGAAGTCCTTGTAACCAAAGTCCTTCTGCTTGCCATACGTCTTGATGTGGTGTTCGTAGGCGGGATAGCCCTTGATGTACATGTTGCGCGAATACCACTCGTTGGAGTATTCGGGAACCGTATAGAGCCCCCAGTGGGTGAAGATCCCGAATTTCGCGTCCCTGAACCAGTCAGGAATCTGCATGCCTGCGAGAGACGACCAGTCGTCCGAATAGGGCCCGGCGGCAATGACCTCGTCGATGTGTTGAAGTGATATCACTGAAAACTCTTCCTCTCCCCTTCGAAACCTACTGCTCACAGCCATGGAACGGCTCGGGTCAAAAACGTCCAGCCCGGCCACACGCCACTCGTTTTTATAAACGCTGAGCCGAGCAACAATGCCTCGACCCAGCGTTCACTTTCTTTCAGTGGAGGACTCTCCACTTCGCTTTACTTCTTTACTGCTTTACTTCTTTACTGCTTTACTTCTTCATCGCCCTACTTCTTGTCCTTCCATTCCGTCTTGATCTGGACGCGCATCTTGTTCTGCGCCTTGGCATTGGCCATATCGATCTTCAGAACCTTCTCAAAGCCCAGACCGTCAACCGTGCTCCGCATCTGCTTGAACAGCGAATCGACCTCCGAATCGGACTTCGACATCGCCGCCTTCCACGAATAGTTGATGATCTGCGTCTTGATCTGGCCACGGAGCGTTGCGATTTCGGACGAATCCTCAGGTGCCGAATAGGAGGCTCCCGGCGCCACGGTGATCATCTTGTTCTTCTTCAGATAATCCATGGTTGTCTTGGCACCCATCTTCTGCTGCCAATCCTTGTCCAGCGCCGTGTTGTTCTTGGCAATCTGCGACGGCCACTGCGAGGCGTTGTAGGTATAACCGGTATCCGGATCCGTATCCTGAGCGAGGACGGCCGGGAAGTTGAGCGCAGAGACACCGTCGGTGTAGGAACCGCCACCCCACGAAGCGGGGACATTTGCGCCACCGCCGTTGAGGGCCTTCTCACCAAATTCGGTGAGGACGGGCTTGCCGTCCTTGATCTCCCAGTTCAGTCCCTTCGGACCTGCGGTGCCGTTGGTCTGTGCACCGGAGTCATAGGTACCTTCGGGGCTGTAGAGCCAGTTGATGAACTTGACCAGACGAGACTTGTTCTTGGCCTGGGAACCAATGGAGATAGCAGTGGTTCCTCCGTTGGTGGTTGCACCGTAGGAGAAGATCTTCTGATCCTGAAGAGGAGCGAGCATGAAGCCCTTGCCGGCCTTTTTGTTGTCCGTGGTGTTGTAGGCAGCCTGACCAAGCCATGGCCAGAAGGAGAAGAGAACGTTGCCCTTCTGGTACTTGGCATACATGGTGTCGTAGTTCTGGGTGGAGGACTCAGGGTCGACCAGGCCCATGGAATTGGCCTTCTCGAAGAACTTGATCACACGCTCATAGATACCACCTTCCTTGGTGACGGACTGATAGTCGGAGCCATCGGCCTGGGCGAGCACAAATCCGAGCTCGTCATAACCGTAGTAGCAAGTCGGCTGCTTGGCGTTGTTCATCATGTTGCCATCCCAGTCCTTGAAGAGGGAGAGGGCGTAGACCTTTTTACTGCCGGTTTCCTTGCGGGCCAGATTCTGCATCTTCTGCAGAACGGGAAGGAGATCCTCAAGGGTGCTGATCTTGGGGTATCCGAGCTCCTTGTAGTAGTTCCACATGAGGTAGGGGCCGAAGGTCGGCTCGTTCGCCTCGGAGGATTCAGTCGGGGAGTTGGAGGAGACAGTGTAAGGGATTCCCCAGTACCCGGACTTCTGCTTTGCATTCGAGTTGTAGGAATCGACTGCGGACTGATACTTCTTGATGTAGTTGGTCCCCTTGATGGCGGACATGTACGGAGTCATGTCAGCGATGAGCTTCGACTTGATGAGCTTGGCGGGTCTGCCGGACTGCGTCGAGGTGATGACGATGTCGCCCAGATTACCGGCGGCCGAACGAGTATCGAAGGTGGTGGATCCACCCGAAACGTTCGGAGCGATGATATTGAGCTTCATGTTGAACTTGTCTTTGATGATCTTGGCGTACCAACCGGACTGAACGCCCTGGAAGTTGGCGAGATCGTCGTAGACGTCGACAGTCATCAGCTTTCCGTCATCGCTGGTATCCACCGATGCACTGGCGTTCGAGGAGCCGCAACCTGCGAACATCGTCGCCGCCGCGACCGCAGCAGCCGTGATAGCCAGTCCCCTGCGGTGCTTCTTTATCTGAAACATCTTTGTTTCCCTTCGTTGTGATTTCTATATTCAGTTATGTTTCTTCTTCTCATCCCTTGACCGCGCCGAGGAAAATTCCCTTGACGAAGTAGCGCTGGAAGAACGGATAGACAAACAGAATCGGCAGGACCACCACGACCGATACGGTCATGCGGATCGATGTCGGTGTCTGCTGAGAGGCGAGCGCCGCCATGTTGAGTGCGCCACCGGTGCTGTTTCTCACCGAAGCCGCCAGCGAACTCGCCTGATTGATGTACTGGTACAGCAGGTACTGCAACGAGTAGAGCCGCGAATCGGTGATGTACATCAGGGTGTCCTGGAAGGAGTTCCACTGTCCCACTGCCGAGAAGATGGCGACCGTCGCCAGAATCGGCGTACACATCGGCATGATGATCTTGTAGAAGATGCGCACGATCCCCGCGCCATCCATCTCCGCCGCCTCCTGCAGGGAGCGCGGAATGGATTCGATGTAGGTCTTGACCAGGATGATGTTGAAGGGCTGGACGATGGCGGGAAGGACGTACACCCAGAAGGTGTTCGTCAGTCCCAACAGCTTCATGGTGATGAACATCGGGATGATGCCCGCGTTGAAATACATCGTCACCACGAAGACGCGGTACCAGAAGTTGCGCCTCCACAGATTTGGCTGGGTGAACATGAACCCCAGGAACGCCGAGGCGAACACCGTCAGCGCGGTGCCCAGAACGGTACGTCCGAGTGAGACAAGGGCCGCTGTGCTCAGGCCTTCAAGGCCGAGGACAGCTTTGTAGTTCTCCCAATGAATCTCCTGAGGAATCAGGTTGATTTCCCCAGCCGCACTCATTGTGTTCGACGAAATCGAATTGATGATGAGGTAATAGAACGGGTAGACGCAGATGATGGTGAAGATGATGAAGAAGGCAATGTTGAAGACGGCGAAGATCTTTTCGCCCTTGCTCCTGCGTACCAGATGCGCCCGCCTGCGCTTGGGCTTCTGGCCCTGGTCTGCGTTCACGGCCTGTGCCTGTACTTGTACTTGTGCTTGTGTCATGATCCTGCCCCCTTTCAGATGATCGAAACGCCGCGAACACGCTTGGACAGGTGGTTGACTCCGAAGAGGAGAACCACACTCACCAGGCTCTTGAGCATGCTGATGGCCGTTGCCAACGACAGACTGTTGTTCGTCATACCGACCGTGTACACGTACAGGTCAAGCACCTGTATGTGCGTGGAGTTAAAGGCGTTCGCGAAGACGTAGTACTGGTCCATGCCGTTGTTGAGGAAGTTCGATATCTGCAGCATCAGCATCACGAAATAGGTCGGCAGAATCTGCGGGATCGTCACATGGATGATCTGTTGGAAGCGGTTCGCCCCATCAACCTGCGCGGCCTCGTACAGTTCCGGATCGACGCCGGCGATGCCCGCCAGATACATGATGGCGCTCCAGCCCAGGGTCTTCCACAGACTCCACAGCAGCATCGCGAGCCAAGTGTGCGAATCCGAGTCGAGGAAGGATATCGGCTGGGTGATGATGTGCAGGTTCTGGAGGACGGTGTTGACCATGCCGGTGGTCGAGAACATGGCGAAAGCGAGAGCGTAGACCAAGACCCAGCTGATGAAGTTCGGCAGCGTGGTCAGCGTCTGCACAATCGAACGGAAGTGATGGTTGGCGATCTCATTGAGACAGATGGCGAAGATGACCGGAAGAAAAGACGTAGCGATTCCCAAGCCACTCATCGCGAAGGTGTTGAGCAACACCTGTCCGATCTGACGCATCTGCTCGGGGTTCGAGACCAACATCTTGAACCATTGCAGGCCCACGAAATCCGAATCCGCCAGGGAAAGCGGCGGCTGGTAGTCAAAGAATGCATAAATCCACCCGTAGAGCGGGAAATACGAGAAAAGTCCAATTAATGCGATGAAGGGGACCAGGAGCAGGAACATCTTCTTGCCCTGACGTTTTCGTTCATCCACAACTTTGCGCTTACGCTTGGGCGCCCGAGATTCGCCCTTGCTTCTGGCGGCGCTCACCTCACTATCCGTAGCAGCTGTCATAGCCTCTCCTTTGATGCAACGTGACGTCGGCGTTCGAAATTAATAATCTTCGTTGATCTCCGATTACCACTTTGTCAATCGTTTCGATTAAAGAATAGCACCATCTGACAAGCGTGACAATATTCCATGAAATGCCCGCCATTCCAACGAATAAGGCACTATTCACCAGCGCAAACACTTCATTAATTTCTGTTGATATCTCCGTAATACGAAGAGATAATGTAAATCGATTCAGCAAAGTTTCGCACAAAGTGAGACAACGGCCTAGAGTTGGAATTATGCACTTCAATCTCAATAACCCAGTGTGGGGTTTCATGAGAACGTTGGCCGCGTTCACCGCGCTCAACCTCGTTTTTCTGGTGACGATGGTGCCGATCGTCACCATCGGTCCGGCTTTGGGAGCGCTCTACAGCACCCTCTTCGCCTACATCGACCATGACGACATCTCGCTCACCAGGGAATACCTGAAACGATTCACGCATGAGTTCAAGCAGGGGATACTGTCCTGGTTGGTATATCTGATCATCGGCGCGGCACTCCTTTTCGGAGCCGTCTTCTGGCTGCAGGTCAGTTCAAACGTCACCTACGTGATTTATCCGATCCTCATCATCGCCGCCGTGGTGTATCTGCTTTCCCTCGAGTACATGTACCCGTTGCAGGCCCGTTTCGCGAACAGTTCACGCAGACTCTGGGCGCTGTCCCTCATGGTTCCATGGAAGGTCCTAGGCATGTCCTGTGCATTGATTGCCATTGACATCGCCGCTCTGAGTCTGGGCCACTTCAGTGCCATTATTCGTGTGCTCATGGTCGTTTTCGGCCTCGCGTGGGTTGCCTATGCGAAATCCCTTGTGTTCACGCGCGCCTTTGCAAAGATCTCCCATCCCGAGGGGAACAAGGACGAGGGTCCCCTTAATCCACAGGCGAGCCTGGTCTGAGGTAAAGCCAGCCTGAGGCAAACACGGCCTGAGGCAGTGCATATCCAAGGCGAGGCTTCAGTTCTTCGCCGGGCCCACCGAACCGCATTTGTCATAGCGGGGGGCCGCCAGTTCCATGTTGCCCGACCGTGCCATCTTCCCAGCGATCATGTCCATGAGGATGTCAATGCCCCGCGTGCACGTGATGTCGGGGAGAAGCGGCATGCCGTCGATCGGAGTGCTCAACGTAGAGGCGTCGCCGCCCATGCCCAGCGACATCACCGAGACGTCGGAGGGAATAGAACGGCCACTGCGTTCGAGGGCCGCGACGATATTTCCCATCTGGACAAGATCGGTCTGCGCAAGCACGGCGGTGATGTCGGGGTGCTGCGAAAATTCCGCATCGACGAGCGCCTGAATCTCCGGCATCTTCGTCTCGGAGAGATTCACCATCTCGATGTCGACTCCCCGTCTGCGCGCCTGGTCGTAGATCGCGTCGCGCAAGCGCACCAGGAAGTTCGATCCCCGCGCATAGTCCTCTGCCTGCCCACCGATGAACAGGACCTTCCGATGCCCGTAGTCGGCGAGCTCGTTCACCGCCGTCACCCCCATGCGTGTGAAATCGATGTCGACGGCGTTGACCGAACTGATGTCGCCGGGATCGCCGATGGAGATGAAGGGAATCGAAGTCGCTTCGGCCACCTTGAGCCGAGAATCGTTGATGTCGACGTCGAGGAGGACCACGCCGTCGGCGAGGCCGGACTTCACGATGCGCAGAAGTTCCTCATCCTCGTTGTCCCCCGCCAGCAGCAGTACATCGTAGCCGTGGAAGCGGGCACGCTGCACGACCTTGAGAAAGAAATCCATGTAGCTGCCGTAGTCGGTGGAACTGTACATCGGGGAACTCAGAGCAAGGATATGCGTCTTGTTCCCTCGAAGGATCTGGGCGCCGGCGTTGGGCGAGTAGTTGAGTTCCCGCGCAGCCTTCATCACGCGTCTCTTGGCGTCCTTGCTCACCGCCCGTTTGCCCGAGATGGCATATGAAACGGTGCTTGCTGAGACACCTGCCTTCTTCGCAACATCCTTGATGCTCGTCATGTCACTTCCTCGCTTGTCGTCGTGACTGTGGAACGTTAGGATGCCGTTCCGGTCCAAGTCGCCATCTTAAACGGAAATCAGCCGACACGGCGCTGATTCTGCGGCAGACGTGAGGCCGCGTTCACAAGCTATGCGCCCCTCGAACCCGGAACGGCACCGCTAATCACTCCGACAGCGCCCCGCACACCACATTGTGGAGTCTGCGTGTCACCGGTAAGGTACCGGCGTTGGTGAGCTGAAGCATCACAAGGAAGCTCGCCCCGAACTGCGGGAGGTTGCTGAAGTAGGTGCCGAGCCAGCCGTCCCAGCCGTATTCACCCACGCTTCCCACGAGGTTGGCGTAGCTCGGACGCTCCAACGTCCTCATGAAGCAGTTGTAGCCGTACCCCGTCTGCCATGTTTCGAAATCCCTCAGCTGGGAAAGCGACAACGAGCTATGAGTCATGAACCCGAGCGTGGCGGGGCTCAGGAAGCGCTCGCCATTCGCCTGACCGCCGTGGAGGAGCATCTGCGCGAAACGCGTGTAGTCATCAAGGGTGGAGAAGAGGCCCGCGCCTCCCGACTGAAAGGCCGGATCCGTGCGTGGCGCATACCCGATGCCCAGATGATTCGTCACCACCTCATGGAGCGTACCTTCGTTGGCGGGTTTCATGGGATTCGTGGGATTGTCATAGACCGTGGCAAGACGCGATTGCTTATCCTCGGGCACGAAGAACGCCGTGTCTTTCATTCCCAAGGGTTCGAACAGCTGGGTCCTCAGGAAGTCACCGAAGCGCTGACCACTCACGACTTCGACGATCGCGCCGGCCACATCCGCCGACGTACCGTACATCCAATGCCGCCCCGGTTGGAAGTGCAGGGGCATGCGGCCAAATTGATTAGCGATTTCAACGGTTCCAAGAGCCTTCGGGGTACCGAGACCCTCCCCGATGCGGGCATACACCTTTGCGGATTCCTTGCCCGCAAGGGTGGTGCCGTCCGGATACGACAGACCCGATGTCATGGTCAGCAGATCCTTGACCGTGACGTCGCGCTCCACGGGCTCCGTCTGCGACTCATGAGGCTTCTGCGCCTCCGCTCCTCCCGACTGTGCCACCACGTGTTCCGCCTGCTCGGTCGGCAGATCGTTGGTGATGACACTGGCTTGGGAACGCTCCACCTGCTGGCCCTTGAAGCCAGGGAGCAGCGCGGAAATCGGCTCATCGAGGTCGAGCAGGCCTCGTTCCACCAGCATCATCACCGCCGTCGCAGTCAGGGGCTTCGTCTGGGAATAGAGTCTGCAGATGGTATCGCGGCCCATGGGCAGTGCCTTGTCAGTGTCACGGTAGCCCGACTGCGCGTACCACCGCGGGCTACCCTGCTGCTCCACGAGCAGACTGGCTCCCGCCACCTCCCCGTTTTCCACCGCACGATCGAGCACTGTCTGCAGAACGTCCTGCACTTGCCTTGCCATGAGAGCCTCCGAGACTCAGAGAATCATTTCCTGCCTGCGCCGCCCTCCCGGACCCGCAGGCTTTCTCTTACGCCTTGAGGATTACCACGCCGAAACGACCGAGCGCGATCCGCGTCTCATAGCGCTTGCCCGTGATGAGATCGCTCATCGGTGTGCTCAGCGTGACATCACCGCCCTTGCCGGCCAGGTCAATGGCGAACGTGTAACGGGTGCCGTCGGCTCCGAAGCGGGTGCTGACCTCGATGCCTGGTGCAGCCTCGACATCCGGCGCGCACGTCTCCACGCCACTGCCGGCGAGGAAACGGTCCATGATGGCACTCAACGCGATCTTGTCAGGCATCGTGGCCACGTAGAAGGCGCGGCCCTCACCGAAGCTGTTCTCGGTGACGGCGGGTGCACCGGCATAGTAGTCGTCTCCGCCATAGGTCGCCACCGTGTGAGCGGTGTCGGTTCTCAGCACGTCGCAGAGCAGCGAGCCCGCAGCGGGCCGTACCTGAGGAATGGCAGAGTCCGCGTCGGTGAAGAGGAGCGGAACGGAGACCTCGGGGGCGAGCGCATCCGTCTCCTCTGCCCACGCGCCTGCGATGTCGCGCAGCGGGGCGGGCGCACCACCCAGGTGGCATTGGTCGTTCTCGTTGGCGATGGAGCTCATGGTGGTGAGCAGGAGGCGGCCTCCGGAGCGCACGTAGCGGTGCAGGTTCTCGCTCGTCTGGTCATCGACCATGTAGAGGCACGGCGCGAGGACGGCGGAGTAGCCGCTCAGGTCGGCGGTCTTCCTCACCATGTCGACGCTGATGTGGCGGCGGTAGAGCTCCGCATAGTAGCGGTTGATCTCGGTGAGGTAGTTGAGGCTCACGGAGGGGCCCACACTGCCGAGCATTCCCCACCATGATTCCCAGTCGAAGACGATGGCCACCTTGGCCCGCACCTGCGAGCCCACGAGCTGCGTTCCCAGCTGGTGAAGCTGGCTGCCAAGCTCCTCGGTCTCGCGGAAGACGCGGGTGTCGGAGCCTCCGTCGTTCTCGATGATGGCTCCGTGGAATTTCTCGCAGCCGGCACGCGACCTGCGCATCTGGAAGAACTGAATGGTATCGGCGCCGTGCGCCATGGCCTGCAGGCTCTGCGCGCGCATCTGGCCGGGCTTCTTCAGCGAGTTGAAAGGCTGCCAGTTGGCGCGGCTCGGCGTCTGCTCCATGAGCATGAAGGGACTGGATTTGAGTCCGCGCATGAGGTCGTGCCACATGGAGATCTCGCTGGGATCGGTGTCGTAGCTGGGATAGCAGTCCCATGACACCACGTCGAGGTCGTCTGCCCAGCTGAAGTAGTCGAAGTCGTTGAAATTGAGCATGAAGTTGGTCGTGACCGGGGTCTCGGCGTCGTATTCGCGGATCGCGGCCTTCTCCACGCGGTACATGTTCCGCACTGAATCCGACATGAAGCGGCGGTAGTCGAGCGTGAGCGCGGGGAGCAGGGAACGGTTTTCGTCCACGGCGTCGCCCAGCTCGTTCGGAGGGAAGATCTCCTCGAAGGAGTGGTAGGTGTGACCCCAGAAGTTGGTGGTCCACGCCTCGTTGAGGTTCTCCACGCTCCCGTAGCGCGCGGCGAGCCATTCGCGGAATCGCGCGGCGCAGTTGTCGCAGTAGCAGTAGCCGCCGTACTCGTTGGACACGTGCCAGCACACCAGGTTGCTGAGGGACGCGTACCTCTTGGCGATGAGGCCGGCGAGCTTCGGAGCGTATTTGAGATAGGTGGGGCTGGAGGGGCAGGCGTTGTGGCGGCCGCCGTGGCGGTGCCGCCTGCCATGGAAGTCCACGCGATTGACGTCGGGGTACTTCAGGCTCATCCATGCGGGCAAGGCGCCGGTGGAGGTGGCCATCACGATGGTGAGCCCCGCCTTCGTCACCGTCTCGACGATGTCGTCGAGCATGGAGAAGTCGTAGGTCTCGTCGTCGGGCTGAAGGAGCGCCCACGAAAAGACGTTGAGCGTCACCGAGGTCACGTGGGCCTGCTTGAGAAGCCGCATGTCCTCGTCCCACGTCTCCCTGGGCCATTGCTCGGGATTGTAGTCACCGCCGAAAAGAATGGACTGGCCCGCCGTGGGCATCTGCGCTGTCGACATATCTCTCTCCTTCAACGTCACTGTTGACACAAAACATCGTTACTGACACAAATCACTGTTGACACAAAACACCACTATTAACACAAAAGGTGGGGAGTGGCGCACGCCGCTCTCCACCCAATGTCACTCTTATTGTCGCACTACACCTTCACTGCGTCCGTTACTTCACGGAACCTGCGGACAGGCCCGACTGCCAGTAACGCTGCAGGAAGATGAACGAAATGATCAGCGGGATGACCGCGACCAGCGAACCCGTGATGATGTAGGAATCCGGAAGGCCGCCACCCACCGACGGATCGCCGCTCATCTTCAGCCAGAGGTTCAGGCCGACGGTCAGCGGGTACTTCGTGCGGTCGGACAGCATGATCAACGGCAGGAAGTAGTTGTTCCACGCCCCCACCAGGGAGAACAGCAGAACGGTGACGAAGCCCGGAGACAGCAGCGGAAGAGCGATCTTCCAGAAGATGGTCCAGTGGCTCGCGCCATCCAGCTTCGCCGCCTCGACCAACGACACCGGCACGGACTGCTGGGCATAGATGATCATGAGGTAGAGCCCGAAGGGGAAGGACAGCTGCGGAATGATGACCGACCACATCGTGTTGACCAGACCGATCTTCGAATACAGCAGGAAGAGAGGAATGGTGATGATGGTGGTCGGAATGGACATGAAGGCCAGAGTCACGGCCAGCAGCAGCTTCCTGCCAGGGAACTTCATGACGGCGACCGCGTAGCCCGCGAAGGCGGCGATGATGGTCGAGCCGAAGCCCACAACCACCGCGTAGACCACGGTGTTGATGAGCCAACGGCCATAGATCGCACCGTTGTAGTTAAAGGTTCCCGCCAAGTTCTGCCACAGCTGGATTCCGCCGTCCTGAGAGCCGGCGAACCACAGACCGAAGGAATCGTAGAGGCCCCCGTTGGACTTGGTGGCGGAGAACACGAGCCACAGCAGCGGCACGATGCAGTAGGCAGCCATGAAGAACATGATGATGTGCAGCAGCCACGACGACGCACGCTGGCCCTTAGTGAGCTTTGGCGCGTTCTTCTTGGCCATGCGCTCGCGGTAGTAGCGCTGCGATGCCTTGGCATTGCGCTTTTCGCGGTGCGTGAGCTTCTTGCCGGTGACCGGCGAAATACTGTTAGCTTGCGTCATCTTTCACTCCATTTGTCTCCGAGCCACTTGATGATTCCGATCACGACCATGGTGACGATACCGGCCACCAGTGAGACAGCGGCGGCGTAATTCATGTTCTGGCCCTTGAACGCCAAGGTGTAGCTGTACATGTTCGGCGTGTACGACGATCCGATGGCATCCGGCGCGATGGCCTGCAACAGGTTCGGTTCGTTGAACAGCTGGAAGGCGCCGATGAGGCAGAAGACCACCGTCATCACGATCGAGCCCTTGATGGCGGGAATCTTGATGGACCACGCGATGCGGAACTCACTCGCGCCATCCAGACGTGCGGCTTCGTAGATCTCCTCGGGGATGGTGCGCAACGATGAATAGTAAATAAGCATGTTGTATCCCATGAAGCCCCAGATGACGATGTTCATGATGGCGAACATGATGAGCTTGCTGGAGAGGAGATTCGGGGCCTGACCGCCGAACAGCTTGAAGAACTGGCCGACGAGGCCGTAATCCTGACCGTAGATGTAGCTCCACATCAGTGCGGCGACCACGCTCGGCACCGCGTAGGGAAGGAACACCAGGATACGGGGAACCGCAATGTGCTTAATGCGTCCCGAGTCCAAGATCATTGCCGAAACGAGCGCCAGGATGACGATGATCGGCACCTGGATGACCGCATAGATGCTGACCCTGCCGAAGCCCGACCAGAACACCGGATCCGTGAAGGCCTCGATATAGTTGGAGAAGCCGACGAAGCTGTCTCCTCCGATCATCTGTGTCCGGAAGAAGCCCAGGTACAGGGCGTAGAGGAGCGGCAAAATGGTACCAAGAATAAAAACGATCACATAAGGTGCGCTGAACGCCAGGCCGCTCCATTCCCAGCGTTCCCTCCTCACCTTGTTCTTTCTGCGGTTCGAGGTGCGCTGTGTCGTATGCACCTTTCCGCCGTCTACTGCCGCACTGTGTGCCACGACATGCCTCAATTCATCAAATTTCAAAAAATTATGGGACGCCGGCTACCTCGGATCCTTGCGGACCGCAGAGCAGCCGACGTCGTTTGCTGTCAAACGGTCACTTGGATTCGGTAACCGTGAAACCTTGATCCTTCGCGTACTTCACAAGCTTCGTCTGCCATTGTCCGATGGCGTCGAAGATGCTGTCTCCGGAGGTGTAGGTAGGAACCACGATGTCGTTGTACTCGTTGACGGCCTCCTGGTTGAACGGGAGCGTGGACCAGTTGGTGTTCACGTCCTTTGCCGCCTGGAAGTAGACCTTGTTCACGGCCTGTCCGCCGAAGTACTTATCGGTCTTCGTCTCCCACGTGGAGTCGTTCTGATAGGACTTCGTGGCGCTGAAGATGCCACCCTCGGTAACGAGGGTGTTGACGCAGTCCTTGTTGGAGTTGATGTAGTTCATGAAGGCGATTGCAGCTGCACGGTCGGCCTTTGGAGTTGCCTCGGAAAGGGCCAGCATGGAGCCGCCGGAGGTGGAGGACACGGACTTGGTAGCGGTGCCCCACGTCGGAACGGTCTCAACCTGCCACTTGCCCGAAAGCTTCGGGTACATGGACTTCAGCAGTGCGCCACGCCATGCGCCATCGAGATAGGTCGCATAGTTGGAGTTGTTCATTGCCTGGTTGAATTCGGTGCTCGCAGAGGAGATCGGCTTGAGAACGCCTTCCTTGATGCAGCGCTGAATGTAAGTGGCGACTTCCTTGACCTTGCTGTTCTGCATGTCGAAGGAGAGGTTCTGAACATCCTTCACCGTCCATGGGTTGGAATCGGCGTAGCTCAGGAAGTTCGTGAGGTTACGGGTATCGGCGAGGTCGACAAATCCCATGTACTTGCTGGAATCGGCCTTGTGAAGCTTGATGCCCTCTTCCTCGAACTCCTTCCAGGTGGTCGGAGCCTTGAGGTTGTGTTCCTTGAGAATGTCGCTGCGGTAATAGAGAACCGTCGGACCCTGATCGGTGGGGATGCCGTACAGACCATCGGCAACGTGCGCCGACTTCCATGCGGAATCGTTATAGAGCGCGCCCATTTCCTTCTCGATGGACGACGAGCTGAAGTTCGCCAAAGACCCCTTCACTGCGAACTGCGGCATGGAATCATATTCCATCTGAATGATGTTGGGGATGTTCTTCCCCGACGACACTGCGTTCTGGAACTTCGTGTACTCATCGGTGCTCACCGGGCTGACGGTGAACTTGATCTTGATGTTCGGGTATGCCTTCTCGAACTTCTCGATGACCGGCTTGTACTGTGCCTCGGACCATGCCCACATGGTGAGCGTGGTCTTCTTGTCGGACTTCAGCGCGGCGTTCACATCCGACATACTGACGGAATCCGCACTGCTGGCGCTCGCCGACGAGCTGTTACCACATCCTGCCAGTGCGAAAACGGCTGCCGAAAGCGCTGCGACAGATGTTACGACGCGGCGAACGGCCTTTTTCCTGATTGAACCTCTCGTGTCCAATTTCATTCCTCCTTGAACAATTGCCGCCAGGCAACTTCCATCCATTGGAAATTCCTGTACGGCTGGACTCAAAACTTCAAATCCTGAAACTGATTTTTTACAACTCGACGTGGCCCAGGGCCGCGCCCCTCCGGTACTGCACCTCTACGACTCAACTGCCGCTCATCTTTCGGTGGGTGAAAGTCGAAACCAATTCCGCATACCGTCGATGCACGCTGCACCGAGAGAATTCGAAAGAGGCCGGAAGCTCTTTAATGCGATCCCATCCCCACTGCCTCAGCAGGGGCTCCAGGATCTGCTCTTTTTGAAGGACGAACATCAGTGCGCGTTGGCGGAACTGCAGTTCGTACTTCGTCTGGTCGGCGGCCTGGCCCGGAAACATGTCCGCGACCATCGCCACCACGTCTTTTCCTTGATCCATCTCGCGATGGTGATTCCATTCGTGGTGGACCTCGTCAACGAATCGCATCCACGGGGTTCCCGACTCTGGGAAAGCCAGCCCCATGAACTGGGCATCCTTGTACGACCACAGCGTCCAGGACACGTGATGCTTTTCGAAAATCTCAAGGGTGTCCTCGGTCATGGCGAGGACGTGGTCCATGTCGTCGCCGCTGATCTCGTACCCCGCTTCTCCGCAGAGGAGGGGACGGCCGAAGGAACGCATGGAGTCCATGACCTTCAGGAAACCGTCTTCGCACTGCTGCTTCCACTGGTCCCGCGGGTACTGTGCGGACGCCATTTCCGGGTGCCACACCGTTGGGTAGTAGTGGAAGGTGATGGCCGTGTTGGCGTCGTCGATGTGTGTGATCGCCGAGAAGTCCATCGCGAAGAAATCGCCTTCGAGGAGGATGACATGGTTGGTGTCGACCGTGCGGATCGCCTGCGTGACCCTGTCGTAGAAGTGCTGCAGAGCGCCCGGCTTCGAGGGCATGAGATACGGCTCGTTGAGCAGGTCGTAGCCCATGAGATACGGCTCGTCCGCATAGCGGCGCGCAATCTGACGCCACAAATCCACCATCTGCTGCTGAAACACGTCGAAATGCCAGAACTGGGGTACACCCGTCATGTTGTCGGAGTGCCAGTCGGGGTTCTGACCGCCGGGAACCGCATGCAAATCGGGCATGCAGAAGATCTCGTATTTGCGGCAGAGCGCAAACAGCCGGTCGAAGTAGCGGAAACCCGTCTCCTTCAGCTGACCGGGGTTGGCGTCGTCGATGAAAAGTCTGTAATTGAAGGGAACACGGATGAAGTTGACGCCGAGCGCCTTGAGATAGCGGAAATCGTCATCTCCGACGAAGGCTTCGTTGAAGTCGTCGAAGAAGACCGTCGCCTTCTCCTCGTCGAAGACGTTGGCGAAGGCCGCACGAATCATGGTGTCCGTTCCGGGCATTCCCACCATGAAGTGCTCCATGTTGAGCCATGAACCTATGCCGAGACCACGGAAAACGATAGGCTTGCCCCGATACGAGAACCGGTCACCTTCAACCGTTACAAAATCCATAGTCGCCTTCCGTCTCTAGCGTCCCTACAATAAGTAGAAAGCTTTCGACAAACTGTTCTAATATTCCGTCAGAAGAATCGCTGCCCCTCGCACCGTCTTGCTAAACGTTTCGATTGAAGTGTAACACATTAACTTAGGGAAGCAACAGCTGGTAAAACGTAATGATTTGTTGAGAAATTATGAAGTCACCACACGGAATCCATGTGTCGATTTTACGATTTCAAAAGCAAACGTTTAGATATTTATTTCGCAACGTTGAGAACGTTAACGAGATTTTCTTATCACTTTTAGAGAAACGATTCGCATATGTTTCTCTTCCGTCACACTTCCTGCCCATCGAGGCCCGCGACACCCCTGATCCTCACGAATGCACAGCGAGTGCTCCCGCCAAAAACGCTCCCGTGCCGCCTCCGGCGACGCGCAGAACGAGCGGACGCAACTTCCCGAACTGGCCCGTCTCGCGACGATGGGTTTCCCGGAACCACCCTCCGGGAAACCCATCGAACACCGCATACGCATTTATCTCTAGCCTTCACGCGTCCAGCGGAATGTGCCCTATCTCACGTTTACATACTCCATATAAACATCTCGATATGACGCTACATGGCGCTAGACCCTGCGATACTGCAAGATCCTGCGTGATACCGCATGAGCCCAAGGCTGCGTGAACTCTACTTCAGGACTGCCACTCCACCCTCGGAAGTGACTTTCTCGCCCAGGATTCCCAGGCGTGCGGTGAACTCGCGCTTGTCGGAACTGGAGACCTCCACCGTTCCGTCCTCGCGCTTACGCGCAGTGAACTCGACCGAGGAGTCATCGGCTTCGGAAACCTTGGTCGAAACGGACTCGGCGGCATCAAGGAAGACGGAGACCAGCGCATCCGTGCCGTACTCGTACTCCGCGGAATTGTGGCCGGGGTTGGTGACAAGCACCGTGTTGTCGCGCACCCACAGCGGCACAGAGTCGTAGGCGTGCGTCTCCTTGCGCCAGACGCCGCCCTGAGCCTTCTCACCGGTGAAGTAATTCACCCAGGTACCAGCCGGCAGATAGTACTGCACCTCGCCCGAGTAAGTGAATACCGGCGCCACAAGCAGAGAGGGACCGAACATGTACTGACGGTCCAGCGAATACGTGGTGGGGTCGTCAGGGAATTCCATGACCATGGACCGCATGACCGGAGTGCCATTCTCGTGCGGCTCCAGGCCAACCTGATAGAGGTACGGCATGAGATCGAGCTTGAGATGGGTGAACTTGCGCGTCACCGCCACTGCGGTCTGGGACTCGGGAAGCTTCACACCGTTCTTCTCGTCCTCCTCGTCAAAGAGCCACGGAACGCGGTACACCGTGGAGCCGTGGTACCGGGAATGAGAGCCCAGCAGGCCGAATGCTGTCCACCGCTTGTACAGCGCAGGATCCGCCTTGCGTCCCTCGAAGCCACCAATGTCGTGGCTCCAGAAACCGAAACCGGAGGACACAAGCGACAGACCTCCACGCAGAGTCTGCGCCATGCCGTTGAACGTCGACTCGCAGTCGCCGCCCCAGTGCAGAGGCTCCTGTTGGCCGCCCACCGTCGCCGAACGCGCATACAGAGCCGCCTGACCCTTGCCGTACACCTCCTCGATGGCCTCGAAAACCGTCTTGTTGTACAGCTGCGTATACCAGTTATGCATCGAAATGGGGTTGGAACCGTCGTGCCACACCACATCGGTGGGAATGCGCTCACCGAAATCGGTCTTGATGGCATCGACACCTTGGCGCAGCAGCGTCTTGACGTGGTCCTTGTACCATTGGCGCGCCTCTGGATTGGTGAAGTCAACCAGCGCCATGCCCGCCTGCCACAGATCCGACTGCCAGACCTCGCCACTGGGCTTGCGCACCAGATAGCCCTTCTCCTTGCCCTCTGCGAACATCTTCCCGCGCTGGCCAAGGTAGGGATTGATCCACGCGCACACATGCAGATTCTTATCCTCGTGCAGACGCTTCAACGTCTCCCTCTGCCCCTTGAAGAAACGCTCGTCCCACTCGAAGTCCGTCCAGCGGAACTCACGCATCCAGAAGCAGTCATAATGGAAAACACCCAGCGGAATGTCACGATCGAACATGCCGTCGATCATGGAATTCACGGTCTCCTCATCATACTTAGTGGTGAAGCTGGTAGTGAGCCACAGCCCATACGACCACGCCGGCACCCGCGCCGGACGCCCCACCAACGCCGTATACCGGTTGAGAATCTCCTTCGGCGTCGGACCATAGAACACCAGAAAATCAAGCGACTCCCCCGGAACCGAGAACTGAACCGCCTCGGTGTTCTCGGACCCCACTTCGAAGGACACATGGCCGCGGTTATTCACCAGCACGCCATAGCCGCCCGTGGTGAAATAGAACGGAATGTTCTTATACGACTGACCAGAAGATGTACCGCCATCCTGATTCCAAATATCGATGGACTGACCGTTCTTCACGAACGCACCGAAGCGCTCGCCGAAGCCATAAACATCCTCGCCCACCGCCAGCTTGAGCTGAATGGAGCTGAAGACATCGGATTCCTCGTAGGCTGCGCCCGTATCGGAAACTCCGAACTCGCCGACCGTGTCGGTGGTCACCGCGGAAAGCTGATTGAGCAGGAAGCGTCCCAGCGACTTTCCTTCGGAGCCGGTGAGAATCTTGCCATTCTCGTCCTCGAAGGTGAGGCTCCATGGAGCGCCCTTCTGCACCCGAGCGGTAAGCTTGCCACTGGTGAGAGTGGCATCCTGCTCGGTGGTTTTGGCCTGCACATAGGCACGGTCGCTGCTCTCGTCACACGTAAGGGGGAAACCGGGGTCTTGCTCCGCTCCGTCCCAGTGGGCGGCCTGGACGCGGATCACACCTTCGGACGGTGCGGTGATTTTGAGGTCGAAGGTCGGCAGGTTCAGGGTGTCTGCACGATTGTTGATCTGTTTCGTGGTTGCCAGAACATCGAGACTGCTGCCGTCCTTGCCCACTTCGAGTTCGTACGCCTCGCGTGCGTAGAGCGCTTCCACATTCGGGCGGTTAAGCCAGAATCCATCAGTGAACTTCATCGTTTTGCTCCATTTGCTTTTGGAAAATTTCCGCTGCCACACTGCCGCCAAGCCGTTAGCAATCGTCTGTCATCGAATCTTTTCGACTCGCACCAAACCAACGAGTACAACGTTCGATAACACCAACAGTGCTGCGACTACTAGCAATATTGCTAAACGTTTCGATTGAATAGTAACACGCGCTGAGAGGATGTACAACGGCACAAATGGAGGGCGCTCACCAGAGGCAAAGAGCTTTTATGAAAGGCAAAGAAAAACGGAAACGCCGCGGGACGTTTCCGCAACTCACCCTTCGGACACAGTCAGGTCGCCACCCGGGACTCGCCTCAGTGATCGCATCGGGAATTCACCCCGGAGCCCGCGTCGCCATGCCCATGACCGAGACCGAAGCCAGAAGCAGAATAAATTAGACGAGGGATCACGCCGCCTCGCGGATGCGCACGTCGGGCACTCCCGCGTCGGGAACTGGATTCGCGTCGGATACAGAGTGCGCGTCGGATACGGAAGGTGCGTCACTCACGGAGTCGGCACTGCGTGCGGAATCCGAAATGGGCACAGAGCCCGCGCGATGCTCACTGCGCGGTGCCGCGATCGATCCACGTTCAAAATACCGCGCCGCCGTGAGTTCCAACGTTCCGCACCGGCGCTGCTTGCCGTCGAGAACGTCCATCATGATGTCGACCGCACGCTGGCACACGACTTCCGGCAACAGGGGCATCTCGTCCACCGGCGTGCTCAAGGTCGCGGCCTCGCCACCCATGCCCGCCGAGAGCACCGACATGTCTTGCGGAATGCGGTATCCCAACCGCGTGATGGCAGTGGTGAGATTGCCGAGCTGAATGATGTTCGACTGCGAGATCACGGCGGTGATATCGGGATGCTGGGCCAGTATCGATTTCATTTCGCGCTGAATGCCAGCCATATCGCCCTTCGGCTGGTATGTGACCACCACCTCGACCTTGCGCCGATGCGCCTCGAAAAGCGCGCCATCGCGCAGACGGATAAGAAAGTTGGATCCGCGTTCGTAGTCCTCCCTGTGTGCGCCTACGAACAGGATTTTCGTATGCCCGGCATCAGCAAGGCGGCCGACGGCCTCACGGCCCATTCTGGTGAAATCGGTGTCGACGGCATTGAGCGCGCTGGTGTCACCGGGGTCTCCGATAGCGACGAAGGGAACGCTTGAATTACGGGCGATATCGATGCGCGAATCGTCAATGTTGACATCCAGCATGAGCACGCCGTCCACCAGCCCCGATTCGACGATGCGCGCCAGATCCTGCTCTTCGTCGTCACCGGCGAGAAGCAGCACGTCATAATGGTATTTGCGGGCCCTCTGCACGGTTTTGAGGAAGAAGACGGAGTAGTTGTTGTAGTCCGTGGTCTCATACATAGGCGCGCTGAGCGCCAGAATGTGGGTGCGGTCACCACGCAGCATCCGGGCACCGGCGTTGGGCGAGTACTGCAGCTCCCTTGCTGCCTTCAACACCCGCTGCTTGGTTTCCTTACTGACCGACCTTTTCCCGGACAACACATACGAGACAGTGCTGATCGATACACCCGCCCGCTTCGCTACATCCTTGATACCAGCCATAGACGTTCCTTCTTATACAACCGCAGCCGTCGCCGTTCCGTGAGTTCTGCGTCAACGCGTTCGGCACACCTCCACTTCAGTGTGGAGGACGGCACCTGCGCCTCACCCGAACCATGTGAACTTCCGCTGCGATCCCTCATTAAATTTTTCTGTCACAACGCGCAACGCGACTGAAACCACAGACGCCATTGCCTGTATGACCACCGCTCTCGCATTGATCATACCTTTCGACAGTTATTGTCGATATGTTTCGACAGTATCCAGCATAGCCTGTCAGCGCTTCAAAAACACGCATCATATTTCATACGTGATTCACTATGTGGTTTCACATGTGGGACTATTCGAAGACGGCACCGTCGTAGCGGTAATAATCGACGGGCATTTTCGTGACGGGATTGATCTCCACGTGGTCAGGAATCCATACCGCCTGATATTTGCGCTTGAAATTCTTGCGATTGATGCGCTTGTAGTCCTCGCCGAAAAGGCTCGCGCGCAGTTTCAGCGCATCGGTAACGGTAAACGGCTGCGGCAGTGTCCAGAATATATAGGGAGACCACGCGAACTGCGAGCGCACGCGTTCTATGGCGGTGGCGACGATCTCGGTGTGGTCGAAGGCAAGTGGCTGCGGAGACGCAGGCTCTTTCACTGGATGCTGCGCCGACGCTGGCCACCGCTCGGACCCTCGCCCTGCCCCCGATTCTGGATCCAGCGCCGCTCCTCGCTTACTTCCCACTTCCTCCGGAACCAACGACAGGAGGGACTCCCACCGCACACCGTCCGCGGGCGGAATGAGCTTCATGCCACCCTCCACGTACACGATGTTCGCAATGGAGACGACCTGCCCCCGCGGGTCCCGGTCGGCTCCGGTGAATGTCTTGAGCTGGCGGACATGTGCCTGCGTCGAGGTGGCGTCGAAATCGAAGCGGTCTCGCAGCATCCGAGCGATAACGGCCGTCTCGTCTTTGTCGTCGGGGCGCATGAAAGTTCCGGGAAGCGCAACCGACCCGCGGAAGGGATGGGTCCAGCGGTCCACGACGAGAGCCTTGAGGCACGTGGCGGATTCGCGCGGATCGGAGAGACGGAGAACCTCGTCGTCCACGGTCAGAATGACGCAGTCCACGGTGACGTCCGGGTGGCGATACCGCGGATATTCCAGTTCTCGGTACCATCTGAGCCAATCGGCATAGGGAGCCTCGTGCTCGTAGTAGTAGTCCTCGCTGGAACGAGCCGCCCCATAGCGGCCACTTCCACCCGTCTCTTCCGAAGCCGAAGCGTTTCCCGGGATCACGGCATCAGAAGGAACGGCCGAACGCATGCTATCACCGGTGCTACCGGCGTATCTGCCGCTATCTGTCATCGTGCCGCCTTTCAATCGGACGCAAAGGAATTGCATCTCCAAGAAACTGCTGTCTTCTTTCAGTGTAGGCACTCCGCAGCCCCATAACTGCAAACGCAAACGCACACCTATATTCACGAACACAATGCTCCTGCGCGTGCCGTGTCTGCCGGACCCACAGACCCACAGACACCTCTTCCCTACGGATGTGACGTTGGCCACAGGACACGCGTACCTGAATTCGACACGCGCTTGAGCGGATGACGACGAGGCATTTTTGCCGCCGATACCCCGATAGTCCCTCCTTCACCATGCGTCCCGCAATCCGCAAAATTCGACGCGTTTCGTTTTGTACCCTCACCGCGCCGTCGACGTCCTAGCACATTGCGCCGAGAAATCAATAAGGACACAATATCTTGTAATCTCCAATAAATTCTCTACTATATCTAGTGATTACAGTGAACTTTTTAGAGAATGCAAGAGAAGGAAAACGCATGGCTTCCAACGACTTGATTACCCTTTCGGACAGCTTCGTCAAGGACATTGTCGACACCGTCACGCCGCACTGGGGCCCCCTCGGCTGGGTGACGTATAAGCGCACCTATGCCCGTTTCATCGATGCGGAAAACCGCACCGAGGAGTGGCCCGAGACCGTCAAGCGCGTGGTGGAAGGCAACATCAACCTCGATCCACGCCTGAAGGGCATGGGCTATGGCGTCGGCGAAAAACTGCCGGACCCCCAACTCGTCAAGGAACTGACCGACGAGGCACAAAGACTTTTCAAACTCATCTACGGTTTGGCGGCAACTCCATCGGGGCGTAATCTCTGGGTTTCTGGCACGCCCTACCAGCACGCACACGGCGATTCCCTCAACAACTGCTGGTTCGTGGCCATCCGCCCACAGGCCTATGGAGAGTCGGCCATCGTTCCGTCCTATGTGGATAAGCGCGAAGCAGCTGTCTCCATGCCGTTCGCCTTCATGTTCGATCAGCTCATGAAGGGCGGCGGCGTCGGCTTCTCGGTGACCCGTTCCAACGTCGACCGCATTCCGGAAGTGGCCCGCACCACGGACCTCACCGTCATTATGGACAAGGGCAACGGTTCCTTCGACGAGTCCGTCAAGGCCGGCGCCGTGGACCGTGACGAGTGGCTCAGCCAGCACAAGGATGCCGCGAGCGCAACGAGCGCAACCGCATCAAGTGATGCAACGAAGCCAAGCGACCTCTTCTTCTACGAGCTCCCCGACTCCCGCGAGGGTTGGGTCCACGCCTTGGCCGCCGTCATTGACTCTCACTTCACTTACTTCCCGCAGGAGAAGAAGACTGTAGTTCTGGATATGTCGAAGATCCGCCCGCGCGGCAGCCGCATTCACGGCTTCGGCGGCACGGCATCCGGCGCGGCACCGCTCATCGAGATGCTCAACGACGTCAACGCCATCCTCAACGAGGCCGCTGGACGCAAGCTCACTTCCGTTGACGCCACCGACATCGGCAACCTCATCGGCAAGGCCGTGGTGGCGGGCAACGTGCGCCGCTCCGCGGAACTTGCGCTCGGCGACTGGGACGACAATGGCTTCGTCACCATGAAGCAGGATCAGACCAAGCTGTATCACCATCGCTGGGCCTCTAACAACTCCGTGGCAGTTTCGGGCGACCCCGAGCAGTACGAGGCCATCGCCGACGCGATCCGCACCAACGGCGAACCCGGAATCGTGGATCTGGATCTCTCCCGCCACTACGGACGTCTCATTGACGGACGCTCCGATTCCGCCGATATTCTGGCCGAAGGCACCAACCCCTGCGGCGAGATCACGTTGGAAAACGGAGAACCTTGCAACCTCTTCGAAGTGTTCCCCAACGTGGCCGAAGAACAGGAGTGGGACCTCAAGGAGGCCTTCACCCTGGCAACTCGCTACACCAAGCGCGTCACCTTCGGAACCTACGACTGGGAAGTCTCCCGCAACGTCATCGAACGCAACCGCCGCATCGGCATCTCGATCTCGGGAATTCAGGATTGGTTCCTCTCCCGCTTCGGCCACCGCGTGGTCACCGGATTCACCGACGACCGCAAGCCGATCTACGACGAGCAGGCAACCAAGGCGATGGACGACCTCTACAAGGACGTCGTCGCCGCTGACGCCGACTACTCCGCTACTCTCAACTGCGCACAATCCGTGAAGCACACCACAGTGAAGCCCTCCGGAACCGTGGCAAAGCTCGCGGGCGTCTCTGAAGGTATGCACTTCCACTACGCTCCGTACCTGATCCAGCGCATCCGCTTCCAGGACGACGATCCGCTGCTCCCGGCACTTCTGGCCTGCGGCTACAAGATCGAGCCCGACGTCTACACCGCCCACACCATGTGCGTGGAGTTCCCGGTGAAGGCAGCCCATGCGGAAAGCGAGGACTTCGCGTCCGCCGGCAACGTGTCCGCCGAGGAGCAGCTGGCCACCCAGGCCTTCCTGCAGACCTACTGGAGCGATAACGCCGTCAGTTGCACGGTCACCTTCCAGGAAGACGAGAAACCAAGCCTTCCCAAGGTGCTCAGCGCCTATGCGGGCTCCATCAAGTCAACCTCGATGCTGCCCTATACCGGCGCCGGCTTCAAGCAGGCCCCGAAGGAACCGATTTCCGAAGAGGTCTATCTGGAGAAGCTCGGCCAGATCCGCGATACACCGCAGGCGGCCTTCGCCCGTATCAACGGACGGCATGACATGAACGATCTGGAGCTGGTGGACCAGTCCGATTGCATCGGTGGTGCCTGCCCCGTTCGCTAAAGCGCAAAGTTCTGTGCGGCCGCGCAAAGCGGCGATACGAGTGCACTTCACACTCTGCCAACACAGGTAATCTCGTAAGAAAGTGCGCGTCACGCAACGCGCACTTTCATCGCGCGGCCGTCTCCGCTATCCTGAGAAACCGCGCGGCATGAAATTGCCAGCGGGCACGTGCACATCGCGCAAGCGATTGTCTTGCTGGCAGCCACGTTGAATCAAAGGAGTCCTCATGGCCGGAAAAATCTACACCAAACGCGGCGACAAAGGCTCAAGCCGCCAGATGGACGGAAAGTTCATCTCGAAGTCCGATCCACAGATCTTGGCAGTCGGAGCATTGGATGAGGCACAGTCGTGGCTCGGAATCGTCATCGCCGATTTGACGCCGGCCTGCGCGGAACTCAAGCCCGAACTCATACAGATCCAGCGCAAACTCTATTACTTGCAGGCGGATATCAGCATTGTGGAGCACGCCTCCATTACCGAGGATGACGCCACTGCCCTCGAAAGCGGCATCGACCGCATGATGGATGCGGTGGAACCGATCCACGCCTTCATCCTTCCCGGCGGTGGTCACACCGGCGCACAACTTCAGTACGCACGCACTTTGGCTCGGCGGGCGGAACGCGCGTGCGTAGCCTTCCATGAGGAAAAACCCGAACGCGTCAATCCGGAAGATCTGAAGTTCATCAACAGGCTTTCCGATTATCTCTACGCCATGGCACGGTACGCCAACCATCTCGACGGCATTTCAGAGGTGCGCTCCAAGGACGAGTAGGTAGATAGTAGGTGCCGCATCGCCGCGGGGCCTCTCACCCATGCGTTACCGAACGAGCGCCGGGGGCATCATGCAAAACCTTGCGAACACTAGGAAAACCAGCAGACACTAGGCAAAACCCAGTGGGATGGCGCGCAGAACCAAGTGAGCACTAAACCATCAACTTGTTAAAACTGCAGCACCACTTTGCCGAACTGGTCGCCCTGCTGAACCGTCGCAAAGGCATCACGCACCGTCTTTTCATCGGGGAATTCACTCGAAGCGATTGCCGCGATGGTGGGATGCAAGTCCGTCAGTTCCACAAAGCGCAGTAAACGCGCGAAATCTTCGCGAGAGCCCATGGTGACGCCCTGCACCCGCAGATCCTGGAAGAAGATACGTGTCAGTTCCGCATCTGGTTGGTCACCGGTGGTGGCGCCGCAGATGGCGATCGTCCCGCCCGGCCGCACCGATTTCACTGAATGCTTCCACGTGGCGGCACCCACGGACTCGATGACCGCATCCACCTTCTGCGGTAGCCGTGCACCGGGCTCAACGGCTGCATCCGCACCCAGCTCGACGGCCCGCGACCGCTTCTCTTCCGAACGCGACGTCGCAAAAACCCTCAGCCCCGCGGCATGTGCCAACTGGATCGCAGCGGTAGCGACGCCGCCGCCAGCCCCCTGCACCAGCACGGAATCACCCGGCTTCACCCGTGCTGCGGAAAATAGCATCGAATAAGCAGTGAGCCAACTCGTGCCCAGCGTCGCCGCCTCCGCAAGGCTCAGATTACGAGGTTTCGGAAAGATATTCGCCGCCGGAACGCTCACCTGTTCCGCCATGGTGCCGGGATATTTCTCGGAGAGAATGGTACGCCGCTCACCGGGACCCACGCCTGCGCCATCCGTACCAATGAAGGTATAGAGGACCACTTCCTCGCCGGCATGAAGAGCGCCGCGCCCCGCACCAACATCTTGGAGCAGCACGCCAGCCGCATCGGTCCCGAGAATCATGGGGGTCTGCTGCGCGCTCAGCCCCACTCCCTGCAACGACCACAGATCATGGTGATTCACGCTGACCGCCCGCACCTGCACCGTGGCCCAGTTCTCACGCGAAGTCGGGGCAGGCTGTTCACCCACTGCGAGAACGCTGAGTGGATCGTCATAGTTGACACCTGATGCGTAAATTGCCTTCATCGATTTCTCCTCGTCATTGAGCGTGAGTGGACGTCTCCCAACTTTACCAACAGGAGCTCAACTAACAAGAACTCTGACAACGGAAGCTCTACCGACGGAAGCCAGCAGAAGAAGGTCAGCGCCCAGAGCGTTTTACGACTAATCCGTCAACGTTCACTTGCCGTTCCGCGTTTACACTTCCTCGCACCCACAGACTGGCCTGCACCTGCAAGACTATTCCCCCCACTGACTGACCGTTCTGCATCTGCCGCCAGGGTTTAGGACCGTTTCGCACCCGTGCCCGTATCCGCATCCGCAACCGCCGGTGCCGACGCCAGTGCATCTTCGAGCCAGTGGCAATACTCCGTCTCCCGCCGAATCGCGTGGTTCAGGATGAGGTAGTGCCCGTAATGTCCCCGAATCTGGCTGTCCGTGGAAAACTTGCTCTTCATCTGCCCCTCAAGATGTTCCAACTTTGACCGGTGCAACTGAAGCTGCGTCTGCAGCATCACGTGCAGGCGCCCGTCCGACGCATCTGAAATGAAGTACAACTTCAGCGCAAACTCATCTTTACCCGGCGTGATTGTCCGCGTGGGCTCATTCAGCCACCTCGTCAGCATCTCGGCTCCCACAGGTGTGACGGCATACCGCTTCCGCTCCAGTTTCTCCCCCGTCACCTCAGTTTCATGCGTGATGAGCCGCTCGCCTTCCATGCGGTTGAGCAGCGGATAGATCTGGCTGTGCCTGGCAGACCAGAACTCACCGATATCCGAGTCAAACGCCTTGGTGAGCTCATACCCCGTCAGCGGCTGCTCGTTCAACAAACCCAAAATAATAAACTGCAAAACGTTTTTCTGAGCCACAACAATTCTCCTTGACTTTTTTCAGCTCACAACTTAGCATAATCATGTCAATAAAGACATGTATATACTTACATGTATACGAAAGCACTAGATAAGGAGATTCTATAAGATGGCTAACACCAATCACATGGACAAGCATTTCGAAACTCTCGAGGACTTCCTCGGGACGCACTTCATCTACACCTACGACAACGGCTGGGAATACGAGTGGTACGCAAAGAACGACCACACCGTCGACTACCGCATCCACGGTGGAATGGTTGCAGGACGCTGGGTCACCGATCAGGAGGCGAACATCGTGATGCTCGTCCCCGGCATCTACAAGATCGCTTGGACGGAACCCACCGGAACGGACGTCGCGCTCGACTTCGTGCCGAACGAACACAAGCTCAACGGAACCATCTTCTTCCCGAAGTGGGTTGAAGAGCACCCCGAAATTACCGTGACCTACCAGAACGAGCACATCGATCTGATGCACGAATCCCGCGAAAAGTACGAGACCTATCCCAAGCTCGTCGTGCCGGAATTCGCCAAGATCACCTACATCGGCGACGCCGGCCAGAACAACAACGACGTCATCAACGAAGCTCCGTACGAGGGCATGCCTGACGACATTCGCGAAGGCCGTTTCTTCGACGAGAACTACAAGCGCCTCCACTG
Organism: Bifidobacteriaceae bacterium; assembly: GCA_022650895.1. GTDB lineage: Bacteria > Actinomycetota > Actinomycetes > Actinomycetales > Bifidobacteriaceae > JALCQC01. Next base: position 49,276 of record JALCQC010000002.1, on the reverse strand, counting down.
AGCCGTTAAAGGACGGGGCAAACCCACACCCCGTCTCACCCGGCCTCTCATAACCCATGCCCGGTCCCACCCGGGCTTCAGCCATATGTTTATCCGAGGCTATCCGGGGGTTTTATTCGGGCCCAACCAAGATTCAGGGCCTTGACTACGCGGTTGTGCGGCAAAAATCCGTGCGACCCGGGCATTTTCGGCTAAAAGCCGTTTTCATATTGCCCAAAGATACCTGTTCTCGTGAAATGTTGCCGCACAACCGCGTAGTCAACGTCCTCAGATTCTCAAATGGCCTCGCCGCACCCTTATTTTGCCGCAATTTTGCCGCACAACCACCCGTTCGGCATCCGCTGGGCCTCCATTTGGCTCCATCAGTCCTCAAAATGAACTGCAATGGCACTACCGGTCCTCAAAATGAGCTTTCAGTGGCCAAAAACGCGGACGGAAAACTCATAAATCTTCAGACGTGTCCACACTCACGATGCGAAGCAGCAGATATGGGTGGGAATCAGACTCCTCGTCCGTGCGAACAATGCCGGCAGCGACCACAAAATCGTCTTTTTTGACCGCCTTTTGCTGCAGATATCGAGCGGTCGCGCCACGCGCTTCGATCTGCCGCTGAGACGTGGAGTCATCCTTGCTGTCCACCGACAAAAGAAAACGCACCACAGGGTGGTGCCCCTCCTCCTGTAGCTCCAGAGTCGGTTCATCGGCGACTCTGCCAGCCGTCCAGACGTACTCGTCAGGAATCAATGCCATGTCATTCCCCTTTCCGGAGATCTTCGAAGTAATCGGCTGCATCCACACGACGCAGCCGCACCGGGAAAGCGCAGAAACAAGCGAGCCACCGAAAGCTCCCGCACTCCCACCGGTTTAACGATCATGGCTTCAGTTTAGAGGAAATGCACGGTGCAGAATTCCACGCTTCGGTTCTCAAAAGCTGGAGCTTTCGAGCTTCGTCTTCTCTTTTTGAATTTCAAAGGAATATGATGAAAGAATGAGCGCAGGGGAAAACGGAAACAATGCAACGTCGTCGGTCGTGTCGCCGCAGGATGACAAATCTGAAAACCTGCATATTGGAATCAGCGATGTTGCTAAAAAAGCCGGGGTTTCCATCGGTACGGTCTCAAATTATCTCAACTACCCGAGCCGCGTTTCAGACCGCCTGAAATTGAAAATTCAATCCGCGATCGAAACACTTGGGTATGTCCGGACTCAGAAGAGGCACAATGGGGAGCATCAACTTGGGATGCCCGTCATCGGTTACATCATGGCCGATATCGAAAACTATCTGTTCACCTCCATTTTCGAAGGCATTCAGGAAATCTGCGATGCCAACGATATGGAGGTCATCGGCGTCCACGCGCTGCAGGACAAGGACCGCCAGTCCGAGCTTGTTCGGATGCTGTGCCAAATGAATGTCGATGGTCTGCTCATCAGCTCCGTCAACGATTCGCAGGACGACGTGGCCTTCGCTCGCGCCGCAGGAATACCGTCGATCATGATCGACCACCTCAATCCGCTCATCACCGACGACCACTGCACCGTTCTCAAAAACGACGAAGCGGCGGGAGAGATCGCGGCGCGAGAACTCATCAGAACCGGATGCGAAAAACTCGCGTACGTTGCACATCTTTCTGATTTCCAAGCAATTCGGAACCGTCAGCGTGGCATCGAGAAGGCTTTGGAAGACTTTAAAAACGCCTCGTTCACGGTGATTGATTCCGGCGGCGTCCTGTTCCAAGACGGTTATGAAATCGGCAAAGCCATCGAATCGATGGACGAGGAAACCCGGCCGAACGGGATTATCGCCGGAACCGATCGCATCGCGACAGGAATCATCACTGCGATCGTTGATGGAGGAAAACTCCGGATTCCGGAGGATGTCTCGATCATCGGGACTGAGGGCGATCACCTGGAGACGGACAGCCCTCGTTCACTCACGGTGGTGAGTTCCCCAGGGATCGACATGGGGCGGAAAGCCATGGAACAGATGCTCGACGAGATTACCAACACCGCCGGGCACATCCATAGCACCCAGCTGTTGATGCCGACGCTCGAACGCAGGGGTTCGACGCGGCAATAGGCCAAGGCGACTAGGTCGGCTGACCAAGCCGGACCGACTAAGCCGGCGTCAGCAGTTTTCCGACGAGGCCGGGGCAAACCCACCCGACCCCGAAACCCACGTTAAGAAACAATTTGGGGCCTGCCATCTTTCGCAGAGAAAGAGACAGGCCCCAAAAATTAAAACCTCATTACAAACGAGATCTCAGCACAGCCGAAACCCCAGATCAACCGCTACCAGTTACTCCTTATTTTTCTTCTTCAGTCGCAGCACGTTCACACCAGCCAGGAACGAGACCAGAGCGAAGCCGAAGAAGATCAGCATACTGCGCTGAATGGTATCGGGCATCACCATCTGTGGCGTAACAAGAGCGAGGATGCTGCAGCCGATGCGGGAGACCGCCAGAATGAATCCCTGGACTGAGGTCCTCTGATCGGAGTCCTTGAAGAGGGTCTGGATCCAGACCTTGCTCGTTGCCTCGCCGGCGATCACCGTTCCGATGTTCAGTATGAAGGTGAAGCCGATGAGCCACCAGAGCTGGTTGCCGGTCGCCGCCAGAACGAGCAGGGACACCATGTTGAAGGCGCCGCCGATGAAGAACACCGGGGTCTCGTATTTCGTGTCGCTGACTGCCGACAGAACGAAGGTGGACAGGAACGACACCAGGCAGACGAGAATTCCGATTCCGGTCGCTAGGGACTGGGACGCATTCGCATTCACGAAGATGAAGGTCTGGAACTGGCCCCACGTGTTGCCTAGGAAGTTCCAGAACACGTAGAAGATCAGGATGGAGAAGAAGAAGGCGTATTCGCGCTTTCCGAATCCCTTCCAGAAGTTGAGCTTCATGTGGCCGCCCGCGCCGCCGCGGAGGGCGTTCTCTGCCGCGAGGTCTTCTTCAGTGAACTTGACGAAAATCCTGCGGTACAGTGCCGTGCCCGCAGAGATGAGAGCGAGCAGAACGAAGATCAGGCGGCATCCGAAGTTGCCATCGAACCAAGAGATGACAAACGCAAGGACCATGGTCACCAGAATGCCCAGCTGCCAGCCGGACTGCGTCATGGACACGAACTTTGCGCTGCGCCCCTGCGTGTAGCGAGAATCGGAAACCAAGGAGAGCGCGACGGGCAGATCCACACCCGTCGTGATGCCGGTGATGATATTTCCGACGAGCAGGAACCAGAAGTTCGGAGCGAAAGCGCTAATCAGGAATCCGATGGCCGTCACAAAGAGAAGATTGCGGTAGACGTTCGTGCGGCCGAAGAAGCTTCCCGAGAGGTTCGCGATGAAGCTGCCGATGGCGATGGCGAAACTCAGCATTCCGGAGAGAATTCCCACCTGCATGGCGCTCAGGGGCAGAGTGCTCTGCCACACGGTGATCGTGGAGGAAAGCCCAACGATCGCCGCAGCCCCAAGGAATGATCCCGCTCCTGCGCCCAATGTCAACGGTGCGCCGATGGAACGATTTCCCGAATGGCCGGTGGACCGATCCTTCGATTGCTCCACCACTGTGTTGTCTGCCCTGCTTGTCAATTGATTACCTCATCTGTCTCATGTCTCTGGAATGAGTCATGCGAAGAGTTGCCGCCTGCACCTACTCCAAGCGGCAACTCCACACTGTTCTTTATCTCTTCGTTATCTCTGGCTCTGCGTTTTGCCGAGGAGCCTCCTACTTCACAACCTTGATTCTCGAGATCGAGAAGGCACCGACCAGCGTCATGACAATGGCGACTGGGAAGACCATCGTGTAGCCACCCGAGATCGAGTAGATGGTGGACGTCATCAGTGCGCCTGCCGCCATACCTGCGGTGGTACCGACGTTGATGAAGCCCAGATCCTTGCCTGCGTCTTCCTTGTTCGGGAGGACGTCCACGTTGAGGGCCTGATCGATGGCAGTAAAGGTTCCGTAACCTGCTCCGTAGAGCACTGCGGCCACGATCACTGCGACCGTCGCGCTCATCATTCCGCTGCCGCCAAGCAGCCAAGAGGCGAAGGAACCGCAGATAAGAACAACGGCGATGTATGCCGGGAGCTTGCGACGGCCCATCTTGTCAGACAGCGGTCCAACAATCAGCGTGACGAACGAGGTGATGGTCACGATCAGCGAGTAGGTCCCGATGAGGGCCGCCGCTGCGTCGTTTGCCAGACCCAGGTAATCCTGGACCAAGTAGAGGAGGTACGAGCTCACCATCTGAACGGACAGCATGATGAGGGTGCGTCCCACAAAGGCCTTCCAGAAGTCTGGGCAGTGGCGCGGAGGGGTCAGGGTGTAGAGAAGCTGCTGGCCGACCGAGCGGTCCGGACGCTTGCTGGCCTTCATGACCGCAACGTCGTTCTTGTTCGGGAAGACGAAGGCTGCGACGATGCCACCGGCACCAACGAGAACCGCACCGATGATGAGGCCGGGAACAACCTGGCCGATGAACATGGAGCCCAGCATGGGGCCAATGCCGCAGCCGACCGAGTTTCCAAGGCCGTTCGCCATGGAGACGGTTCCACGACGCGACTCAGGAACGTTGTCGGAAAGCACTGCGTAGAACGGCGCGTACATGATGTTCATGCCGATCTGAGCGATGGAGTAGACGATGATGACTCCGACACCCGTGCTCTGCATTGGCATCAGCACGAAGGAGATGATGGCGACGATGCCGCCGATCACCAACCATGGCGCGCGACGCCCGAAGCGGGTGCGCGTACGGTCCGAGATGGCGCCGAAGACGACGTTGCTGATCATCGCAACGACCATTGCGATACTTGACGCGACGCCGATGATGGCCGCCGGATTACTTGCACCGATGTTTTTGACGAACTGGGGCATCAAAACATTGGTGATCATCGTCACGCCTGTGGCGGTGAAAAGCCAAAAGACAATATACCCAGCAATATAACGACCGACTTTCATAGTCTGTCCGGGAGCTAGCTCCTCGGACGGAGTAGTCGCTGATTCACTCATTTTAATCCTTCGTTATTACCGACCCAGGCCCCGAAGCAGCAATGCTCCGGACGCCTGAATCGAGTTACGACATTACTTTTTGTTGAACCGCTTGCAGCGAGTGGCTCTAGTATTCGAAACGGACGTGGCGTCCCTCGAGGTAATCCATCATGTTGATCACCAGGAAGTTCCAGTTCTGGAATCCAGCGGTCATGACAGGTTCACCGGTGTCGGGATCGTAGTACTCGTGGAGGCAGCCGGTCGCGTTGAAGTCGTTGGCGAAGAGACGGATGGTCTTCTCTGCCATCTCGCGTGCGTCCTCCTCGAAGCCGTACTTCAGCAAGCCACGGAACACCATGTAGTTGGAGACGCCCCACACGGGTCCGAGCCAGCACGACGGGTTGTTCGAAGAACGCACCTGATACTGCTTCTCCAGGCGGGACAGCGTACGCACGCCATAAGGAGCGTTGAAGGTGTCCTTTTCACGGTAACGCAGCAGCATCCGCTCGGCTTGCGCCTGATCCGGAATGCCGGCCCACATTGCCGCGAAGCTCGACCAGCTGTCGATCCTCATCAGCAAGCATGGCCACGAGCGCGGTGCGCCGTGGTGCAGCCACGTCTTGTCATCGACCTCACGCAGGTTCAAGTCGACGCTGTAGTAGGTGCCGTCGCGCTCGTCCCAGCAATACTTGTTCACTGAGTCGCGCAGCGCACGGGCCTTCTCGCGCCATTCGATGGATTCGTCGACCTTGCCAAGCGACTCCAGAATGAAGCCGAATGCCAACAGCTCGCGGTACAGCAGCGAGTTCAGGAAGATCGAGGCGGTGGACTTGTCGGGGCGGAAGAAGACGGACGGATCATTGTCCACGCCGATCGCGAAGTCGGTCTGCCAGTATGCCAGTCCGGTGCTCTTGTCCATGTGGTGCTCAAGGTAGCAGTTCAGGAACTTCTCGAGAACGTCGATCTTGTCGCGGATCCACTCGGAGTCGTGATGCTGCTGAATCAACATTGCCGCAGCCTGCGCCAGAATCGGCTTGTGCATGTTCTGGTCGAAAGGACGGTCCGCATCGTAGAGCGAGGGATCGATCTCCTCAAAGCCGCCTCCGGTGGGGAACAACAGCATAGGGGAAATGCCGTCCTCCGTCGTCTTGTCGAGGAAGTTGAGGATTGATCCTTCTGTGGCTTCGAGGAATTTACCGTCCTCGTTGATGTCGAGCTCAACCTGGCTCATCGCCACGCTCGCCCACCATGAATCCCAATCCCACAGATCCGAACTGTAGATCGGCGAATCCGGTGTGCTCGGGACCACATAGGGATAATGCAGAGCCTCCGTGGACGAGCGCACCATCTGAGAAGCAGATCCCTCAATATAAGCGCGGAGGTCTTTGGAGCTTTCGATAACTTGTGCCACGTCGTCCGTTTCCGGAACATTGCTGTCAGGGCAATGATTGCGTGACCCACTCATTCCGACTGAAGACTTCATTGTCGTTCTTCCTTCTTATTTCTCGTTTCCCTTTCAGTATGAAGAACACTCTTCATGCCGGAAGAGAAGCCGGCCTTTTGAAAACACCATTACTATAAGCCGGAATTCAAAGCTTTTCAAGTTTGAATTTCAAATTATTCTCCTGAAGAATTTTTCTACTTCAAAACAAGCCAACTTTGTAACGTTCTAAATATAAGGAATCGCAGTGCATTGCGCGTCGTTAGGACAAAGAACAGATTTTGAGTAAGGAGAAGTACTCTCTCTGCATAATTTTGAAATTTCAATTTAAAACAGGCTACGCGGAGCCTCCTTGGCCAAATTCACCCACGAGAGTAGCGAACTCAGCGCGTCTGCGGCTCCACACGTGTCCATTCATCAAGGGTACGGCCGCCGGCATCCATCAATTCCATCCAGCCGTTGCGCCCACCAAAGTAAAGGAACAGCCCAACTTCGTTCGGACTCTTCAGCACGATGTCTTCAGTGGTCTTGAAATCCTTGATTTTGTCACGATGCTCGTCACGAATCGCCTGTCCGAACCGGGCGTCGTAGCCAAGGGAGCCGTCCTTGTTCAGCGGCGGTTCCTTCATCAGGCGGGCACCCGCTTTGACGACCATCTCGTTGCGCTTGCGCCACACAACATTCGCCTTCGCGCCCTTCACAGACACGGAGAAACCGATGGCGGCGAGCTCTTTCATCCACCGATGGCGTGCTTTGCCACCACCACTGGCACTACCCTTGCCTTTGCCCGCATCTGTACTTTTATCCCCACTACTACCGTTGCCGCTGCTTCTGCGACTACCGATACCTTCGCTATCACTAATGCTGGCACTGACGCCTTTGTCCTTATTTTTATGTGGAGCATTCTTATGTGATATCGAACGGTCAGCACGATGGACTGTCTTACCGGGCGTCACGATGGGAAAGCTTTCGGTCTGCGGCTCTTCGTCTTCCCTGCCGTATTCATCTTCTGGTTTCTCCCCCTCCACCGAAGACTCGTCCGCAGCCGCAGCACCATTCGTGATAGCAGCATCGTCTGCCACCGCAGCACCAGCACCGCCCGCTGCGGGGGCATCATCCGCAACCGCGGCGTCGACAACTTCCGCAAGCGGCATCTCACAACCCAGAAAGTGCAGTACGGCCGCCACCATGCTGCGGAAAGTCTCATGCTGAGACCCGGGACCAAGGATCATCGACCCCTCACTCATCTCCAAATGCGGCGGCGGAACAACGTCGACCACAACCGCATGAGACTCGGTCTCCCACCGCTCACGGGGAATGAATGTTCCCTCACGTGAAAAGAGAAGACGCCGCGACGCAGAATCATCCGCGCCCGATTCCGGCATCGATTCGGTGCGGTGCACCTTCACGCGCCCCTGACCCTGCTCCTCGATTTCAGGAAGCAGCACCTCGCCCTCATCGCCATCGATTCGAACGGCGACAGTTATTGGTCCCGGCATCATTGCCTCCTTCGAGCGTCATCGTCTCCTTCGAGCTACTGCCCACACTATCGAACAACAACCCTGTTCGCCCGGAGAGAGTAAACGCTCTGCGAATGTGCATATTCTCAGCCTTTCTGCGCCGAAGTGAGATTTCGCAGCAACCGAAGTGATAAATTCAAGGGCGTTTGCATCAGCCTCACGCACAGAGGCTCGAGCCCGGCAAAATCGTCCACCGCACTCGCAGGCCCGATCCCCATCGCGCCGAAGTTACCGACAGGAAGACCATGAATTTCATTTCTTATCTCATCGGACTGCTGAAGGACCCGCGCGCCGCCATCGCCGGCTGGATCGCCATGGGGCTCGCGCCAACGTATGCCTTCATCTTCCTCATCGTCTTCATCGAGACCGGCGTGGTCTTCATGCCATTCCTTCCCGGAGATTCACTATTGTTCGCAGCCGGCGTCTTCGCCCATGATCCCTCCAGTGGCATGAAACTGGCGGTTTTGCTGCCGATCGTATGGGCGGCTCCAATCCTGGGAGATGAGTGCAACTACTTCATCGGTCACTTCTTCGGAAAGCGCATCATCGCTTCGGGCAAGGTGAAGGCCCTCACCCCGGAGCGTCTCGGCAAGACCGAAAAGATGATTGATAAATGGGGTCCCCTTGCTGTGTTCCTCGGTCGCTTCTTCCCGTTCATCCGCACGTTTATGCCCTTCATCTCAGGCATCTCCGGCATGAAATGGACGCGGTTCGCTCCTTTCAGTGTTCTTGGCGGCTTCGTATGGTCGACGCTGTTCACCGCCCTCGGCTACTTCTTCGGTGGGATCCCCGCCGTTCAAGAGCATTTCGAACTCGTGATCGTCCTGATCCTGCTGGTTTCCCTCGCGCCAACGGTTATCGGCCTCCTCAAGATGAAGTTCGGCAAGAAAAAGCCAGCGACAGTGGCTGAGACTCCAGAAGTCGCCCAGCATGCCGCGCCTATCTCTTCCGCACATCACGTCACGAAATAAGTGCCGCGGGACAAGAAAGAAAAAAGAAAAGCGACGGGCCGAACGCATACACGCACTCCGTCCGGCTCACGGCATTAGTTACGGCAACAGTACGGCCGCGCCTGCGAAAGCTCCTTCCTTCAGATCCTGCAGCGCCTTCTGCCCCTGAGAGAGCGGGTACGGATGCGTGTCAACGTCAAGGTGATGGCGGGCGGCGAACGCCAGGAACTCACGCCCATCCTGCCGCGTATTCGACTCGACCGTGCGGATTTCCTTCTCGTGGAACAGCTCGTTCTCATAGTTGAGGGTGTGCACGTCGGACATGTGGATCCCCGCGAGTGACAGCACTCCTCCCGGACGCAACGCACGCATGGCGACCGGAATCATATCCCCCACTGGAGCAAAGATGATGGCGGCATCGAGTTTCTCAGGTGGCATATCATAGGCACCTCCCGCGGAGGCACAGCCAAGCTCGAGAGCGAGCTTCCTCGCGTCCTCTCCACGTGTCAGCACATGAACTCTCATCCCCAAGCCCAGCGCCACCTGCGCCGTGAGATGCGCCGAGCCTCCGAAACCATAAAGACCGAGGGTGAGCGGACGAGAGATGGCGGTCGCCGCAGATTCGTTGCCGTCTGAAAGCGCACCTTTCGTCACAGACTCCGACACCGCACGATCGTCGACGAACCGCAATAATCCCGTACGCTTCAGAGCACGGTACCCGATGATTCCAGCGCACAGAAGCGGCGCGACTGACTCCACCGAGTACAAAGCCCCCTGCTCGGAATGAGCATCGAGCATCTCGCCATTAGTGGCTTCCCTGCCCTCTTCTGCACCGAGAAGGTCATCGAGCGGATACACATAATCCGCCGGAGCGACCGCATACTCCGCATAGCCGCCGTTGGCATCCCAACCCGTGTACTGCGACTTTTGACATAGATTCTCGGCACCGCTCCGGCAGAAGTCACACTCGCCGCAAGTGTGCCGCAGCCATGCGACGCCCACGTATTCGCCGATACGAAGTCGGCCGCTACCCCTCCGTTTCGTTTCAGGTGGCCGTGTCGCTTCTTCGCCTTCGCCAGCAGCGTCCTCATCTGCAGCACTGCTACGATCAGTCCCCTCACCAAGTGCGACGATCTGCCCCACGATTTCATGCCCCGGAGTCACCTGTTTACGATGAACGACGAGATCCCCCTCTGACACATGGAGATCGGTGCGGCACACTCCACAGGCACGTACCCGCACCAGAACCTCTCCGGGCCCAGGATTCGGAACTGGAACCTCCACCCACTCAAGCGGATTGCTGGAAATGGGGCCCGGTTGATCCTTGATGCGCCACGCATGCATGCGCTCAGGAATTGAAACTGACGTCGTCGTCGAAATCTTTGCTGTCATGCCTTCATTTAATGCGCGCAAATCCCGCTTGTAAAGTCGTTTTCACTGCTGTGGTCGAATGGAGAAAACAGCACTATAACCCTCCACCCGCCGCGTCTGCGTTGCGATTGGGGAGGCCTTGCGCTAAGGTTACTTGCGTTGCAAAAGTCGTTATTGACAGATTTTTGGAGCAGATTGGGGCTATAGTGCAGTTGGTAGCGCGTCTCGTTCGCATCGAGAAGGTCGGGGGTTCGACTCCCCCTAGCTCCACCAAATGGTCGTTGTTCAAACCGGCGACCTGACCGGTTTGATTTCCCGTTTCAACAGCTCGTTGCCGTGTGGTGGCGAGCTGTTGTACTTCCGGGTCGAAGAGGATGTTGAAGGGCTCGCCGGGCTGGCCGTCGATGTGGTCGTCGTCCTGGATGTAGAGCTTGTCGAAGAACGCTTGGTTGGCGATCCGCCGGAGCGAGTCGTCGATGCTCATGTAGAGCTTGTGGCAGTCGCCGGCGAGCTTCAAACAGTCGTCGAGGTGAGCTTTGGCCTGGTCGTATTCGATGTCGCCCGCTTCGATCTGGGCGTCGAGGAACGCCATGCGCCTTGCGATCTTGTCCTGCTCCTCCTTCATCAGGTCCAATGGCACGGCTCCTTCGAGGTGGGCGTGCAGGAGTTTGGTGCGTCGATCGTTGAGGTCGTGGCGTTCGGCGAGGTAGGTGCCGCGTTCGCGCTTTGAGGTTTCGTGGAGCCGGTCGAACTCAGCGGTGATCAGCTCCCGGAGTGCGGTCACGATGTGTTCTGGTATCTGGATGTGCTGGTAGTAGTCCTCGACGGCCGTCTCCACATCGGGCACGAACATGGCCTGCCGCTGGCAGTTGGTTCTCTTGGAGTGCCTGCCGGCGCAGATGAAGTAGGGGTAGATGACGCCCTGACGGCTTCTCGCATTGGTCAGGATGAGTCGGGAGCCGCACTCCCCGCAGTACACGCTGCCTTTGAGATAGTGGTCGTGGGCTTGGGTCTTTTCCCCGGACACCTGGTGGGCGTTGAGCACCGCCTGGACCCGGTACCACACTTCGGTGGCGACCAGTGGCTCGTGCAGCCCGTCGTAGCTCGCGCCACGGAACGATACCTGACCCTTGTAGTACGGGTTGGTGAGCATCCGGTGGACGGTGGAGAGGGCTGGCGGCCTGGCGGGCCGCTTGGGCGTGGGCGTGGTGGTCAGGCCCCGGTCGATGAGTTCCTCCCGGAGGGTGATGGTCGAGTAGTTGCCGGTGGCGTACGCCTCGAACGCCCACTTGACCAGGACCGCCCGGTCGGGGTCAGGCTCCACGACGCGCATTTCGCGACCCAGCTCGTCGCGCTTGGTGACGTTGAGGTAGCCGATGGGGGCTTTGCCGTTGGTGCCGCCCGCCTTGGCCTTCTGGCTCATGCCCTTGGCCACTTCGTTGGCGAGGTTGCGGCTGTAGAACTCGGCGATGGTGGACATGATGCCGTGCACCAACATCCCGGAGGGGGTCTCGTCGATGTTCTCGGTGGCGGACACGAGGATGACCCCGGCCTCTTTCAGGGCGAGATGGATGGTCACGTCGTCGGCCCGGTTGCGGGCGAGCCGGTCGATCTTGTGCACGATGCAGTAGGCGACGTGGTTCTTCCTGACGTACTCGATCATGCGCAGCAGTTCGGGCCGGTCGGCCTTGCGAGCGGATTCCCCGGCGTCGATGAACTCCTCGACGATGACGGCGTCCAGGTCGCGGGCCTTGCGCATGGTGGCCTCGCGCTGGGCGGGGATCGAGAAGCCCTCGTCCCGGCCTCCGCGTTCGGCCTGCTCCTTGGTGGAGACCCGCAGGTAGGACACGGCCAGGCAGGTGGTCTCGCCGATGTAATCGAGGTCCTGGGCGGCTGGCGGAGCGATAGCAGTGGTGGTGGTCATGGGTCGCGTTTCCTTCCCCAACAGCGGGGCCAACGCGAGCGGCATGGGACCGCTTGCGCGGTGCGGCTCGTTAGGAAACATGACCCGGAACACGCCCCGTGGGGTGGTTCCTTCGTACTGCCCGAAGGCTCAACATGACTGCGCACCACGGCCACACCGGAGCGTGGCCGCTGGCTTGGTACGTCTACGATTCTACCGGGTTGCCCGGATTCTGCCCAGAGCCGGACTCGCGGTGCTGCTCGGCTTGGGTGCGGGCGAGGGCCATGGTGACGAACAGTTGAGCGAGCCGGTGCAGGTCCGGGGACTCGCGCAGCTTCGCTTCAATCCGGTAGTCGCGCATCCGCTCCGGCGGAGCCTTTCCCTCCTCGTTCATCGGACTTCTCCTGTCTGGGGGTCCACGCCTGCGTAGAAGGCGTCTTCGGCCTTCTGACGCTTGTTCACTTCGTCGATGACGAAGCGCACGAAGTCCTCGTCCCGGTCGCCGATCGGCGTCTCCTCGACGGGTGCAGCGGCCTCCTCGCCGGGCCAGCTGGTCTGACGGGTGGGACGGTCGCGGTCCAATCGTGTGCCGGAGGTCGCGACCCATTCGCGCAGGCGCTGGCGGGAGTCGGCGAAGTCGCGATGCCATCCCAATGGGGCGGCGGCGTTCTGCTCGGCATCATAGGCCGCCAGCCAGCTCAGGTGGAGGGCGGAGAGTTCCCAGACCAGTTCGGGATGCCGGTGCCACATCGGCGGGATCACGCTGGCCGCCAGCCCGTAGGTGTGGCGCAGCCAGTCCACCCACCGGTTCAGCTCCAGCAGCTCAGCCTCCAGATCAGTTGACGTGAGGAGGTTCCAGTTGATCGGGTGCGGCGGGTCCGGTAATCCGGGCTGCGGGTCGAAGGCGTCCTGCTCGTCGGGAGACTCGGCGTCGGGAGTGAAATCGTCGTCGCTCATGATGATTCCTCACAGTCCGATGCCTGGAGTGCGGCGCTCCGGGCCGGGGCGCTCAGAACTGTGGGAGCTGACGGCATCACGGGCGACCCCATCCTGGCTGGCCGCGTTTTGTCTGAGTGTGCGGTCCACGTCGTAGCGTGTGCGCGCCAGATCGTGTCCGAGGCGAGTGGCGACGAACTCCTCGCCCGCGAACCGCTGCCCGTCGCGCTCGTAGGAGTACTCGCGCACGCGTCCGTTGGCGATGATGCTGTCGCCCTTGGCCAGCCTCGCGTAGCCCTGTTCGGCCGTAGTTTTGAACGCCACTAGATCGTGGTAAGTGGTTTCCAGCTTCGTGAACGACTGGTCTTCCTCGCGCCGGTAGTGCTCGACGCCGAGCTTGAAGTAGAGCCGGGCGTCGCCCTTCTCCGTGTATGCCAGCTGAGGGTCGGAGGCCACGAAACCGGCCACCGCCTGCTGCGTCTGAATCCCCGCCATGAGTCCTGCTCCCTATCTGGTCGCGCAGCCCGTGATTCGGGTTGCTGTGCCAGACAGGTGGGCGCGCGCCACCGGGGCGTCAGCCGCGTCGCAGCAGCGCCTCGATCTCCGCCCGGTCGGTAGTGAGCTGTGCGGCGTCGGGGCGTTTGGGCCAGGGGCGCAGGTCGGTGATGATGGGCGGGGCGGAGCGCAGCAGGATGATGCCGGTGCCGAATGGGAGGCGTCGGATGCGGTCGGGCGGCAGGATCGGGACGCGGCGGATGGAGCGCTGGTTGGAGCGGGTGCCGTGGTCGCCGAGGGTCACGCTGTCGGTGTATTCGTCGCGTTCGCCGATCAGGTTGGCGATGTCTTGGAGGTCGCGGGAGCCGGAGGCTCCGCCGAGGATGACTTTGACGATGGCCGCGTCCCAGATCGCTGAGGCTTGGTGCTCGTTCCACCGGTCACGCGCTTGGGACAAGGACTGCAAGACGGGCATGGTGGTGATCCCGGAGCCGCCTCCTTCCGCCATCAGCGTCGGCAGCGAGGGCAGAGGTGCGAGGTTGGCGATCTCGTCCAAGGCGAGCAGCAGGGGTGGGTCGAGTCTCGCGCCGGGCGAGCGGGCGGCCATTCGCCGCGCGGTCTCGATCAGGTCCTCCACCAGGGCGGCGACGAGGGCGGCGGAGGCTCCCGCGCCGCTGCCGGTCGCCAGCAGGAAGAGCGTGCCCTTGTCGTGGATGAAGGTTTCAGGGTCGAAGCTCTCACCGACATCCGGTGATACGGCGTCGAGCACCCGCGGGTCGGCTAGGGAGCCGAGGGCGAGGGAGACGCCTTGCCAGATGGAGTCGCGGGTGCGCGGGTCGGAGTCGATCATCGCCTGCAAGGACTCCGCCCACCCCGTCGCCGCACCCGGCGCGGCGTTGAGGATCGCCACGGCGTCGGCGGCGGCCACGGGGTCGAGGGTCCAGCGGAACAGTTCGGCCGAGGTGCGGTGATCGATGGCCGCAGCGTGCAGGAGGGCTTGCAGCGCGCTTCGGGTCTTGCCTTCCCAGAAACCGCCGGACTCGACGCCGCCAGAAGACAGGCCGGTTCCGGCGGCCAGCCCGGTGGCGCGGATCATGGCGGTCTGCGGGTTCTCGCAGCCCCGGATCGGCGACCAGCGCATCCCCGACGGCAGGCCCTCGGCCAGATGCTGGGGGTCGAAGATGGCCACTGGGCCGATTGTGGCGCGGGCGCGCATGGTGGCGGTGAGATTGTCCGGGCGGGTGCTGGTGCACACCACCGCGCCCGGAGCATCCAGAATCGCAGGGATGACCAGGTGCAGGCCTTTGCCGGAGCGGGGCGGGCCGATGACCATGATGGAGTCCTCCACCGACGCCCACACGCCTGCGCCCTTCGAACTGCCGAGCAGGTAGCCCACATCTTCCGGCTTCGGCGACTCCAGGCTCGGCCGCAGATTTACGGCCCGTTTCAACAGGGCCTTGGTGGAGGCGGTGGTGGTGATGTCGTGGCGGGTGGCGATACCGGCCATGCGACGCGGATCGGCCTCCACCGTCTTTGTGAAGCGGCGCACCCGCAGCCAGGCGAACACTCCGAGGATGCCGGTGAGGGTGAGCATGAGGCTGGTGACGGTCCAGTAGACGACCGGGTTGAGAGCGGGTGTGCCGAGCGCGGCGCCGGGGTCGGACGGGTTGAACAGGACGCTGATGCCGGAGGCGGGCCCGCCGGTCGGTGGGGCGATGCCGGTGATCCATGCGGCGGCGGAGCCCGCCCCGCGCAGGGCGAGCATGAAGGCGACCAGGGTGAGCAGGCCGATGATGGCGACGTTGGTCAGCTCGTCGCCCATCGCCCCGGAGTGACGGCCTGGTCCGCTCATTTCAGCCGCCTGACCGCCATCGTCCCCGAGACGCGCCCCAGCAGGACGACCTCGGAGACGTTGGGATGTTGGGACGTGTCGATGAGCGCCCGCGCGTCCCCGTCACCGGTGGCGTCGGTGTGGGCGGTGATGGGGGCAATGGCCACGTCCTCGCCGGACACGAATCCCTCGGCCCGCACCTCAACCAGGTTCGGACTCTGCGCGGCGCGTCGCGGTCTCGGTTCCGATGGCTCGTGGGGCGCTGTGGTTTCGGGGTGGGCTGGGAACAGGTCGGTGAGGGAGGTGCCGTCGGTCTCGCGTACCTCCACCCACACCGGAACGCTCCGATGCTCGCTGGCCTGGTCGATGATGTCAGGCAGCGAGGAGCGCCGCCACACCATGTGGGCTGGCGGCGGCAGGACGGTCCCGTCCATCGTCACGGTCAGGGTGCCGTTGGGGTGGACGGTGAGGACGACGAGGGGAATGGTGACGGGCGTAGCCGCCGGGTGAGGTTGCTTCATGCCCGGCAGGTACGCGCCTGTCTCCCAGTCAGGTGGTCATGCGGCTGGTCGTGTCGAAGAGACTCAGCTCGTTGGGGTGCATTTGGTGTTGGACGACGAAGGAGCGGTCCTTGATGCGCCAGAGTCCCTGCCCGGTCGAGAGCGTCGGTAGAAGTTTCTGCTCGGTGCTGGTCAGTCCGAGGGTTTGGGCGGTGATGCCGAGTTGGTCGGATTCCTGCCGGTAGATGATCCGTGTCTCCGCGTTCGCCAGCAGGCTGGTGGCCAGGGCGCGGTTGGCGGAGCCTTGGTCGCCGACGGTGTCCAGGTCGGTGAGCTTGTGGAAGATGAGCATGTTGGCGATCCCATAATGCCTGGCGAGCCGCCATTGGGCGTCCATGCGGCGCAGCAACGCGGGGTGGCTCATGAGCCGCCATGCTTCGTCGTAGATCATCCAGCGTTGCCCGCCGTCGGGGTCGAGCAGTGCGGCCTCCATCCACGCGGACGCGCAAGTCATGAGCACCGACAGCAGCGCCGTGTTCTCCGCCACCCTGGACAGGTCGAGCGAGATCATCGGCAACGATGGGTCGAAGGCGACGGTGGACGGCCCGTCGAACAGGCCCTGGAGGTCGCCGGCGACGAGGCGGCGCAAGGCGTGGGCGACCATGCGTCCGTCTTCGGCGAGGCGTCCGTCGTCGCCGTGCGGGTCGGGGGCGAAGAGCCGGTCCACCACCATCGGCAGGATCGGCACCGAGTTCGCGTTCACAGTGGCGGTCAGGGCGGCGTCCACGGCGGTGTGCTCCAACGGGGACAGCGGCCTGCCGAGCACGGTCTCGGCGAGCGCGCCGAGCAGGTCGCGGCGGCGCGAGGCGACCGTGGACGCCCACGTCTCGTCGGAAAGTCCGGCTGGCCGGTGGCCCTCATCCAACGGGTTGAGTCTGGCGGACAGGCCGTGGCCGAGAATGATGGCCCGTCCGCCGACGGCCTGGGCTACGGGGGTGTGTTCGCCTTTCGGGTCGCAGGGAATGTACACGCGCCGTCCGAACGGCAGGCTGCGCGTGTAGAGGCTCTTGGCCAACGATGATTTGCCGGAGCCGACGATGCCGGCGACGATCACGTTCGGCGCGGTGATGGCCCCCTCCTTGTAGAGCTGCCAGGGGTCGTAGACGAAGCTGCCGCCCGAATACAGGTCCGCTCCCACAAACACGCCGTTGGCGCCCAGGCCGCCCTCGGCCAGGAACGGATACTGACCAGCCAAAACCGCGCTGGTGTCCTGGTGGCGCGGCAGGCGGAATCGGCCCGGCGAGCGCAATGCGGCAGGGCCGGTCTCCCCGGCCTTGGGCAGGTAGCCGGTGGCGTGCCGTTCCGCCCGCTCCGCCTCGCGGCGTTCCCTCGCGGCCTCCTGTTCGGCGTGGCGTTGATGGGCTTGCAGGTTCACGGCGGCTTGGCGGCGTTGCTTGCGTACTCGCCGCTTCTCGTGGGCCGGGGAGACCAGGACGGCGGTGTGCAGGCGTTCCTCGCTCATAGTCCCAGCCCCCTTGGCGTGTCCGCTGCGGGTCGGCGGGCGGGCTGCTGGTACGAGGCGTCCCGCACTCTGCGACGGCGGGCCGCCGACTCCGGCTGGGGCGGCTGAGCCGCTTCCTGCACAGCGGTGGGGTTGGGGTGGCGGTAGAGAGCGACATGGCCCATGAACGGGTTGTAGGTCAGCGTGTACACGCCCGATTCGGCGGTCTTGTCGAGCGTTCCGGCGGGGATCGCGTCATGGACGTCCCGGTTGGCGATGGCCGCGCCGGTGGTCTCCTCCCCGTCATCCCAGTTCGACAGGTGCCCTATGGCGGCCTCGACGCCGTGCGCGTCGATCATGTCCAGGACTTCATCGGCCCCCTGGCCTTGGAGGAAGACGACGGTGACCCACTGCCGGTCCAACGCCATGCCCGGTTCGGGGTCGGGTGCGGGTTGGGTGTGCCAGGCGACGCGGCCTGCGGCACTGAACCCGGCGGCGAGCCGGTCGTAGGACTGGTCCACCAGCCGCGCCGCCTGCCGCAGCTCGGCGGCGGCGGTCAGGGCGTCCGAAACTCCGGTCTCGTGGTCACCACGGTCGTCGAACGCGAACGGGATGCGGTGCTCGTGGTTAGCTGCGACCTGTTCGAGTACCTGATGCAGGGACCGCATCGCGGCGGACAGGTCGCCGATCACCCGGTACATGGCTGCGGGCTGGTCGAACACGCGGCTGGCGTACGCGAGGCCGCGCAGGGCTTCGGACGCTTCCGCCGCATCGATGCTGGGGTTGTCGAACGTGGGCATGATGCCTCCTCAAGGTGGGTTAGATGGTTCGGGCGAGCGGGAGGGCGGCGGCGGTGAACGCTTGGGCTTGCTGGCCCACCAGCTGGCGGGTCTCGCAGGATGCTTGGATGGCGGCCTGTTCGATGGCGGCGACCGCCGTCTCCAGCTCGGCCTGGGTGGGCGCGGTGACGGCGATGAGTCCGGAGTAGCGCAGCACGCCGTGGCCTGCGGTCAGCTCGGATTCCTGCTGGAGGACGTCGTGATATTCGGCGGACTGTGCGGCGTCCTCGATCTGCCCGATCCTGGCGCGTTGGGCGGCGTCGGAGATGTACTCGACCTTCTTCTTCCTGATGTCTCGGGCCGCGGCATCGGAGCGCATCGGCGTGTAGATCAGGGAGATCGAGCGTTGAATTCCGCTCGACAGGGTCAAGGGGGCGAGGAAGCCGGGATAGACGAGTGAGCGCGGCCATTCCGAAATCCAGAGGACCGTGTGGTGGGCGGAGTCGGTGCGCAGGCCGCCCCAGGTCTCGGCGACGGCGACGGGTCCGGCGGTCGCCAATTGTCGTCCTATCGAGCCGTGGCGTTCCAGGGCGGCGGCCATGGCGGGGTCGTAGGCCGAGCGCAGGATCACTGCCACGTCCCCGGCGGTCAACCAGCCGGACGGGTGGAGGTCCGCTGACCTGAGCGCGGTGGTCAGGGTGGCCATTTCCTGGCGGAGCACGGCGGCGGCTCCCCTGATGCCGCCTCCGGCGGTCTTGATCTGACGCGCGGCAGCCCGCATGTTCAAGGCGAGGCTGATGGTGGTGGCGTGGCGTTCCCCGGCGGGACCGGCCCGCTCGATCAGCTCGCTGTAGGTGGTGGACGCCCAGGACGTGTCGTGCGTGCCGTGTTCGGCCCACCATTCGGCCAATCCGGTGCCCGAATCCGGCAGGGTCCGCTCCAGCACTTGCAGCATGGCGATCCGCCCGGAGCGGCACGTGGTGGCCAGGACCCGGCCCCAGGCGGTGACGCGGCGTTCCTGCTCGCCCGGGTCGAGCAGGATGAACGCCGGATGCGACACCTCCAAGATCGCCGTCAACGTCTGCCCGTGGGGGTCGTGGATCATGCACGCCCCGGACGCGGGGTCGGTGTATTCGCGCAGACGGGCCATGTCGCCGGGCAGCGCCAAGGTGCCGTCGGGGCGGGGTGTGACGATCCGGCGGCGGTAGGCCGCCTGTCCGCCGGTGGTCTTCCACAGCCACCAGAAGCCGACCGGCAGCCACTCCACCAAAGGCCGTCCCCCTATTGGTATCCACGTCAGCGCCACGCACGCGCCCCAGACGGGTGCCGTGTAGGCGAACAGCATCCCGCCGCCCGAGTAGACGGCGACCACCACCGTGCCCAAGGCCACGCCCAGCGCGATCAGCTGGGAGACGGACAGGCCCAGGAGGATGCCCCGGCGGGTGAGGCGGGAGAACTTGACCGGCACCAACTCCGTCGAGGGCGCATTGTCACTGCTACTCATGGGCCTACTCCTTCGATGACGGGGTTCTGGGTACAGGTGGAGACGGCGGGGGCGGCGGCTCGCTGCCACGCGGCACCCCCGACGACTCGGAGGACGATGGCACGCGCGTGGGCGCGTTCGGCGGCGGAGGTGCGGCTGGTGGTGTGGTGCCGGTTCGGTTGGCGGCGTCGGCGGTCTGCTCCACCTGCCCGGCCAAGGCGGTGCCCATCTTGGGTCCGGCGGTCGCGGCCTCTTTCGCGACGATCACCGCCCCGGCAACCGGGGCCGCCGCCGCAGCGCCGCCCGCCGCCGCGCTGCCCGACGCACCGGCCCCGCTGCCGGATGCCGCAGCACTGCCGCTGGATGCCGCACCCCCAGAGGCAGCGCCGCGTGATGCCGCTTGTTGACCGGCGCCCGCCGGAGCGGCTGAGGAGGACGGGCTGCCCGGTCCCGGACTCGTACCGCTGGTGCTGTTGTCGAGGATTTTCTTCGGCCCTTCGCCCGATCCCGTGGTGGGTATCGGGAGGGGCCGGTTGAGGGCGCTCTTGGCGTCTTGTTCGGCCCCCATCTGGTTGTAGAAGTCCACGCCCACGAAGGAGAGGAACCGGTAGACCATGTACGGCGAGAATCCGGCCAGGGCCATGAGCACGATTCCGGCCAGCGGGTCGGACACCGAGGTCAAGTCCGTGGAGATGGGCGCGGAGACCTGGGTGACGGCCACGAGAAAGATGACGACCAAGACGAGCTTGGAGAGGATGAGCGCCAGCACGAACATCGCCCACTTGCTGATCCACCCTTTCGCCGCGTCCCACGAGGAGCCGGAGAACGCCAACGGGGCCAGCACGATGGCCACCAAGAGCAGGGCCTTGCGGATCAACAAGGACAGCCAGACGATGGCGGCGGAGGCGATCGCCAGCCCGGCCAGGAAGATGATCAAAATGGCTCCGACGCCGGGCGAGGCCATGGTGATCCCGCCCAATCCGGCGACCAGCGCGGCGATCTTGTCGCCCATGGTCTGTGTGGTCTCCCCGGCGGCCTGGATGATCCCGGTCGAGAGCTGGTCGGTGATCTCCAGCGCCAATCCCACCAGCGTGATCACCAGGAACGAGCCGAGCACGCTTCTGGCCAGTCCCAGGGCGGCCCGCGTCAGGGCGGTGGGGTCGCGTTTGACCAGTCCGGTGATCAGCTGGAGGAGGAAGAACAGGAGCATGAGGATCGCGCCGATGCCGAAGATCAGGTTGTAGACCTTCACGTATTCGGGGCGGGTCACGTCCACGAGGGTGGTGGTGTCGAACACCGTCCAGACCGCTTCGAACAGCCAGCTCGCGGCGTCCCCCATGGCCTGGGCCAGCCACTCGAACGGCGCGGACACCAGGGTGGCGGCGGCCTCCCCGGCCACCTGGCACACGTTGGAGATCACGGGGACATCGCAGACACCCATCAGCGGTCTCCCTTCTGCATGGTCGTGGTGGTCATACGGCTTGGCCGACGTTCCAGAAGAAGTTGATGAGCGTGACCGCCGCCCCGCAGATCACCGCCGCCCCGCAGGAGACGAGGACCCCGACCTTGCCCCGTGAGGCGAGATGCGGGTTGGAGCTGTTCGCCCCGAAGCCCCACACGATCGCCGAGATGATCAGCGCGAGCACGGACAGGATGAGGCCGACGGTCATGACGGCCCCCACGATGGTGCGCAACTGGGCGATGCCGGGCAGGCCGTCGGTGTTCGGGGTGATGTTGATGTCCAGCGCCACGATGCCAGCGACATGGGCGAGAGAAGAAGCGATCAGGTCAGTCACGACGGGCTCCAATCCAAGACGGGCCGCCCACAGGGGTGCGGGCGGCAGGGTGTGTCCCCAGCCAGGTGCACCCCGCCGCCCCGGACACGAAGAAATGCCCGCCCTCCCTGAAGGAGGACGGGCACGATGCACGGGCCTGTCAGAGTTGGTCGCCGACGCCGATCAGCCAGTTCAACAGCGCGACGCCGCCACCGGCCAGGACGGCGACGCCCACGGCGACGAGCACGCCGGTGCGTCCGCGTGAGGCGAGCTGGTAGTTGCCACTCGAAGCGCCGAACGCCCACGCCACCCCCGACACGACGAGGACGGCGACCGAGGCGATCAGCGTGATGGTCAGCAGCGCGCCCACCACGTCACGCAGGCCGTCGATGCCGGTCAGGCCGCTGAAGTCAGGAAACACATTCATCGCCATCTCCCCCGCTCAGTTCTCGCTTCGTGATGCGGAGGTGACCGCAGGAACCGCCGGTGCCGTTGCCGAGGTCGCCTGTTCACCCTGCCGCTCGGACACGCACCCGCCGCTCGTGTCCGCAGTGACGGTCCCGGTTTGGCTGGCGGCCCCGTGCTGGGCGAGCCATGTGTCGGCGTCGATGGCCTCCCCGCCTCCCGGGCGGACTTCGAGGTGGAGGTGGGGGCCGGTGGAGCGGCCCGAGCTGCCGACATCCGCGATGTGCTGGCCTGCGGTCACCCGCTCGCCGACCGTGACATGGATGCCGGAGGCCCACATGTGGATGTAGCCGGTGGAGATCGCCTGGCCGCCGATGGTGTGGTCGATGACGATGTGCCCGCCCCACGTGTCGGTGTATTCGGCGACCGTGACGATGCCGTCGGCCACCGCGTAGATCGGCGTGCCGTCGGGGGCGGCGTAGTCGGTGCCCTCATGCAGTGTCCGTGCCCCGGTGATCGGGTCAGTCCGGTAGCCGAACGGGGAGGTCATCACCCACGTGCCCTGCGGCAGGGGGAACACGATCCGCGATGTCTCCGGGATGCTCGTGTTCGGCTGGCCGGCGCTGGATGTTGGGGTGGTGAGCGTGTCGAGGATGGTCTGGGCGACGGGTTCGTAGTTCCGGTAGCGGTCCGGGAACGCGCTGACCTCGACGGACTGGGCGGCCTGGCCCTTGTCCATGGACTGCCAGTCGGGAATGTCCAGCAGGCCGCGAGGACTCGGGTAGTTGGGTCCGGTGGGGCCACCGAAGAACGCTGTGACCTGGTACGTCGGGTCCATGAGGTCTTTGACGCTGCCCCACCCGGACTGGGGCCTCATCTGGAACAGGCCGAGGCTGTCGTGATCTCCGCCGTCCCCGTCGCTGGGATAGTCGGCCGACTCCGGGTACGCGCTCGTGTTCGACAGCATCCGCAGCGTGGATTCGGTGAGGGCGGCCATGAGGGCGATCTGCACCCCGTCCCGGGTGACGCCCTCGATGGCGGAGCCGACGGTGATGATGGTGGCCGCGTGCGTGAGCTGCGCCTTGTCGAGCGTGAAAGTAGTGCCGTCCCTCGCGGTCACTTCCAGGGAGTCGGGGACCACGCCAACGTTCAGAGCACCGGTGGTGGTGCAGGCGGCGTTCGCGGCGGGATTCACCAGCAGCCCGACGGCCACAAGCGTGATCGAGGGTCCGAGCAGGAGCAGGGCGAGAGCGGCGATTCCGAGCTTCCTCAACATCACGACCACGCCCTATTTCAGGGGGTTGTCGAGCTGGGACAGGCGCAGCACGTGGCACGAGTCCGCGCCCGGCTGGCAGGCGACGAACACGGTGAACGAGACCGGGAAGTCCTCGCTGACCGGGCGGCCATCCCAGTCGCCACTCCGGTGTCGGGTGCCCTCAATCGTGATGGCGGTCGCGCCGGACGGAATCTGACCTGGTGCGGCCTGCTCCACGGCCTGCGCCCACGCATCGGGCACGTCGGTCCGGTTGATGGTGAGGCTCTGGCGGGTGGCGTGTTTGCGCAGTTCGATCCACTGCTCGCGTAAGGGCAGATAGTTCGCCACGTCGGACGCCAGCCCGGCCTGCTCCACCCCGGAGGGGTCGCCCACTGCCAGGATCGCCGCCGTGTAGTCCAACGGCCACAGCCCCGAGTTGGTATCCCAGGTGAACAGGGTGGTGGCGAGGTTGCGGGCGAACACGTCCGGGTCGCTCGACCCTTTCACCGTCGGCGGCGTCGAGGCCGACGGCGAGACACTGGCCGAGGTGCCGGTCGGCGAGGGACTCGCCGCCGATGGCCGCGAGGCGGAGGTTTGTGTGCGGCCGGCGGCCAGCCCGTAGACGCCGATGCCGGTAAGGATGAGGAGCACGGTGGCGGCGGCGATGACCGCGTAGAAGCGGTGCCGCGAACGAGGATCGGGTGAAGTCTTCATGACCGGCAGGTGCGCCCGCCCGCCCCGTGGTCGGTGTCAGAGGGCGCGCAGGCGGGGCTGCTGATCGCGCAGCGCGCGGAGTTTCCGGGCGGCCAGGGCGGTGCCTTCGGCGGTGGCGTAGAACGCTTCGGCCTGCTCCTCGCTCAACTCCCGTGCCAGCGCGTCCAGATCGTAGCGGTCCCACCATTGGTCCAGTTCGCCCCAGGTCAGGATGAACGCGCGCACCGCAAACCGGGCGGGAGCAGGAGACCGCCTCGCCGAAGGCTTGGGTTTCTTCGGGGCGTCCTTGACCCGGGCCAGGGCCTGATCGGCCAGCAGATGCAGCTGCGCGTCACGATCCCCGTTGGCCGCATCGACCGCCGAGCGGACGGACTGGTAGATGGGGTGGATCGGCGCATTCGCCTCGATCTCTGTCAGGCCGTCGCGGGCTTCCTGACGAAGGTCTGCGGGAAGCTGGGGGTTGTCGGCAGTGTCGCGCAGGTAGCTGATCTTCTCCAGAGTGGTGTCCGAGGGCGCTCCGGGGATCATGCCGGCGGCCTGCTTGCTCACCCGTCCCACGGACTGCGACGGTGCGCCAAATTTTGGCGCACCGTCATGTCCCGGCTGATGCCCGGCACCGAACTGGGATGCGGTTTGGCGGTGGGAGGCGTCCTCGGCGAGCAGCTGCTTGATCTCCCGGTACAGGGCTTCGGCCTCCAGCGGGGTGAGTTCCTTGTGCAGCACGTTGTCGTCCTGCTCGGCCAGCAGGTGGGCGAGCCGGTCGGAGATCGCCGAGCGCACCCACACGTTCACCGTCTTCCAGCCCAATTGGCGCACTGCCGCCAATCGCCTCGCCCCGCACACGAGTAGCCCGTCGGGGGTGATGGTGATGGGTTGCAGCAAGCCGTCCCGCCCGATCGACGCGGCGAGGGCCTGGAGGTCGCCCATGTCCTTGCGGTGGCGGTTCCCGACGCGGATCGAGGAGACTGTCCGGTCGAGTTCGATGTAGCCCGCTGCCGTGCTCATCAGGCACCTCGCGCGTCCGGCCTGCCGGGCGCGGCCAGCACGATCACGGCGACCAGTTCGTCGTCGGCCAGCAGGTCGGCCAGCCCTTGGCCGATCAGGAGGCGCAGCAGGATGCCCTGGCCCCGGCCGGTGGCCGCATAGGCCGTGTCGGGGCTGCCGAGCAGGGCGCGCAGCATCGCCGCCCATGACGCGGCGGGCACATCCAGCAGGGCGCGGGCGTGCCGGTCCCGCCGCAATGCCTCGTAGGTGGAGACGCGCGAGCCGAGACGGGCGAGGGCGTCGCACACGTGGCTGATCGCCGCCTCCGCTGTGCCGTGGGGCCAGCCAAGCAGCGTGAACAGGGCGATGGCGTCCTCGATGACGGCGATCACCGACCCCGCGTCCCCCTGCTCGGGCTCCTCCTCGGCGTGCTCGTCGTGGATGTGGAACGCCGGATGATAATCCACGAGCGGGTTGTCGCGTTCGGAGAAGCGTTCGGGGTCGTGGAAGCGGGAGACCTGGGGGCGGCGCGCCTGGTGGGTAGAGCACAGCAGGCCCTGGGCGCGTTCCTCGGCGATGCAGGTGATCCGCACCGCATGCGTGACCACCGCCCACGGGTCGGCGGCGGCGCGGGCGGCGCGGGTGCGCATCACATCGAACGCGGCCCCGGCGGCCTCCCATGGGTCCAGCCCGTGCTTGCGCGCCAAAGCGGCGTACTTCTGCGCGGTGAACGCCATCAGCTCATCCACCACCGGGTCATGCCGCCACGCGCCCCGACCCGACTCGTGCAGCCGGATCAGCAGGGCGCGCAGGCCCTCACTGGTACGGAAATCATCGCCCCCACTGGGAGCGGCGGTGTTCGTGGTTGTGCTTGTCATGGTGTGGGAACCTCCTGCACGCCAGGTGCACACCGGCTCCCCGCGCTGGCGGGGCCAGACCAGTCGAACGGCATTCATAGGTCATCACCGCATCCCCACCCCGGAACGAGACGACGCCATCGACAAGCTGTTGCGGCGCCCGAACGCCGAGACCGGCGGCAGCTCACGCGCCCGCCGCGACACCGCCCTGACCCCCGACGCGAGACCGCGCCGGACCTGGGCGCCAACCGCCTGATGGAAACGGATACCCGCCCCCGCGACCCGGCTGGTGCCGCGCGTGATCAGATCAGAGGCACGCACCCACTCGACCCCACGACCACGCACCACCGCAAGCCGATCCCTGGCCACTCGTTTCGACAATTCGGCCTGCCTGACCGCATCCGGCACCACGCTGATTTCGGGGGCGGCGGCTTTCGCTGTCGGAGCCTCGCGGTCGCGAGGCGTTGCGGCGGGTTCCATTGGTTCCGTGTATTCGTTCATGATTCATCTCCTGACTTATCCGATTCGGTGATGTTGGATGGGTGTCTCCCGGTGAACCAGCGGCCCACCGTCGAGGCATGGACCCCGAACTGCCGGGCGATCCGCTTGTTCGACCAGCCCGCCTCCCGCAGCTCCCACGCGCGTTCCCGACGATCCGACGGGGACTCCACGACAGGCAGTTCGTTCTTGACGTTCTCCGCAATGGACGGATCGCTCTCGCTGGATGCCTGTCCGAGTTCGGGCACGTCCTGCGTGGGCGCGAGTACCTGCATGTGCTCGACGGAAGCGATCTCCGGCCCGTCCTCGTCGTTTGCGAAGTCCTGCACGGCAGCTGGCACCGATACCTGATGGACCGCGACTCGTGGCGTCCCGAGTGGGGTGTTGTCGGGTTTTCTGGTGAGGATCACGGTGAGGTGGGTGATCGCCAGCAGGACGATGGGTGGGACGGCGGCGACCGCCGCCGCGAGCACACTGGGCACGTCCGTGTCGGCGGAGACGACGGCGTGCACGGCGTTCGCGGTCACCGAGATCAACGCCCCGCCGCCTAGGAGCATCCACGGGTACCACGCGCCCTTCTGCCCGGCCAGGGCGACGACGGAGACGGTAGCGACCACGATGATGCCATCCACGATCAGCGGCCACGCCCACGCCTGACCAGACGCGATGCCCGAGCGGGCGGCCAAGTCGGCCAGGGCAGTGAAGGACAGCCAGAACGCGCCGAACGCGATCAGACACGTCCCAGCGATAGCCGTACGCGCCGCCCACCGGCGGCCCAATGTCTCGCTCATCAGAGCCTCCTTCCGTCCGGCGCGGCCCGCTGCGGGTCACGGCGGGAAGAGCCAGCCATCGAAGCCGAGCGAGCAGGCGCCGGCCGGACGGTGCGATAGGCGGACCGCACCGTCGTGACGACCTCCCGCTCCGACAAGCCGAGCGCCTCCGCCGGGGAGCGCAGCACGTCCAGAGCGTTCGCAGGGGCAAGCCCCTGCTCGGCCAGACGGCAGGCCGCCCAGAACAGGCCCCTGTTCCGCTCGCCCTCCACCAGCGTGCCCACCCACGCAGCGATCCGCTCCACCCCGCCTCCGCGAGACCACACAGGACGGAGGGTGCGGGTACGTTCGAGTGGTTTCGGATCGAGGAAGTTCCGCAGCCGTGCCGCATCCACCGGTGTCGTGGCGTCCGCGTGCAGTTCGACCGCCTCGTAGGCCCGCAGCACGCCGTCAACCCGGACGCGGGAGGGCGGGGTGATGATGTAGCCGCCGTCGCCCCGGAAGTCGATTCCGGCCCTCGCGGCCTGCCACGACCGCTGCTCGATGCTCTGACGTGCGGGATAGTAGAGGTGCATGCCGCCCGAAGGCGTGCGCACCACCACCGACGGCCTCGGCAACAGCCCGACGGCGCGAGCCGTGTGGAAGGCGTCGAACCCGTTGACGCCGTGCACATCGATATCTACCACGACGACCCCCGACACGCGGCCCGTGGGAATTGCGAGGTTCGCGTCCGGAACCCGCCGCCACCATGCGCCGATCTGGGCGCGGTCGGTGGTGGCGTCCAGGAAGCCGCGACTACCCAGCAGCGGACGCTTCCCGCCCGGCACGCACGCGAACACCGGAACACCCGCCCCGGCGAGCTGACGGGCAGCAACGGTAGAACTTTGGCGGAGATCACTAAACGCGGAGACGAGTGGATACATGGTCATCACAGCCCCCGTCCCGCAGCAACCGGCTCACCGGCCCTAGCCCGCTGGTTCTCGACGGAAGGAGCCGTCGCCTGGGGTGCGCGCTGGGGTGTCGCGCTGTTCAGGGATTCCCGGCTGGGGCCGGGCGGGTTGCCGTCGCCCACCTTGAGGGTGTCGAGCCGGTCGAGAATCCCGGTGGCCGTCCTGCGCACCCGCTCACCGGTGGCCTTGACGACCTCGACCGGACTGGCGTCCTTCACGGAGGACGCCCACCCCGACACGTAGGGCACCGTGTAGATGCTCGCGTCCATGCCATGGGCCGCGCCGACCATCAGCGCCACCGACTCGGCCTCCACCTCGCCGACGCCGCGATGTCCTCGCGCCTCCGGATTGTCCGGGCCGTGCAACAGCACATGCGCCAGCTCATGCGCCAACGTCTTGACCTGCGCGGCATCCGACATATCCACCCGCACCGAGACCGTTTTCGCCGCGTAGTCGGTGACCCCGTTCGCGCCGTGAATCGCGGACGCATCGGGCACGCGCAGCAGGTCGAACCCGGCGGCCCTCACCTGCGCGGCAAGCCCCTCCCACAACCCCTCCGGAACTTGACCCTCCAGCAGCGTCGGCGCGGGAGCCTCGGGGATCGGCGCGCCGTCGGTCTGACTGACATCCCACACGTAGGCAGGCTTGACGCCCACCATCCGCGAGCGCTCCACCTCGCCCGCCCTGCGCTTCTCACGCGGGGCGAGACGCCGCCACGAGAGCGGGTCCGACGGGTTCGCCGAGGCGAAGCGAGCCGTCACCGGGGCGAAAATCATGTACCCCGCCTGGCCCTTGACCACCTGCCGGTCCAACCCCTGCCACTGCCGGTAGCCCGCCACGTAGGTCGGGAACGGCTCGGCGACGCGACCCCGCTCGAACGCCGCCTGGTGCTGCGCCCAGATCAGCAGAGTGTTGTTGAAACTGCGCGAACGGAACCGGGCCGCAAACGACAACGCCCGCGCCCAGTCCTCGCCTGTGACAAGCTGCTCGACCGCGCCGACCAGCTGCTCGTGCAGTTCTTCGAGCTTCGCATCCCGAGCCGCTCGTCTCTCATCGTCCGTTGCCATTGCGTCCTCCTCTCGGTGGGGCCGGCGGCATGCGCCGTGACCCTTGCGACCATGAGGTGCGCCGGGAGGGTCAGCGAAGGCCAGAACGGAAGACGAGGATGGGTGCGACCGTCAGGCCTCGCGGAACCCGACGTGTCCCATCCGATATACTCTTTGCGCGAATGAAAGTCGAGGCTGGTCAACCCTGTCAGAGTCTTCCGACGAGAGTCCCGCGCCAAACGACGAGCTGCCGTGGCGAACCGGCAGAGCAACCTTCGCGCTACGGTCTCAACCCACGTGGTTCGCACAATGTGGATGCGGCTTGGTCCGATACTGAGAAGGGGTGGCCCCGTATCGTCTGGAGAACCATGACGAGGCCACTCTTGCGTCTCTCCAGCCGACTTTTCGCGCTGCAAGTGCCACAGATAGATCCGTCTCCTCGATGAGACGGGTGAACTCGGTCAGTCGGACCTCGGTCAGGAAACGCATCGGCGCGATGCCGGTCCGGATTACGAACAAGCGTGTCAGTTGAGACCTCGACAATGCGACGGCACGAGCTAAGCCTGATGCCGTCCACGGCTGCTCCATGTGCTCGCGCAAGAGACGGGTCGCCTTCCCTATCTGGCCGATGGCCGAGGAATCCGTGAGACGGCCCTCGATCGGAGTCCGAAACGAAGATTCCTCCGCCATGTGCTCGCTCGTCACAAACGTTGGCAGGACGATCCCCACCCATCGGGCGAACAACTCAATCGAGCGCACAGCCACGACTTCCGGCGGCAGGTCGCCGTCTCTGAGGACGCTCAACTGTCGCCATATGGGTTCGACGCGGTGCAGAACGGGCAATCCCGGGGACATTACGATCGGTCGCCCATCCCAATCACGTGGATGAAGCCCCGCGCGCACCCGGTCCGGGTCCGGAAAGAATCGTGCCATGCACCGACGTAAAAGGTCCTCCTCGATGTATACCGTCCACAGGCGCACACGCGGCTGTGGCTTGATCCGGCACCACCGACCGCTACCAAGGGCCAAGGACATCCCCGGTAGGAGCACGCTTGTGCCCTGCGCGGTCTCGATATCGACGGTGCCTGCCATGGCATGCACGATTTTCGCATGCACGAATACTGCCCGATTCGTGGGAATGGTCCGTACCATTTCGATTGCCGTCAATACCCCCAGGATGCGGTCGTCCGGGAAATCAGTCGTGCTTTGATCCGTCGTGAATACTCGCCTTGGTAATCCGCGCCCGTGCAACGTGGACCAAACTTTTGCCGACGATCGCCTGCCGCAGTGCGGGCAGGCCGAGTGCGGGCGTGTAGGGCAGGGGCCGGCCGTCCATGGCCCCTCGCATGGCCGGGGGCGTGCCAAAGTCGGGTTCACTGAAGCACAGCTGAACGACGTGATGACTGGCAGCCTCCAGCTCGACGGCTCGCTGGCTGAATGCCATCTCGTCGAACAGTTCCGGATCGCTAGCGCGTTCAGCGGGTCTCACCATTATTCGATCTCCTGTCTGGGACGGATGGCGGCGATCAGGCTCAGAATCATGCGGTCGGCCGGCACGTCCGGGCCATGGCGTCTGGCGGTTCGGACCGCCGCGCCGGTAATGAATCGGTCGGCAAACGGTCCTCCACATGGTGGCCAGAATGGCGCAGCCATGTTAGAAAACCATCGTCTTCGGAGGATTACTGCCAGTGTTGTGCGGTTGCTTGTATGGCATCCCATGGTGCGGCGAGTGGTGGAGTGTAAGCGAGGTCGAGGTCGGAGAGTTGCGGGATGGTGAGTCCGGCGAAGATGGCGGTGGCAAGTACGTCGGAGCGTTTGGCGATCTCTGTGCCGTAGGTGCCGACGAGTTGGGCTCCGAGCAGTTGGCCGGTGGTGGGGTTTCCGGTGAGCCGGATAGTGATTGGATGGGAGCCTGGGTAGTAGGCCTTGTGGTCGTCGGGGGTGGCGGTCACCGAGCGGGCGGACAGATCGGCGCCGTGGGCTTCGGCCTCGCGGAGACCGGTCCGGGCGGCGACCAGGTTGAAGACTTTGACGACTTGGGTGCCAAGGATGCCTGCGAAGGTGGCATTGCCGCCGATGGCGTTCTCGCCGGCGATGCGGCCTTGCTTGTGGGCGGTGGTGCCTAGGGGGAGCCAGGTGTCGCCGAGTAGGCGGTGCTTGGTGGTGACACCGTCGCCGGCCGCGTAGATATCGGGCAGGCCGGTGCGCATCTGGTCGTCGACGGCGATCGCTGCGCCTGGCCCGGTCGTGGCTCCGGCAGACGTGAGCAGCCTTGTGTTGGGCCGCACGCCGACGACGGCGATGATGAGATCGGTTCTGATCTGTTGTGGACCGGTGGGACCGTCGCTGACGACGACTGGGCCGTGTTCGCCGCGTTGGACGCTGCGCACGGTGGTGTTGGTGTGCACGTGGACGCCGTGGTGAGCGAGCTCGTCGTGGATGAGGGAGGCGAGGTCGGCGTCGAGGGTCGAGAGGACTTCAGGGCCGCGTTGCAGCATGGTCACGTCCAGGCCGCGCCGGGTGAGGGCTTCGGCCATTTCCAGGCCGATGTAGCCGGCGCCGATGATGACGGCGCTGCGGGGATGCCCGGTGGTTAGGTGGCGCTGGACCCCGTGCATCTGGTCGATGGTGTGAAGCTGATGCACTCCGTCTGCGGGGCCGAGTGTGTCGGGGCCGGTCAGGCCCGTGATGCCGGTGGCGGCGGGTCCTGCTCCGGTGGCCACGACGAGCCGGTCGTATCCGATCGTGTCTTGGTCCCCCTCGGGTGTGGTCACGGTGATCGTGTGAGCGGGGGCGTCGATGTTGGTGGCGCGGGTGCCGAGGCGCAGGGCAAGCCCGGCTGCTTCGAGGTCAGCCTGGGCGCGGTGGGCGAGGTCGTGCCAGTCGGGCACGTCACCGGCGAGGTGGTAGGGGATGCCGCAGATCGAATAGTTCGGGTACTGGTCTGCGACCACGAGGGTGACGTCGGTCTGGGGGTCGAGTTGCCGGGCGCGCAGGCCGGCCATGATGCCGGCGTCCGAGCCGCCGATGATGAGTAGTCGCATGGCGTGGTGTCCTTTGATGTCGTGGTTAGCGGGTGGCGGTGGAGCGCGCCAAGGGGGCGCTCTGGCTGAGATCGTGCAGGTTGTCCTGCCCGATAGGGGGTGTGGGCAGCAGGGGGACGACTGCGGTGCGTTCGGACAGGTGCTGGACGTGTTTGATCTGGGGGAGTTCCCCGTCTGCGATGGTCTGGAGAAATGCGGAAGCGGGATGTGCGGCGGCGACCGAGCGGTTGATGACCCATGCCCAGGGGGTGATGGATGCTCGTTCGAGGTCGCGTTGCAGTTGCTCGGCTTCGAGGACTGGTGTCGTCTCGGGCAGGGTGACGATGATCATCTTCGTGTAATCGGGGTCCTGGAGCCGTGTCAGCGGGGTGGCGACGAGATTGTCCCCCATCTGATGGAGCATCTCGCGGTGATAGGAGCCGGTGGCGTCGAGCAGCAGGAGCGTGTGTCCGCTGGGCGCGGTGTCGATGACGACGATGCGATCGTGTGCTTCCCGGATGGCTTCGGAGAACTTGCGGAAGACGGCGACCTCCTGGGTGCAGGGGGATTGCAGGTCTTCCATCAGTTGGGCGCGGCCTGTCGCGTCAAGGCGGGTTCCTTTGGTGGCCATGACTTCGTTTTGATACTCGCGCAGAGCCTGATCGGGATCGATCTTCGCGATGGTGAGGTTCGCGACGGTGCCATTGAGCGTGTCAGTGAGGTTTCCCGCGGGATCGGTCGTGGTGAGTAGTACGTCGCGGCCGCGTTCGGCGAGGGCCACGGCGATTGCCGTGGCGACGGTCGTTTTGCCGACTCCGCCTTTGCCCAGCGTCATGAATAGGCCGTGGGTCTGCGCCGCCAACTGGTCTACGAGGTCTGCCAAGGGTGGATAGTCCCTGGGGGGTTCGCGGGTGGGGTCAGTGGGATGTACGGGATGCGTGAGAGTGGCCGCGAAGAACTCGCGGAGCTGGTCGGCACCTACGACGTTGCTCGCGTGCAGCGTGGTCGTGGTGCGGGGCAGGTGGGCGAGGCGGCTCGGGAGTGCGGCGAGTTCCCTGTGCTCTTGGTCGCGGATCGCGGCGGCCAAGGGATCGTCGTCGAGATCGGGCATGAGGGCATTGATGAGTAGATGCTGGTTGCCCATGCCGAGAGCTGTGAGTTCCCGACTGGTGCGCTCGGCTTCGTGGATGGCCGAGTGCTGGGCGCGGGCGACGAGCACGAGCACGGTGCGGGCTGGGTCGGAGAGCGCATTGACCGTGGCGCGGTAGACGGTGCGGCGTGATTCGAGGCCGGCCATGGGGCCCAGGCAGGAGGTGTCGCCCTTGCCTTCGTCGATGAACTGGCTCCAGTCGCCGGGTAGCTCCAGGAGTCGGATGGTGTGGCCTGTGGGGGCCGTGTCGAAAAGCACGTGGTCGTAGCCGCTGGTGCGGTCGGGATCGGCGATGAGGTCGGCGAATTCATTGAAGGATGCGATCTCGGTTGTGCAGGACCCGGACAATTGTTCGGTCATCGCTTGAATCTCATGCTCTGGAAGCAGGCCACGTACCGGGCTGATGATCGATTCACGGTATGCGGCGGCGGCTGCATCCGGGTCGATCTCCAGGGCGTCGACACCGGGAGCGGCGCTCAGGGGCGTGATCCGGTTGCCGATTGGCTGGCCGAAGACCTGTCCAATGTTCGAGGCAGGGTCCGTGCTCACAAGCAGCACCGTTTCGCCTCGATCTGCCAGGGTCAGCGCTGTCGCGCAGGCGGCCGACGTCTTGCCGACGCCGCCCTTGCCGGTGAAGAACGCGAACTTGGGCAGCTGATCAAGAAATGCGGGATGAGTCATGGTTGGGTGTCTCTTTCTCGTGGCGCGGTTCAGCAGCAACCGGTGGCCCCGCCGCAGCATCCGGACTGTCCGGGAGTGACGTCGATGACGGGGAAGGTCGAGTTCTTGGCGATCCCGGCCATGCGGAGCAACTGGTCGCGGGTCGGGTATGTGCCGGTCAGAACCGTCTGCCCGTCGACTTGGACGATGGGCAGGGCCTCGGAGCCGGTCGTGTCGAGGGCATTGCGGACCTGGAGGTTCGCGACGAAGTTTTCCGGATCCCTGGCGAGGTTGTGACGCGTGATCGAGATACCGGTGTCCGTGATGGCCGCGCAGTCGGCGGTGAAGGTAATGAGTGTGGCATCTGGGTCGCTGCCACAGACCCCGGTGTTGCAGCACATCGCCGGTTCGTAGATGTCGATGCGAGGGGTCTGAGTCGTCTGAGGTGAAGTTGTGTCCTGCATGAGTTTGTGATCCTTTTCTTGTTCTCTGGTGTATCGATTGCTTGTCGTGCTCATTTGACCTTGACCAGTTCCGAGTCTTCGTCTGTCTTCACATTTGACGGGAACAGGTGTGGTCGCAGCCACAGGGCTACATAGACGAGGCCGAGCAGCACCGGCACTTCAACCAGTGGGCCGATGGTGCCGGCCAGGGCTTGGCCGGAGACGACGCCGAAGGTGCCCACGCACACGGCGATGGCGAGTTCGAAATTGTTGCCGGCACCGGTGAACGCGAGGGTGGTGGTCTTCTCATAGCCAAGGCGCAGGGCATGGCCAAGGATGAACCCGAGGGTGAACATGATCGCGAAATAGATGACTAGTGGGGCTGCGATGCGGGCAACGTCCCAGGGCTCACGTGAGATGCGTCCGCCTTGCAAGGCGAAGAGCACGACCACCGTGAACAGCAGTCCCCAAGTGGCGAGCGGACTAATCTTCGGAAGGAACCGGTGCTCATACCATTCACCGCCCTTAGCACGCTCTCCGAGCACACGGCTGGCCCAGCCGGCCAGCAGCGGCACGCCGAGGAACACGAGCACGGATTCGGCGATTGCCCAGAATGAGAACCCGGCCGATGTCGTGGGCAGGCCGAGCCAGCCGGGCAGTAGTTGGAGATAGAACCAGCCGAGACCGGCGAACGCGAGAATCTGGAAGATAGCGTTGAGGGCGACCAGAACGGCGGCGGCCTCCCGATCTCCGCAGGCCAGATCGTTCCAGATGAGTACCATCGCGATACAGCGGGCAAGACCGACGATGATGATGCCGGTGCGGTATTCGGGCAGGTCGGGCAGTAGTAGCCAGGCCAGCGTGAACATGAGGGCCGGGCCAACCACCCAATTGAGGACCAGGGATGCGGCCAGCAGTCTGCGGTCGTGGGTCACCCGACCCAGCCGGTCGTAGCGAACTTTCGCCAATGGCGGGTACATCATCAGCAGGAGACCGACGGCGATCGGCAGGCTTGTGGAACCGAGTTTCACCGAGTCAATGAGCCCTGCCAGCCCGGGCCACAGCCGACCCACACTCACGCCGACGACCATCGCCGTCAGAATCCAGACTGGTAACAACCGATTTGCTGCCCCGAGTCGTGCGCGTGTCTGCGATTGTGCGTTCACCGTATGGCCTCGGAGGCAGGCTTGGTGGCTTTGATGATGGCCCCGTGCATGCCCGGGGCGACCTCATGGGTGAACTCGACGCTCGTGCCGACGAACCCGGCTTGGGCCAGACCGTCCAGGTACTCGCGGCGGGAGAGCGCCCCGGCGATGCAGCCCACGTACGAGCCGCGCTCGGCCCGCTCGCCCGGTGTCAAGCTATCCTCGGCCACCACGTCGGAGATGCCGATGCGCCCGCCCGGGA
Organism: Bifidobacteriaceae bacterium; assembly: GCA_022650895.1. Lineage (GTDB taxonomy): Bacteria > Actinomycetota > Actinomycetes > Actinomycetales > Bifidobacteriaceae > JALCQC01. The sequence continues at coordinate 13,644 of JALCQC010000002.1, read as the reverse complement.
CGAGCACACGGAACATCTCAGTCAACACTTTCGGCTTGTCGACCGACAGGTTGATGACGCAGTTGGAGATCACCACGTTAACTGTGGCGTCAGCCAGCGGCACGTCCTCGATTGTCCCCTTGACGAACTCAACATTGTCCGCACCAGCCTTCGCCGCATTGGCGCGGGCCAGTGTGAGCATCTCGTCGGTCATGTCCACCCCGAAGGCGAATCCGGCGGGGCCGACTCTGCGGGCGGACAGCAGCACGTCGATGCCCCCGCCGGAACCTAGGTCGAGGACTCGCTCGCCGGGGTGCAGATCGGCCACCGCCGTGGGGTTGCCACATCCTAGGCTCACGGTCAAGGCCTCGGGCGGCACGCCGGCAACGTCTCCAGTCGCATACAAGCTGACACCGAAACGCTCGTCCATATCGGTCCTAACGTCGGCGGTAGGGGCACAGCAGGAACCACCCGCGCAGCAGCTCCCGGTCCGTGACGACAGCTCCCGTCCGCTTGTCTCGACGGCTCGGGCCGCCTGCGCATAGCGGTCCCGCACTTGCGCGCGTATCTGTTCGGTCTCGTGCATCGCACTCTCCTCGCATAGACGATCATCTATCGGACTTATCTTGGCTCAACGTATAGACGTTTGTCAATGTGGGTGGGAGACTGGAATACATGACCACCACGCTGCCGAACCCCACGAACCGCCAACAGGCCACCTGCTGCACGCCGACAGCGGCGGTGGCACCTAGCCCGGCCGAGAGCCGCGACCTCGCGCGCAAGCTGAAGGCGCTCTCAGACCCCACCCGCCTGCAGCTTCTGCAACTCGTCGCTGCGCATCCGGGGGGAAGGGCCTGTATCTGCGATCTCACCGAGCCGCTCGGCGTGACCCAGCCCACCGTTTCCCACCACATGAAGCTTCTGGCTGAATCCGGTTTCGTTACCCGTGAACAGCAAGGGAAGTGGGCCTACTACACCATGAGGCCCGAAGCGCTCGATGACCTCGGACAGCATCTCGTCAGACTGGGCCACCCGTGCAATTGAGCCTCATCACATGCCCATATACATGACGTCAAGCGGCAGTTCAGAAATGATCGTCACTGGGATAGCTCATGCGCTCACCTGCCGCCGCGCTGCGCGGAGCCCGTTGAGGATGACGATGACCTCGGCGCCCTCGTGAACGAGGACGACGGCCGCAAGACCGAGGGTTCCGGTGATCGCCAATGGGAGCAGAACGGCGATGATGAGTATGGACAATACGATGTTCTGGTTGATGATCGTCAGGCCGCGACGCGCGCGTGCGAACGCCTGCGGAATCAGACGCAGGTCGTGGCCGGTGAATGCGACGTCGGCGGACTCGATCGCGGCGTCAGATCCCTTGGCCCCCATCGCGATGCCGAGATCGGCGGCCGCAAGCGCGGGGGCGTCGTTGATGCCGTCCCCGATCATGGCCGTGGGCTGTGCTTTCGATAGCTCCGTGATGGCTGCGGCCTTGTCTTCGGGGCGCAACTCAGCACGGACGTCGGTTATGCCCGCTTGACCGGCAAGCGCGGAGGCCGTGCGTGTGTTATCCCCGGTAAGCATTGTCACCCCGACGCCTCGGCTTCGTAGCGTTGTGACAACCTCGGGCACCTCGGGACGCAGTTCGTCGCGTACCCCGATTGCGCCCACGACCCGGTCATTGCGATGCACGATAACAACGGTCATGCCTTCGGCCTCCATGGCCTCGACCCTATCGGCCAGAGGGCCGGCATCGAGCCAGCGGGGGTTCCCCACGGCGAGACGGGCACCATCGAGTGTCCCTGCGATGCCGCGCCCGGCGGCCTCCGCCATTTCGTCGGCGTCGGGCGGATTGTGGGCGGCGTTCGCGATAGCCACAGCCAGAGGGTGTGTGCTGTGGGCTTCGAGGCTTGCCGCCCAAGTCAGCACGTCGTCGCGCGTCACATTCCGGGTAGTGACGACCTGCGTCACCGTCGGCGCGTTGCGGGTCAGCGTCCCGGTTTTGTCAACGGCTAGATGGCGGATGCCTCCGAACCGCTCGAACGCGGCCCCAGACTTGATGATCACGCCGAACTTGGAGGCGGCGCCGATGCCCGAGACAACGGTCACAGGCACGGAAATCGCCAGTGCGCACGGGGAGGCCGCCACGAGTGTTACCAACGCGCGGGTGATCCACAGATGCGGGTCGCCGGACAGCAACGACCCGCTCACCGCCACAAGCGCAGCCAGGATGACCACACCTGGCACCAGAGGGCGGGCGATACGGTCGGCGAGACGGGCTCGGTCGCCCTTCTTTGTTTGCGCCTGCTCGACCAGTTCCACGATCGTCGTCAAGGAGTTGTCCGTGCCTGAGGCGGTAGCCTCGATATCGAGTGCACCCGACGTGTTGATGGAGCCGGCCGCGACCTCATCATTCGGAGCGACCTCAACCGGGATTGATTCCCCCGTGATCGCCGATGTATCAAGGCTGCTGCGCCCCGCGCGCACGATGCCGTCCGTGGCGACACGTTCGCCCGGACGAACCACCACGATGTCGCCGATACGCAGATCCTTCACCTCGACCTCACCCGTCGCACCGTCGCGCTTGACCAACGCCGTGGAGGGCACGAGCTTCAATAGCGCCCGCAGCCCCGCGCGGGCACGTTCCATAGACTTATCCTCCAGCGCCTCCGAGATGGAGTACAGGAATGCCAGTGCGGCCGCCTCCTCGACATAACCGAGAATTACGGAGCCAATGGCACTGATCGTCATCAACAATCCAATACCGAGCTTGCCATGCGTGAACAGTTTGCGCAGCGCACCCGGAACGAAGGTGGAACCGCCCAGCAGCAGACCCATCCAGAACAACACTAGGCCGGCAGCGCCGGTCCAGTCACAGACCAGGCCGACAACGAAGGCAACTCCGGAGCCGATCGGAGCGAGAATGTTCCAGTCCTTCCACCACGGTCGGTCATCCTCGTCATTGAGGTCGTCGACCCGCGAACCCGTGACCGTGCTCATGCCTCAACCTCCTCGGCGACGCATCCATCAATGTTGCAGTCAGGGGCAAGGCACGGGGCACTCTCGTTGACGGCGAGAGTCACTTCCACGAGAGCTATGAGTGCCCGAGTGAGGTGCGGGTCCGCCATCTCGTAGCGGGTCCTACGACCCTCCGGCTCGGCCACGACGATCCCACAGTTGCGCAGACAGGTGAGGTGGTTGGAGACGTTCGATCGCGTGAGCCCGAGGTTGCGGGAGAGGACGGCCGGGTAGCTCGGCCCCTCCAGAAGCATCAGAAGGATACGTGAACGGGTTGGATCAGCCATCGCCCGGCCCAGCCGGTTCATCACATCAAGTCGATTCGCAATAGTCAGCATGCGGTGATTATACATCAAATGCTGTACATAGTGCGGCGGCCCAGCAGATGACCCTCTGCTGTGAAGGTCGCGTACAGGGAGAGCTGTGGTAACAGTTCGGGAACTGTCCCGAGAGGCATGTACGGGCCGATGACGTGCGCACGGACTCTGTTGCTCAGGGTCTGGCCAATCGCCAGCCATATGAACACGACGATGCTCCCCGCGAACCACATCGCCGCAGTAAGCGCGAACGCCGTTGATCGGGATGCAGTACGCTCCAACATCACTCTCCCTCTCGGGGTGACTATCAGATGGAAGTCATCTCTGCTCAAACCGTGAGTGACTGCCAATGGAACGAGGCTTGCAGTGTCCTGAGCCGCATGATTCAGAGATTGAGAGACCGCAAGCGTGGTGCGTTGATGCACAACATGCAGGCGACTGCTCTGGACTTGTTCAAAGAGCGAGGTTTCACGTAATTCTGCGTCGAGGGAAGCGCCGCATCGGATCGATACGGCGGAAATTCCCGGGCAGGAATCACCGGCCCCTTAAGGTGTCCGGTACTTTTTTGACAAGCCATCCGGTTGTCGCGTCTCATATAAGACGCTCGCCGACGCAGCAAGACGCATCGCGCAGGTACCGGCGACAAGCGGCAAACTCTCTCAACCCTAAGCCTCCGTTCTCATGTTCGGGTATTTCGAGGTGCTTAAACAGCGGTACCGGAACCCAGAAGAACACCCTGTCGTATACAACCTCAACAGAGCTCTCGACGCACTGCGACATTTGTGGGTCGCGGGCTACCCTCGAACGCCAACTTGAGCCAGTCGTGGGGCCACACGTCTTGCAGAAGAGGTAAGACCTGAGCTTCGTCGCCCCGGGCTGACCGTCTGATCCGGGCCTCGCATCCCACCTGCCTTCCATGAGGGAGGTGGGTCGATGACGGTTTCGATGCGCGTGATGAGTGCCGGTGACGGCTACAAGTACCTGCTCAAGTCCGTCGCCGCCGGCGACGGGGACCGGAACCTATCGACGCCGCTGACCCGCTACTACGCGGAGGCGGGCAGCCCGCCGGGCTTCTGGCTCGGCTCGGGAGTGACGGCCTTCGGCAAGGGGAGTCTGACGGCCGGGTCGCGGGTGTCGGAGCAGCAGCTTCAGATCCTGGTCGGTATGGGCCGTGACCCGCTGACGGGCGCACCGCTGGGCCGGGCGTATCAGCAGTTCGCGACTGTGGCCGAGCGCGTCGAGGAGCGAGCCAGACGGCTCGGCCCGAGCCTCGATCCCGCGTATCGGGCGGAGCTTGTCGCCCAGATTGAGTCCGAGGAGAAGGAGCGCGGGACGCGTCGGGCGGTGGCGGGCTTCGACTACACGTTCAGCGTGCCGAAGAGCGTGTCGGCTCTCTGGGCGGTGGCGGACGCGGGCACGCAATCCTTGATCGCGGCGGCGCATCACGCCGCGGTTGCGGAGATGGTCGAGTTGGTCGAGCGGGAGGTTGCGGCAACCCGTGTGGGTGCAACCGGTCCTGACGGCGCGGTTGCGCAGGTCGATGTGATGGGTGTGGCCGCAACCGCGTTCGATCATTACGACTCCCGTAGTCACGATCCGCAGTTGCATACGCATGTCGTCATCAGCAACAAGGTCAAGACCGTGCAGGACGGCAGGTGGCGGACGTTGGATGGCCGCCCGATGCACCGCGCGGTGGTGGCGATCTCGGAGATGTACAACGCGGTCCTGGCCGACCATCTGACCAGGACGTTCGGTCTTGGCTGGGAGACGCGGGAGCGGGGCCGCGACCGGAACCCGGCGTGGGAGATCACCGGCGTCCCGGACGGGCTGATCGGCGGGTTCTCCACCCGCTCCAGGTTCATCGAGGAGGAGAAGAACCGGCTCATCGACGCTTACATAACCAGGCACGGACGCCAACCCAGTGCTCGCACCGTGCTCAAGCTCCGCGCGCAGGCGACCCTGGCGACCCGCCCGGACAAGGACGTGCGCTCCCTGGCCGACCTGACCGCCCAGTGGCGGCAGCGCGCCACGCACGTCCTCAGCCAAGATGCCACCACCTGGGCGAGGGCGCTCACCGGCGGCGAGAGACTGCCTGCGACGGTGCGGGCCGATGACGTGCCGCTCGATGTGATCGGTCAGATCGGCCAGGCGGTCACCAGTGTGGTGGGTGAGAAGCGTTCGACGTGGACGCGCTGGAACCTGCACGCCGAAGCATCCCGGCAGTTGATGGGGCTGCGGTTCGCCTCGACCATGGACCGCACGGCCATCACCGGCATGGTCGTGGACGCCGCCGAGCAAGCGTCCCTCCGTCTCACCCCGCCGGAGCTGGCGGCCGGCCCGGCACAGTTCCGCCGCCCGGACGGCTCGTCCCGCTTCCGCCCCTACGCCTCGACCGTGTTCTCCTCCGAACACCTGCTTGAGGCCGAGGACCGGCTCCTGAACCGCGCCGCGAAGACCACCGCCCCCACCGTTCCGTTGGAGACCATTGAGACCATCACCGGCAAGCCGGACAGGGAAGGCCGCCTGCTTGGGGAGGATCAGGCCGCCGCCCTGACTGCGATAGCGCTCTCGGGTCGCGTCGTGGACGTGCTCGTCGGGCCGGCGGGTGCGGGCAAGACAACGGCCATGAACGCGCTGCGCCGCGCATGGGAGTCCGAGCATGGCAAAGGCAGCGTGGTCGGGCTCGCGCCGTCGGCGGTCGCCGCGCAGGTGTTGGCGGAAGATTTGGGGATCGGTACGGAAAACACCGCCAAGTGGCTGCACACTTTCCACACGACGGGAGCCACTTTTGCAGCTGGCCAGTTGGTCATCATCGACGAGGCCTCCCTGGCGGGCACGTTCACGCTCGATCAGATCACTGAGCAGGCTGAGCGGCAGGATGCGAAAGTGCTGATGGTCGGCGACTGGGCGCAACTGCAATCCGTGGATGCGGGCGGCGCGTTCGCGATGCTCGTCGCCGCACGCGAAGATGCGCCCGAACTGAACGACGTGCACCGGTTCACCCACCCGTGGGAGAAGACCAGCTCGCTCGACCTGCGCCACGGGCACGCCACAGCCATCGACACGCTCATCGACCACGGGCGGGTCCACGGAGCCGAGGAGGAACAGGCCCTGGACGCCGCCTACACCGCCTGGCGCAGAGACCAGGCCGCAGGCAAGGCCTCGATCCTCGTGGCCGAGACCCAACAGGCGGTTACTGCGTTGAACCGGCGCGCGCGGGCTGATCGGATCATCGACGGCACCGTCAACCCCGAGCGTGAACTGCCCCTGCACGACGGGACCGCCGTGTGCGAGGGCGACCTCGTGATCACCCGCCGCAACGACCGCAGGCTCCGCTCCAGCTCGTCATGGGTGCGCAACGGCGACCGGTGGACCGTCACCCGACTCCGCGAGGACGGGTCGGTCACCGTCCGTCCAACCAATCGCCGGTTCGGCGGCTCCATCGTCCTGCCCGCTGCCTATGTGGCGGAGCATGTGGATTTGGGCTATGCCGTCACCGCCCACCGAGCCCAGGGCGTTACCACCGACACCTCCCACGTCGTCGTCACCAGCACCACCACCCGGGAGAACCTGTACGTCGCCATGACCAGAGGCCGTGAAGCCAACCACGCCTACGTCGCCATCGACCGGCCCGACGACGACCACGCCCAGGCGCACCCCGGCGACAACCCGGACGCCACCGCCCGCTCCGTTCTCCTTGGCGTCATCCAGCACGTCGGGGCCGAACCATCCGCCCACCAGGCCCTCGCCGCCGAGCAGGACCGTTGGGGCTCCATCGGCCAGCTCGCCGCCGAATACGAGACCCTCGCCCAGGAAGCACAAGCCGACCGCTGGCACACCCTCCTCGCCAAGTCCGGGCTCACCGCCAAGCAGGTCGAGGACATCCTCGCCTCCGACGCCTACGGTGCCCTGTCAGCGGAACTGCGCAACGCCGAAGCCAACCACCACGACCTCGACCAGCTGCTCCCGCGTCTCGTGAACGTCCGGGGCTTCGAGGACGCCGGAGACATCGCCAGCGTGCTGCACGCCCGTCTCGCCCGCGCCACCGCCCGGCCCGCGGGATCAGGCCGCACCAGCAGACCGCCGCGTCTGATCGCCGGACTCATCCCCGCCGCCAGCGGTCCTATGAACCCCGAAATGCGCCAAGCCCTGGACGAGCGACAAGACCTCATCGAGCAACGCGCCGCCACACTTCTCGACAAGGCCATCGCGAATCGTGAGCCATGGACTGCCCGGCTCGGCCCCAAACCCGTCGAACCTAGGAAGCAAGCCGCCTGGCTCGCCACCGCGCGCACCGTCGTCGCCTACCGCGACCGTTACCAGATCACCGACGACCAGCACCCGCTCGGACCGGGGCCAGAGGACAGCAGCGTCAAGCAGAAGATTGATGCGGCTCGCGCAAGGGCCGCACTCGACAGGGCACGCGACCTGTGCCATGACCGTGGATCAATGGCGCGACAGCAGGTATCACAGCAGTCGGTCGGGAGGGCGCTCTGATCCAGACCTTCTACATGCCACTGCCGAGCTATGCAGTTGAACGCGAGAACTTACTGGTCTACGACGGCACCACTCGCGGGCAGGTCAGTACGGGCACCTTCTGCCGCACTGTCTGACACTACATCCGTGCAAGGAGAGGGCACACCACGTTCCGACTGCCTCTAGGTCCTCAGCGTCTGCACTCACTACTACCTGTGATGGCACCTGCTCACTAACGTCCTGCTCGGCCTCATCTGGCCACCTCATGGAGGGACGAAATGGCCGTGTCGATGCGCCATTTTGAAGGAGAGGTGTGAGAGAATGATGAGGTCAGATCACCGCTCGCTAGGCGCAACGCTTTGTTCCGTCGCCTGAGAATAGAGACCCTCAATGGCGACCACCACACCTCAACAGACGCCTAAGAAAATTCCTCCCTTCCGTCCGGATTTCGTCAAAGGCGTCTGCGATGTGCTCGCACAGACAGATTTTCCAGGCCTCTCGGGATCAGAGATCAACTCGCTGCTCCAGATGGTGCGCATCCATGAACGTGAGCCTGGAGGTAACAAGCGCGAGAGCTTGTATATAACGCTCTACAACACTCAGATTCGACAGCAGGCGGGAAATATCGTGGGTGGGTTTATTGCAAAAGCCATGAACCCCGCCAGATACGCGGCTCATCCAGCCCGGTTTAACGACTTGCGTGACCAGCTCAACGAGTTCCTTGTCTTTTATGGCTATTCGGTTAGCGATGCAGGAAAACTCACAACTGGAAAGAGCGCGTCCAGCATCTCCGAGGGTGCTGCCCTCGCGGGACAGCTTCAGACTGAGCTGAGGCGCCGAGGGTGCCACGCCGAGCTGTTCCGTTACTGCGACGAGGAGCTCATCAGCCGCTCGCTGTTCCATGCCATATCGGAGGCATCGAAGAGCATTCCAGAAAGAGTGCGCAGCATTACTGGCCTCGCAGGTGACGGTGCAGCTCTTTACGACGGCGTTTTCGGGACTAACCGTGAACTCCCCCTCTGGTCTATCAACGCATATGAATCGGAATCCGATATCAGCGGGCATCGCGGATTTAAGAACCTGCTCATAGGTATTCACGGACACTTCCGAAACCCCCGCGCGCACACCAACAGGATTCTCCAAGATGAAGTACTAATCGACTTCTACGATGCGTTCTCCCTCTTTTCGTACATACACCGGCGGCTTGATTCAATGAAGAAGCTGCTCCCGCGAGGAGACAACCGTGATTGAACTGACTGGTCCTAGGCTTTGGGGCTCCGACCCGAAACAAGCTGGTTCCGGGCACTTGATACCGTCCCCAGTACTGAGTAAAGAGAAGAAGGTCTGAGCATGCTTCGCCGACTTGATCTCAGGGGCGCTTGGCGCTCTTTGGATACGGGCTTCTGGCCCGACGATCTCCCTTTGGGCTGTCGCACGATCGTGTACGGCCACAATGGCAGCGGCAAGTCGACGTTGGCCGAGCTACTCCTCAGCCTCGCCGAGAGCGACTGCGTCACGAGTGTTGTCTGGGAGGACGAGAACAAGCGCCGCTCCAGCATCGAAGCGGGCGGGGTCTGCCCCTCGGTTTCAATGGCGGTTTTCACCCGCAAGTGGGTCGAAACGAATCTATCTGCCTTCCTCGACGGGGCCAGCGCTTCAGCCATCGTGACTCTGGGGAAGGAAGCCATAGACGCAAAGGCAGAAGAGGGCCGGCTCGCCCAGGAGATTGACAAACTTCGAGATGACGCCAAGGAAGCCGACATGCAGCAGAAGGCAGCCGCCGATGAGATCGACCAACTGGCCCACGATCTCCAAGATCGCATCGTCTCCGAGCTCAAAGAGTTCGACTACAACTACTTCACAAAGAACCGGTTCTCCGTTCCTAGAGTTAAGGATGACCTGCGTAAGTACAAAGGTGGCTTTCCGGACAACAACTCACACGCCGAAGCACTCAAACGCCTGGGTGAAGGTACGCCGTTACCACTTCCTGAAGTCGTCTCTCCACCCACTGACGCGGCCAACAGACTGACTCGCCTGCCAGAGTTGCTTGCCGAAACGCCCACCAGAGTCGCCATCCAGGCACTCGAAAGCAATCCGTCAGCACAAGCCTGGGTCGAACAAGGTCTTCAATTGCACGAGGGGCTCGACCACTGTCTCTTCTGCTCCGGAAGAATAGACAACGCGCGCCGTGAGCAGTTGGCTCGTCACTTCGATGAGAGCTGGCTCCAGATTCGCAACAAGTCGAAGACACTGCTGGCCACTGTCACGAGCGAGAAGGAGACGCTCATCGCCTGGCATGCCGCCCTCCCGTCCGCCACAAGCCTGGCCAGCGAATTGCAGCCAGCCTACAAAGCCGCTGTGACGCAAGCCAAGACCGACATCGACAACCGTGTCGCCGCGCTCGTAGCCGTTGAAAAGGTCCTCGATGACAAGATGGCCGACCCTGGCATCACACCAGATGCACCGGACTGGTCGACGCTTGACTCCCCTTTGTCCGTCACCGTGCTGGCGCAAACAGTCACGGAGCACAACAACCAAGTGCGTCGTCACGCACAGATCACCGCCGAGCGAAAGCAGACCGTGCTCGACCACCTGGTCGGGGCACAGAGCGAAGTCTTCCGAGAGCTTGAAGAACACTTAAGGGAACTGGCAGAGAAGAGCGAAACAGCCAGAAACGCCGCCGACCTAGCGGACCGACGACTCGACCAAGTACGTCAAGCACAGTTCACCACCACGGCCATGGCTGACACTCTCACTCGTGACCTCGCACGCGTCTACGGCAAAAACCACCTCAGAGTGGCAGTCACGCCAGACGGAAAGTCGTATGCCTGCCGACGCGGGGGCAAGCCCGGCACTGATCTCAGCGATGGTGAGCGAACCACCCTATCGCTGCTTTACTTCCTGAGGAAGTTGGAGGATGAGCAGGTTCCTGGGGACCATGCACAGCGCATCGTGGTGATCGACGATCCATCCAGCTCGCTCGACCGTGAAGCAGTCTTTGCGACCCACCAGTGGCTGATTGATACGCTCAAGGGATTCGGCCAATATATCATCCTGACTCACGACTTCAGCTTGTTAAGGCTGTTCATCAAGTCTTATAAGAACGCCTGGGGCAAGTCGATGAGCAAGATTAGCAAAGGCGACACCAACGAAATATGCTTTCCAAAAGTCTCATTCCTGGAAATGTACGCTGTTGCGGTTGACGGTGAACGCCGTTCCCGCATCGGCAAGCTCCCACGTGTCCTACTCAACAATACGTCAGAGTACGCTTACCTCTTCTCGATGGTTATGGCTGGGATCGCCGACACCGATAACTATGAACGTCTCTTCCTCCTCCCAAATGCTGCCCGTCGTGTTCTTGAGGTCTTCGCCAGCTACAAGGCGCCCCACCGCACAGACTTCCTCCAACAACTCGAAGTCCTCGTCGAAACTCACCAGGGGGAGCCCTACCGTGACGTCTATGACTTCTGCAACCGGTTCTCCCACGGCGAGGGCAGCGAAAGCATCGACGTGCTCGATGCCCGCACCGTTTACGGACAGATTCGCCGATGCATGGAGTTCATGCGCGCAGTTGACCGCGAGCACTTCGAGCGCATGTGCACGGCGACTGGAACTGACCCATCCACGCTTCCATGACCGCCAGCCCCGCCAAAGACCTCACCCATGCGAGGCCAGTTACGCCACGCACAGGGACTTGATCCAGTGCTGCGCTACAGACTGGCGCAGCCGCCGTAGCTGTTCGGGGTGGCTGACGCTCGAAAGTCTAGTCCGACAGCTCAGCGATGGTACACGCAGGGGTTCCCTGGATCACAAGGCTGGCGTATGCTGGATCGCGAGGTGGCCTTCTCCTTCACATTGGGCCGTTCGCGGCAGACCCTCCGGGTCACTCTCTAACGCACCGCCTCTATGGGCACCCGTGCGTGAAGAGAGGAAGACTCCCATGATCCGCCTGCTACTGGCCGCAAGTATCACCATCCACGACGTGCTGCGCCGCTACATGCCCACCAACGTCATCCGCGACCTCGTGCGCACCCGACAGGGACTCAAGTGGGGCGTCCCTGCCATGCTTCTGGCCGTCCCGTACTTCGCTGTGGCCTACTGGCTGACCACCCTCCTCGCCGGTGGGGCACCAGGCTGGCTGAACCTGCTAGTACTCGTCAGCATCTGGTCGGGGATCAAGATGCTGTGGCTTGGCCCCATCAGCCTCGTAATGCTCGCCCGCGTTCGCGCCCAGGAGTTCGCGGCACGTCGCCGCCAAATGAAGATCGCGCGGACGGAACGTGACTTTCAGACCATGCTGTCCGGGGCGCGTGGATGAGAGCCGTCCTCTACACCTGCCTGGCCAGCGCCTCTCCCCAGGAGGTGGAGGCCGAGCGGGCCGCGTGCGAACGGATCGCCCGCGCCGCCGGACACGAGATCGGTGGGTACGTCCACGACCAGTCGCCGGATCGTAGCGGCCTCGTCCGGCTTCTCGACACCGCGCACCGCGAGGGAATCGACGCGCTCGTGGTGACCAGCATCGACCAGCTCAGCCTCGACCCCGGCCGCCTGCAACAGCTCACCGAGCAATTGGAGCGAGCGGGTGTCCAGATCATCACGCCGCACCCCAGCCTCGACTACGCCTACCAGCGAATCCGCGGCGCACTCCTGACCCCATGGGACTCCGACGGCGGGAGAGGCAAAGAGGAAGATGCCGATGACCACCGCGACCCCGGTGGGGATTGACTGCATAGTGGCAGACTAAAGGGTCGTCGAGAAGACCATCTCGGTGGCCCTTTCCCATGCCCTGTGTTGCCACTACCGTCGAGGCTGGCGTCCCGACGGGCGGAGTGCCACGCCATAACCGACGATGCCTGCGCGCGCTCCCGCGTAGCTGATCCCCAGACGATCCGCGACCGTGCGGATACCCAAGCCTTGTGTGTAGAGCTGGGCGGCTTCCTTGCGCACCGGCTCGGGTAGCCCGTAGCGTCTGGCGGGAACCTCGGCCCTGCTCAGTACCTCCGTGACAGTGGACCGGTGGATGCTGTAGCGCGCGGCGATGTCCTTCACCGCGTCGCCCCTCCGGTAATCGGCAACCACCTTGGCTCGATTCGGGAAGCTCAAACGGGTTTGAGCCTGAGACGAATTCTTGACTACCGGGCCACGGGCGTCCGCTCGAACCATAGGCCAGCGGCGAGCAGAGAGCGGCCTGCTCCCGCGCAAAGTCCGGGAGATCAACGCTCCCAGAGCCTTGGAATGGTTTGAGAAGCTCCCACGGAGGACCACAATTCAGAAAGACCGGTCACTTGTGACCGATCTTTTTTCTATTGGTCTTATTACCACGTCTGACAGTTAATCATTTTAGTTAATGCACGGTCCATGCGGAACTCATTCCATTTGATACCGACGCAATAACAGTTAAATGCTGTTTGTTCCCAAACTCCTCGCGATTCACGACTCAATTTTGGTTTGTTCGCAGTCAAAATACTATATCCAAGCCCACTGAACCCATCTTGCTCTATGCCATCCGCGCCACCTCACAAAACTTGCGTTACCAATATCAACAAGTAAGAGCAGGATTCAGTCAACTTTGCTGTATTTATTGAAAGTATCGTTGTATCAAAATGACGATGAGACTTTACATATCCCGATTCGAAGTACCTTGCAATTTAATATGAATCCATTGATCAGAATGCGTTGTACTCAATGCATAGATGTCTCGCATCGGGTACAACGCATGGTTATTGTCCTATTATTCCTATATCTGTTGTATCTGTTGGCAATCTAGGTAATAGTAATAGTAGCTGGGTGTCGAGAGCGGAGAATCGCAGATCATATTTAGTTCGCCTTACCTACTTCGCCGTTCCTTGCTCAT
>JALCQC010000001.1 GCA_022650895.1 Bifidobacteriaceae bacterium | reverse complement strand
ATGTGAAGGCACTGCGCCATAAGCTGGGCCCTTCCTCCATCCGCACGGTGCACGGCGTGGGCTATGCCTTCGAACCGCCCGAGTCAGAGGATTCCACGCACGATGACAGCGCTCAGTAGTTTCTGCTTGGCCTCGTAATCTGCAATACTGACAGTCCATGAAAATGCACTATTCATCCGACCCCATGCCTCTTCAGCATGGGGTCTTTTTGGGAGATGACGCATGAAGCCGTTAAAGCATTCCTCACTCGTTCTCAAGATCACCGCACTCATAGTGGGCGCAGTGGCGGTCGCCTTCTGCCTGGCATGGCTGATGCTGAAAGGAGGAATGAGCGGCTGGATCTCCCTTCCCCTCGTTCTCATCCTTTTCCTTGTCGTGGGCTTTCTCTTCTCCCGGAAGGTCATTGCTCCCCTCGTCGAGATGCGTGATGCCGCAGAGGCCATGGCACAGGGCAATTACGGTGTGCGAGTCAACTCCACCAGCAACGATGAGATAGGCCAGTTGGCGACCTCCTTCAATGTGATGGGTGGCGAGTTGGAACACGCCGACCAGATGCGGCGAGACCTCATCGCGAATGTCAGCCACGAGCTCCGCACCCCCGTCGCAGCACTGCAGGCGTTGGTGGAGAACATGGCAGATGGAGTGGTGGAGCCCACGTCCGCCAATCTTGAAAGCATCCTCAATCAGACTCATCGACTGAGCGACCTCATCGCCTTTCTTCTCGACCTCTCCCGCATGGAGGCCGGTGCGGCAAGCCTTGAAATCAGCACTTTCGACTTCAGGGACTTCATCGACGACACCTTGGAGCCGTTGGAGATCGCGGATGCCGGCCATGACCACGGCGTGAAGGTCAACGTCCCCCGTGGCATCATGATCGAGGCCGACCAGGACCGTCTGCGCCAACTCTTCACCAACATCATCTCCAACGCCATGAAGCATTCCACGGACGGCTCCAACATCCTCATCGAAGGCCATCAGGACCTGAACACGGGAAACATCGTGGCCAATGTCATCAATTTCGGATCCCAGATACCTCCCGAGGACCGCTCGGACATCTTCCGTCGCTACGTGAAGGGCGTCGGTAAACCCGGCACCTCCTCCGGCGGCACGGGCTTGGGCCTGTCGATCGCGCGATGGGCCGCCCAACTTCACGGTGGAACCGTCAACGTGGTGGACGACGAGCGTGGCACGGATTTCCAGATTGAACTACCGAAATATCACATCTCCGACGACGAAGAGAAGATGGGTAAAGAACGCACGTTCGCCACTTCCAATACCAACACAGCGGCACCACAGAACAATCGCAGATAACCGTAATTAAAAATCGTCGTTAGAAAATCCTCATCGTTTCTCCTGCCCCGATCGCTACAGACCGGGGCTTTTTGACATCGCGACGGCGCGGCACCTGTCAGATTTTTTGTCCTGAGTGGTAGGCATACTCGAAGGACGACATTCGAACATATGTTCGAATAAAGTAATCTTGGCGGAGGTGCAGATGAGCGATATCGACACGGCACAGACCGACGAATCTGGAATGAAAGTGACGTCGGTCGCAACGTGGAAAAAAGCCACGGCTCCCCTTCGTGTGCCACAAGCCCTTGAATCCGTCCACGCCGGCTTCCCCTCCGTTGCACAGGACTACTTCATCTCAGACTTTTCTTTCGACGAAAACATCATCCTGCACCCCGACACGACCTTTGCCGTCCGCGTTGCCGGAGACTCCATGGAGGGGGCGGGAATCTATGACGGTGACATACTGTTGGTGGATCGTTCCCTGAGGAGCGAAGACGGCAATGTCGTCATTGCGATCATCGATGGTGAGCTGACCGTAAAAAGGCTTCGGGTTCCACACTCCGGACACCCCTATCTTCACCCGGAGAACCAAAATTATCCCGACATCCGCCCCACCGAAGAAACGGAATTCGAGATCTGGGGTGTCGTCATCGGGAATTATCACTTCCAGCATCGGATGGACTTCTAAGGGGGCTTCTCATGGAGATTCAGAATGCCTTTGGCCGCCTGTCGTCATGGGAAGCCGCGCCACTACGCTCCTCTCCCCCCTCTTTCAGTGAAAAGACTCCGCAGGAAAGCAACGCCGTCGCTGCAGATGCAGAGGCGAATGAAGTTCCTTCCTCGCACGGGCGGAACTCCGAACACGACCTTGTCATCCTCGCCGATGCCAACAGTTTCTTCGCTTCCTGCGAGCGCGTCTTCGACCCTTCGCTTGCCGACAAACCAGTGGTCGTGCTGTCCAACAATGACGGCTGTATCGTGGCGCGGAGCGCCCAGGCCAAGCGGATGGTTCCCGAGGGGGTCCCCTGGTTCCAAGTCAAGGAGCAGGCGCGTCAGCATGGAATCATCGCACGCAGTTCGAACTATGAGCTCTACGGAAGTCTCTCCCAGCGCATGATGCATGTCATGAACACCTATTTCCAGCATCAAGAGGTGTATTCCATCGACGAATGCTTCCTTCATTCTCGAAAACCCCTGCCGGAAGTGATTCCGCTCTGCAAAGAGATGCGCAGTGCCGTACTGCAGGGTGTTGGAATTCCTGTCTCCGTTGGAATAGCACCGACGAAGACTTTGGCAAAGATCACGAACCACTGGGCGAAGAAAAGAGACCTCTACGACGGCGTGTGCGCATGGGAAGATTTCGACGAGAACGAGCAGGACCACCTCCTCGCACATATTCCCATCGACGAGGTATGGGGAGTCGGTCGCAGACTCACCAAGAAGCTCCTCGCCATGGGAATCGTAACAGCCAAAGATCTACGAGATGCCAATCCCACTGTCATTCGCCGTCGATTCTCCGTGCTCTTGCAACGCACCGTCTTGGAGTTGAGGGGAATTCCCTGCATTGACGACGATTCAAATGCCTTGAACGGTTTCAGAAAGCAGCAGATCCTCTGTTCCCGCATGTTTTCGAATCCCCTCACTGGAGTCGACAAGGTGCAGCAGGCGCTCTCCGTCTACCTCCAAAATGCCTGCAGAAGGTTACGGAGGCAAGGCTGTCTCGCCAGCACCGTCGGCATTTTCTGCTCTGTCAGCCCGTACTCGCGGCGTCTGGGAGAGTTTTCCCTCCCCCTTACTTCAACGCACCTAGAGACGCCAACGGACAATCCCCTCATCCTGATGAAGGCCATTCGCACCCACCTTCTCGACGGGATCAATCCCACCACCCGCTACATCCGTGCCGGCGTGATTCTGTCGGACTTGGAAAAATCGGATTCCTACCACACACTCGAAGGATTCGAGGCACAACGCGACGAAAAACACATCGGACGCATCCTCGATACGGCGACGGCGCGCTTCGGCCAGTACTCACTCGGAATCGGCTACGGAGGAATACGCGGGACAGGGCGACGAGACCACGAGACCGGTGCCGAGTGGTCGATGCGCAGAGAAATGCTTTCTCCCCGCTGCACGACGCGTTGGGATGAGATGGCGGTGGTGAAGGCCTGACAGATCACGACAATCAGTCCGGGACAGCCGCAAGGGTCAACGCATGCAGCACACGGTAGCCTGACTTGTGCAATTGCCGCGCGCACCCGAGCAGCGTGGAGCCTGTGGTGCAGATGTCATCGACGAGGATGACGTCGTGACAGTTTTCTGGAAACCGCCGAAGACGAACGACCATGCCAGATTTTGAGCGCCGCTCACGGGACTTGACCCCTCCGACCTCGACCGATTTCTTACGACGCCCCACCATCTCAAGCCCCAGCGAAAGTTCGGCAGGTATTCCCCTTTCCTGCAGCGTTTCAACAACCGATACGGCCAGCTCCTTCGTATGCAGGCGTCCACGCTGAACCATGGACGCCGACGAGGAAGGAGCGGGGACAACGGCAACGACATCGAAACGGCGTGCAGAGCCTGGCACAGGTTTTCCATGCGGTATCGTCTGCGATCCCTCGGAAATCCCTCTCACCAGCAACAATGCCAACGCCGACGAAAGGTTCTTGCCCACCTCCACGTCTCCGTGATCTTTCCACTGAAGTATGGCGTTTCTCACCGGCCCAGAATAAGAGGCACACGCCGCCACGAATCCACTCGCTATCAGAGCCTGCGGCATGGGCCGGAAAAGAGGAGAACGAAAGAGCGCGCTGCAGCGAGCACACAGCACCTCATCGGGAAGTCCGCAACCGGCGCACCCACGAGGAAAAACGACATACGAGATTTCGGATAACACCGCGGACAGCAATGGCAAAAGAAGATATGGCATGGAAAAAAGATTCGCACGTCATGCGTGCGCAACAGGAAAAATGACGCCACTGTGGTCGAATGGGAACTCGCCTGGTGACAAGAGCGTCTGCTGTGCAAGCGTGTGGTCCGTCAAAAGCGATACCCTCAATTCCATGACTGGCCAGCAGCTCCCATGGGAAAAGAAAATCTACCGTGACCCTCATGGTCGCGGAATGCGTCAACCTCTTTTCGGCGCACGAATCCCACGGTATCGCACCAAGGAAGGCCGATTTGACGGAGCGGTCGTCGCACAGCTCAAGCGTCTGCATGCCGCATGGCCACAACTCGTCGAATCCGTACAGTGCGCGGTGGAGGATGTGCCGCCGTCGGATCCCCTGCCATGGGAGGAGAAAACGGTGACGCGGTCACGGGCGTTTCCCGCAGAACATGGCCAGGTGGCGCGCATCGTCATCTATCGGCGACCTGTGGAATCCATCGCACAGGACGACTTCGATCTTCAGTTGCTGATCAGAGACGAGATCGTGCTGCGCCTCGCCGAACTGACCGGAAGACACCCCGACGACATCGATCCCAATTGGGGAAAGTGACTTTTACTCCATCGACTGACCTTTACGCCAACGACTGTTTCTCACTCCACCGACGCCAGAAGGGAGCGCTCGGCGATGACCGTCGTTTTCCTCGGCATCAGACTCGTCGCCCCGACAACAGACGCTTCCGCAACCTTGGCCTTGCTGAGGGAATCGACGCTGAGCTGAACTCCCCAAGTCACCGCCTCCACAGAACTACCGTCATGGGTAACCGTCACCGTCTTCGCCTCCTTGCCGAGATCCTTTGACGCCATGGTGCGAGAACTCCGGGAATTCACCGTGATCTTATGCTCACCGAGCGAGGCGCCTTGGGCGTCGAATCCCTCAATGGAGACGGACGCGTCGTGATCTCCCGTATTGGCGAAAATGAGCGTTCCGGAAACTCCATCAGGTAGTGCGGCGGCACTACGCGTTACTGAAGGCGTGGGCTGGACGAATGCAAAATCGGATTGGCCGTCCAGAGAAACCGTCGCCTCGGCAGACACGTACACAGGATCCGCAGACGTCACCTGCAACGCCGTCGCACCGTCCGGCACTTCACCGAGGTCAGCGACTGCCACCTGATGTGCCGACAACGAAACCGTCTTCGTCTGCTGAACACCATCGCCATTCATCCATGAGGCAGATATCTCCTGGTCAGTACCGGAGAATGCCCGCAAAGTCACCGCCTGCTTCGTGCTGAAGCCGACAAGCGCCGTATCCCCCTTCGTGGAGTCGACTGGGCGAAGATATTCGACTCCCTTGGAGGTCAGTCCGCTCGCCGCACTGGATTTCACCACGGAATACACCGGCACCACGGTGCTGGAGACGGTGATATAGACGCCTTTCTTCCCAGAGGCGGCAGCACTGAGATTGAGGGTCTTCTCGGAATGCGCTCCGAGTGCCAGCGCCGATCCCGTCGAAGCGGCGATTTCCTTGTTGGAATCCGTTCCCCAGAACCGGACATTCACAGTGGTGGGCTTGTTCGAGGAGTTTGCAACGACGAGGGTGTTGGTTCTTCCTGTTTCCGGGGAGGGGACGAGGAAGGAGGAGGTGAGGGAGGAGTCCACGCACGAGGTCGCGGCAAGTCCCTGGATATCACCTTGGCTGGCCCACGAGGCGACGGTTCCGGTGCTACCCGTCCCATCCTCCGCTCCCAGAAGGGTGGCGCTCATCAGGGATGAGCTTTCGGCGCTCACACCCCCACTCGTCAGAATGTCGCTGCCAGTCGTGAGATCCTTTGTCTCCTTGCCGGCAAGCCCACTGACCGAGAGCCCATACACGGACCCAATTGCGGAGTAACGAACTGCGGAGGCGAGGTTTCCTTGCGAAACGGAGAATTCGGCGTCGCCATATGATTCCTGATCCTGCAACCCCAGTTGTGCAGGGCAATAACCCGTCAAAAGTGTTTGGCTCACCTGTTGCGACGATGCGCCCACGCCCCTTCCTGCGGTATCGACGAGAGGAATGGCGGGAGAGGCGACAAAGCTGGCGGCCGCCACCGCAACAACGGCAAGACCGCTCACAATGGAAGCAACCCACAAAGCACCATGGCCGTGATGACGGGCGCCATGCTTGGCGGTCTCCTTCGCCGGGGACGGTTTCGGTTCTGTGGAACCTGTGGAATTTTGAGCTTGCGTCATGCTTCCTCCTGACCAAGGTGCCGGGTACGTGGAATGGCGACGATGAGATAGATCACCACGATGAGGCATACCAAAGCGATCCACAGTTTGCGCAGAGGATCCCCATAGGACTCCTTCTCACCAGTGATGTCGATGCTTTGCGAACTGGCCTCGCCGACTGTCGTCAGACGGACGTACAGCCCCTTGTCGTTGTTGACAACCTGTTCCGTACCCTCGCTTGCGGTGATGTGGGCCACAAGGTTGGCACGAGACGAGACATCGGATCCCGGCACATAGATTCCGACGAAGCCGAGCGTCGCCAAATCGGAGACCGCCTCATCGTCATTCGAGGCGAGCAAGCGTGCTGCAATCTGCTGCAACTGGTCCTCTTGCGGATCGTCGGACAGCATTCCCTGTATCTGGGTGGTGGCATTGGCATCCACTAAGTCGCCGGTGGGGGTACGCATCACCGTGTAGTTCACGGAGGCCACGTCACTGGAGGAAAGCGCAAAGATGCGTGCACCCTCGCGGGAGGCGAGATCGTCCTCGGCAATGATCGGGAACGCGGAGTCATTGGCGACCGCGACAGTGGAGTTTTCGTTCCAGTTCGCGGCTCCCACACTCATCCCCGCAGCAATGCCAACGAGAACGACAACGCACAGTGCAGAGTGAAGGAATCCCATCAGTCCGGTGTGTAGGTGGGCTGTCGATTCCGAACCCGAGACCGTTGTATCTGTTGTATCTGCGCCCGTACCCGTATCCGTATTCGTATGTGCAGTGCCTGTGCCTCGGGTGGCATCGAGGAAGTGAGAGTTACCTCTTCCCGTCATCGCACATGCGGCGAGAAGCAGACCCACCGCCATGAACGCAATGGCAGGAAGTACGGAGGCCGCGACGGGAACGTTGGAATCGAGCCCGATGGCGATGCGCGGCGACACCATTCCAAGCACGCCGCCGGCAGCCAGAATGATCCACGCCATGCGCGACAGCCTCAACGCGCTCGGAACGAAAAGCGAGACGATGCCGGCTGCCACCAGTACGGCAAGAACGATGAGAAGCACTCCCACGGCAATGACCTGCCATGATCCGTTCGCTGAAAGAGCGGTCAGCTGAGAAGAGACAATGTCCGCGATCCGCGTGAAGAGCGCGCTGTTTCCGGGACTTCCCTGGAAAGTCTGATCGACGACGGTGGAATCGACGAAGAGCTGGCGCCACCACCCCTCATTGAAATGGATAAGAACGCTGAAGAACGTCGGCATCAGGACGATGATGGAGGGCAGCGGCATCAGCAGAAGCATGGCACGGTGACGCCGCACCATGATGAGGAATACGGCGAAGACCACGAAGAACGGAAGAATGAGTTGTGGCTCGCTCAGCGCCACAAAGCTCATCGACAGTCCGGCGATCGCCGACGCCTGAATGGATGAGCGGGCCCGGCGGGGTTCGTCCACTGCATACATCCCGACGGCCCTGAAGACAAGGTAGAAGCTCAGTGGAAGAAAGACGAACACGACCAGCATGGGCAGATGCGCATTCTGGTAGATTCCGCAGAACCCCGGAATCACTCCCCACAGGAGGGCCATCGCGAATCGCAGTGGATTCGACCGGGTGAAAACACCGGCGAGCGCCCAGAACGTCACCATCATCAGCGCAGGGCTGAGAAGGGTAAAGATTCCGATTCCGGTTGCCAAATGCCCACCCGTGATGGCGGAAAGGACGAGAAGAACGAGGTTGAAGGGCATGGGTGCCGCGGGAGCGCCCAATTGATAGGAGAAACTCCACATGGTGGTGGCGCTCTTGGCGACGGTGGAAAGGCTCGCCGCGGTCGGGGCGAGGAGCGCCGAATAGATGGAGGATCCGGAGAATATCCCACCGAGAAGCGACCAATACATCGAGACTCCGAGGGCAAGTCCCGCCAGTACGAGAAGAGCGACCCACCGTCTTCTCCGCTGCGCCAGCGTCCGAAGGTGCTGCTGGGCAAGGGGGCTGAGAAGAACGGCGGTGCCCTCGGCGGAATGGGCCTCGATGCGCTGCTTCCAATCACGCATGCGCGCCGTGGAGACGGTGAGTGAGGCGAATCTGTCGCGTTCGGACGTCGGCAACGACCGCAGCCGCGAGCGCGCCGCGACGAGCTGGGGGAAATGGATCAGTCCCCTCCACGGTGCCACGAGTTCGCAGACGGCTTCATAAGGCTTCTTTGCAAAGAGATAGGCGACGAAAACTCCGATCGCGCGCACAACGCTCCATAGCCAGGAGAAGGGTTGCTTCCACACGGCGAGTTCCGATGCGGCGAAACGGTCACGGGACGCCACCACCGTCGCATACGAGTTTTTCGGGGTTTCCCCCTCCTCCAACGCTGTCCCATCCTGAATATCGCGGACTCCGCAGAAACGTGCGCGCCTATGCGCGACCACCACCTTCGGGTCGACGATGACACGCCCTCCCGATAGGTAGACACGCCTTCCGAAATCGGTGGACTCGCCAAACGTCCCGTACCAGGGATCCGTTCCCGAAAGGTTCATCCATGTCTGCAGCGAGACCAGCGCACCCGCGAGGCTGACGCCATAGACGTCTTCTCGATCGTCGTATTGGTCCTGATCCTCCTCACCGTCGACGACGAGCGAGGCGCGACGCCGGTTCTTTGACAGGAAATACCCCACGTCGTGGAGACTCTGCGCCTCCCAATCCACCTGCTTTGTTCCGACGACTCGGGCTCCGGGAGAGTTGCGATCGGTTTCGAGCAAAGTCTCCAATGCCGATGCCTCAAGGGGACGTGAGTCATCGTGGAAAAGCCAGAGATACGCGGTAGTCGAGCGAAGGGACCCAGCGGCAACGCCTTTGGACACGGCGTCTCCGAAACTGACGGCTCCCAGAGCGGGAACGATTTGTATCTCCATGCTCTGAGAACTGGAGAGACCGTCTTTGCGTGGCACGCCAGGAATGGAGAGGGTGAACCGACGAACCTGTTCCTCATGGGCTCCCACATCCGCGACGATGAGAACGGCCGGCAGCACTGACTGCTTTAAAACCGCACTGAACGTCTGGGGAAAATAGGTGAGATCGTCTTCCACCGTTATCACGGCGGCGACGGTCGGATCAACTCTACGTGGAGTTTGAGGCAGTGGTGATTCCAGTGCCTCGCGCACGCACGTCAGGAGAGGAAAGTTCTTCTCGTTCGCAGAATTCACGGTTCCACTTTAGGAAACGAAGCGACGAATACCCGAAAGAAAGAGCCATATGTGCGAGTATTTCACTCGCTCCCCGTGTGTGCGCGGAAACTCAGACGTGATTCTTTTTATATTTTCTGCGCTCGCGCTCGCTCATACCGCCCCAGATTCCGAACCGCTCATCGTTCTCTATGGCCCATTTCAAACATTGCTCGCGAACCTCACAGTGCGCGCAGATACTCTTCGCATCGCGCGTCGAACCGCCTTTTTCAGGAAAGAACGCGTCGGGATCAGTTTGGGCACACAATGCCTTGAGATGCCACGACACATCGTCATGGGCACCGAATAAACCCCACACACCAGTATCGGCGTCATCGTCAATGCCACGAGGTGAGGATTCATCGAATAAATTCAACATTCTTTCTCCGAATCCAATCCGCACCGATGCACTGAAAATGCAAATACAATGCGAATTTTCTTCCTGACTTCCTTCAAACTACACCCATGCCATTTACAAAAGTCAAATTCCCCCGGGTCGTTGCCCATTTTTACCGGATCGGCATGGTAAAGAAGAGGAAAAGTATAGAAAAATCAGAGCGCAGTCACTGCAATCTGCTTGTTTCATGACCGTGGGATATACTTCCATTCAGAATTCAGGAATACGGTTGTTTCATATTTCATTCAGGAATCCTTAAACAGAAGGGACCAGTTGATGGCATCTCCCGCTCACAGCCCGAAGAGGGCGAAGGATAAGGCGCTTCCGAATCTTGCGCACACGCCATCAAACGAGCCTCTTCATGCCGTGGAATTTGCCAAAACACACCGCGTCCGCACCATCATCGTCAGTGTCGTCATTGCTCTTCTTGGTTTTGTGGGAACCTTTGCGGCGGCGACCTACCTCGATATCGCCAATACGGTGAAAAGCGCCGGTGTGAAAAACTACGTGACCGGAACCTCCACCGACGAAAAGGAAGCCATCACCGATCCCAACAGCGGAAAACCCGTCAATATCGTGCTGCTTGGGCAGGATACCCGCGATGGTGCAGGAAACTCCTCCATAGGCGGTTCCTTGGAGGGCGAACACAACGCCGACACCACCATGATCGTCCAGATCGCCGCCGATCGTTCGTACATCAATCTCGTGTCAATTCCGCGAGATTCCATTGTCGACCAGCCAGCATGCACCACTTCAAAGGGGACGATGGCGGCACGCAGCAACGTCATGTTCAATTCCATCTTCGCCGCCGCCTACCAATACGGCGGGGACGTCGCCTCCGCGGCGAGCTGCACCACCACCGCACTGGCGGATCTCACCGGAATCGATCTCTCTCTGTTCATCGTCGCCGACTTCCAAGGACTCAAAAAGATGATCGACGTCATCGGTGGCGTCGACCTCTGCATTCCGCAGGATGTCAGCGATTCCTATACCGGTCTCAAGCTTTCCAAGGGCCTTCAGCATCTGGATGGCACTAAGGCGACCCAATATGCGCGGCTGAGGCACGGTATGGGCGATGGCTCCGACATCATGAGGACAGTACGTCAGCAATACCTCATCAAAGCGGTGATCTCCCAAGTACTTTCAAAGAACCTCCTCACCAATTCCGACCAGCTCTACCAGTTGGTGCACACAGGCATCAGCGCTCTGCAGATGAGCGAAACCTTGGCGGATCTGAGTACCTTGGCAGGTCTCGCTGGCAGCCTGAGCAACTTCAGCACCTCACACCTCTACTCCAGGACAGTTCCCACCGAGGCATATCCGGGCGATCTCAACCGGGTGCAGTGGGCCAGCGGCGCCAGTGAGCTGTGGAAAAAGATGAAAAACAACGAGCCCATCAGCAAAACAACGAGCTCAAGTTCGACGTCATCGGGTTCCTCCTCGGATTCCACGTCAAGTAATGGTTCCTCGGACTCGAGCAGCACCTCGAGCGACACCGATTCGTCAACCTCCTCCAACGCTACGACAGAGGACTCGAATTCATCCAGTCCCTCTTCCAGTTCGGATTCTGACTCTGACTCGAGCTCAGGATCCAGCAGCACAAAGGTCGACTCTAAGACGGGTCTTTACACCGATTCCAACGGTCAACTCATCGACCCCAAGACCGGCGGCATCGTAGACCCCGAAACGGGCGTCATCACCGACCCCGACACCGGCTACGCGATGGGGTACGCCGATCAGTATCTCTCCGCCACTGTGTGTGCTGTTACTGCGCAGAATTAGTCCCGATTCCCCACTGTGGGCGCATCGTGCGCGATAGTCGTAGAGACGGCTTAGCGATGAAGGGGCAGAACAAGGGGTACGTATGGCGCTAGATTCCCAGTCAACACCAGACGATTCGGTTGCACCACCGAGTTTCATTCCTGCGGCCTCGCGCAAGCGCGCAGGTCAGTCCCCCGATACTGCCATTTCCCAACCTCCCAGCTTCACTCCCTCTGGTTCAGAGGCAAGCGGAAAGCCAGCAATGCCGCGGAATCATGAGCAGACACCGGTGAAAGGCAAGCAGCAGGAGACGTTCGCTCGCGAACCGCGCAGAGCGGGAGGGTCAAGCCGAACACTTCCTGCCCCCAACGCGCAGAATTACCGACAGACCCCCGTCTCCTACGCTCCTGCCTCCAACCGTTCTTTCTCACAGGATGATTCCTCACCGGCACATGGCAGATCGGCCACTAGAGGTTCGCGAATGGGGGGCTCCGGGCACTCCGGGAACTATTCCGGTGGAGGACGGGGCCCTCACAATGGCGGTGCCAGCATGACGAAGAGACATCGTCCTGGTCGCATTGTCGCAGGCATTCTTCTCGGTCTTATTGCCATCGCTCTGATTCTTGCGGGAATGGCATATTTCTGGGTGAACGGACAGCTGCAGCACTTCAACGGCCTGACGGATGCGGCCGACGACTCCTCCCAGACTTGGCTCATCACTGGCTCCGACGTCCGCGACGGAACCGCGGGAACGGGCAAGGTCGGCTCTGTTGACGGCGAGCGCACCGATTCCATCATGCTTTTGGTGAAGCCGAAGTCGGGGCGCAGTGCGCTCATTTCAATTCCTCGCGACACCTACGTGACCGTCGATGGCACGGACATGAAGATCAATGCCGTCGCTGAAGTGTACGGATGGAAGAAGCTCACGGCACAGGTGGAGCAGATCAGTGGACTCAAAGTCGATCATCTTGTCCGGGTGGGTTTCTCGGGTGTCAAAGACGTGGTCGACGCAGTAGGTGGAGTGAACCTCTGCTACGACCAAACCGTGAATGACGCCTATTCCGGCCTGAAGTGGACCGCCGGGTGCCATAACGCGGACGGGACGACGGCCTTGGCCTTCTCCCGCATGCGTTATTCTGATCCCACGGGTGATATCGGACGCGCGAAACGTCAGCGTCAGGTCATCCAGGCCGTCGCGAAAAAAGCGGCAAGCAAAGAGATTCTGCTCAACTACTCCAAGGCGACCAAATTGGTGAGTACCGGACTCTCCGCCATCAAGGTCGACGAAGACGCCACACCCTTCTCCTTGATAAAGATGGCTCTCGCCTTCAAAGACGCGACAGGTAGCGACGGAATCACCGGCTCTCCCTACTTCACCGATGTGAATTACTATCCGTCTTCTGGAATTGGCTCTACCGTAAAGCTGAACGACGAGAAAACCCTCTCCCTGTTCTCTCAGATCGCGGAGGGAACGCACGCGAAGGGAACGGTGGGAGGACTGGAGTAGCGCTTTCTTCCCCTCTGTACTCTTTCCTCAGCCTTCACCTCCCATTCGACCACAGGGGCCGCATTCGTGATGACTCGCTCCAGATGAGCCTCATTCTTGAGTCATGCACTTCACCACTCGGGAGCCCAGACGCCGACGCGATCCGACGAAAAATCGCGCCGCGTTCCCTTGGCGCACAGCGACGGCACTCTGCCCTGTGTTGGCGCAGGGCGTGATGGCGGTCGTCGCCATCACACAGAAGAACTGGCTCTTTGCAGCCATGGTCGTCCCCGGCGTCCTGATGTGTGCCACCTCTGCGGCAAGCTCCCTCGCATCATCCCGGGAAGAGCGTCGTGCACGTGCCGCCTCTGACGCTTCCTCACGGACAGATCCCACTTCTCTGCAGCAACAGGCAGCGGGAACACTCTCCTCCACATATTCTCCCTGCCCTGGTGATCCGCAGAAAGAGGGAAACGCGATTCCCTCGTTGCCCACCAGTTCGTTGACTCGGCTCCTCTCCATGCAGGAGAATTCATCAAGCTTTTTCTCCTTCTCGTGGAAAAGCGTGGTCCGCAACTGGAATCGGACACGCCATTCCTTCACCGTGACCATCGGCCTGAGCGGGCCTCCACCAAAGGCATTGTTTCTCAACATCGTTTCACAGGGGCCACACGCCCTCATCGCCGGGACCACAGGCTCTGGAAAATCGATGTTCCTCCAGGCATGGTGCGCCGCCTTGGCACTGAGTCTGCCGCCGTCTGCACTCAATTTCATCTTTTTGGATTTCAAAGGGGGATCGACCTTCCGAAAGATACAGAAGCTTCCACACGTCGTGGGCTTCGTCTCGGATCTCAATCTTTCCCACGCCGTCAGGGCTCTGCGGGCCATCGAACTCGAACTCGTTCGCCGGGAGAAGCTGATCGCCGACGCCGGTGTGGGTGAAATCGACGCCCTCCCCTCTCCTCCTCCGCGCATCGTCGTGGTTGTCGACGAGTTTCATGCCCTGCGGTATGCGCTGCCCGACTATGCGGAACATCTCGTGAAGATCGCAGCACAGGGACGCTCCCTAGGAATGAACCTGATCCTGGCGACGCAGAATCCGTCAGGACAGGTCAGTGCGGATATGAAGGCGAACATCAATCTCAACATCAGTCTGCGCGTCCGAGACCGTTATCAGTCCACCGAGATGGTTGGAAGCGCCATAGCAAGCGCGTTCGCAGCTGGCACCCCTGGCGTCGCCGCACTCAACGATGGGGAATCCCTCCGGATATTTCGCTCCAGCGTTCTCAAGGACGAGGAAGAGATCGTCCACATGTGCTTGCAAGCGCAGCGTTTTTGCGGGAACGAATCAGCACAGCCTCTGTTCTCTCCGCCATTACCGAGCGTTCTTGCACCTTCGATGTCGCAGCTGGCGGACGCTCCCGTCTCCTCCGACACGAAGCCGACGCTCGGAGTCATCGACGACGGCGTGCTGACGCACCTCTGCACTCTCGACCTCTCACAGGGAAATCTCGCGGTTATCGGAGCTTCCGGACGCGGGAAAACGACAGTGCTACAGAACATGGCCATACAGCTGCGAAAAGCACCTTCCTGCCGTGTCCGATGGACGGCGCACACTGCGCAAGGCTTTGTCGACGATGCAGTTGAAAACAAAATGACAGACGTTCACTCGCCGGAAGGGATTCTCTCCCAATACGATTCCCATGATGAACGCGATGGGCCTCGTCGTGCACCTTTTCACGCATCCCACCATGGACCTCATGACCGAAGCCCCTACCGCGTGTGGATCGTCGACGACGCGGATAGTCTCCTCGATCCCCTGTCGCAGCTTCCGCTTGCCAAGGAATTCATGCAGGCCGTCCAGAATAGAGACTGCAGACTGATTTTCTCTCTGACATCCGCACGCTATCTGCGCTATCCCGAACACTGTTCCACGCGTCTCATCTTCCCCAGTGGAGACGCCACGGCAGATGTACTCAACGGCATCCCCGCGGGACTTTTAAAGGAATGGAACGCGCAAGATTTCGATATTACCGGACGAGGTGTCCTAGTAACTGCCTCCACAGCACGAAATATTCAGTGTTTCCCCATCTCAGCGGAAAACGCTCTTGAAAAAATGTCGAAGGCATGGTTATCTCAGTAATGGAAGATTTTTCTATTCGAGTGAAAGTTTCGAGGTTCTCACGTGAGCAATGCTTATGATTGGCGCGCTGAAGCCGCCTGTCGCGACAAGGATCCTGAGCTGTTCTTCCCAGTGGGAAACACTGGAACAGCCCTTCAGCAAATCGAAGAGGCAAAGGCCGTATGCCGCACCTGCAAGGTGATTGACGCCTGCCTGAAGTGGGCGCTGGATACCAACCAGGATTCTGGCGTATGGGGTGGATTGAGCGAGGACGAGCGTCGTGCGCTCAAGCGCCGTGCGATGCGTGCCCGCCGTTCTTCAGCCGCAATGCAAATGAATGCCTGACACTCCAGCTCTTCTGCTGTCCTAAATAAAGAAGTGCGAAAAGGCCCCGGAAATTTCCGGGGCCTTTTCGTATATGGCCAACTTCGCGTCGGTGTCGTGACTGCCGTGGGGCTGGCCGCACGCGGAGCGAAAGTCGTCTCGTCACGGCCGCACTCGCAGTCGTCTACTTCACGCCCTCAGTTTTCAGCCTGTGCGGCGCGTAGCTTGATATTGAGCACCACACGCGTTCCACCCTCCCGGCGCGGCTCCCAGCGCACAGTCCCGCCGAAATCCGATTGTACAAAGGTGTTGATGATCTGCGTCCCCAAGCCGGTTCCGTGGGTCCTGGCCTGAGCATGCTTCGGGTCGTCGTCGAGACCACGTCCGTCATCTTCAACCACGACGTTGAGGTTGTTTCCCCCACGCCCCACCGAGATGACGATATGCCCCTCCGTCATGCCCTCAAAGCCATGCTCCACCGCATTCGTCACAAGTTCGGTGAGAACCAGAGACAACGGCGTCGCATCTTGAGCGGGCATCATTCCGAAACTGCCCATATAAGAGATGCCGATGTGCTGACCGTCGATACTCGCAAGATCCACGCTCATGCGCAGCAGGTTCGAGATGACGGAATCGAAATCCACCACTTCGTCGGCGGTCTGGCTCAGTCCCTCATGGACCACGGCAATGGTCTCGACGCGGCGCATTGCCTCCCCCAGAGCCTTCTTCACTTCAGGATCATCCGTCCTGCGCGATTGTAGCCGCAGAAGTGCCGAGACCGACTGAAGATTGTTTTTCACACGATGGTGAATCTCTGCGATCGTGGCATCCTTGGTTTTCAATTGCTGATCCCGTCGACGAAGCTCCGTGACATCGCGGCACAGGATAACCGCACCACAGTGACCGTTCTCATCGGAAAGCGGCAGCGAACGAACGGAGATTGCACCCCCACTGGCTTCGATATCGGAGTCGACAGGTGCCTTTCCGGAAAGGACGAGCGGAAGCTGCTCAGGAACCGGATCCGCCTTGTGAAGGAGTCCCACCCCCAGCTCGATGAGGTTTGTACCTTCCATCTCGGAATTATTGCCGATGCGTTTGAAGCAGCTAACGGCATTCGGAGAAGCGTATTCCACTGAACCGTCGGCGCTGAGAACGATGAAGCCATCGGGAACGCGGGCGTTGTGCCGTTGGCTCAGCACGGAATCCTTGTAGGGGAATTCGCTGCGAGAGATCATGGAGAACAGCCGCTTGGATGCCTTGATGCTCTCCGACTCATACCGGCCTGTCGCCGCGCGCGTGGAAAGGTTCGTCTCGCGGATGACGACAGCAATCGGACGACCCGCGTACCAGACGCATGTCGCGACGTCGCAGATGGTGTAGTCGTCGATCTTACGAATGGATTCGGAACGCACCACGTCCCGGGTGCCCATAGCCTTGATGAGCAATGGACGAATTTTATCGTCCGCCAAATGTCCTACGAGGTCGTCGGGGCGCACGGAAAGCACCGTGGACGGCCTGCACTGACCGGCATAGATGAACTGTCCATCCGAAACCGGTATTGCCAGCAGCAAGTCGGCATAGCCGAGATCCGCGATAACCTGCCAGTCCGCAACCAAGTGATGCAGCCACTCACGGTCGGTGGCATTAAGACCGGGCGCGTCGGCGATAATTTTTGCAAAGTCAGTCACGTGTCTATCCTATGGGTGTGGGTCGATATGCTAAGGAAAAAGTCAGGAACTTACGCTATCGTAGGTTACGTTAACGTAAGTTATTTTCATGGATCGGAGGCTCACATGGAACGCACCGCACAGAACTCCACGATGACACAGTCTCGAAAAAATGAACAAGCTCGTCACGACACGCAGCAGGCGCAAAGATTCAACACTGCAACGCAAGATCGGAGACAGCATTCCGAACTCTCTCACAACCTAACGTCCACGACGGGAAAAAAGGTACGCCTTGACGTCCATGGACGCCCAAAGCCGCTTCTGCGCGGCTGGATTCACGCCATTGCCACTCCGCTGGCACTTGCCGGCGGGATCGTGCTGATCTGCTTGGCACCCTTCACCGCGCTCAAGGCAGCGTGTGCCGTCTACATGGTGAGTTCGCTTGTGCTCTTCGGAAATTCCGCGTGCTATCACCTCGGCGACTGGTCTCCCAAGACCACGGCGATGCTGCGCCGTCTCGACCACATGAACATCTTTCTGCTGATCGCAGGAACCTACACCCCACTTGCCTTTGCACTTGATGGCTTTTGGCGCAACTCCATCCTCATCTCACTGTGGTCGTCCACTGCCGTCGCACTCATCATCCATCTTGTGTGGATGTCGGCGCCGCGTTGGCTCTACACCGTCGTCTACATCATCTTCGGAGTCTCCGGCGTGGCCTTTCTCCCGCTCTTCTGGGTGTCCCCCGTCGCTGGTCCCGCAGTCGTGTGGCTCATTGCAAGCGGCGGCCTTATCTACATTCTCGGCGCCATCGTCTACGCGCGCAGATGGCCCGATCCCAGCCCGAAGATCTTCGGCTTCCATGAGATTTTCCACAGCGCCACCGTCATCGGATACGCCTGCCACATGACGGCGATCTTCCTCGTCGTCACTGCCATGATGCGGATCTAGCGGTTATCCACGCCAAGGAACATAAAGAAACGTAAAAGGGTCCCGGCATGTTGCCGGGACCCTTTTGATAAAGCCTCAACCATTCAACTTCATCGGAGACTATTGAAGAGGCTGGGAATCCTTGATCTCAACCGTGATCTTCTTGCCGTTCGGTGCATCATAGGTGACCTTATCGCCCTTGCGCGCGCCCATGATGGCCGCTCCGATGGGAGATTCAGGGCTGATCACATCGTGTTCGGTGGCGACGGCGATGTCACGAGAGCCAAGCACATAAACCGCCTCATTGCCGGCTATATCGATGGTCACCAACGAACCATTGCCGACGGTGCCCGCAGGTGGTGCCTGCAGGATCTGAGCGGAGCGGAGCTTCACGATGAGCTCGTTGATGCGCCCCTCATTCTTGCCCTGTGCCTCACGCGCAGCCTGATAGCCGCCGTTTTCGCTCAGGTCTCCCTCAGCACGAGCTGTGGCGATCTTTTCGGTAATCTCCTCGCGAAGCTCCCCCTGACGCCATTCAAGCTCCTGCTTGAGCTTGTCATAGGCCTCCTGGGTCAGCAGAATGGTCTTCTCATCATCTTCATTAGCCATGATGAACTACTCCTTACACGGTCTTTCAACCCCTACAGTATAAAGCGCGCGAAACAGCATTTCCCCCACTCTCGCCATCAGTGTGACGAGAGACGAAAAATCAAAAATCAGCGCGTCGAAATGATGTCAACAACGAAAACCAAGGTATCCGTCCCGCCGATACCTGCCTGTGGGATTCCACGGGAACCGTACCCGTATGCGGGCGGAATGGAGAGAAGGAGGCGGGAGCCCACGTTGTGGCCGACCACTGTCTGATCCCATCCCTTGATGACCTGGCCGACGCCGATGCCGAAGCTCGCAGGCTCATGACGATCGAAACTGGAGTCGAACGGAACAGTCGATCCCCAGACAACGCCGTGATAGTTGACGGTGACGGTATCGCCCTTGCGGACAACGGGACCATCCCCCTCAACAACCTCAACGGATTTAAGACCGGCGGGAGCCTCCGGGGTAGGGAATTCGATCACAGGAGCTGCTCCGAACTCCGCGTTGACCTTAGGCATAGTTTCGTCTGTCATCTTTAACTCCTTCGTGAAAGTTATTTGAGTCAGGGTACCCGTCTTCACAGACAACCTGAAAGAACTTCTCACTTCGTCACCGTTCAGTATAGGAACGCATACATTTGAGTGAGATAGAACACCCCCACAGCCGTCACCAGCAGTTCGAACGCCATCAACACCACCAAGGGAACCCACCGCGTCATCGTCCGTTTGTAGAAGGCCTGCCCAATGGCGAAACCCACCGCTCCGATGACAGCGCAGTTGATGATGACGGCCCACGCATTGAGCCCGCTCAGCGCTGCCACGCCCAAGGGCTCCAGCAGAGAGTTGAAAACCGCCAAAACGACGGTGCCACCCCACACGCCAAACGAAACAAGGCCGATTGCCGCACACATCAACGGAACGAAACGCGGAGATATACGCACCGCGATGATTTCAGACAGCCAAAAAAGGATGAATCCCAGCACGGCGCAGAAGGAGACCGTCACAGCAACCATGACGCACATCCAGGGAATCACCGCAAAACGATTTCCCGAAAGCGCCACATAGATAGGAGCGACAATGATCTGGCACACCGCCATCGCAAAGGCGGCGAGGACAACCTTGCCGAGGAGAGGGGGAATGTTCCCGACCGCATCGCCTGGGACTTTCTTCACTGCCATGTCGCGCCTTTCATCCATGCCATCCGTATCATCCGGGAGTGCCATATCCCATACTCTTCATTGTGTTCTACTCTAGAGGAACAGCGTTTCGCGGAACTCACTTTTATTTTTCGCGGATACACGGATACTTCGGAGAGAAAGAAAAAGATGTCGATGCCCTCGCGTTACCCCGCACAACCACAATCGCCCTACCAGGAGGCACCCTTCGCAAACACGTACTACCAATCCCCCATCATCCCGCGAGCAACGAACCGGTCACTCCTCAAATACATATTCCTTGGCATCATCACGCTCGGAATCTATGATCTTTTCGTCATGACGGAATCGACCAACACCGTCAACATCGCCGCCAGTCGCTATGACGGACGCAACAGCCTGCATTATCTGTTGATGGTCTTCCTCGTCGGCTGGGCAACCATGGGAATTGGATGGCTGGTGTGGTTCCATAACCTTTCCGACCGCATCGGCAACGAGCTGCAGCGCCGTGGATACCCGCGACTGCTATCCGCCTCGGATTATTGGCTGTGGAATATTCTCGGCTCCATCATCATTGTGGGACCCTTTGTATACCTGTATAAATTCTTCAAGGCGCTCAACATTCTGGCCGCGGACTACAACAGGCGCGGCTGATTCCTCGTTCACAAGACACAAGACGGTTTCGCACCCACCGGAATCCCACAAAAATCCCACAAAAAGTATAGAAACGGGTGATTTTCATGATGTGCGTGATGTTTCACATATTCATAGAAACACCAGTCGGCAGTAGGTATGACGCCCGATTCCCTACTGCCGTCTCACACCCAAAAAAGTGCCCCGGGCGGGGCTCGAACCCGCATGTCTTGCGACGGAGGATTTTAAGTCCGCTGCGTATACCATTTCGCCACCGGGGCCAAGCTCACTCACCGAGATGGCAACCAAGCTTGCGTGAATGACTTTAGCAAGTCGGCTCGTCAAAGCGTGACACCGTTTAGCAGAGTCTGGCAGACCCTAGCGGCCCTGCGCCAACAGTTCGCGTCCACGGTCAAGCACCAATCCATCGAGCAGACCACGCTCCGACGCGATGTACGAGTCGATGATCCTACCGTCCGCCGTCACCTGCTCGGAGAGTTTCTTGAGGATTCGCGACCACACCAACGCGCCACCCGCAATGACGTCGCGTCGGCCGGGATGAATGAGCGGCATCTGTGCCATCACTGAGCGCGGCATGTGTGCGATGCGTTCGCATACCTGCTGAGCGGCATCAAAGCCGACGACGGCACCGTCAACCTTCTCCCGCGAATATTCCGTCTCTCCCAGCGCTAATAAGCTCATGGTCGTCACGGTCCCCGAGACACCGATCAGTGTGGCAGTCTTGTGCAGCGGCA
The DNA here is from genome assembly GCA_022650895.1 of Bifidobacteriaceae bacterium. Lineage (GTDB taxonomy): Bacteria > Actinomycetota > Actinomycetes > Actinomycetales > Bifidobacteriaceae > JALCQC01. The sequence goes on along the minus strand of JALCQC010000001.1, from coordinate 171,116 downwards.
CGGAGGATAGGGCCTGTGTCAGATGCTCATCGATGTCGCTGACCGCTTCACGGATCTGGGAATTTGTCGGAGGATCTGCGTGGAGATGGCGCTCCGACATTCTCACGGAGCCGATGTTCATGGAGATGCTCGCGGAAACCGTATCCGGAGTGTCGCTTCCACCGCCCATAACAAGTTCCGTGGAACCGCCTCCCAAGTCCACCACCAAGTAAGGCGGACGGTACAGTTCCGTAGCACGTGCCGCAACAGTCCGTTGCGCCGCTGGAATCCCCGTCCCCGTAGCCCGTACCGCAACAGCCCCTGCCGTTCGGGTCGCTTCAGTGGCGCCGAGGAAGCTGAGCCGCGCCTCCGTCGTTCCGGAGACGACCTCGGGGCGCACCGAGAGAATATGTTCGATCTCGTTTTCGAAAAACTCACGATTGCTGGCGTCGCGTGTTGCCGACGTCGCCACGAAACGAATCGCATCGACATGATGAGAGTCAATGGTTTCAGCGAATTTCCGTGCAGCCGCAAAAGTTCGTTCCAGAGCATCGGGAGCGAAACGGTGGGTGCGGTCGATATCCTGGCCGAGACGTACCACTTCCATCGTCTTTGGGACGACCACCGTCATCCCGGTTTCTGAAACGTCTGCGATCATGAGGCGAATCGAATTCGTCCCGCAATCAATTCCGGCAACTCTGACCGATGATTCCATTCCCTCATTCCTCTCTCGTCTTCCACAACTCTTGCCGCACCAGGTCCAAGCCCTATCACGGGGAGGACACCAACACCCTCACTACCGTTTCAAACGCACCGAACACCTGCAAACGGAAGGACTGAATTCGCCGGACGCTAGGCTCAGTGCTCTATCCCCCAACGGATTCACGCCCTCTCCCATAACAAGAGACTGGGCGCACAAGGCGTGCAGGCACTTCACCCGCACCGGCATGCCCCCCGCGCTGACGCCGTCGATATGGTCTTCGCTATCTCCGAGAAGCCGTGCAAGTTCGTGACGGAACGCCAGATACATCTGATGCGCCCGCTGATATGCCTGCCGCAATTCCTCGTTCTGCGGTTGGGCCAATTCAGCATTCATGGCGTTCATCGCCCCACCCGCCTCAAGGTGAGACATCGCTTTCACCGCTTCGGGACTGGTGAGGTAGCAGGTGGTGGGAAAGGGAATCTTTCCTTCCACAAGCGGCCGTGTCACCACTGCCAACGGCGTTCCGCACACGCACCGTGCACCGATGGAGACGATTCCACGTGGATAGCGGCCGAGCTGCTGCGTGACCACCTCGATTTCGGCGGCGCTGGCTCGATGCGTTTCCATTCGACGCGCTAGAGCCACGCAGAACTCGTTCTCCGCAGCGGAGAGACTCGATTCTGTGGCCGTTGGGGCAGCAGCGGAGGGCTCCGGTGTCACGGTCGTTGCAGCCGTTGCCACCTTCGGGGAGAGGTTATCGGAGGCTTCGTTGGTCATCACAGAGATCCATTCTGGAATTTATCGCCGGTCACGTTCTGTTGTTTGTCGGCCTGTTCAAACGAATATTGCAGTTCCTTGTACCACGGTAGCGTCTGGGAGCCATCCGATCCGTCATCGTCGCCGGACTGAGAGGAGTCAGAATCGGACTGAGCGTCCATCAGTTTATCGGCATTGAGGACTAGCACGGAAGTCTCGCCAGGAAAAACAAAACCGAGACGCTCACGCGCCTGAGAGACGACATATGCCTTGTCATTCCAGCGTTTGATGTCGTTCTCGATGTCCTCTTTCTTTTCCACGAGCGCCGCTTCCTGCGACTTGAGGGCATTGAGCTCCCCCACGTTCACGGCATAGGTATGGGCTGTTGCAAGAAGCTGCACAACACCGATAAGAATGATCACCAACGCAGTGATCATAGAGAGAAGGGGTCGCTTCCGCGCAGGTTGCTTGGTGGAGGATGTGCGCGGATTCATAGATACGAAAATACCCGAAGTCCACGACTCGTAGACCCCGGGTATTCACTTCTTACACAAGGATTCACATCCCTACCGGCGTTCCTTCACACCTTCACCGAAGGAAACGAGCAGGGAGAAAAATCACTTTGCGTACTTGGCTGCAGCCTTGAAGGCAGAGTAGCCGGCATACTGAGCAGTGGAGCCGAGCTCCTCTTCGATCTCAAGCAGGCGGTTGTACTTTGCGATGCGCTCGCCACGTGCCGGAGCACCGGTCTTGATCTGGCCAGTGTTCTTTGCAACGGCGAGGTCGGAAATCGTGGTGTCTGGGGTCTCACCGGAACGGTGAGAAACCATGGAGGTGAAGCCATTCTTCGTGGCCAGCTCGATGGCATCCATGGTCTCGGTGACGGTACCGATCTGGTTGAGCTTGACGAGCAGGGAGTTCGCAGCCTTCAGATCGATTGCCTTCTGCAGGCGCTTCGGGTTGGTGACGAGGAGATCATCGCCGACGAACTGGAGCTTGTCGCCCAGAGCCGCCGTGATCTTCTGCCATGCGGACCAATCCTCTTCCTGGAAAGGATCCTCGAGAGAGACGATAGGATACTCGTTGATCCACTTCTCGTACACGCCGAGCATGTAGTCAACGTCGCGATCCTCGCCGTCGAAGTGATAGAGGCCGGAATCCTTGCGGTAGAACTCGGAGGAAGCGGCGTCAATGGAGATGCCGATCTGCTCGCCGGGCTTGTAGCCAGCCTTCTCGATGGCCTGGATGATGAGCTTCAGGGCATCCTCGTTGGAGGAAAGGTGAGGTGCATAGCCGCCCTCGTCACCGACGGTGGTAGGCAGACCCATGTCCTTGATGACGCTCTTCAAGGTGTGATAGACCTCGACGCCAGCGCGGAGAGCTTCCTTGTAGGAATCGAATCCGTAAGGAGAAACCATGAACTCCTGGATGTCATAGGCGAACTCAGCGTGAGCTCCACCATTCATGATGTTCATGTTCGGGACAGGAAGGATGTGTCCATTGGTGCCGCCGATGTAACGGTAGAGAGGAAGCTCTGCCGATTCAGCTGCTGCGTAGAGAGCCGCGAGCGAGACGCCGAGGATGGCGTTTGCGCCGAGCTTGCCCTTGTTGGCGGTGCCGTCGAGCTCAATCATGGTCTCGTCCAGAGCACGCTGATCCGTGGCATCCATACCGATGACCGCAGGAGCGATGGTCTCGTTGACTGCCTTTACAGCGTCAAGAGTTCCCTTGCCCTGATAACGGGACTTGTCGCCATCGCGACGCTCCCATGCCTCTGCCTCGCCGGTGGAAGCACCGGAAGGAACCAGGCCGGTCCCCTGAGCGCCATCTTCGGTCTCAAGAATGACCTCTACTGTTGGATTTCCACGGGAATCAAGAATTTCGCGTGCGTAGACGCTTTCAATTGCTGCCACAACTGCTCCTTTAATGTCGTATGTTGTGATTTCAGTCACAAGAATACCGACAAAACTGGACGTTTCCTGCGGCGGTATCCGAACGCGGCACGCAAGCTCGTTTCCAGTGAAACGACGCCATTGTGAGCCTTCTCATCGACACGAGACAACACACTTTGCGCTCTTCGCTCAAATAACGGCTTCAGAAACAGCTACTTTCCCGGCTGATGCTTCCATGCAAGGTCGTCGAGAACCTGACCAACCCACTCGATGACCTGTTCCGAATCGAAGGCGGGACCGGTGAGCGAGCCTTGGAACGGAGCGGGAACCAACACGATATGCGTCACCGGCCGGTAGACGGTTCCCCGGTAGATTCGCGAAAGCCTCATCTGCACGGATTCCGTCGGATCCACCGGCGCGAACCGCACGCGAGACCCCTGTGACACAATCTCGCTGATCCCTTGTTCCCGAGCCTTGTTGCGAAGCCGGGCGACGTCGAAAAGCGTTTTCAACTCCGCAGGGAGCGGACCATAGCGATCGATCAGCTCCTCCTTGATGTCGGCGAAGTCCCGCTCGCTGGTGGCTGCGGCGATCTTGCGGTACGCCTCCAGCCGCAGCTTGTCCGAATCGATGTACTCCACGGGGATGGAGGCCTCGATCGGCAGATCGATGGTCACGGCAATCGGCGTCTTGCGCTCCGGCTCCTTGTACTCCTCGACAGCTTCCGAGACCATGCGCACATAGAGATCGAAACCGACACCCTCGATGTGCCCGGACTGCTCGCCACCGAGGAGATTGCCCGTGCCGCGCAGCTCAAGATCCTTCAGAGCGACCTCGTAGCCGGAACCCAAGGCGTTGGTCTGGGCGATGGTGGCAAGGCGGTTGTGGGCCGTCTGTGTCATGGAACGGGTCGGATCATAGAGGAAGTAGGCATAGGCGCGTTCGCGCCCACGTCCCACGCGCCCACGCAGCTGATGCAACTGACTCAGACCGTATTTGTCCGCCTGATCCACGATCAGTGTGTTCGCATTGGTGATATCGAGACCGGTTTCGATGATGGTGGTGCAGATCAGCACATCGATGTCGCGTGCCCAGAAGTCGCGGATCACCGCATCGAGCTGCTTCTCCCCCATCTTTCCGTGGGCGATGCCGATGCGGGCCTCGGGAATGAGGTCACGGACCTTCTGCGCGGTCTTTTCAATGTCCTGTACGCGGTTGTGCACGTAAAAGACCTGGCCTCCGCGCAGCAGCTCGCGGCGGATGGCCGCCACCACCTGCGCATCCTCGTAGGCACCCACATAGGTGAGCACCGGGAGACGATCCTCCGGAGGCGTTGCAAGCGTGGACATCTCACGAATGCCGGTGATAGCCATCTCCAAGGTGCGCGGAATGGGCGTCGCCGACATGCTGAGCACGTCGACGTTGGTGCGCAGGGCCTTCAGTGTCTCCTTGTGCTCCACGCCAAAACGCTGTTCCTCGTCGATGATGACAAGGCCCAGATCCTTGAACTTTATTTTCGGGTTGAGCAGCTTGTGCGTTCCGATGACGACATCGACGCTTCCCTTTTCAAGCCCCTCGATGGTTTCGTTGATTTCCTTCGTCGTCTGGAAGCGGCTCATCGGAGCGACGTTGACGGGAAATCCGGCGTAGCGCTCCTTGAAGGTCTCCTCATGCTGCTGTACGAGCAGGGTTGTGGGGACGAGGACGGCCACCTGCTTGCCATCCTGCACCGCCTTGAAAGCGGCGCGGACTGCGATCTCGGTCTTGCCGAAACCGACGTCGCCGGAGATGAGACGGTCCATGGGAACCGGCTTCTCCATATCCGCTTTGACCTCGTCGATGGTGGTGAGCTGATCGGGGGTCTCCTGATAGGGGAAGGCGTCCTCGAGCTCCTTCTGCCACGGAGTGTCTGGGCTGAAGGCAAAGCCCTTTGCCTGCTGGCGCGCGGAATACAGCTTCACCAGATCCTGAGCGATCTCCTTGACGTGTTTGCGGGCCTTCGCCTTCGTTGACGACCAGTCGGAACCGCCCAGCTTGTTGAGCTTGGGAACCTCCGCACCCACGTATTTGCTGACTTGATTGAGCTGATCCGTGGGGATGAAAAGTTTGTCCGGAGGCGCATTGCGTTTCGAGGGCGCATATTCCAACACCAGATATTCACGCTGTGCCTTCAGCGCACCCGAACCGACAACACGCTGCTGAAGCCGCAGAAACTTTCCGATGCCATGCTGCTCATGGACAACGAAGTCTCCCGGCTTGAGTTCAAGAAGATCGATGGTGTTGCGTCGGCGCTTGGGGACCTTGGTGACGCCGGTCGCGGAACGTTTTCCGACGATGTCCGATTCGGTGAGCAACGCAAGGCCCGCCTGAACATCGATGAAGCCACGCATCGCCTTTGACTGCACATACTCCACCGACGTGATGCCGGTGTCGCTGACGGCCCTGTGAAGTCGCGAGAGAGTGCCCTTGCCGGCGGCAGTGACGACGACGGTGAGATTGCGGCCGAGCAGTCCTTCGATTCCTTCGGCAGCCCTTTCCTCGGAACCACGGAATTCCTCAGGTTCCGAGGCATCGAGGCGCAGCTGATGGGGACGAGACGTGTCGACGCCGAAGCTCGTGAGATTCCACAGGGAGTGTCCGCTCTCACGCAGATCTTCGATGCAATCCTCCACCTGGAGGAAACTTGCCCGGTCAAAGCTGATGGGCGCTCCCTGACCCTGCCCCGAGGCGGCGACATGCCAGCTTGCCGCCAAAAATTCATTTGCGGTCTTAGTCAAATCCTCCGCTGAACGGCGCAGCTTCTCCGGGTCCGACATCATGACGATGGCGTCCTTTGGGAAAAGCTCCTGCACGCTGCTGAGATTCTCCACGAGAACAGGCAGCAACGATTCCATTCCTTCGACGGGAATGCCGTCCGCAATGGACTGCAGCATTTCATCGGCGTTCGCGATCTCGCCAATGAGGCTGCGAGCGCGGGCCCGGACGGAATCGTCGAGTTGAATCTCACGGCACGCCGTCGCCCAAATCTGCGTGATCCCCTCTCCATACGTGCGCTGGTCGGAAGCATGGAATTCCTTGATGGTGTCGATTTCATCACCGAAGAATTCGATGCGCACGGGGTGTGGAGCGGTCGGAGGAAAGACGTCGAGAATGCCGCCGCGGACGGCGAACTGGCCGCGGTCCATCACCAATTCCACGCGCTCATAGGCGTTCATGGCAAGCCTGTTGGCAGCATCGTCGAGTTCCATGGAGTCGCCGACGGTGAAGATCAGGGGCTCAATGTCGCCCAATCCGGCGGCTATCGGCTGAATGAGCGACCGCACCGGCATCACGAGGATGCGGATGTCGCCGAAGAGAGGATCGTTCCCCTGAGGGTGGGCCAGCCTGCGGAAAACCGCCATGCGTCCCGCTACGGTGTCGGCGCGTGGAGAGAGCCGCTCATGGGGCAAAGTCTCCCATGCGTCCAGGGTTGCCACTTGCTGTGGATCCCCCGACCACCACGACCGCACCGTGTCGGCGAAACCCTCGCAGTCTCGTGCGGAAGGCGTGACAACGACGACGTGGCGGTGAGCGCCGACGACCGCCGCAAGAACGGGACGAATGCCTTCGACGGCAGCGATTTTGAGAGAGTCACTGTCCGTAGTGTCCATGGCGGTGTGAACCAACTCCGCGACACCCGCGTCTCGTTGGGCCGCTTCCAGATACGGAGAGAGAGTCCCCTCCCACTTCGGGGCCTCTTGCTGCTTCTTCTGTTTTTCAGTGGATTGCTGTCGGGCGGTAGGTTGCTGTCGGGCGGACTGATTAACGACCATTGAACTCTTCCTGCGCCTGTGAAAGGCCTTCAAAAACTAGTGTTTCCGCTGCGTCGGCACCCGCGGAAAGGAAATCGGGAAGCTCTTTTTTCTGAGCCGGAGGGAAACCGCCAAGTACCCAATCAACGGTGTTGTCATGCGCATGGCCACCGCGTGCCGAATGGCTTGTTCCCAGACGAACCCGATTGTAGCGAGGTGATCCCAGAGAACGGTCGATGGATTTGATGCCGTTGTGGCCGCCGGCCGAACCGCCGGCCTTGACCTTGATGCGCCCGAATTCCAGATCCATATCGTCATGCAGTACGACGACGTGGTTGACGGGGATGTCATAGTAACTGCAGATCGACGCCACCGCGGTGCCGGAGTCATTCATGTAAGTCAATGGCTTTGCGAAAAAGGCCTTGATAGTTCGGGAATGGAGGTTCATCATTCCCTTCCCAAGCAACGCCAGCCCTTTATGGTTGCTCAGCGTGACATTCCACCGAGCGGCCAGCTCGTCGAGACACATGAAGCCGAGATTATGGCGCGTTCCCTCGTATTTGGCTCCGGGATTGCCCAAGCCAACGATCAACCAGAAATCAGACGCCATTCTTCCTCCATCAGACATACGAGACCCGGCACCTGTGTCAGCGTTACCGCGCCGCCACACATGCCGGGTCTCTACCTTAGTGCCTGCAGTGGAATTATTCGGAAGCCTCCACTGCCCGCTTAATCGCTTCCTTGAGGCGGTTCTGGGCTTCGCCGTACTTGGTGAAGTCGCCATCCTTCAGAGCGGAGTCGGAATCCTTCATTGCCTGATTGGCATCGCTGAGAGCTGACTTCACGTCGTCGGAGGTTCCAGACGAGCCGCCGCTCTTGTCGGCGTTCGTGGAATCGGAGCTGCCCGACGAATCGGAATCGGCATCGGAGTCTGAGCCCTCAGAGCCAGAACTCGAGTCACCTGTCTTGCCCACATTGGAGGCGTCACCTGCGGAAGCACCGGAGTCACCGCCAAACACCTGATCCAACGCCTCATCAAGGGTATCGGCGAAACCGACGTGCTCACCGAAGGCGACCAGCACCTTCTTCAGCAGCGGGAACGAGGTGGAGCCCGACGACTGCACGTAGACGGGCTGCACATAGACCAGACCGCCGCCGATGGGCAACGTGAGGAGATTGCCACGCGTCACCGTGGTGCTGCCGGTCTCCAACAGGTTCAGTTCCTTGGAGACATTGGCGTTGGCGTTGAAGTTGTTCTGCGCCTGGCCCGGGCCGGGAACGGTGGAGTTCTTCGGCAATTCCAGCAGACGCAGGGTTCCGTAGTTACTGCCCACCTTGCCCTTCTCACTGCCCGCGTCGGAGTCGACGGAGAGGAATCCACTGAGAATCTCACGCGTCACACTGCCGGCGGGGATGTACGAGGAGCTGAGAGAGAAGGTGGGATTGCTCTGTTCCGGCAACTGCATCGTCAGATAATACGGAGGCTGCAACGCGCCCTTCGCCGCACCGCTCGTCGTCTTCTGGGCGGGGTCCTCGGGAGTCTGCCAGAAGTCCTCCCCCGAGAAGAACTGACTCGCGCTGGAGACGTGGTACTTGGCCAGCAACTCGCGCTGCACCTTGAACATGCTCTCGGGATAGCGCATGTGACTCATGAGGTCGCCGGAGATCTGTGAGATCGGCTTGTACTGACCGGGGAAAACACCCTCCCATGCCTTGAGAACGGGGTCGTCCGGATCCCATGCGTAGAGATCGACCGAACCATCGTAGGCGTCGACTGTAGCCTTGACGGAATTGCGCATGTAGTTGGCCTCCCCCGTCGTCAGCGAGCGCATGGACTTGGACGATTCGGTCAGCGAGTCCGCGGTGGCGGAGTCCAAGTCCACCTTCTGTGAATAGGGATACATGTCGGAGGTGGTGTAGGCGTCCACGATCCACTTGACACGCCCGTCCACCACAGCCGGGTACACACGAGAATCGAGCTCAAGGTAAGGAGCCACCTTGCTCACGCGCTCGACAGGCGAACGGTCGTAGAGGATCTGGGAGTCGCTGGTCACACGGTCGGAGAAGAAAATCTGATCCGAACCGAACCGAATGGCATAGAGGAGCTTGGAGAGGAAGTTGCCGACGCTGGGACCCGCGTTGCCCGTGAAGGTGGTCGTTGCACCTTTCGAGCCGGTCGGATAGTCGAATTCCCACGACTCCGTGCCCTTGGGCGCTCCCACGATCGAGTACTCGGGAGCGTTGGGAGAGAAGTAAATGCGGGGCTCGTACTTCTCGTTGTCGGTGAGGACGCCTTGGGTCGGAATGTTCTTCTCGAAGAACAATGGCTGCCCGTCCTGACTCACCTTGTTGCCATATGCTGCCACGACTCCGTAACCATGAGTGAACACCGTGTGGTCATTGGTCCAGTTGCGGTTGTCGTTACCTTCGAGGTTGAGTTCGCGCGCACCAATCACAGTGTCGTAGCTGACGCCGTCGATCTCGTATTTGTCGACGCTTAGCGTGTCGGTGAAATCGTAGTACTGCTTCGACTGCTGCAGCTGGCGGAAGGTGGGAGCCACCACTTGCGGATCCAAAAGGCGGATCTGCGCCGTCGTCTCCGCATCCTCGCTCAGTGCCCCGCTCTCGCCCTGCGTCGCCGCGTCATAGGTTTCGGTCTTCACATTGTCGAGATTGAAGGCATCGGTAGTGGCTGCGATGTTCCGCGAAATGTAGGCGGACTCGAGTTCCTGCGCATTCGGATTGACTTTGAAACGCTGCAGGGCGGCAGGATACGCACCCAAAAGCACCATGGAGAGAACGATGACGGACGCAATGGCAATGACCGGCAGCCTCCACGCCTTCAGGGCCGTGGAGAAACCGACATGAACACCCGAGGTGATTGCCGCAAACTTACGAGAAGTCATGTTCCACACACAGAGGAAAATTCCCAGCGCCGCCACCAAGGCAGCGATGGCAAAGGTCGAGGGAATGGTCGCATGGACGGACGAATAGGCCGCACCGGTGATGCGATCTCCCTGCTCCGTCAACGTCTGGAAGGCGCTCAACGCTATGCGCAACGCCCACATGAGCATGACCAGAAGCAGCCACGTGCTGATCTGGCGGCGGGCACGCTTGGTCACGTCAAGAATTCCCGAACGCCGCGTCGGAAGCTGGAAGCGAATGCCGTGCAGCACGATGTTCGCTAGCACCGAGACAACTAGGCCGACGACGAAAAGTGTTAGAACGGCATCGACGATCGCCACCAGACTCGGAAGGATGAAGACGTAGAAACCGACGTCAAGACCGAACTGTGGGTCGGTCTTGCCAAATGACTGCGCGTGGAACATCAGGAGCAGTTCGTTCCAATGGGACACCAACTGAGCGCCGAAGAGGAGACCCGCAACCGCGGCGACGATGACTGCCACGCGCCGTGCCGTCTTCGACGAGAAGCTGGTGATGAGTTCCATGACGGAGCCGTCACTTGCGATGGAAGTGCCATCGTCATCCGCGGGACGTCCCTTGATTGCCAGGGTGGCCGCAAGATACGCGACCCCGCCCATGATGACGGCGTAGATGATCCACAGGCCGATTTTCATGGCCCAGGTGGTCCAGACCACAGAGCCGTACCCCAGCTGCGAGTACCACATCACCTCTGTGCCGAAATACGCTAGGAAGAAAACAAGCCCTACCACCACGATGAGTACGGCGAGGAGAATCCACAGCCATTTTCCGAAGAAGCCTCCATGGGAGAACTTCGGCATGGACAGGTGAGGCTGACGGCCGGAACCACCGGTGCCGCCACCCTGCCGATGCCGCCCCGAGGAGCCCTGACCACCGTTGTGTTCGCCGTCTGCCTCGACGTCGACAATCACGGGATCGTCATTGTTGTCATTCGAAAAGAACGAGCCAAAGAAAGAAGACATATCAACAGCGTAGCCAAGGGTGTCGCCTAAAGCCACAATCCCGTCCATATCGCGATGTTTCTATTGTGCATTCCTGCTCAGGTGATAATCTCACGCTTCAGAAGGTGCGTCATTGTCAAAGACGAGTGACCACGATCCAAACAGAAGGGAACCACCATGAGCAAAAGCCCATATATTGAATCAATTCTTCGGCAGGCAGAACTCCGCGACGGCGACAAACCTGAGTTCCTCCAAGCGGTCACAGAGGTTCTGTCAACCATTACGCCTGCGGTCGATGCAAACCCGGCGTTCGAACAGACCGGACTCCTCGAACGCTTCATCGAGCCGGAGCGCTTTGTACAGTTCCGCGTTGCGTGGGTCGACGACGAGGGCCGCACCCGCGTCAACCGCGGCTACCGCGTCCAGTTCAACTCAGCCATCGGACCCTACAAGGGCGGTCTGCGCTTCCATCCAACCGTCAACGAATCCATCATCAAGTTCTTGGGCTTCGAACAGGTTTTGAAGAACGCCTTGACCGGCCTGCCCATGGGCGGCGGCAAAGGTGGTTCCGACTTCGACCCCAAAGGAAAGTCGGACGCTGAGGTCATGCGCTTCTGCCAGGCCTTCATGACTGAGTTGCAGCGCCACATCGGTCCGGACACGGACGTCCCCGCAGGTGATATCGGCGTTGGCGGTCGCGAGATCGGGTTCCTCTTCGGCCAGTACAAGCGCATCCGCGACGAGTGGTCCGGCGTCCTCACCGGCAAGGCGCTGAGCTACGGCGGCTCCCTGGCGCGCACCGAAGCCACCGGTTACGGTCTCTGCTACTACACGGAGGAGGTTCTCAACAAGCTGCGTGACGATTCCTTCGAGGGTAAGACCGTCGCCATATCCGGTTCCGGCAACGTCGCCGTCTTCGCAACGGAGAAGGCCCAACAGCTGGGAGCGAAGGTCGTCACGGCCTCGGATTCCAACGGTTACGTCTACGATCCGAACGGCATCAATCTCGACATCCTCAAAGACATCAAGGTCGATCACCGTGGCCGCATCAAGGAGTATGCAGACCGCGTCTCCTCTGCCACCTATTCCGACAAGCGCACCGACATCTGGACCGTTCCGGCCGACATCGCCCTTCCCTGCGCTACCCAGAACGAACTCGACGGGGAATCCGCGAAGAAGCTCGTTGAGAACGGCGTCAAGGTGGTATGCGAAGGCGCAAACATGCCGTCGACCCCCGAGGCGATCGATGTGTTCCGCAGCAACGGCGTGCTCTACGGCCCCGGAAAGGCAGCAAACGCAGGCGGCGTGGCGGTTTCCGGCCTCGAGATGAGCCAGAACTCCTACCGCTTGAGCTGGAGCTTCGAAGAGACGGACAATCGTCTCAAGGACATCATGAAGGGCATCTTCGCCCAGTCCCACGATGCCGCCTCCCGCTTCTCCACCCCAGACGACCTCATGAGCGGCGCCAACATCGCCGGCTTCGAAAAGGTTGCCGACGCAATGCTTGCGCAAGGCGTTCTGTGATCTCTGTGATGTGTGTGATGTAGCGGTAATTTGGCGATTTTTCGCAGGGCCTCTGACTTCTGTCAGGGGCCTTTTCCGTAGGCGGCACCCCCGAAAACATTCTGCTCGTAGCTCCATTGTGCTAAGGTCTATCAAGTCAGGAGTCCAGACATCGGACTTTCGTGCTGCTGAATATATCTGCAAGAGACTGAATACACTTCACGACGAAGATTCAAGCGGCATCTGAGGAAAATACATCAATCGATGACACCTTCTTAGTGAACATATGCGGAAAATCTCCGCTCGCCGCCATGGAGCAGAACCAAAGGCCGCGCGGTACATGCCAGAGAGCATGACTTTTGAAAGGTAACAGTGACTCAGTCAGTCAATATGCCAGATAATTCAGTTAATTCGCCTGAAAACGAAACTTTCAACACCTCTTCCGCGGAAGAGACAGGCGTCACTTTCTCCGAGCTTGGCGTTCCGGACCGCATCGTGCGTGTTCTGGACCAGCAGGGAAAGACGACCGCCTTCCCCATTCAGCAGGACACCCTCCCCGACACTCTGGCGGGCAAAGACGTTCTTGGACGGGGCGAAACCGGTTCCGGTAAGACCCTCGCCTACGCCATTCCGCTTGTCGTCCGTCTGGGCGAGCAGCTCATGGAAGCAAAGGCATCGGGCCGCGACAGCCGCGACTCGAACCCCGTGCATGCACTCATTCTGGCCCCGACACGCGAACTCGTCAATCAGATCAACGACGTCATCCAGCCTCTTGCCGCCTCTTACGGCATGAAGACCTGCACCATCTTCGGTGGCGTCCGTTACGGCAAGCAGATCGGTGAACTGCGTGCAGGAGCGCAAATCGTGCTCGCCTGCCCAGGCCGCCTCGAGGATCTCCTCTCGCAGAAGGCGCTCAGCCTTGACTCCGTGGAAATCACGGTTCTCGACGAGGCCGACCTCATGGCCGACCTTGGCTTCCTTCCCGCCGTCAACCGTCTGATGCAGCAAATTCCCACCGGCGGTCAGCATCTCTTCTTCTCGGCGACACTCGATCACGGCATCGATACCTTGGTCAAGCGTTACCTGCACAACGCGAAGGTCCATGAGATCGACGCCGTCAACGCACAGGTCGAGACCATGACCCAGCACGTCTTCGAAATCAAGACGAACGACAAGTCTGACGTCATCGAAGCACTCGCTGCCGGCAAGGGCAAGCGCATCCTGTTCACCCGCACCAAGCATCAGGCAGAACATCTCGCCGAACGCCTCACCAAGCACGGCATCCCTTCAGCCCAGCTGCACGGAAACCTCTCGCAGAATCAGCGCGACCGCAACATGGCCGTCTTCAAGAACGGTGCAGCGAACGTTTTGGTCGCAACCGATGTCGCAGCCCGCGGCGTGGATGTCCCGGCTGTCGAGCTGGTCGTCCAGGTCGATCCGCCGAAGGAAGCCAAGTCCTTCCTGCATCGTTCCGGCCGTACGGCACGTGCAGGTCAGTCCGGCGATGTGGTGACACTCGTCACCCCCGATCAGAAGCGTTCCACGCGCAGAATGCTGCGTCAGGCTGCCATCAAGGCAAAGCCGATGGAAATCGTCAGCGACTCCCCCGAACTTCTCGATCTTGTGGGCCCCAAGGCCGACTACGTGGATCCCCGCGAACTCACCAAGGCCCTCGAAGACTTCACGCGCTCTCTGAACAATCGGAGAAAGAACGAGGACAGGGCTGGCAGAAAGCCTCGTCACGGAGGCAAGTCGAGCTCGCGCAACCACGACCGTTCTCGCAGCCACGAGAGCTACGGACATGATCGCGATCGCCGCGACCGCAGAGATCGCGACCACGATGACTTCCGCAGCGATTCAAGGCGCAATTCTCACAACGACTTCCGCAAGGATTCCCTCAATGAACGCCGCCATGAAGCCCCTGCCACCCGTCGCGATGAGCGCGGAACCTGGCATGAGGACGACGGTTCCTTCAGCAATCGCAGAGATCGCCGACAGGCTCAGTTCGGAGACGACCGCAAATACCGCGGGAAAGGACGCGACTACAAGCGCAACGACCGTCGTGACCGCGACCGCGACTTCGACCGCTCGGACCGTTCGGAGCGCTTCGAGCATTCAGACCGCCGTCACGACGACGATCGCCGCAGTGAGGACCGCCGCGGATACCGCGGAAAGTCCAGCGCACGCAAAGCGGACGGCAATCCCTTCAGCGATCACGCGAAGTCGAATAGCCGCCGCGGCGGAAACCGTCGCAATGACTACAGCGCCTCGTCGTCGCGTTCAGGCGGTAACGACAGCTTCAAGCGCAGCGGCAACAGCAACGGTGGACACCGCCGTGGCAAGAGGTACTGATCATTGATCAGCATGCCAACAGACTGCCTCGGAACAGACCACATCGCCAGATCGTGACAGTCTTTTGACCGTTATCTCACAGGGACCCGGATTCATATGAATCCGGGTCCCTTTTTATTCACATCTGAGAAGTGCTCCTCATCGCCTCACGATACCGCGCCTTCAAGCTCCGTCGTAGGAGGTGTCTTGATGACGATCTTCGATACCGCCACCGACACCACCGCCGCCAATCCCAACGAAATCACGGATTGAATCGGAAGATGGGTGATCTCAATGAGCATCATCAACGCCATGAGAGGGGCCTGCTGAGAGGCGGCAAGCAAGGAGACGGCGCCGATCATCGCACACTGCCAGACGTGAATTCCCGCGGTGGGCACGACCGACACCAAGAGAATGCCCATCATCGCACCGATGCAGGAACCCATCGCGATGGATGGCGTGAGCGTTCCCCCCGAGGCCCCCGAACGTATCGTCAACACAGTGAGAATGGCCTTCATCGCACACCACACCGCAAGCAGAGCCACTACGGTAAAGGCGGAAGGATAGTCCGTCACAGAGGAATCCCCGACAGCTCCCGTCGCGGTCTCCACGAAGCCATCGGTGATATCAAAAGCTGCCTGTGCAAGGGCACGACCATTCCCCGTCAACTGCGGGGCCCACATGGCTGCCACACCCGTCAACAAGCCGGCAAGCGGAAGCTGCCACAGGATGTGAGCCGACGTCGTCTGATGCGACTCTGCCCACCGGGTCGCCCTACGGAAAGCACCTCCCGCACAACCCGCCACCAGTGCGATGAGAACGGCTACCACCATGAGCGAGGGCGCAAAGGACTGCGAACCGACCGAATAATACGGTGCCGTGCCCTTGATGGCACCGCCCACCACCGTCGCGATCACACTCATGCCGAAACTGACGAGAACCGTCTCGTGGTCGATACGTTTCAGAAGAATCTCAACGCTGAAAAACATGCCGGTCAAAGGAGAAATGTACACGCCCGCGAAACCTGCGCCCGCAGCCGCGGCCACCAGCAGCGGACCGTCCGAATGACGCAGGCCGAGCGCAATGCCGACCCGCATCCACTTCTGAGCCAGCATGGAGCCGGCCTCACGCGGCGCCACTTCCCTACCGATGGAAGCGCCCGTGCCGACGAAGAACATCTGAGCAACCACGTGGAGAAGGGTTTGCCACCACGGCATCTCCTTGCCCGCTACGGCAGCCTTGACGGAGGGAACCCTCCGCGTCTTGTTGCGCAGCAGCCACCAGGCCACCGCAACCACGATGCCGCCCACCGTTACCGAAACGACTCTGCGCCACGGTGCCACGGCCGAAGGGCTCGGTGCCGCCGATGTCTCCTGGAATCCGAGAAAAAGGCGTTGGATCACTTCCAGAAACAAGCTCAGCAGGCCTGAAGAGCATCCCACCACCACGCCCAGAACAATCACGGAAAGGGTCAGGGCGAGCCACCGCCGACCGCGCAATCCCAGGCGACGTTCCGACGACCGCCTGCCGGTGGGCTTTTCCTCCACATCGGCGGAGGAGTCATGCACGTGCGTAGTCATGCCTCCATCATCTCAAAAGACCAATTGGACCAGCAACATATAGCACACAGTCCCACCGGCGATGGAGAGGAGCATCTGACGCTTCCACAGATGCAACACCACGACGACGGCAATGGAAATGAGCTCTGGAATGGCGTGCGAACCACTGAAAACACTGACGTTGCGAAGACAGTAAATCACGAGCAACCCAAAGACCGCCGCAGGCAGAACCTTCCCGAGATACTTCACATACCGGGGAGTCTCCTTGCCGGCAGGAAAAATGAGAAAGGGCAGGAAGCGTGTGATCAACGTTCCCACAACCACCGCTCCGATGGTGATGATCTGCTGAAGGAGTGTCATGCCAGACCTACCTTTCCCCGCGGTTCCAAGTGTGAGCGAAGCAGCGTCAACACGAGCAGAATCGCGATCATGGAAGGAATGATGAAGTTGTCGGCTCCGAAAACAAGGAGGCACACGAAAGAGAGAGCAAGGCCGAGGAGCGAACTGGTGTGATCGCGATCGCGTATCCACTGCTCCATGAAGATGACGACGAACATGGCGGTCATCGCGAAATCGATGCCCTCGGTGTTGAGAGTGATCATGGAGCCGAAGAGCCCTCCGAGCGTGGCACCGCTCACCCAGTACACCTGATTGAGAGCTGTCACGAAAACCATGAACCATCCACGATCCACATCAACCGGAATCCGAGCGGAAAAGTTGATGGAGAACGTCTCGTCGCACATTCCGTAGATGAGGTATATCTTCTTCCAGCCCAATCCCTTGAATTTCTCCAGCATGGAAAGACCGTAGAAGAGGTGACGCGCGTTGATCATGAGTGTCATGAGAAAGGCCTGAAGGGGGTTGAAGGCGGTCAGCAGCAGACTCACTGTGATGAATTCCATGGATCCCGCGAAAATGAGCATGCTCATGAAGAGCGGGTAGAGAAAACTGAAGCCCGACACGTTCATATACATTCCATAGGTGAGTCCCAGAAACTCGAATCCCGCGAAAATCGGAAGAGTGTAGGGGAAGGCAGCTTTGAAGGCGCGAACCACCACACCTCTCTCTGACTGAACCACCGTTCCCCTCCTCCAAGAGCCCTGCTGAAGATACCCATCGTGTGCCCCGTGCGCGTGAGCTTGGCACGTCAGGTAATAAAGTTCGTTCTCGCTATGGGATTTCACTAACTGCGCTCGACAGTGCTTCAACAGGTAGGATGAAAGGTATTCGGAACTCACGACAAGGCATGGGCACATGAAATTTGATTACACAGAGCTCCAGCAGGGTGTTCGGCGCTTTGGCATGCCCGTTTTCAGCGCTGTGTCGGCGCTCTTCATCATCGTCGGAGCAGCTCGTTTCGGTCTTGCGGTCCCCCAGCCGGCGTCCTTTGACACAGAGCAGTCCACGTCACGGACCACAGGAACCGCCGAGTCAATGACCTCCCTGACAGCGGGCTCGGAGACGTCCCGCACCATCGTGCGCACCCCGGAGACGCTGAACAGGCATCCCGTTCCCGACGCACAGCAAATCGATTGGAAGGCTCCGACCGGCACGCAGCCGAATCTCGCTGACTACACGAATCTCAAAGTTGTGGTGTCCCTCGAGCGCCAAAACGTGGAAATACTCAGCAACGACACCGTGATCTACACGATGACGGCGAGCACCGGTCTCAACGACACCACTCCTCACGGAGACTTCACCATCGGAACGCGCGGAACGACTTTCTACAACGCCGAAGAAAAACAGGGCGCAAACTGGTGGACTGGCTTCATCAAGAGCACTTTTCTTTTCCACAGCGTCCCCATCGACGCAGACGGAAAATACATCGAATCCGAGGTGGAGAAACTCGGGAGTCCCGCCTCCCACGGTTGCGTCCGTCTCACCGTCGCCGATGCGCGCTGGTTTTTCGAGCAAGTCCCCACTGGGACCCCTGTCCACATCTCCTGAGATCTCCTGAGATCTCCCGACATCTCCTGAAATTGCACCAAGACGGCCACGCCACGGCTAATCGCGACGCCACGCCATGCGCTGCCATTCTGCAGTTGCGCTACGCCACACCATCACAGCAACTGCATCTCGCAGCATCACTCAACGCATTCAAAAAGGGCGGTATCCGCGGGAAATATTCCCCTGTGGATACCGCCCCGTTGAGTTGTAAGTTGCTACGTGAGTTGATGCGGTTTCTGTGGGTTCAACCAATCATGGCCGAACCCACAGAAGCGAAAACGCAGCTATGACTGCGACTCAGCACGTGCGGCCTTGGCAGCAGCGCGCTCAGCGGCCTTGGCGGCCTTCTCATCGGCCTTCACCTGATCGATGAAAGCTGCGTGCTTGCTAGCTGGCAGCCAGCCCTTGTTGACGACCTTTACCTGCCAGATGCAAGCCGCACCAAACAGCACGACTGCGAGGATGACGAGGCCGATCGAGCCGCCGACGGGACCAAGATGCGCAATGTTGCCCACTACGGTTCCGAACCATGCGAAGTCCGCATCGCCGAACGTGGAGTTGGCGACGCCGAAGCTACCCATGACAATCATGAGGAACGCGGGCAGGAAGGTGATTAGCAAACCGTTGATGAAGCCACCGACTATTGCGCCGATGCGACCACCTGTCGCGTTTCCGAAGACACCGGCACCACCACCATCGAAGAAGTGGGGAACCATGCCAGGCAGGATCAGTGCGAGTCCGAAGACAGGTCCGAGCCATACCGCAATGATGCCCAGCGCGACCAATCCACCCACGAAGGAGGAAAGGAAGCCGATGAGCGATGCATTGGCACCGTAGGGGAACACGATCGGGATATCCAGAGCGGGCTTAGCACCGGGAACCACCTTGTTGGCAATGCCCTGGAAGGCGGGAACCAGCTCGCCCAGAATGATGCGAACGCCGTAAAGAATGATGCTGACGCCAATGCCGAACTGCAGCGCCTGAGCGAAAGCGGCCATGATGTAGGCGCCGTAATCGGTGACAGTAGCACTGGAGGCGAAAATGGCGAAGGCCTCATCTGCCGGCAGAACGATGGCGCCCCAGATGGCGAAGATGATGTAGAGCACCACCATGAGCAGCGTGGTAGAGACCATGGAGTCACGCAGGAAGCTCAATCCCTTGGGGAAGTTGAGATCCTCGGTGGACTTGGACTTCTTTCCCACTGCCGCACCCACGGCACCCGAGGCGATGTAACCCAAGGTGTTGAAGTGACCGATGGACAGTTGGTCACCGCCGGTCACACGATTCATGAAGGGCTGGGCGAACGCCGGCATCACCACCATGATCACTGCCATGAGAACGGCACCGATGAGGATGACGAGCAGCTGGTTCTGTCCGCCGAAACCAACGGAGAGTACCAATGCCAGCAACGTCGACATGAACACCATGTGGTGGCCAGTCAGGAACACGTACTTGAGTGGTGTGAAGCGTGCGAACACCAGCATCAGGATAAAGCTCAGCACGATGATGTAGGCCGAACTCGTTCCGAACTGGCTCGTCGCCTGCGCGGTGATCACCTCGTTGGTCGGCACCACGCCGTGTGCGCCCGTGGACTTGAGCACCAAATCTCCGAATGGGGTCAACGCTCCCGTGACAACGGTTGCGCCGGCGCCCAGAATCAGGTAGCCTAACGCGGCCTTGAGGCCTCCCGCAATGACCTGGCCCGCACTCTTCTTCAGTGCGATGAGGCCAATAGCGGCAACAATTCCGATGAGATAGGCCGGGACGTTGAGGATCTGCTGGCTGATGAAATTCAGCACGGCCATTACTGCGTCCATTTTGTTCTCCTTTCCTTTGCCGTCATTACCAGTTCCGCAGGGTTACATGATGTTTTCTGCAGCTTCAGCGATGCAGGACCCTGCCGGACCGGCGATTATTCGGCGTCTTCGAGCACTTGCTGAATCTCGTTGAGATCCATGAAATTGTGAACGACTCGGACGGGTGTGCTCACTCCCTCGAGCTCCGGGGCCAGCTGCGCGGAGGTCAGGACAAGGTCCTGAGTCACCGCGGTTCCTGGCGCAGTGCCGATGTCGGCCGTGGAGACGTTGACGTCCATGTCAAGCTGTGAAGCGACCTGTTCCACATTGGCTTTGAGAAGCACCGATGTTCCGATGCCATTTCCGCAAACACAGAGAATATCCATGATGTTTCCTTTATTGGTGATGTGTGGTGACTGCTGCAGCACTGCTGTGCCACGGCAGTTCAATTACGCTTCCAGAATCGTTCTGATGGCTGCAGCCGTGGGCGCTTCCTCGAGCTTCTTGCGCTTTTCCGCGCTCGACAGCGCTCCTGCGATGGCGCTCATCACATGAACGTGTTCTTCTTCGTTCCGCCCCGCAAGACCGATGACCAGAGACACGGGATCGTTGTCCTTGTTGCCGAACTCCACCGGAGTGGACAGGCGCACCCAGCTCAGGCCAGTATTCAGGACCGCTTCGGAGGGACGCGAATGAGCCAGGGCCAGACCCGGAGCGATGACGATGTATGGCCCCATCTTTTCCACGGTCTCGATCATGGCCTGCGTATAGGCCTCGGTGGTGAAACCTGCGGCGACGAGCCGATCACCGGAAAGGCGAATGGCCTCTCGCCAATCCGCTGCCTCGACATCGAGGTCGAAGGCCTCATCGGGAAGGTACTGCTGCATCTCTGTCGTCATATCAATTCCTTTCAGTGAGGGGTGACGTTCGGTGAAGAGTGGAGATGAGGGAGTCCATTGGTTATTCCTCCGGCTCGTACGGCTTGTACTGTGCGCCATCAAGGGCAGCTGCGGCCTTCTCCTGAGCCTCGGCTAGGGTATGCTCCGCCAGTTCGGCGCGGACGGCGTCGAGAGAGGCCGCCGACATTGACAGCGATGTGACTCCTACCCCGGCGAGCACCACCGCCATCTGCGGATCCGCGGCCGCCTCGCCACACACCCCCACAGGCATTCCCTGGGCGGCACCAGCATCGGCGATCATCTTGATGGCGCGAAGCACAGCGGGATGCCACACCGTCTGATAATGGCTGACGGAGCCCAATGTCCGGTCCGCCGCCAGTGTGTACTGAGTCAGATCGTTGGTGCCGATGCTCACGAAATCAGTGACCTTCGCCACCTGATCCGCCATGATGGCAATGGAGGGAACCTCTGCCATGACACCGACTTTTTTGAGACCGTACGAATGACCCAGATCGGTGAAGTACTTTGCCTCGGGAGCATCGGCCACCATGGGTGCCATCACCCACAGATCCGCTTCCGTCGCCGCATCCGCGCGGGCGAGGGCCTCGAGCTGATCCTCCAAGATATTCTTGTGAACGCGCAAGGCACGCAATCCACGGACGCCGAGCGCGGGGTTCGGCTCGTCTTCGGGCGTGAGGAAGGCGAGAGGCTTATCGGCTCCGGCATCCAGAAGGCGAATGACAACCTTCTTCCCCGGGAACTGCGCCAACAGCTTCTCATAGGCGGCCGCCTGAACCTCCACACTGGGGGCCTCCTCCGAGGAGAGGAAAAGGAACTCAGTACGGAAAAGCCCGACGCCCTCAGCCCCAAATTTCAAGGCCTGGGCACCGTCTTCCGGTTTCCCGACATTGGCGAGCAGAGGAAGGAGCGTACCGTCCTTCAGGGCACCGGGCTTTCCACGCAACGTCGCCGCCTTTGCCACTGCCTCGTTCTGCTTATGCGCTTGTGCGATCTCGGTGTCGCTGGGGTCTGGAATCACCTCGCCTGTGGCGGCATTGACGGCGACGAGGGTGCCGTTTGGAATGCCCTGTGCCCCCGCAGCCGCAACGACGGCAACGATTCCCCGAGAGCGCGCCAGAATGGCGGTGTGGCTGGTGGGACCACCCTCCGCCGTCACGATGGCCTGAACTTTGTCGAGATCGAGTGCCGCCGTGTCAGCTGGGGAGAGATCCTGCGCCACAAGGACATAGGGGGTGTCGCTTTCGGGTATTCCCGGCTGCGCGGCACCGGTTAGCAAGGCGATGACACGCTGACCCACATCGCGCAGGTCACCCGCCCGCTCCGCCATGTAGCCACCGAGTGCGTGCAGCTGCTGCTCGAAGCTGGAGAATCCCTCATAGGTGGCGCGATCGGCGGTCTTTCCGGAGTCGACGCCGTCATCGATTTTCGTCGTCAGAGCCGGGTCCACGGCCATCTGGGACAACGCCGCCAGAATGGGGGCGGCTTCCTTTGTGTTCTCATGCTGAGCTGCCGCCTGAGAGCGCTGCATCAGATTTTCCTGAACCTTCTTCATGGCAGCCGCGATGCGCTCTTTTTCCGAAGTCGTCGAAAGTGCGGGGTCACGAGGTTCGTCTGCGGGCTCGGGCAATGCCGGTGCCATGTGAAGAACGGGAGCGACTGCCGCTCCCCTGCCAATACCAACACCTTTGATGACCATGGTTGTGCTCCTTGTTCACCGCTTTGTGAATGTAATCTCAACACTAGCGTTTCAAATAACACTCTGCAAATTGTTATTTTCCAACGGTAATCGTTTTCTCTATTCATGTTTCTTGGTACACTTTTCATAAAAGTTTCTCAACGAGGGAGATTGTGATGAGCACAGCAACGAAGCGGATCACCATTACGGACCCTGTAGGAATCCATGCACGTCCTGCCTCGGAATTCTCACAGGCTGCAGCAGCGTCAGGCGCAAAGGTCACCCTTGCAAAGGGCGAGGGAACTCCCGTGGATGCCACGAGCATTCTGTCGGTGATGAGTTTGGGAATCACGCAAGGCGATGAAGTTGTCATCACCGTCGAAGCGGACAACGAGGCCGAGACAACTGTCGAGCATCTAGCGAGTGTGCTCACCACCGTGAAATGATCCGCAGATCTTCCAAAGCCTCCATCTCGGACGTCGCCGCGAAGGCACATGTCTCCACCGCCACCGTTTCCCGTGTACTTTCGGGAACGCGTGACAAGGACGATGACATCGCTCGGCGTGTTCGCAAGGCAGCGGAATCACTTCATTACTCGGCAGACTTCGCGGCGAGTGCCCTGCGTGGCTCCACCTCGGGAACAATCGGGCTGCTTATTCCCGACACCGAGGACTCGTATGCCGCCCAGTTCGCTCTGGAATTCGAAACGGCCGTCAACGATTCCGGACGCAAGATCTACCTCGGCTTCTACGGAAACACCGGCAGACGGCTGAGTGAAAGGGTCGATCAGATTCTTGCGCGCCGCTGCGACGGCATCGTCATCGTGGCACGGCGTTCCACCAGTCTCCCCTCATCGTTGAAGCAGCAGGCCATGCAGGTCCCCATCATCCAGATAAACGGGAGTGCGCCACCGCTCCATGTGAACTGGGTGGGTACCGATATCAACGCCTCCATGCGCCTTGTTTTTGATCTGCTCCTCCAGAAGGACGTCTCCAGACTGGGATATATGGGCCCCAACCCCAATGGGAATGTCCAGTCGGATTACTTCGCAAGCTTTTCCCAATGCGCCGAGCAGAATGACATGACCTACGATCCCGAGTGGGTGATGCTGGGCAACTCCACTCTCGGTGAGGCCCATGCCACCATGACCGCCAAGCTGACGGAGGGACTCGTACTGCCAGATGCCGTGGTGTGCGCGGACGATCTCCAGGCACGTGGCGTTCTACTTGCCTGCGCTCAGAACAACATCTCCATTCCCAAAGACCTCCTGATCGTTGGCTATGGAGACAGTGCCGCGGCAGCGCTGACCTACCCCCCACTGACCTCCATCCGCCCACCCTTCGAACTCATGGCGGATGAAGCTCTCAGAATCGTGGAGAACGGTCATTCCAAGGGAATGCGTGGCTGGCTTGCCGCCCACGTCGCGTTGGCACCCAAGATCGTGGAACGCAGTTCAACGGACCGTCCCGGCTTCGGTTCCTCCGACATGGCCGAACCCGCGGACGAGTAATCAGATCCTTGATTTTTCAGGCACCTAATAGCCGGTAATAAAGAATTCGCATACCCAAATCACGTTGCACGAGGAGCCTTTACGCCCTGCAGCCCCTATGCTGAACTCAACGGCGTCGCCGGAAATCAATGGGGAGGGCATGTGGACTTCAGCTACATACAGCAGAGCCTTCCGCTCTTCGTGCGCGCCTTTGGCGTAACGCTGAGACTTTCCGCACTCGTCATCATCGCTTCCACGATCATCGGACTCGTTGCGGCCGTGATCCAGCATTTCCGCACTCCGGTTCTCTCACAGTTCTTCGCCGCGTACGAAGAGCTCTTCCGCAACACTCCCCTGCTGATTCAGCTGTTCTTCCTGTATTACGGGCTGCCGTCCATCGGCGTCAAACTCTCTGCCGAAACCTGCGCTGTCATCGGCGCCTCCCTGCTCGGCGGCGCTTACATGGCTGGTGGATTCCTCGGAGGGTTCAGCGGAATTCCCACCTCGCAACTCGAATCCGCGCGGGCGCTGGGGTTGTCCCAGCTGCAAATGGTGCGCTACGTCACCCTTCCGCAGGGTCTAGCGCGCAGCGTTCCCGCACTGGCTGCGAACGCCATCTTCCTGGTGAAGGAGACCTCCATCTTCACCGTCATCGCCGTTCCGGAGCTGACCAATACCGCACGCGACCTCATCGGCATGTACTACCGCAGTGACGAATACCTACTGACGCTCGTGATCGGATACGCCATCATCCTCATCCCGCTGTCCATCATTCTCACGCTGTTGGAAAGGAGAGTCCGCCGTGGCACCTTTGCTCGTTGAATCCGCCGCATCAGGCGCTCAGGTCCTTTTTCTCGGCGACAATTTCTCCCGGCTGTTGGGAGGACTCGGCACATCGCTCGCCATCTCAGGGCTGGCGCTGCTCATTGGTTTGCCCTTGGGCATCCTTCTGGGATCGTTGAGAATCGTCGATAATTGGGTGTTGCGTGGAATCCTGAGGGTGTATCTCGAGTTCTTCCGCATCGTTCCGACACTGGTGGTCCTCTTCCTTTTCTATTACATCCTTCCGAGGGAAATGGGAATTCAGATCGATGGGAAGACCATCGCCGTCATCGCCTTTGCACTCTGGGTCGCGGCCGAAATCAGCGATGTAGTGCGCTCGGGTTTGATTTCCGTACCCGACCACCAGATTGAAACCGGCAAGGCACTGGGAATGAGTGGCTTCCAACTGCTGTGGTACGTACGCCTTCCACAGTCGATCAATCTGATGATCCCCGCGGTGCTCAACCTCGCCACGCGTGTCGTCAAGACGACCTCGCTGCTGTTGCTGATCAGCGTCATCGACGTCGTCACCGTCGGCCAGCAGATCATGGAAACCAATCGCATGGCACATCCCGACGCGGCCTTCTGGGTGTACGGATTCATCTTCCTTCTCTACTTCATCGTGTGCTGGCCTCTCTCGATGATTGCGAAAGCACTCGAGAAACGTGCAAAGGAGCGTAATCGTGACTGATGCATCAACCCCTCTTCTCCGGGTCACCGACGTCTGCAAAAGCTATGGCGAACATGAGGTTCTCAAGAATGTCAGTTTCTCCGTCGCTAAAGGTGAGGTGCTCGTACTGCTCGGTCCCTCCGGCTCCGGCAAATCAACGCTGATTCGTTGCCTCAACGGCCTCGAAGACATCCAGTCCGGAAGCATCGAATTCGAAGGAAATACCATCTCCGGCCGAAAGGAGAAGGACTGGCGCGAGCTACGCACCCGCATCGGCATGGTGTTCCAGAGCTACGACCTGTTCCCCAACCTCACCGTTGCGCAAAACATCTGTCTCGGTCCGCTCAAGGTACAGAAGCGAGACCGTCACGAGGTGGAACAGCAAATGAACAGTCTGTTGGACGAAGTGCAACTGAGTGAATACCGCAATTCCTATCCGCGCGAACTGTCAGGAGGTCAAAAGCAGCGCATCGCCATTGTGCGTGCGCTCGCGATGAACCCCGATGTCATGCTGTTCGATGAAGTCACCGCTTCACTGGATCCCGAGATGGTTCGCGAGGTCCTCGAGCTCATGCTCGGCTTGGCGCGGCAGAAGATGACCATGATCGTGGTGACCCATGAGATGGAATTCGCCCGCCGCGTGGCCGACAACGTCCTGTTTCTTGAGAACGGCGTGGTGGTTGAGCAGCAAACGGGAGAGGAATTCTTCGACTGTCCCTCAACCGAACGCGCCCAGGCCTTCCTTCACAGCATGTCGCCCATCGATTCAGTGGACTAAAAGAAGCCGAAAACTTTTTCACAGCCACAAACGACGGTCGAAAAAGCGGAACGAGCATGGCAGAACGGTCCGGAAAAATCTATGCGGACGGATGTGTTCACCAAACCCTTCGACGACGCCACACACGCGGCACGCACAATTGCAATGAACCACACTGTAATGCACCTCCATATTCGTACCCACGACACGCCACACACGCCGACCGTTCCAAGACTCAGCAACCGGAAGCACACCCATCAATTTTCTGTATAGAAAGAAGAGAAAACAATGAAAAACACCATCAAGGCACTCAGCCTTCTCGTAGCGTCCACCGCAGTTCTCGCACTGAGCGCCTGCGGAGGGTCGGGCACGACGGCATCGGCCACTACTTCCACCAACGAGGGACGCACGGTTGAGCAGATCAAAAAGGACGGGACCCTCAAAGTCGCCACCTTTGGAGACCTGCCTCCCTACGGCTATGTGAAGAATGACGGCACCCGCGCCGGCTACGACGTGGCACTTGCCGAGCAGCTGGCCAAGGACCTCGACGTCAAGATCAGCTGGGTCCAGGTCAACGCCGACGCCCGTGTGGACGCCCTCAAGTCCGATAAGGTCGATCTGGTTCTTGCCAACTTCACCGTGACGGACGAGCGCAAACAGGTCGTGGACTTCGCCAGTCCCTACATGAAGGTATCGATCGGTGTTGCCTCGCCGAAGAAAGCGAAAATCACCAGCGCCGACCAACTCAATGGCAAGGTGCTCGCCGTCAACAAGGGAACGACCGCGGAGACCTACTTCACCCAGAAGTACCCGGACGTCCAACAGCAGAAGTTTGACTCCAAGACCCAGCAGTTCCAAGCGTTCAAGGATGGACGCGCCGCCGCACTCGCCGACGATAACACCTATCTGTACGCCTGGGCGAAGGACAACCCCGACTATGTGGTGGGTATCAAGAATCTGGGACCGGACCAGACCATCGCTCCAGCGGTCAAGAAGGGGAACGCCAGCCTGCTGAAGTGGGTCAACGGTGAAATCAAGACACTGTCCGGAAACGGCTTCTTCGAGAAGGCCTACGAAACCGAACTCGCCCCCTCTTTCACTTCGGACATCAAGGCCGAGGACGTCATCGTCGAATAATCTTCTGAGATCTTGCCTTTGCCTTCCCCCTCGAGAGGCAACCATCAGGGTCTGGACACGCGGAAAATCCGCTGCCCGGACCCTTTTTCTTTTATATGGCCAGACCAGCTCCTTATGATCGTCTCCTTACGACCAACCCTCTTGACCGACTTTTCACGACAGACACTTTCTCTCTCGTTTTGATAATGATTATCATTACTGATATAGTTTCATATGCGGCAACCGCCGCCTCCGCAAAGAGCCCAACCTCGAACCGAACTCTCG
Source organism: Bifidobacteriaceae bacterium (assembly GCA_022650895.1). Taxonomy (GTDB): domain Bacteria; phylum Actinomycetota; class Actinomycetes; order Actinomycetales; family Bifidobacteriaceae; genus JALCQC01. Next base: position 143,241 of record JALCQC010000001.1, on the reverse strand, counting down.
GTCCGCAGGTTGCGGCGATATCCAGAATGTAGATATAGAGAGTGCAGAAAAAGGAATGATGAGAAATTCACAAAAACTCCGGAACGCCATGTCACGCGTGGTCCGCACAGGAGCGGCCCTCGGCATTTCGGCAGCTCTGATGTTCGCGGCAGCCTGCGGAACCTCCTCCGCCACCGACGCTGCCTCAACGAGTTCGAAGGCCAGCGCAGGTTCCACATCGGCGGAACAGGTCAACGTCGCCGTGAGCGTCAACCAATGGAAGTCCCTCGCCGAACAGATCGGAGGCGACAAGGTCTCCGTATCCGCCATCCTGTCAAACCAGAATGTCGAGGCTCACGACTTCGAGCCACAACCATCGGATGTCGCAAAGATCTCCAAGGCGAAAATTGTCGTTGCCAACGGTGCCGACTATGATCCGTGGGCAACCAAGGCAGCAGCAAACGCCAATGTCACCGTGGTCAACGCCGCCGACGCAGCTGGAATCAAGGAGGGAGCCAACCCCCACATCTGGTTCTCTGCGGAAGTGCGCAAGGCAACCGCCAAGAGCTATGTCGAACAGCTGAAGAAGGTTGACGCCGCCGACGCGGACTACTTCGACGCACAGTACAAGAAGTGGGAGCAGAGCGAATCCAAGCTCGAGGACGCCATCACGGAGGCCAAGAAGACGACGAAGGGGCTGGCGTACGCCGCCACCGAATCGGTTGCCTATTACCTCGCCGAGGATCTCGGCATGAAGGATGCCACGCCGACCGGCTATGCACAGGCGACCACTAATGAGAGCGAGCCCTCACCCGGTGACATCTCGGCCTTCCAAAAGCAGCTCGCCGCAGGTTCCATCGACATGCTGGTTCTCAACGAGCAGGAGACGAACTCCACCACCGACATGATCAGCAAGTCGGCGGAAAAGGCCGGCGTACCGATCGTGCGCCTCACAGAATCGATGCCCGAGGACTACACGGATCTGACGGCATGGGTGGAGGCACTGGTGAGCGACTTCAGCGACGCGGCACAGAAGTAACCCTCACGGACCGCAGCCCGCAATCACCATAATGTGGTTTTCGTCACCACCCACCAACGATGAGGCAACAAAAAGATTCAGAGAGCAAAAAAGCGGCGATCTCCAAGAATGAGGAGATCGCCGCTTTTCCGTTTCTGCAGAACGTCTATCCCATAGGACGTTCTTCCTACAGGACTTTCCCACGCACTGTTACTCGGTTCTCAGAGCAACTGCCGCATCCTTCTTGGCGGCCATGCGAGCCGGGATATGACCACCGAGGAGCGTCAGTATCGTGCTGATGATGACCAGGGCCACGGCGTGCACCGGATTGAGGACCGCAACGCCCGCCAAGCCCGTATAGGTCTCCAGCAGCGAGTTGATCGGGAAGGTCAGCAGCCACGCCACCACGATTCCGAAGATTCCCGCACCAAAGCCAAGAATGAACGTCTCGGCATCGAAGACGCGCGTGATGTCCTTCTTGCGCGCACCCAGTGCCTTGAGGATTCCGATTTCCTTCGTCCTCTCGAGAACACTGGTGTAGGTCAGGATGGCGATCATGATCATGGAGGTCACCAAGCTGATGGCCGCAAACGCCACAAGCACATAGGTGATGGCGTCCATGAGCCCACCAGTCATGTCACTGACGGTTCCTGCCATGTCGGTGTACTTGACCTGGTCTGCGCTGTCCTTGTCCTTGTTGTACTTGTCAAGGTAGCTCAGCACGGCGTCCTTCTTCTTGAAGGTCGTCGGGTAGATCTGTATGGAGGTCGGGGTGTCCGAGCCCCCGAGGGTCTCGAGGAAGGCGTCCTTGGTGTCGGAATCCATCTTCGCGCCCGTGATGACGTTGGTATCAGAGTCCTTCTGAGCATCGACGATATCGGAATCCTTGTTCTCCGTCAGAACGCTCTTGGTGAGCTCGGAACTGTAGGCGATTCCGCTGGACAGCAGCCCATCCGAGTTCTTCGCTTTCACTCGGACGATTCCACTCACCGTCAGGGTCTTCGTCGAGTCCGAATCGGCCATCGTGGAATAGTCGTCGGACGGCATATAGGTGCCGATGGGAGACTTCTCGTAATAATCGTCGTTGGCCACCAGTTTCACCTTGGTTCCCACAAGGTCGTCGAAGTCGAACTTCTGGCCTTCCTTGACGTCGAAACCGAGGTTCTTCAGCGCGTTGATGTTGACGGTATTGTCCTTGCCGATAACGAGAACCACATCGGTGTCGCTCTTGGGATAGCTGCCCTCCATCACCTTGTAATAGGTCTTGAGGAACGACTGTCCGCCGCTGCGGTCAACCGGATAGACGCTGCCGCCCACGCCGGTGGCGGTGCTCATCATTGCCTGTGCGTCTATGGTGCCGCTGGTCTTGCTCGCGTTGGAGAAGGAGACGGTCTGATATTTGCCGTCCACCTCGCGGATCAGGTTCATGCCGGTTCCATAGGTCACGGCGATGTTCTCTGCGTCTGATTCGGGCAGCTTATTCACGTAGTCGAGATACTCATCGGTCAGCTTGTTGGTGTGCTGGGCCTTGTCGGCATCGCTCTTTTCGGCGGTGACCTGCTTCGACGTCGAGAAGGTCTTCGTCTCCGTTCCGGTCATCAGAGAGGAGGTGTCGGTGTTCGATCGGGAGATGGTGACCGGCATGGACGCCATGGCCTCGCTCTGCGTGGTGTCTATCTGTTGCTGGAAGCCATTCGAGAGGGCAAGCACCACCGCGATACCAATGATGCCAATGCTGGAGGCGAACACCGTCAGGAAGGTGCGACCCTTCTTGGTGCGAATGTTGTTGAAGCTGAGCGAGAGCGCGGTGAGATAGCTCATCTTCGTACGCTTCAGCTTGAACTCGTCCTTGTACTCCTTCTCCGAGTAGGGGTTGGAGTCGGTTCTCACCTTGCCGTCGGAGAATTCGATGACGCGGTCCGCGTACTGATGCGCAAGCTGGGGGTTGTGCGTCACCATGATGACGAGGCGCTCCTTGGAGAGCTCCTTGATCAGCTTGATGATCTCTTCCGAGGTCTCCGAATCCAGTGCACCCGTCGGTTCGTCCGCGAGCAGGATTTCGGGGTCATTCGCGATGGCACGTGCGATGGCCACGCGCTGCATCTGCCCACCTGACAGCTGCGACGGCTTCTTGTGCATGTGGTCCTTCAACCCTACGCGAATCAATGCGTCTTCGGCACGCTTCGTCTTCTCCGCCTTGGAGACACCCGAGAGCGTCATGCCCATTTCGACATTCGCCATGATCGAAAGGTGCGAGATGAGGTTATAGGACTGGAAAATGAAACCGATGGAATTGTTGCGGTAGGCGTCCCAGTCGGCATCCTTGAAGTTCTTGGTGGACTTCCCCTTGATGATGAGATCGCCGGAATCGTAGCGATCCAGACCACCAATGATGTTCAGCATGGTGGTTTTTCCCGAGCCGCTGGGGCCGAGAATCGCTACGAATTCTTGTTTTCGGAAGGAGACGGAGACATCATCCTGAGCCTTCGTGATCGTCCCACCAACGTTATAGGACTTCTTGATGTGTTTGAGTGAGAGCATCGGTTCACTTTCTTGGTTTCGGTTTCTCAGCGCAGCAATCCGCGTGGAATGAACACGTCAATTGCTTCTCTACTTTGTAGCCGATAACCCTGACGAATTGCTAACACTATTCCCTAAGCGGATTTCATATACACTCATGTCTCCGAGCTCTTCCGCACGCCACAGGCTCTCAGACGTTGAAGCGGAACTCGACGATGTCTCCGTCCTGCATCACGTAGTCTTTGCCTTCCAGACGCAGTTTGCCCTCGTCCTTGACCTTGGCGTAGGAGCCTGCGGCGACGAGGTCGTCGTAGGAGACGATCTCCGCCTTGATGAAGCCCTTCTCGAAATCGGTGTGGATGACGCCAGCAGCCTTCGGAGCGGTCCAACCCTTGTGGATGGTCCAGGCACGTACTTCCTTCTCCCCCGCGGTGAGGAAGGTCTGGAGGCCGAGGGTGTCAAAGCCGACGCGCGCCAGCTGATCGAGACCGGATTCCTTGAGTCCCGCATCTTCCAGCATCTCGCGGGCATCGGCCTCGTCAAGCTCTGTAAGCTCGGATTCGAACTGGGCGTTGAGGAAGATGGAGGGAGCGGGCGCCACCGAGTCCGCAAGCTTCTTCTTCAGGTCATCGTTGGTGAGTTCGTCATCGTCGACGTTGAAGACATAGATGAAGGGCTTCGCCGTCATGAGATGCAAATCGTAGACAGCGTCCTTGTCGATCTTTCCAGCGGCCGCAGCGTGATCGATGGTCTCGCCAGCCTCGAGAATCTCCTTGGCCTGCGTCACGGCGTCGAAATACTCCTGCTTGATCTTCTTGCCGCGCAGATCCTTCTCCAGCTTCGGCAGAGCGTTCTCGATGGTCTGCAGATCCGCAAGGATGAGCTCCGTGTTGATGGTCTCGATGTCCGCGTTCGGGTCGACACGACCGTCGACGTGCACGATGTCATCGTCCTCGAAGACACGGGTGACCTCGCAGATGGCATCGGCCTCACGGATATTGGCGAGGAACTGATTCCCCAGTCCCTCTCCCTCGGAAGCGCCCTTCACAATGCCGGCAATGTCGACGAAGGTGACGGTGGCGGGCACGATCTTGGTGGTGTTGACGATCGAGGCAAGCTTCTGTAGGCGCTCGTCCGGCAGCGGCACAATGCCCGTGTTGGGTTCGATGGTGGCGAACGGATAGTTCTCTGCAAGCACGTTGTTGCGGGTCAACGCATTGAACAGCGTCGATTTACCGACGTTGGGAAGCCCGACGATTCCAATAGTTAAAGACATACCGAACACTTTAGCGAGACGGGTCACCACCCGAACCGCCACCGTCCTCGCCTCCTGTTGTGCCTGTGCATAAGCGGTGCCGAAGGACCGGGGCACACTGCCAGCGAACGGCACCGGTGGTAGAGTCCTTGCGAAGGAAAGATAAACATCGTCTATAGGACGCACAGCGCAAGCAAAAGCGAGAATGTCATTGGTTGATCAGCAAAATGCCATTGGGGTATTCGATTCGGGAGTCGGCGGCATCAGCACCCTACGAACTCTGACGAGAATGCTTCCCCACGAAGACTTCATTTTCTACGGGGATTCCGCGAACGCGCCCTACGGGGAGAAAAGCGCTTCGCGCGTCTACGACCTCACCCGTGCTGCCGTCGACCACCTGCGTGAACACCACGTCAAAGCCGTCGTCATCGCCTGCAACACCGCCACCAGCGCCGCAAAACCCGAGCTGATGAAGCTCTACACCGACCTGCCCTTCCTGGGAATCGAACCAGCGACCAAGCAGGCAGTGGATTCCGGCAAGAAGAACATCCTCGTCATGGCGACGCCGCTGACATTGAGCCTTGATAAATTCCATCAGCAGGAAGAACGCTTCGGCAGCAGTGCGAATATCTACCCGCTCCCCTGTCCCCGTCTCGCCGAACTCATCGAAAAGGGGCCAGCCGGACTTCCCGAGATTCGTAGCTACTTGAAGGGATTGCTTTCCTCGGCGCGGAAAAGCTGGAAACAGCCGCTTGACGCCGCAGTTCTCGGCTGCACCCACTACCCGTTCATCTCCGACATCATCGCAGAACAGCTCGGCAGCTCCGTGGAACTCTTCACGGGCTACGAGGGACTGGGACGCAACCTCAAACGTCAGCTCGCCAACCACGGCCTTCTGCGCGCCGCAGGTTCCAGCCACGGCGCTTCACACACCCAGTCCGTCGAGTTCATGAGCAGCAAGAACACAGCGGACGAGCTGGCGCTCTACAGAAGACTCTTCGAGTACGGTTTCAGCGACTGAACAGGCCTTCCAAATCGCCCCGCTCCAGCGCCAACTGATAGAGGTGCGGGAAGACGGAGGCTCCGTGGACGCCATCGTGTTCGAAGTCGTTCGTCATCCAATAATGTGAATTGCCGATGCGACTCAGAGTGTCGACCTGAATGCCTGAATCCACATACATGTCGTCGTAGTAGATGCCGGCCTGAAGCGGAACCTCGTTGCGTCGCAACTGGTTCTCGTCGTAGATCTTCCCCCACTCGCCGGATTCCATCATGAGGTCCACGGCAGCCTTGAAGGGCTTCAGCGCGGAATCCTCCTCGAACATCCACGGGTAGCACATTTCGCCGGTGAAGATCAGTGGCCGATTGCCGACATCAAATTCAGGATGCTTCGCCAGTTCCCGCTGCGCAGACCAGCGCACCGGCTCGCACTTCCCCGAGTCGCCTCCGTCCGCATAGATGAATTCCTGCAGCGTCCAATAGAGCGCCTTGCCGGCGGATCCCGTGGTGGCAAGAACCTTCATGAGGAAGCCGTCTGAGATGTTGTCGTCGGCATCAAAGGCGTCGTCGAGAAGCCAGTGCAGGCGTTCCCAGCCAGGTTTCATGCCAAAGCCTTGGCCCAACGACTGCAGCCGCTGCACCGAGAACGGGTCTCCGTTGGGAAGGACGACGTTGCCCTCCGCAAGCCTGTCGGCAAGCCTTGCAATGATCTCCTCATCCTGCGGATAGCGGCGATAATACTGCATCGTCTTGGAAAGAACTCGCGGATAGGTGTGCTGGTAGACGGCGTCGGCACTGGCGGGAACACCTGGAATGCCACCGGTGGTGAAGCAGACCTGAAGGGCTTGGGGAAACAGTGAAAGATACGTCAGCGTGAGGAAACCACCATAGCTCTGGCCCTCGCTCGCCCACGCGCGGCCGCCAAACTCGGTGAGGCGCAGGTACTCGAAGTCACGCACGATGGAGTCCGCAAGGAATCTCTTGAGGAAGTCGGCCTGCTGCTGAGGCGTGCCGCGCCTGGCGATGACGGCCGGTGACACCTGCGATGAACGACCCGTGCCGCGCTGGTCGGGTAACACCACACGAAAGTGCTTCACAGCCTCGCCGATCCAACCCTCGTCAGTGGCGTTGAGGGGCCGTGGCCCCGAACCTCCTGGCCCACCCTGAAGGAATATCAGCAAGGGAAGATCCTCGTGCACCTTGTCGGGAGCCGTGACCACGCGGTAGAAAAGGCGCAGGGACTCCGTGTCACAGGCCGCCTCGACGGCACGAAAATCGGACGGCTCCACCCCCCGCCAGTCAAGAGGAACGGTGATCGTGTGGTCCTCCACGTGAAGGCCGGGAATGTAATAGTCGCTTGCTGATGTCATAGACCAAATGTGACGCAAATACTGGACTTCTGTCGTATCTGCCATACTCATGACATGACTCTCAGCATTACACAACGTCTTGAATTGTTCGCCGCCGCCCTTGCCGTAGTCCTCTTACCCGTTGCGGGAGTCTTCATCACCCACCACGCGGCCGTCACGGCATGGGACGAAAGCATACTGCTGGCAATCCCACGGGCACATGGGTGGATTTCACAGGGATCCGCTCTCCTCGCGGCACTTTTCAGCACTGTGGGGAGCATCATGATAATGATTGTCGTTGGCGCAGCTGTGTGGAGGAAAAGGTCGGGGCCCGTGGCCCTGCATTACACGTTGATGTTGGCGATTCCACTGATCTACCTGATGGGCGTGAAACACCTTGTGGCCCGCCCCCGTCCCGCACTGGATGTGACGGTTTCGCACCTCGTTCCCAACGACTACAGCTTTCCGAGTGGGCACACCGCCGCGGTCACGGTGATGATGGTGACGCTGATGATCGCCACCGCCACAGCACGGAAGGGCCTGCGATGGGCCGTCCGCATCTTGGGAACGCTGCTGGTGCTCATCACCGCCTTCTCACGCCTCGTTCTGGCCGTTCACTTCCCCACCGACGTCCTGGCGTCGCTCATCGTCTGCCCGCTCTTCGTCATCGCCATCGACATTTTGTGGAAGCGCTTCGTCAGCACTCCACCACGCGCACAGTGACTGCAAGTCCTCCACGCGAGGTCTCCTTGTACTTGGCCATCATGTCGGCACCGGTCTGCTTCATGGTCTGGATCGCCTGATCGAGCGAAACGATGTGATGACCGTCGCCCAGTAACGCGACCCGCGCCGCATTGATGGCGGTGTTGGACGCGATGGCGTTGCGCTCAATACAGGGAATCTGAACGAGGCCACCCACCGGGTCGCAAGTGAGTCCCAGATTGTGTTCGATGCCGATTTCCGCGGCATTCTCGACTTGACGGGGACTTCCGCCCAGAACCGCACACATGCCCGCAGCCGCCATGGAACAGGCAGAACCGACCTCTCCTTGGCAACCGACCTCCGCACCCGAGATGGAGCCGTTGCGCTTGAAAAGGAAACCGACCGCGGAAGCCGTCAGAAGGAAATCAATGACTCCCTGCTCGTCCGCATTCTCCACAAAGCTCCAGTAATAATGCAGAACCGCGGGAATGATGCCGGCCGCACCATTCGTTGGAGCGGTGACGATGCGTCCGCCGCTCGCGTTCTCCTCGTTGACGGCGAGGGCGAAGAGAGCCACCCATTCGGAGGCCTCGACGAGGCAGCCCGGACGTGTGCGCAGGGTTTGAAGCCGGTAGGAGCCTTCCGCGGTGTCGGCGAAAAGATCGTCATGGTCGTCGCGGAGACGCTGGTAAATTCCCGGGGCACGGCGGCGCACGCGAAGCACACCGGGAAGCATGGAATCCTTGGCGTTACAACCATTGCGGACACATTCGCGCATCGCCTCCCAGATGGCGAGAAGTCTCGTGTGAACCTCGTCGGCAGGCCGTTGCGAGATCTCGTTGATCCACATCACCTGTGCGACACTGAGCTGTTCCCTCTCACAGATGTCCACCAGCTCGGTACCCGAGGTGAAAGGGTACGGGTAGGGATGTCCCGAGGGACCTATCTCCTCCGCGTCTTCTTCCTCGGTGGAGTGGGGCTCCGCTGCCGCGTTCTGTTGTCCTGCAGGAACGTGCGTAGCGGCCTGTTCTGCGGCAGTCCGCTCCATCTCCTCCTGGGTGGCGATGAAACCGCCGCCGGTGGAGTACATCACCTGCTCCGTCAAAAGAGAGCCGTCGGCGGCGAACGCTTGGAAACGCATGCCATTGGGATGGAGCGGCAACGGCTTCTTCAGATTGAACTCAATGTCGCCGCGCTGAAAAGCGAGTTTCCTCTTTCCGGCCAGGAGAATCGTCCCCGTTGCCGACGCCTCATCGAGACCGGTGGTGACGTATTTCGGATCGACGGTCTCCGGATTATGGCCTTCAAGCCCTGCGAAGACCGCGCGATCGGTTCCATGCCCGCGTCCGGTGAGGGCGAGGGAACCATAGAGGGTGATATGAACCCTGGAGACGCGATCGAGAAGATTCCGTTGTGTCAGATCTCGCAGAAAGGCCCCTGCCGCCCGCATGGGTCCCACCGTGTGCGATGACGACGGACCGATTCCGATGCTGAACATGTCAAGTGAACTGAGCATGCAACTCCCCTATCTGACGAATTCCATTGACGAGCTTACGCTAGAGTTATGCACCAAAGATCTGCGCGCATCCGCTCACCGAGACGCCAACAGTTCTACGATGCTCTCAAGGCCGTCATCGGGGTCGGGTTCCTGACCATTCTTTCTAGCAGCATCACGTACGATGCACTTCTCTTCCCTCAAAACGGCTACGCCGTAGCGGTGTGGTCACTTCTCTATATCTTCCCCATGGCCGTTCGCCGCACCCATGCCGACGCCGGCGCCATCTGTCTCATCGTCATCAGTGGACTTCAGCTCATCTTCGGACCATCGCTCATCGTCACAGACATGACCGCTGTCGTTATGCTGTATTCGGCCATCGTCTATGGGAATCCGCGCAATTCCCGTCGCTATCTCCTCACAGCCCTCGTGTTGGGTGTGGCCGTCTCCCTCATCAACACCGTCAGTGCACACCGCCCTCCCTTTTTCAGCGGTGAAGCCAGCTCTGCTGTTTCCTTCGACAGCAGCTTTTACCTCGGTGTGCCAATCATGGCACTCACGCTCGAGACTTTCCTCCTCAGTGCCGCTGCGTTCGGATACTGGCGACGTGCACGGCTCGCACAACTTAACTTGCTCCGCGAGCGCAATCGTGTGTTGGAGGAGAGCCAGAAGGAGGAGGCGCATATCGCGACGCTCGCGGAACGCTCCCGCATCGCCCGCGATATGCATGACGTGGTGGCGCACACGCTGTCCATCATCATCGTTCAGGCAGATGGTGGCCGGTATGCGGGCGCTCAGGATCCCGACGTTGCACTCTCCACCATGCATACCATTCACGAGGAGGCCGGTCATGCGCTCTCCGGCATGCATGGACTGCTGGGGACCCTTGACGATGCGCAGATACCACGACGAAAGCCGCCGGAGCTGGTAGTGGACTACGCATCCATCGACGCACTGATTCATGAAGCTCAAGCGGCGAGTGGCAGCAACCTTGTCATCGAACGGACAATCCACGGAAAGCCCCCTCTCGCTACTCTGCGCAAGGATCTGGGTCGAGTGCTGTTCCGCACGGTGCAGGAGGCTCTGAGCAACGTGCGTAAATACGCGGGCAATGGGGTTCATGTCGACATCGTGGAGGTGTGGGACAAGGAAGAGGTCACGCTGAGCATCACGGATGACGGGAAGGGAGCGGCGGCCAACAAGGACGGTCATCATCCCGGCTACGGGCTCATCGGCATGCGCGAGCGGGTGACCTCCCTCGGCGGAACTCTTTATGTTTCACCCACGGACCACGGTTTTTCTATACTCGCCACCCTTCCTCTGACGGAAACCGCAAACGGCAGCGACGCTCTGGAGGGACAGGAGAAACCGAACGTCATTGAACGCATCTCCCTCTGGACACAGACGCACTTCGTACTCGTCGACATCGTCTGCTGCACCCTTCTTGCGCTTTTCCTCGTCCTCAGCGAATACATAGCGGCGGACGATGGCAATGTGGCATGGGAGATCATCCTGTGCATCGCCTTCTGTGCGGCACTGTCCATGCGACGCGCTTTCCCGCAGCTGAGTGCGGCACTCGTTGCGGGCTTTCTCATCATCTCGCTTCTTACCCTTCCCGGTCTGCAGTCGGACGGGCCGATCATCGCCCTGTTCTCCCTCTACTCGGTCATCGCCTATGGTCCACGCTCCGCCACGAAGTGGGTGTATCCCACCTGCGTGTGCGTCATCGGACTGGCAACCATCAACGAATGGAATTACATCCAAGCCAAAAATGAGACATGGCTGGCAATGTCGGAAGCAGAGAGAAAAAATTCAGATATCGTCTACTTCAGTGATACCCAAACGTTATTTTCCTGCACCTTCATCGCCATACTGATCGCCATCACTTGCATCGGCATCATCTTTTTCGCGCTGTGGAGAAGGTCGCGAGGCTCCAACGTGGTACTGCTGCGCTCCCGCGAGGAGGCGCTGCTCCATCAACAGGAACAACAGGCCGCCCTTGCCGCAAACTTGGAACGCGCCCGCATTTCGGAACAGATCCAGAAAGAGGTGACCGATACCTTGGGAAGGGTCCTTCATTCCGCAGATTCCCGCATCGCCGTCTTGAAAGACATCAAGGATCGCCATGATGCCATCACAAGAGAAGCCGAGCAGAAAGGGAAGTCCGCAGCACCGATCCAACTGCCGGAAGAGGATTCAACGACCATCCAGGAAGCCTTCGCCAGCATCGCCAGCATCGGACGCACTGCCCTGGCACAAATGCGCGAGCTGCTCGGCATACTGCGCCAAAACGAGACACCGGAAGAGGCGAACCGTCCGCAACTGAGCCCTATCATGGAGACAACGCCACAGACACGCCTCACCGAAGACGGAAAGCATATGCAGCAATGACCTCAGCACTTGACAACACCGCGAACGGCGGCACCACCGACCGCGACTCAGCACATGACGGTACCACAACGAACGGCACCACAACGAACGGAGCTCTTTCAGATACCGATCAGGGTAATGCCCCCATTTCCGTTCTGATAGCCGATGATCAAAGTCTCATTCGCGCCGGCTTTGCAATGGTAATCAATTCCCAGCCGGACATGCGCGTCGTCGGAGAAGCGGCAGATGGAAAAGTCGCTGTCAGCATGACCCGCCAACTGAAGCCGGACGTTGTGCTCATGGATGTCCGCATGCCCATCGAGGACGGAATCTCCGCAACCGCGGAAATCACCGCGATGGATTCGACGGAGAACCTTCATACCAGGGTCATCATCCTCACCACTTTCGACCTTGACGAGTATGTGATGAACGCCATCCGCGCCGGCGCCTCGGGCTTCCTGCTGAAGGACACGAGTCCGGAGGACATGCTTTCGTCCATCCGAACCGTGTACCGGGGCAATGCCATCATCGCCCCCTCCGCCACCAAGCGACTCATCGAAAAACTCATCGTTCCTGTTGCCAACCAACAGCAAACACAACAGGATTGGAACGGCGCTTTCAGCACCAATACGGGTACGCGCGACCCTCAGAGTGCCCGCGGAACCACTTCCTCTCAGACTGCCGCCGGAACCGACAGTCAACTCTCCGGCGGCGGCGAAAACCGGACTATATCAAGCCCCGAACTCGATTCCCTGACGGAGCGGGAACGGGAGGTGCTCCTTGAGATCGCCCATGGACTGTCGAATCAAGAAATAGCCGACAAGCTCTTCGTGAGCTTGCCGACCGTTAAAACCCATGTGGCGCATCTCCTAGCGAAGATCAACGCGCGAGACCGTGTGCAGGCAGTGGTTTTCGCCTATGAAGTGGGCCTTGTCGACTGACCAGACTTTCCCGCGCGCGACCACTGTCAGCGCCCGCGCGCGATTTTCACTATGCCTCAGTGATCTCCACTGCTATGCCTCGGCGAGCGCAACCACCGGAGGCGTCTTGACCGCTCTTCGTGCCGGAATGATGCTCGAAACAAGCGCCGCCGCAATGGCGATGACAAGGATGACCGAGCACATGACCCAGTCGATGCGCAAGCTCACCGTTCCCATGCTCCACAGGACGACTGTCGAGCCCAACCAGCCGAAGGCGATGCCGAGCAGCACTCCCGCAATCCCGGAGACCAGTGAGATAATCAGCGCCTCCACCCCCAGAGAGGTGCGCAACTGTTTCTTGGTCATGCCGATGGCTCGCAGCGTGGCCGATTCGCGCGTCCGCTCGATCACCGACAGCGACAGGGTGTTGGCCACGCCGATCAACGCAATGATCACGGATACCGCCAAGAGGCCAACGAGGATCATGAGAACGGTGTTGATGGAGGTCTCCCACATCTCGCGCTCGGCGAAGGGTCCCGTAACGCTCACTTCTGGATACCTCTTCAAAATGGTTTGGATGTCGCTGATGAGCTGCACTGCCGCCGCGTCATCATTCACTTGCACCCAAATGAGCGGGTGACCGGAGCGAGCGGATCCAGCGGTGCCAGTTGCCGCCTCAGAAGTTCCAGTTCCAGTCGCGTCAGCAGCCTCACTAGTTTTATCGGTGCCGGAGCTTCCAGCTGCCCCTTGCAAAACTGACGGATCCACCAAAGCGGTGATCTGACCGGTCGTCATGGAGTTGAAGTCCTTGAGCACAGCGGTAAGCGCGACGCTCCGTTTCTTCCCCTGCGCATCTTGGAAAGCGAAGGTGACCTTATCGCCGTCCTTGTAGGGATTCTTCTCTCCCGTCAGAAGCGTTTCGTTCATGACGACGGTGTCGGCCGTGGACTCCGTGGAGACGTCGGCACGGATCAGGTCCTTGCGCTGCTGCTCCGAAATGCCCACCATCCCCACGCTGATGTCATCAGTGGAATCCTTCTTGGACCCTGAGACAGTTTTCGCATCCTTGGGGCTCACCGAAGTCACCACTGAGTCGAGCAGAGAGGCCGACTTCACGCCCTTGACCTTCTCCACCGCTTTCAAGGCCCCCTCATTGAGGCTGTCGCCGGAGATCTGGACGTCGACAGCGTACTTTCCCGCCATGGTGTCGACAAGGGTTTGCTTCGCGGAAGCGGCACCTGTCGAGATGGTGGTGACCAAGGTAACCCCGATCAGCAAGGCGACTCCTGTGGCTGCAACTCTGCGCGGATTTTTCTGCACATTCGCTGCGGCGATCTTCGCGGAGGGCCCCGTATGGGAGATGACGCTGCCCGCGCCACGCATCAGCCATGGCATCCACCAGACCGCCGACAGTATGAGACCGAGGAAGAGAATGGCCGCTCCCCCGATCGCCATCAACAAATAGAGGTTGAAGGAGGCGAAATCCGTACTGTCTTCCGACATGTGCATGACACCGAGCACGGCGAAAGTCGCGAGGGCACCTCCACCGAAGATACCAACCATGGAGAGCAGAGCGCGGACGACTCCCGCCTTCTTGTTCTGCATGGTTTCAAGAGGACGCAGTGCCTCCAGCGGCGTCACACTCGTCGCCATGCGAGCGGAGCTCAGAGAGGCGACCATCGTCATGAGAATTCCGAAGACGAGCGGGAGGACCACCACGCGCCAATCGATCACCAATTCCAATCCTCCGCCTGTCCCTGCCAGCGTCATTTGGCTGGATCCGGCAGTGGCAGAACCAACATGGAAGAGCGACATGACCCACATCAACGCAATCGCGACAACGACACCCAACGCAGAGGCAATGAGGCCCAGCACGCCTGCTTCGACAAGAACACTACGGTAGAGCTGCCCCTTTCGTGCGCCGATCGTGCGCAGCAACGCCAAGGTTCTGCGACGCTGCGCCACCAGAACCTGGAAGGTGTTCGCAATGACGAGGGCCGCCACCAGCAAAGCGATGATGCCGAAAATCAAAAGGAAGGTCGTCATCACGTTCTGGCCCTGCCCAACGGACTCAATGGCCTTGGTAGCTGCTTCCGCGCGCGACTGGATCTCGAAGTCCTTCGGAATCTTCTGCTTTATCTGAGAGAGTATCGCCTCGGTCTCGGCCTGCGTCTTGCCGTCGGTGTCGAGAAGCAGATACACCGAGGCCACGTATTTCTGATCCATGTGATGGGTGAGATTCAGCAGGGAGTAGAAATCAGCTTCCGGCAGGACCGAAGCGCCCGCGTAATAGCTGTAGGCATTATCCGGATCGACAGTGAAGCCGACGACTTTCTCCTGTGCGGTGTTCTCCTTGGAACCGTCGTAGGTGGTGGCAGTGAGCTTGATACGATCGCCGACACCCACCGAGAGACGGTTGGCGGTTTCCTGCGTCACCGCGATCTCACCGCTCTTCTGCGGCCATGCTCCCTTGGCGAGGCGAACGGGCATGAGGGCCGCGTCGCCTTCCTGAGAAGACATGGGCAGCACCAGCGACACAGAACTGTCCGAGCCTTTCACCAACGAAGCCTGGGTAGAGGAATCCTCTCGAACTCCCTTGACCGCATCAAGGTTCCGCAACGAGTCGAGGTCGAAGTCCGCCAAGGTCGCGTAGCCGTCGTCGCTCGAAGGAGCCACCACATAGTTTGCCCCGCCGTACTGCGCAGTGACGTTTTTCGACAAGGAAGAGTTGAGTGCGTTGCTGAAGAGGAACGTGGCGGAGATAAAAGCGGTGCCGATGAGGATGGCAATGCCGGCGGGGATGAGAAGGCGCAGATTCTTGCGCATCATCTTGAGAGTAATGCTCAACATTTCTGCCTCAGTTCTGTTCGGCGGTGACGTTCGCCGAAACGGTGTTCTGCAGCAGGTCAAGGCGCACTTCGTTGAGGAGCTCGCTCATCCGTTCGGCCTGTGGGTCGGGCTGGTCGGCCACGATCCGTCCGTCTGAAAAGACGATCGCACGGTCGGCATAGGAGGCGGCAACGGCATCGTGGGTGACCATGATGACGGTCTGACCGAGCTCCTTGACCGAGGTGCGAAGAAAATCAAGGACCTCCGCGCTCGAAACGGAATCGAGATTACCGGTGGGTTCGTCGGCGAAGACCACCGTCGGCTTGGTGATGAGAGCCCGTGCGATGGCGACGCGCTGCTGCTGACCGCCGGAGAGCTCGTTCGGCCTGTGCCCCAGCCGGTCTCCAAGCCCGAGCGTGGCCACGAGCCGCGCAAACCAGGCGCGATCCGGTTTCTTGCCGGCGAGGGTGAGGGGCATGAGGATGTTCTGCTCGGCCGTGAACATAGGCAGGAGGTTGAAGGACTGGAAAATGAAGCCGATGCTTTCACGGCGCAGCAGAGTGAGATCGTTGTCCTTGAGATGGGTGATGTCCCTGCCTTCGAAAAGAATGCGGCCCGAAGTTGCGGAATCAAGGCCTGCGAGGGTGTGCATCAACGTGGATTTACCGGATCCCGAGGGCCCCATGATCGCTGTGAAGGCACCCTGCGCGAAACTCACGTTCACACCACGTAAGGCATGGACGGTCGATTCTCCGGAACCATAGTCCTTCACGAGCTCCACCGCCTGCACTGCGGTGGGAGACGTCTGTGCGAGCGAATACTTCATGGCGATATCTGCGGGTTTCGGAGGAATTCCGAACTGAGTTTCCGACATCATTTTCCTTTCGACTGCAAAACATATCTGTCTTGAATCTAAGGGATGCCGGTGAAACATCACATAGGGCTTATGGCTGAGTTTCCAGGCATGAAAAAGCCGCCTCGTCCATGAGGATGAGACGGCTCTGGCAATCAGAAAACTCTCTTCAGAGAGGGAAGGAGACGATGCCTAGGTGCGGCTTACTTCGCCAACCCAGAAGCGCGAACGGCTTCGAAGCCACCCTTGAGGTCATCAAGGATATCCTCGATGTTCTCGGTACCGATAGAGAGACGGATGGTGGACTCATGAATTCCCTGGTCCTCAAGCTCCTCCTTGGTCTCCTGGGCGTGGGTCGTGGACGCCGGGTGAATGACGAGGCTCTTGACGTCCGCCACGTTGGCGAGCAGGGAGAACAGGTGCAGATTGTTGATGAAGACGCGTGCCGCCGGCCTTCCGCCCTTGATTTCGAAGGTGAAGATGGAGCCCGCACCCTTCGGGAAGTACTTCTTGTACAGTTCGTGGTCACGGCGGCCTTCGATGGCGGGGTGGCTCACCGATTCGACTTCCGGAACCGTCTGAAGGTATTCGACGACCTTCAGCGCGTTCTCGACGTGACGCTCGACGCGCAGACTGAGGGTCTCGGTGCCCTGCAGCAGCAGGAAGGCGGCGAACGGAGAGATCGTCGCACCCGTATCGCGGAGGAGGATGGCGCGAATACGGGTGACGAACGCAGACCCACCCAAAGCCTCGTAGAAGTTGAGGCCGTGATAGCTCGGGTCCGGGGTGGTCAGAGTCGGGAATTTGCCCTCGACCTCGGCCCAGTTGAAGTTGCCACCCTCGACGACGACGCCGCCGAGTGTGGTGCCGTGGCCGCCGATGAACTTCGTGGCGGATTCGACGACGATGTCAGCGCCGTGCTCCAATGGGCGGAACAGGTAAGGCGTGGCAAAGGTGTTGTCGACGATCACCGGAAGATGATGGCGGTGAGCGATCTCGCTGATGGCTTCGAAATCCGGAAGGTCGGCGTTCGGGTTGCCAAAGGTTTCGAAGAAGACGAGCTTGGTGTTGTCCTGAATCGCGTTCTCAAAGTTCTGAGGGTCGGCGGGGTCGACGAACGTGGTGGTGACGCCGTCACGTGGCAAAGTGTGCTCGAAGAGGTTGAAGGTTCCGCCATAGATGTTCTTGGAGGAGACGATGTGGTCGCCGTTCTGTGTGATGTTGCGAACCGCGTAGTCAACGGCTGCGGCGCCAGAGGCGACGGCGAGACCGGCAGTGCCACCTTCGAGGGCTGCGATGCGATCCTCGAAAACGCCCTGCGTGGAATTGGTGAGACGGCCGTAGATGTTTCCGGCGTCTTTGAGGCCGAAGCGCGCCTCGGCATGGTCGAAATCATGGAAGACGTAGCTGGTCGTCGCGTAGATCGGTACGGCACGCGAGTCGGTGGCAGGATCCGCCTGCTCCTGACCAACGTGTAGCTGGAGTGTTTCAAAACGATATTTCTTGTCTGCCATGATGTCTCCTTTTGGGGTGGGCGGGTAGTCTCCGCCATGTGCTGCTGATGTGACGATAACGCCGGTTTCCACATGCAATCAAGTTGGAAACGGCTTTTCGTTATCGGGGTTATTTATGGCTTCCTCAAGGGCCGCATATTTCCGCAACCTCCGACCTCACGCTCTCCTCATCGAAAGTGAAATTTCAATGCTCGTAACCACCGCGGCTGCTATGGTGTGGGGTGGCATCGATTCATGCGTGTCGCACACACTGCGGATAGGCGCAGCACAGTGCACTCGCCGTGGTCGATACTGCCGGCGTGGCTCCATGAGACACGTAAGTTGATTTCAAAATAAGGTTGATATGACACTCAATAATTCGGCACTCTACCAGCGCGATCCCGATTACATTCCCCGTGTGGCCGCGGTCCATGACATGTGCGGATACGGGAAATGTTCTCTCACCGCCGCCATCCCCATCCTCTCAGCCGCTGGCTGCGACGTATGCCCCGTGCCCACGGCACTTTTCTCCGCGCACACCATGTATAAGGACTACACCTTCCATGACACCACGGAGATGCTTCCCGCCTACCTCGATGCATGGCAGAAGGAAGGCGTCGAACTGGACGGCATCTATTCCGGATTCCTCGGAAACGCCGAACAGGTCGGCATCATCCAGCGCCTGTACTCCGAGTACCCCACGGCCCTTCGCTTGGTGGATCCCGTGATGGGCGACGGCGGAAAGACCTATCCCACCTATACCCCGGAACTGTGCGCCGCCATGGCCCATTTGGTGGACGGGGCCGACGTCCTCGCACCGAACCTCACCGAAGCGTCCATTCTCACAGGAGACGACTACGCCGGTCAGAACGTTGACGACGACACCGTGAACCGCATCCTCGACGAACTGCTCGAGGCCGGTGCGAAATCCGTCGTTCTCAAGGGAATCGACCGCAACGACGGCACACTGCGCAACTATGTGGCCTCCGCCGAAAGCGGCTCCGAGGGGAAGGAAGAACTCGTCCACGGAAAGCTCCCCTTCATGGTCCACGGCACCGGAGACGCCTTTGCCTCCGCCCTGTCGGGAGCGATCATGGCCGGACGCACCTTGCCCGAGTCCGCCCACATCGCAGGTGAGTTCGTTCGTTCCGCCATGCAGGTGACGGCGAAGCAGCCCCATTTCAAGGAGCGCGGCGTGAGCTTCGAGTCGGTGCTCAGCGAGCTGACCTCTTTGGTGAAGTAGAAAACGCAGTGAGGTAGAAAACAGGAAAACGAACCTGCTGAACGGGCTGGGTTTCCCTCCAACTGACGATTGATCTCAAAATTGATCTGAAGATCATCTGACGGCTGATGGAAACCCAGCCCGTTCTGTTTCACTTATTCTGGTGCACTTATCCACACCTCACCAAAGCGGTCTTCGTCCTGCAGACCGAGTTCTTTCCTTACTCCCACCTCACTCTTCTGACCCCTTTTCCACTCCTGAATTCCCATCCGGTCACAACCGTCGTTTTCGATAGTGCCCCGGAGAAGAACATGCTGAACTTGGAGCATGCTCAGAGAAGAGAAGATCCAAGAATCATCAGCCACCATCAGCATGAAACTGACGGCCGCCGCACTGCTGTCACCGCTGCTTTCCGCAAAAAGCCTCGGCAAGGCCGGGGAACTCTTCGCAGCTTCCTACTTGAAAGAGAACGGTTATACCATCATCGCACGCAACTTCCGCACCCGATTCGGCGAGTTGGACGTCGTCGCCGTGACACCGCAGAAGAGTCACCTCGCCATCATCGAAGTGAAAACACGGCGATCACGGAACTACGGTTCTCCAGAAGCAGCCATCACGCCACGAAAACAGTCACGACTGAGGCACGCAGCCTTTGAATTCGTTCAGCAGAGCAACCACCCTCTTCCGCCCCTGCGCTTCGACGCCTTCACCATCATTCCCCTTTCCGATTCGATTGCCTATCACCATATGGAAGGGGCCTTCTGATGCGTATCGGTTCCTCCATGTCCGTCGGACTCATCGGTCTGCGCGCCTTCACCATCCGTACTCAGGCCTTCGTCTCCCCGGGACTCCCCTATTTTTCGATCATCGGACTTCCCGACACCTCCCTCGGTGAAGCGAGGGAACGCGTCAAGGCAGCGACGAGCACGGTGGGTTTCCGCTGGCCACAGACACGCGTGACGGTGAATCTCTCTCCGGCGTCCTTGCCGAAACGGGGATCCGGTCATGACCTCGCCATCGCGATTGCCGTCATGGGAGCGAGCGGGAACCTGCCGCATCCCGAAAACGACGACATGCTTCTTCTCGGGGAACTCAATCTCGACGGAACGGTCCTTCCCATCACCGGTTTGCTTCCGATTCTGCTGCACGCACGAGAGGAAGGCATCACGCGTGTGGTGATGCCACAGGAAAACGTCAGCGAAGCGGAACTGGTGCATGGCGTTGAAATCCATGGCATCCGTCATCTTTCCGAAGCCATCCACCTTCTCGGAGGAACCTGTACCCCACACCATTTCGAGAAATCTCCCTTGAAAACACCGAGTCTTGGCAACGGAACGGAACAGCTGGGCACGCCACCCATCGGAGACATGAACGAAGTGCTCGGCCAGAACACGGCAAAGCGCTCGCTCGAAGTAGCCGCCGCCGGTGGCCATCACGTTTTAATGGTGGGTCCTCCGGGTGCAGGAAAAACAATGCTTGCCTCGCGCCTGCCCGGAATTATGCCGTTACTTGACGAAAGACAGGCCCTTGAGATCGCCTCGGTCAGGTCGCTGTGCGGAACCCTTCCTCTCTATGGGATGAGCACTCTTCCACCGTTCGAGGCCCCACACCACACCGCTTCCACGGCGGCGCTCGCCGGCGGAGGCTCGGGAATTGCGCAGCCAGGTGCCATTACCCGTGCCCATGGCGGGGTTCTCTTTCTCGACGAGGCACCGGAATTCTCCTCCCGTTCCCTTCAGGTTCTCCGCGAACCACTGGAGACGGGGTCCATCACTCTGTCCCGTTCCCGATCGGCAACCATCTATCCCGCCGAGTTCCTTCTGGCCATGGCAGCGAACCCTTGTCCCTGCGGCAATTATTGGGATCAGGCGAAGGCCTGCAAATGCAGTCCACGCGAGCGCATGCGCTACATGTCTCGCCTCAGCGGCCCACTGCTGGACCGCATCGACATCCAGATCGACGTCCCTCCCGTCGAATCGTTGTCTCTACGGCAACAATCCGCAAGTGAGAGCAGCGCCACCATCCGGGAACGTGTGGTTCAGGCTCGTTCCTGCGCAAGAGAACGATTTTCCGAATTCGGGTGGCGGTGCAATGCACAGGCTCAGGGGCAATGGCTGCGACGCAACACCGGAACCTCCGCGCTCTCGCCGCTTTCGGAGGCGCTGAGAGCTCGCCGGCTCAGTCTGAGGGGAGCGGACAGAGCCCTCCGTCTGGCGTGGACCATCGCCGATCTCGCCGGTCGAACCTCCCCCACCATCAGCGACATTTCCGAAGGAATAAGCATGAGGACACGACGATGACTCACACTCCGCAGGCAGCCGGATCTTCCAGATCTGCCGTATCTGCCACACCTGCCGCATCACCACTCTCCCCACGTCCCGACGTGGTTACCACGGACTCCCTCCGATGGGCCCAACTCGCCTATTGCGCCAACGGTCCCGACCCCTACCTCACGCTGCTTTCGAAAACGCTGGGGGCACGGAAAACAATGGAGACGATAGCCGCCTTGCCGCGAATCACTTCAACGGAATCCACATCTCCCACCACAACGGAAAAAGATATTCGGAAATCCAGTGGCACAAGCAACGAGTTCAGCGCACTTCACCACGCGCTGCTCTCAGGATACGAGGCCATTGACGTCAGTCCCTCCCCGTTTCTCGAGCAGAATCTTTTCATACTCTCGCAGCGCTGGGTGGCTCGGTACGACACAATCCGCAGCAAAAGCGCTGAAGAGCTTTTTCAACATTTCACCCACGATGGGCGCTATCAGCTCATCACCCCCGCCATGGAGCAGTGGCCGAAGCGCCTCGACGATCTTCTCATCAGGACGCAATCGTCTCCGCCGCTCTGCCTGTGGTGCGAAGGCGATGCATCAATCTTTCTCAAGCATCGCAACGTACTTGCAGTGGTCGGCTCACGAGAATCCAACGACTACGGCGAACGATGCTCCCACGAAATAGGCAGGCGGGAGGCGCAGCGCGGCTGCCTCATCGTTTCGGGCGGTGCCATGGGCATCGATGCCAGTGCGCATTGGGGTGCTCTCGCTGCGACAACGCCTGCGACTGTGTCGGGCCAACGGAATTCAGGATCCACCGTCGCGATTTTCGCCGGAGGGTTGCGTCACCAGGGACCATCACGCAACCAACGCCTTTTCAGCGAGATCGTGGCAAGCGGCGGAGCCTTGGTATCAGAATTGCCACCCGATACCATTCCCTACGCTTCACGTTTTCTTGCACGGAACCGACTCATCGCCGCACTCAGCGATTGCACCATCGTGACACAGGCACGGTATCGTTCCGGTGCCCTCAACACCGCACAGTGGGCAGCGGAATTGGGCCGTAGCGTGCTGGCAATTCCCGGGAATATCGACACTCCCGCCAACGCCGGATGCAACAGATTGATAACGGAACAAAAAGCGACGATGCTGTCCGCACTGACCGATGTCGAGCTCTTCCTCCCGACGTACCTTCCCTCTCCCCTCACCCCGGAAGCGGTGCCAAAAAGCACCTTGGAATCCGGACGGCAGGAAGAGGAGACGAGCGACGACAAGAACAAAGGCAAGATCAAAGACAACGCCATACAAGCAACCCAACACATCATTCTGAAGGGCATCCGCAGATTCAGAGCCGTTGACAGAACCAAGCTTTTCGCGTGGATTCTGTCACCCACGACCGCAGCGAAGAACGTTCTTCCCGAGGGTCTCACGGAAACGAGTCTGAATCAACAGATAGGCCTTCTTGAACTCACGGGAAAAATCACCATCGGAGAGGACTCCCGACTCCGACTCGGCACCGCCGCCTCCAGAACCGCTGACGCATCTGAAGCCACGGCAACCGTGACCTACAAGGTAGACACGGTCAACACAGTAGACACGGAAACTCACCACTGAGACACGGAAAGATCCACGCACGGAAGGTCATGAGATGAACGCTTTTGAGAGAACACGACGCCCTCCCCTTCGAGAAGAGCGCGTTGCTCCTCCGGGCCACCAAAGGCAAAGCCGGGTGCGAGACCACCGTCGGCAAAGACCACTCGGTGACATGGAACCTCACCCTGATAGGGGTTGCGGTGAAGGGCGAAACCGACGAGTCGCGCACATCGAGGCGCGCCGATACTACGAGCTATCTGTCCGTAAGTTGCCACGGAACCTTTTGGTATGCAACGAACCGCAGCGTAGACTCGCTCGGCAAAGCTTTTCTCGTCTGTCGCCATACCTTGATTGTGAAGGAACAGCTGGACCTTCTCCGCCGTTTTCCGCTATCGGACACATCGCTCGCGATTCGAAATAATCTGCCACGCCGGTCTGCCGAGAATGCAAGAATCGTGAGCATGACCCATTCGCACCTCAACTCACACTATGATGCCGTCATTATCGGAGCGGGAGCCGCCGGCCTCTCCTGTGCACTTGGCCTCGTCCGTG
The DNA here is from genome assembly GCA_022650895.1 of Bifidobacteriaceae bacterium. Lineage (GTDB taxonomy): Bacteria > Actinomycetota > Actinomycetes > Actinomycetales > Bifidobacteriaceae > JALCQC01. Next base: position 119,817 of record JALCQC010000001.1, on the reverse strand, counting down.
AATGGGAGAAAAGCCAGGAGCCGAATCACTCCCCTGAAGAAATGCCCTCCGTGCTGGTGCTGAGCAAGGTGCAACCTCTCCGATCGCATACAGGATCCGCCGAGGGAGGCATCGCCGCAAGTCTCGGAAACATTGAGCCCGACAACTGGCAGTGGCATTACCGAGACACCATCAAGGGCGGCGATTGGCTTGTCGACCAGGACGCTGCGAAGATTCTGACACAGGAAGCACCACATACCGTCATCCAACTCGAACACGACGGCGTCGCCTTTTCCCGCACCGAAGACGGCCACATTGCACAGAGGAAATTCGGCGGACACACGGCGAACGGCGAAAAACCTGTGAGACGGGTCGCCTATGCGGCGGACCGCATCGGTCACCAGATTCTGCACACCCTGTGGCAACAATGCCAACGGTACGACACCATTCACTTTGCCGACGAATGGTATGTGACCGACCTTGTCGTCGAAGGTCTCAACGTCCCCAGCGCTGACGGCGACTCTCCCCGCGTCTGCGGCATCGTCGCCATGGAGGAGGCAAGCGGAACATTGCAGTCCATCGAAGCCCCATCCGTCGTCCTGGCAACCGGAGGTGCCGGAAGGGTTTATCACACCACTTCGAATTCATGGGATCTCACCGGTGACGGCATGGCACTTGCCTTGGCGGCAGGCCTTCAACTCGAGGACATCGAATTCATGCAGTTCCATCCCACCGGTTTGGCGCACACGGGAATCCTCCTTTCGGAAGCGGCACGCGGCGAAGGTGGTGTCCTTCGCAATAGCGACCTTGAGCCCTTCATGCAACGCTATGCTCCAGGCGTGGGAGACCTCGCCGCACGGGATGTGGTGGCACGCGCCATTCAGCAGGAGGTGGCCGAAGGACGAGGAGTAGCGGATCCCCTCACCCCTGACTCTCCTCGCGACTGCGTCTGGCTGGACCTTCGCTCCATCGAAAAGGAACGACTCGAAGAAGCCCTGCCCGAAGTCTGCTCCACCGTCCGCGAGTTCGCGGGTCTCGACCCCGCGAAGGATCTCATCCCCATCAAGCCCACGGCCCACTACACCATGGGCGGCATCCCCGTATCGCTGGATGGTTCGGTCTACTGCATCATGGAAAACAAACCCAAACCGGCACCGGTCCAAGGTCTGAAGGCGGCCGGAGAGTGTTCCTGCGTATCGGTTCACGGAGCAAACCGTCTGGGAGCGAACTCGCTTCTTGACGCCGTCGTCTTCGGAACCCGATCAGGCCGTTCGATCGCGGAAACCCTCCGTCTCCATCATCCATTGCCGGGTCAGAATACGTCGGCCAAGACTCTTGCAACAGCGCTCGCCGCACGAACGGCAAGCATCGACGCGTTGCTTTCGCAGGCGAGGGGTTCCGCCATCTCCACCCCTACAGACACCATCTCCGGTGACACCACCTCTGCTGATATCGCCCACGCCAGCGACTCCGCGACGGCTTCCGACAATCCTTACAAGCTCATGAACGATGTGGGCATCATGATGGAGTCCCACATCGGCGTGAGCTGCGATGCAACGTCGATCAGCTCCGCCATCGACCAGCTGGAAAACACTTTCATCCCACGGGCACAAAGACTCACCCTCCACGACGCCTCGCGCACCTTCAACCAGGAACTGTGCGCCATCATGGAGGCGCGGAACCTCGTCCATGTGGCACTCGCCATGGCCGTGGCAACCCTGAACCGCCAGGAGTCGCGTGGCTCCCTTTACCGCCGAGACTATCCCGACCGCGACGACGAACACTTTCTGTCCCACTCCTTCACCGCCACGGACGGCACCGTTCTCCACAAGCCCGTGGTCATTGATGATTACCCTCCGCAGAAACGGATCTACTGACACCGATGAGTGAAAAAATGTACGACATCATTCTCCGAGTTCATCGCTTTTCCCCCGAGGAATCGCAGACGCACACTTCCGCACCAAACGCGATTGCGCATGACAAGTCTGCAACGGACGCGTCTGCACTGAACGCAACAGCACAGCCAAGCTCGGCACCGACCTCGAGATCCACGACGACGGACGGTAAATCCCCTGTGCCCCGAGGCCGAAAGTGGACGCACGATTATCGTTTGACGGTTTCCGAACACACGAACATGCTCGACTGTCTGCTCCGCATCAAAAGAACGCAGGATCCCAGCCTCGCCTTCCGCTATTCCTGCGGACATGGAATGTGCGGATCGGATGCAGTCGCCATCAACGGAATCCCCCGACTCCTCTGCCTGACGAAAATCACCACAACCTTTGACGACAAAGCAGCACCGCAGCCTCCAGACTCCACAAGCACCCACATCATCGAAGTAGCTCCCCTGCCCGCTTTTCCCGTGGTACGTGACCTCATTGTGGACCTGGAACCGATGTTTTCCCAGATTCGCCGGCTCACTCCCTATCTGAAGGAATCCGGAGCCTTGCGAACACTTCCGAATGGGAAGGTCAACGTTTTCGAATATCTGCAACACCCAGAGGAGCTCGAGGCCTTCGATCAGCTCACCAACTGCATCGCGTGCGGAGTATGCGAAGGAGCCTGCCCCATCTACGTGCAGGGAACCCCCTTCATCGGTCCTGCCGCGGCAGTGGCAGCCGGCCGGTTCATCTTTGATTCACGCGAAGGAGCGACACAGGAACGCTTCGACGCCATCGATGATAGCGCCGGAATCTGGCCCTGCAAGGGAATACGTCTCTGCACCCAACGTTGCCCCCGCGGCATCGATATTTCGGGCTCCATCTGGAAAATCATGAAAGCAATCAAGGCCAACAAGGAAAAACAGGAATTCATCCATACCAAAACTGCCGCGTGACGCCTGTAAAGTGAGGAAACATGAATAACACAGACTTTGAGAACACCGCCAAGGCGTGGCAGTTCGTCGAAAAAGAATCCATCAGTCTCGAAAACGACCTGTTGAAAGACACTCGGCGACGCGGCGCAGACGCCGGCTTTCCACAAGGTTCCGCCGCCCAGGCACGTTTTCTCAGCGTGATGGCGCAGAGCGTCAAGGCCGAGTCGATCATCTTGGTCGGCACCGGCTCCCTGGTGGAAACCGAACGCCTCATCGAAGCGATGAACGGCGAAGGCATCCTGACCGTCGTCGATTCCACCGCGAAGGGCGCAGACACCACGCGTGCAACCTTCGGTCGGCTGCAGGACCGTGTGAAGACAAAACTCCGTATCGTCAACGTTCCGGCACAGGAATACCTCAGCAAGCTCAACCCCGATGACTACGATGCCATTGTTGTGGCCGGAGACGCCGTCAATTACAAGCCGGTCTACGACATGGCCCCCAGACTTCTGCACCAGGGCGGCCTTCTTTTCATCACCGATGCACTCGCTCTGCACCGAAACCCCAACGGTGGCCTCGTCAATCCTGCCGATCGTGGTGAAAAGGCAGTTGTTCTGCGCGAGATTCTCGATTCTCTCAAGGAAGATGATCGCTTCAGCTTGTCGCTCGTGCCAGTGGGCACGGGCTTGGCGATTGCCCTCAAGAAGTAAATCAAGCGGTTCAGAGATTCCACTGTGGGATCCCGAAGGGGGGTGTAACATAAAAACTGTCCCACCCCGCTTCTGTGTCACACCTTCTGTGCCACAACTTCTATATCACCATTTCTGCATCGCAGTTGACACCCCCATAAAAAATGTTCTCAGCCCTTCCGAGGTGCGAGTTCACCGATGCTTGCAGCAACCGCTTCAGCGGGATCATCGGTGATGAACATGAGACTCGGATCCAAGTCCGAGATCATGCCATCCGGAATCAGCGTGCCGGTGACCCACTTCAGCAGGCCATTCCAATACTGAGAGCCGAACAGAACGACCGGCATGTACTTGACCTTGTGTGTCTGCACCAGCGTGAGTATTTCGAAAAGCTCATCCATGGTTCCAAAGCCGCCCGGGCACACGATGGTGCCGCGCGAATACTTCACGAACATGGTCTTACGCACGAAGAAGTAACGGAAGACCAGACCGAGATTCACGTACTCATTGAGTCCCTGCTCATGGGGAAGTTCGATTCCCAATCCGACGGAGGTGCCGCCTGCGATGGCAGCGCCCTTGTTCGCCGCCTCCATGATGCCAGGGCCTCCACCGGTGATCACCGCCACGTCATGCTTTGCAAGATCCTTGCCCATCTGCTCCGCGGCCTTGTAGAAAGGATCCTTTCTCGACGTGCGAGCGGAACCGAATACACTCACCGCCTTGCCCAACTCCGCGAGCGCACCGAAGCCGTCTACGAACTCGGACTGGATGCGCAACACCCGCCATGGATCCATGTGCAGCCAGTCGGTGGACTCGTCTTCCTTGAGGAGGTTGCCGGACGTGGTGTCATCGGGGATCATCTTGCCGCGCAGGACAACCGGACCGCGGTGGTACACCTGGCCGAGACCGTGCGGACTTGGCTGCTCATCGCCACTGGAAGTGTTATCGACTGTATCCTCGTCAACATTCTCGGTGGCGGCGTTTGCGCCGGAAACCACCTCCGGGTTCAGTGCCCGGTCCCGCGCACTCGTCTCCTCCCGTCGGACTTGCTCCTCATCGATCTGCGGGGTCTTCGGCATGGTCGGCTGAGACCCTTCCGTGGCCTGTGAACCTTCTGTGATCTGTGATTCCTCCAGCGAAGGCTTTGCGTCTTTGTCCGGTCTCTTGTCGTCATTGGGGGTTGTTGGCATACTCATTGTTCCTCCTCAACCTCGATCACTATCGAGGACCCATGTGATCCGTTCATCATTCATTGATTGTTATCGGACACCGTTTTCATTATCTCCCCAAAACTTCGGATTGCTCGAAACGGGACGCAAATCTCCGCGACTGCCATCGCAGTACGAAGGCAGCAATCACAGCGGACAGCAGCGAACCGACGAGCACGGCCAAGCGGGCCTCGCCGGTGTAGATCGAGTCCTTGAAGGCGAGGGAGGCGATGAGAAACGAGACCGTGAAACCGATTCCGCAGGCACAGGCCAAGCCAATGAGGTCACGCACCCGCAAACCGTCAGCCAATTTCAAGCGTCCCGCGTGTACAGAAAGCCACGACACTGCCATGATGCCGACAGGCTTACCGATCACCAACGCCGCCACAAGACCCAGCACCAGAGGGGACATGAAGACTCCCATTCCGAATCCCTGCAGACTGATTCCGGTGGCGAAGAAGGCGAAAACCGGCAGCGCCACCAGTGACGACAGCGGAACAAGTCTGTCGTGGTAGCGCTCGGCTCGTGGAGTGGTCTCGCCATGCATTTCACGAGCAGGTGTCAGCAGGCCCACCAGCACTCCCGAGAGCGTGGGGTGGATGCCGGCCTCGAACATCATGACCCACGTAAGAATCCCCAACGCGGCAACTAGTAACCATGGAACCTTGCGGAACCGACACAGTACGTACCATGCCGCGGCACACACAGCGATGCCCAGGAACCAATACCATTCATGCAACGACGAGAACAACACGGCGATGAGCAGAATCCCCAGCAGATCATCGACCGTCGCCAAGGTCATGAGAAAAGCGCGGATCGCTCCGGGAAGCCCCCTTGCAAAAATTGCCAGAACGGCCAGAGAGAAGGCGATGTCAGTCGCGGTGGGGACGGGCCAGCCGCGTGAGATCACCGAAAAATCGAAGGCTGCGGCCCCCGAACCAACAGTCCCGGCAGCACCTGCGTTCCCAGCATCACTCACACCACCACTCATCGCCCATGTCACGGCCAGAAAGACCAGAGGCGGAACGATCATGCCGCCGACCGCCGCAAGCATGGGAACGGCGGCACGGCGCGGATTCGACAGAGACCCCGTGGTCAGCTCCTGCTTGAGATCCAATCCGACGACGAGAAAGAAAAGCGTCAGCAAACCGTCCTGCACCCACTCGGTGATGGGCATGGAGATATTTGTGAAGGGAATGCCTACGGTAATCTCACTGAAGTAATGCAATGGGCCGGCGGTGAAAGGAATATTGACGAATACCAGACCCGCCACAGCGAAGGACAGCATCAGCAATCCGGAGGCCCTGTCGGAATAGGCGACCCGGCGAAGAGCACCTTTCAGATTTTGGCGTGAAGACGTGCCCGCTGATGCCATACCAGTGACTTCTCCTTAGATTGTTCCTATAACCGGCGCAATAACCGCGAAACGGTGGGATTTTGCACTTTTGGGACACCTTGGAGGGCCCGACCTTCCGTGCTACTACAAGGATATGGCATCCGCACGAACACACGCAGGAACTTCTTTCGACAGCACACCACTGGGGCTGAGCACCAAGGCGATTCACGTCGGCAACGGCGTGGACGCGGAAACCGGTGCGATTCGCCGCCCGATCTCCCTCGCCAACTCCTATGCACTCCCCTACGATCCGTCCGACATCAACTGGTCAAGCTCGGACGTCAACATCTACACGCGCAATGGTCACCCGAACCAGCACTACTTGGAGCAGAAACTCTCGGCGTTGGAGTCGCCAAGCGGGAACGGACACGCAGGGGACGGCGACGATATCGACACCGTCGTGCTGGCATCGGGGGTCGCGGCGCTCGCCGCCACCTTCACCACCTTCCTCAACCACGGTGACCACGTCGTGTTCTCCGACACCACCTACGTCGGCGCCTACCGTCAGCTGCACGAGATACTGCCGAATAAATACGCCATCGAGACCTCCATGGTCGACTCCTCGAATCTCACGGCGCTTGAGGCGGCCATCAGACCGAACACGAAGCTCATCCACATCGAGACTCCCGCGAACCCGACGCTCAAGGTGAGTGACATCGCCGCCATCGCCCGCATCGCGCACGAACACGGTGCACTCCTCAGCGTTGACAACACCTTCAACACGCCCATCAACGTGAAGCCACTGACACTCGGCGCCGACCTCGTCATCGAAAGCCTTACCAAATACATCAACGGTCATGGCGACGCACTCGGCGGCTCCATCAGTGGGCGCAAGGAGCTCACCGACGAAATCCGGTCCATCGCGCAGGTGAACTACGGCGGCATCATCAGCCCCTTCAACGCATGGCTCATCAACCGCGGATCGGTGACGCTGCCACTGCGCATGAAGCAGCACAACGCTTCAACACTCGCCATCGCCAAGCACCTGCAGGCGTTGCCGCAAGTGAGTTTCGTCGCCTACCCCGGCTTGGAGAGCCACCGGAATCACGACATCGCGGTGTCCCAGCTTGCCGGCCCACAGTCCGGTTTCGGTGGCGTGCTGAGTTTCGGACTCAATGCCGATCATGACGGGCACAACCGTTTCGTCTCCAAACTGGAGATCATCACGTCGGCGGTGTCACTCGGACACGACGAAAGCCTCATCGTGTTCCTCGGAGAAGATGACGAGCGCCAATACATCTATTCGGACGAGTTTCATCATGGCTTCTTCCGGTTCGCGGTGGGGCTTGAAGACACGGACGACCTCATCCGCGACATCGATCACGCGCTTACTGCGGCACAGATCTGAGATTGTCGGCCGCCAAAACGTGCCTTCTCCGCACCCGAATCACCCAAATCACCCAAATCAGCGAAATCAACCGAACTGCCACATCACCTGAATCACCCAAACTGGCCCGAAATGTAGCTTTTCGTCTGGGGCATGTTCGGATGTGAGAACATCGCCTCCGTGTCCCCCATCTCCACCAAGTGTCCCGGCTCTCCGACGGCAGTGAGGTTGAAGAACGCCGTCTTCTGAGAGATGCGCGCCGCCTGCTGCATGTTGTGGGTGACGATCACGATGGTGTAGCTCTGCTTCAATTCGAGAATGAGATCCTCAATGGCACGCGTCGAGATCGGGTCCAAGGCGGAACACGGCTCGTCCATGAGGAGAACCTCGGGTTTGAGGGCAATGGCGCGGGCGATGCACAATCGTTGCTGCTGACCTCCCGACAGTCCAACTCCCGGCTTGTTCAGCCTGTCCTTCACCTCATCCCACAGGTTCGCACTGCGCAGTGCCCACTCCACGATGTCATCGCCGGCCTCTCCCTTGCATGAGATCGAGTTGAAACGAAGACCCGACAGGACATTGTCCCGAATGGACATGGAGGGGAAGGGATTCGGGTGCTGAAAGACCATGCCGATGTGTCGACGAACGGCCGCCGGATTGAGGGCATGCGCATACAGGTCCTGCCCCTCCAGCTCTATGGAGCCTTCGACCCTCGCCCCCTCTATCTCCTCGTGCATCCGGTTGAGGGTCCGAAGAAACGTCGATTTCCCACAACCAGACGGACCGATGAAAGCGGTCACTTCCTTGGCGGGGATGTTCATATTCACGTTCGATATCGCTTGGAAGCCGCCATAGTAGGCATTCAGATTCCGTATGGTGAGTTCGTTTTCGTTCATTTCGTCATTCTCCAAATCTGTCGTCATCTACCGTTTTGCCGCCGCAAGTGGGTACCTGCCACAGCCACACACCTGCCATAAAGCTACGCACTTGCCACAGCGCCCACGTCCACGCGCTCTCACGAATGGCGAGAACCCGCCATCGAACGACGTGCGACCCAGTGGCCCACGGCATTGAACACTGCCACCAACAGAATGAGGACAAGCGCCGCGGCCCACGCCCTTTCGATGCGGATCTGCGGGTCACATGGCATAAGGGAAGCCACGTGAGCAGTGGGGCAGGTGGCCAGCCCCTGGGAATATTCGTTGTAGATATATGCAGGAAGCGTCATCATTCGCCCTGAGAAGAGATTGAAATTCGTGTTGTCGACGATTCCTGCCGCAATCATCAAGGGAGCCGTCTCGCCGATGATGCGTGCGATGGCAAGGATCACAGCCGACACCAAGCCCGGCAGCGCAGTGCGCAGCACCACTTTGCGAATCATGACAGATCTGCTGGCACCCAGCGCAAGGGCGCTTTCTCTCAACGTGTCAGGAACTCTGCTGACCGCTTCGAGACTCGTTTTGATCACGGTGGGGAGCGCCAGCACCGCGAGCGCAACAACTCCGACGAATCCATTGATCGTGCCGACACCACTCAGCAGGGAGAACAGAGCGTAGGCAAAGAGCCCGGCAAGAATCGAGGGAATGCCACTCATGATGTTGACCGCGGACACAACCAGCCGAGAAAGGCGGCTCCGACGCGCATATTCATTGATGTAGATGGCTGCGAAGATTCCCAGGGGGGCGCATATCAGCATGGTGACGCCTGTTATTTCGACCGTACCGGAGATGGCGTGGAAGATCCCGCCGTATGGGTAGGTCCCCCCCACGATGCCGCGCATGTTGTGCGTGAGGAAATAGGGGCTGAGCTGGGCGATTCCCCGTGTCAACGCAGTCCAGAAGATGGAGATGACCGGTATCACCACCACGCAGGCCGAGACCACCACGACGCAGTTCATCAGCAGGCTGCGGAGTTTGCGCCGTCTGCTGAGCGATTCTATCGTTGCAACGGTTTTCCCGGTTTCCTCCGTTTCCGGCATCTCATGCGGCGTGCGGGCGAACCAGTGTTTCCCTTCCCTTGCCTTTGTAGCGGATGAATTTAACGTCAACAGGCTCATGCCGGATTCCCCTCCCCACTCTCGGCCGTCGCATGCCTCTGGGCAGCCTCGTGTTTTTCGCTTTTCTCTCCCCGTGCAACCACTTTCTGGGCGATGGCATTCACCACGAAGGAAATAATGAACAAGACCACACCCGTCGCAATGAGCAGACCGACGCCGTTCTCATCGGCCTCGGGGAACTGGGCCGCAATGTTGGCGGCGATCGTCTGGTTCTGGGTAGCCTCAAGAAGATGCACCGAATAACCGGAAGCCGGCGAGAGGATCATCAGAACCGCCATCGTCTCTCCCAATGCCCTTCCGAGACCGAGAAGAATCGACGCCATCACGGCCGAACGACCGGCGGGCATCACCACGGCAAGAATCATCTCCCAGCGGGTAGCTCCCAACGCCAACGCCGCCTCCTTGTCTTGGCTCGGCACCTGCAGAAAAGCATCACGGCTGATAGTGGCAATGATGGGAATGATCATGATGGCAAGCACCACGCCGGCGGACGCCATGGTGCGGGCAGGCACGGCGACAGTTCCGGAGAAAAGAGGAATCCAACCGAAATAGCGATTGAGAAAACTCCAGAAGCCCCCGCTTGCCGGCACCAACACCAAAACACCCCACAGGCCGTAGATCACCGACGGAATGGCCGCGAGCAGATCGATCACGGCGCTCAGGGCAGTTCTCACCTTTCCATGCGCGAACTGCGATATCACCAACGCTGTCCCCACTGCGAAAGGAATCGCAATCACCAAGGCGACGAAGGACGCCAAAAGCGTGCCAAAGACGAGCGGCCCCAAGTATTCCGCCAAGCTGGTCACAGAGCCTGAAGTAAGAGTCGAAAGCTCCTTTTCCGTCGCCTTACCCGATGACAGAACAGGAGCGGCCCTCAAAACCAGAAAAACCACCACTGCCGCGAAAAACGCAAGGACAGCGATGCAGGCCCCCTCCACCACCCTTTTGAAACGGGGTGATGCAGGTGAGGCCTGGAACATGGGATTCATCGCAGTCACTTCTGCGATCCGATAAGATCAATGGACTTGAGCACATCGCTCCTCAGCGCGGGCGACATGGGTGCCGAACCGGCATTCTCCGCCGCCGTGCTCTGTCCCTCTTCGCTGACGACATAGCTCAGCCACTGCTTGACGAATTCCCCGTCCTGCGTGTCCTTGTAGACCGGGCACACGGCGTCATAGGAAACAAGCACCAGTGGATAGGCACCGGATTCGGTGGTCGTATGGTCGATGTCGATGACGACACGACCCTTTTCAGTGGCGTCCTTGTCCCTTGGAGAGGCATCGACTACCTTTGCGGCCGCCTCTGCCGAGTAAGGAACGTAGTTGTCGCCCACCTTGATGGCTGCGGTTCCCAAGGAACCGGCCTGAGAAGCGTCGACATAGCCGATGGTTCCTTCCGCCTGACTGACCGTGCTGACGATCCCGGACGTTCCCTTCGCGCCCATGCCGATCTTATTGGGCCAGTTCTCGCCGACTTCATAGGTCCATGCTCCGTCTGAAGCATCCGCCAGATAGCTGACGAAGTTCTTCGTGGTGCCGGACTTGTCGGAGCGCCACACCGGAGTGATGTTCAGATCAGGCAGTTTCGAGGCGATCTTCGGGTTTTCGGCGGCGATTTTCTTATCGTTCCACTTCGTGATCTTCCCGTTGAAGATCTGGGCGATGGTCGCCGGAGAAAGATTGACGTGCGTGTCGTTGAGTCCCGCGTTCTTCAGGTTGTACACCACCGCGATGGGCGAGATATAAACCGGGATGTCGAAGGCCGTCTGCCCTTCGCAGACCTTCTTGGATTGTTCCACCTGCTCGCTCGTCAAAGCGGCGTCCGTCCCCGCCCACAGTGTAGCGCCGGTCAGGAAGGTGCTTACTCCCGCGCCCGAACCGCTGGGATCATACGCGATCGTCGCATCTGGCTGGTTGGCGTTGAAACGCGCGATCCATGCGTCTACTGCGCTCTTCTGAGAGCTTGCTCCCGATCCTGCGAACTCCCCCTTCAACTGAACTTCTTCGCCGTGATTCTCCTGCGCCGCCGCGTTTGCTGTTGTTTGATTATCCCCACATGCCGAAAGTCCGGCGGCCATCGCGAGAATGATACCGACGGCAGAAACTTTCCTCAGTGCATTAATCTGCATTTCTTTCCTCTGTTCACCGCGGCCACCCCCTATGGGCAGCCGTCCTATCACTGCAATTCCAAGCTAAACCGAATATCGCTGAAGTCCGGATGAACTTGGTGAACGCAAGGTGAACAGAAGGGAAACATCGGCTCAATCCGTCATTTTGTAACCCAGCCCACGAATCGTGACGATGATCTTTGGGTGGGCGGGATCCTCCTCGATCTTGGAGCGAAGCCGCTTGATATGCACGTCCAGCGTCTTCGTGTCGCCCACGTAATCGGCTCCCCACACGTGGTCGATCAGCTGCTCGCGCCGCAGAACGTTTCCGGCGTTCTTCATGAGGTAACGAAGCAGCTCATACTCCTTCAGCGGGAAGAAGACCTCGGTTCCTCGCACACTCACCTGATGCTCGTTGTCATCAAGGGAGATCCCCGCAACGGTGAGAAGCGGCTTACGGCCGGAAGAATCCGAGATCTCGGACTGTGGAGCGCCAGAGGCCGAGATCTCGTGACCGCGGCGGCGCAACACCGCTCGCACCCGTGCCAGCAGCTCCCGGAACGAATAAGGCTTCGTCACGTAGTCGTCGGCGCCCAGCTCCAATCCGATGATCTTGTCGATTTCGGTCGTCTTTGCGGTCAGCATGATGATGGGGACCCAGGATTGCTTTCGTATTCGACGCGTCAGCTCCGTCCCATCGATGCCGGGCAGCATCACATCGAGAAGCACGAGGTCGAACGACTGAGTCGTGAAAGCCTCCCAGCCCTCATCTCCCGTTTCCCATGCGGACACCTCATACCCTTCCTTCGTAAACTGATACACCAAAGGCATGCGGTACGACTCTTCATCTTCAACCAACAGGATTCTTGTCACGACGCTTCCCTTTCTTGTTGCTTACTCTCCTCTTGTTGCTTGCCGTCCACGAGAGGAAGGGACACGGTAAAGGTAGATCCCTCTCCCTTCCGCGACCACACCGTCACTTTTCCATGGAGCCGTTCCACCGAATGCTTCACGATGCTCAGACCGATTCCCGTTCCGCCAGTCTTCGAACTCCGCGCGGAATCGGTGCGGTAGAAACGCTCGAAAATCCGTGGCAGGTCATCCTGCGAAATCCCCGCTCCCCTGTCGATGACGCGAATGAGAATCTCACCCTCCCGCCCCGGCTCGACGATCACCGAAACCTTTGAGCCCTCCGGAGAATATTTGATGGCGTTCTCAATGAGGTTCTTGAGCGCCGAGTGCAGAAGGCTGTGCTGACCTTTCACCATGAGGGACTCTCTCTGGTGGTCATTCTGATTGCCATCCGTGTCGTTGAAGGTCGTTACCAGTTCAACATTGCGCGCCGCCGCGGCGGGTTCCATCTCACCCATGACGGAAGCGAGCTCAGTGTCGACATCGATCTCCTCACGGTCATCCTCCGTGGCGTCAGTATCCTGCACCCTCTCAAGCTCAATGAGCTTCGCCACCAAGTCGTTCAAACGACGCGTTTCCACGCCGATGCGTCCGGCGAAATATTGGACGGCCTGCGCATCGTCCGTCGCCGAGGCGATGGTCTCCGCCAGCAATCCGATGGCGCCGCTAGGGGTTTTGAGCTCATGGGCGACGTTCGTGACAAAGTCTCGTCGCTGCTGTTCGAAGCGGTGTTCCCGGCTCCTGTCATCGGCAAGGATCAAGATTCTTTCCGGCGCTATTTTCTTGACCATCACGCGCAGCCATGTCGTCATTGCGGGTGTGCCGGGAGCCACAAAACTAATTTCACGCACACGCCGAATGCCATCCGATTGAACCTGTTGCACAAGGTCCTCAAGCTGGGGCACCACCACGCGGGAGGAGCGCGTCAACTTCCACGATTGCGCCAGCAGACTGCTGAAACGAACCTGACCGGAGAAATCAACGATGATGGACGCCGATGCGATGGAGTCCAAGAGTTCACGGACGACCGTATCGCTGGAAGTGCCAGGAGGAAAAACGATATGCGAATCCGATGTGTCAGAAGCACTAGACCCAAATACCCCGGACACGCTCAGTACGCCAGATTCCTGCTCTGTCATCCCTGCGCGAGCTGCTCTCAGTTCCGCCGATCTCGCGTGTTCTCTCCTCAAAAGAACCACAAGCACAACAACGGCAACCACCAAGACAACGGAAAGAACACTCACTGCCGCTAACCATTGCCTCAGCCCCATGAAGCCACCGTGCCTTAGGTCAAGTCGGGTCAGAGTAGTTACTCGCCCATTCTGTATTTACTTCACGATCAACAATACAAAACGGGTTTTCACACACGTTACAGTGGCGATTTTCAGTAGACGCAGCGTGATTACATTGCGCCAGCAATAGCTTTGAAAAGAAAACGAACGTCATGTATAAAGCCGGACATTAAAAAACCCTTGGAATCATTATGATTTCAAGGGTCATCTTACGGTGCGCCAGACAGGATTCGAACCTGCAACCTGCTGATCCATTTATAAGGAAAATGGATATAACGAACGCTCTTTGTCTTTTCCGAAATCATTGGAATGACAGTGATTATGCGACATCTAAATATTTTTCAGATTTGTTCAGCATGACGGTTTCAGACAGTCATCATGTCTGAATCATGTCTGAAACCTCCATACCTCAATATCAATGCTGAGCTCATGCATTCATTCTTAGTGGATCGCTGAAATTTTTTGCTCGACTTAGGGAAGTCTTATCGAGAAGAGATCCCGAAGCTTAGTAGATCCAGTGCTATCCGACTTTCTGTACTGAAAGGTCAAGTTCGTCAATCGAAGGCCACATATACCACTCAGCATGAAAGACTCCCCAATTAGCGCTATTTGTTTCACCGCCCGCAAGTATCTGTTGAGTGATGTCATCAGGAACGTCAAGAACATCGGCCACGCAGTTGAAAAGCTTACGGTCTTTATTCGGTTGCGTGTGAACAAAGAGCGTTGCATTTTCCATATCTTCCTTCGTTGGATGATTGAAATCCTTCACATCTGAAGATAATTCTATGGATACATAATTCGAATCGTCGCTTTCCGTTTTTATATCTCGGTCTCCATAACGAGAGCAGGAGGAACTGGCAAACAGAATCGGATTCCTGGCCTTTTCTACAGCTCTTGTAACCGGCAAAGCAATTATGAGCGCAAGAACAATCGCCGCGATCATAAGCGTTATTGCCTTCTTAGGAAGACTTTTCTTGTTCTTTCCAAGAGGGATGGTGATACTCCCCGACCAGAAGAGCTTCTTCAACTTCATAAAAAACGGATTAGGAGTGGCAGTCATTTGCTGCGGATTGTTTGCTTGCTGCGGTGGAATATTGCCGTTGGTCATGATACTTCCTTATTCCTCATATGATTGCCTCCTCTCCGAGGCACTTGTTCAATAATAACGAGGAGAGGAGCCATGTCATTGATAGAAACACCTTGATGCTGAACATCATGTTCACATAGGGACAGTTTCTTCTCTCCATGAACTTCAGAAGACCAATGTCGAATTGTTCCCTAGTGTGTACAGGCCTTACATAACAATGTACGATTTCGTTTACTGATTTCCCCACCCTGCTGCGGTGCGAGGATCCAACTAGGCACCATGGTCTCCGCGATGAGAGGCTGATGGCAGCGATGGCACAAGCCGTTCTGTTGACGCCATATATCGGCAAGGGTCCACATTCCCATAGATGGACGAGTCTGCGGCTGCTCCACGGTCTCTTTGGTGGTCATAGGATCGTACGTAGTGCCATTGCGCCACGCATGGCAACGACAGCGTGTGGAACAAAAGCGTGCCGTAGATCGGTAGGATTCAAAAAAACTGCCGCAGTTCTGGCAGCGAGTCGCATGGCGAGTGTGAATGCGAGTCATTTCTCTTCTTTCATGAGTGTGAACGTGAACGCTAAGCAAAAAGCCTGAGGATGCATTAACGAAAAGTTCTAGACGGCGAGCGGACGTGGAAACGAGGTGGTTGCCCCTCCCCCACCCCGCCATGAGCGAAGGAGCGGAATCTAGTTGTTTTCAGGAATTGCCGCGTTCGTGCTTTTAGGAGTGCGTGTGCAATTTCACACACGTGAGCGTTAGTCGACACGGTCGCAGCACATCCATGGCCGTTTATGTTGCATGTACAGGAACCTCCCATACCCTGCGATGGCACCCACATACAACTGCACCACCAAATTCTCATTGAGGAAATTCATAAAGATAGATATCCGATTGGTTACGTATGTAACTATATCTAGTATGTCATATTTACATGTCAAATATGCCCGAATAAACGAAAACGACATGCCAAAAGTCATTTTGCATGATTTACTGGCCGTCAACATTTCAAACCTAAACTTGCCAACAATCGGCTGTGCAACGATTGGCATCAGTCGAAAGACAAAGGACGTGGGACGGTTTGAAATTCAAGGGCGGCAGCCCAGCAAACGAAGAACCACTAAGCGGTGACAACCAAGGACGAGTGAAGTGATGCGTTGAGATGGCTCAGAGAATTATGACAACGACGACAGTTCACACCGGCACAGCTGACGGAGGCCAGCGGTGTTAGCTCAACAGCGAGTATTAGCCAGTATGAACTTTATGAAAAGTATCATGCCAGGTTGTTCGTGGTAAAGACGCTGCGAGCGCGTCCCGGACACAGCAGGAAAGGGCGTGGATGCTAACCACAACTCACGTTCTTAGGAGTAACGATTATGGCAAATAGATTACGGGAATTACGCAAGGCCAAGGGACTCACGCAGACTCAATTGGCAAAACTAAGCAACGTGTCACAACCGAAAATCAGTGAATACGAGTTAGGCGCACGGAATCTAGACTTGGTATCTCTGGCTGTAGCTAAGCGTCTCGCCAAGGCGTTGGGCACCACTCCCGACAAACTAACAGACTAAGACACGGAGTCCATTATGACGAACAGACTACGAGAACTACGCAAAGCAAAAGGTCTCACGCAGACTCAATTAGCGGAACTCAGCAACATACCACAGCCGAACATCAGTGAATACGAATCAGGCGCACGGAATCTAGACTTGATGACCTTGGCAGTCGCCAAGCGTCTCGCCAAGGCGTTGGGCACCACTCCCGACAAACTAACAGACTAAGACACGGAGTCCATTATGACGAACAGACTACGAGAACTACGCAAAGCAAAGGGACTCACACAGACCAAACTGGCACAGTTAAGTAACGTACCGCAACAAAGCATCAGTAGGTTCGAATTAGGTACAAGAGACATGGACTTAATGACCTTGGCGGTTGCCAAGCGGCTTGCCAAAGCACTTGATGCCAGCACTGATGATCTAACAGACTAAGGAGTCGGAAATGGAACGAAAGGATTCGAGCACGTCACGTCTTCGCAGTCTCCGAGAGAAGCGCGGCATGTCACAGAATGCGCTCGCGATGAAGTCAGGCATCGCGGCAAACAGGATCAGCGATACCGAGACCGGTAGACGTGACATTCTGAACATATCCCTCGGCACAGCGATCAAACTTGCGGATGCTCTCGAAGTCAAGGATCTACGAGAATTGGTCTAGATTGAATAGAATTGGACAGTATTAACTATCACTCGACGCCCAACATAATCGTTGGAGGGCTTGTTCTCTTATCGATGGTGACCATTCGAACAAATACCCACCATTTCAAACCCAGCGTTCAAGCGACAAGCTGAGGACATGTGTGCCTCGCCAGTCAATGATATTTATAGCAAGGCACACAAAATCTGTCAGGCAACCTGAACAAATTCAAACGCGATAGATGCAGCCTTCTAAACCGAGCAAAAAGGTCATGCGGCCGCCCTGAGGCGTCGATTCCGTTCCTCATGGACCTTCATGGGCCAGAGCCCGGGGCGTCGAGAGAGCGCGTCGAGTTGGTCCGCGGTAAGTGCGGTAAAGTCCACATCGTCGGGATATTGGGATAAAGGTGTCTTGTTACCGCCCATGATACCTTTGGTGTTTTCGGATAAAGGTGTCATGGTCAGATCGTTCGGAGCGCTTAAAGATGTCAAAGGTGTCATCGAAGCCGGCTGGGAAGGTGCCGGGGATGAGATGATGCTTTGAGACCCCTCTTCAATGGCCCAGACCCAGCCTTTGCCCGTTCCTCCGGATTTGCGGGTGACGATCCTCGGATCCCGCGATCTTCCACGAGCGTTCTTCAGTTCAGTCTCATTGAAGCCCTGTGCGCGACCCTCCCTAAGGATGTCCTTGGCCGGGGATTCTCCTCCCTGCTCGTTCAGGTAGTCGAGGATGAATTCACGGGCCGGATTGCCCTCTTCCTCTGTCTGGGCGGCGAATTCGGCTTTACTGGCACGGATAGCGTCCACATCCATATCCGTTGGTGTAATAGAGTCGATGATACCGACGGGGGTAGGTCCTTCGTCGGAGAAGACGGTTCTTTCCGCGAAATGGTATTCGTAGCTAGGATTTCCCTTGATCCTATTCGCCTTGGTCAGCTGAAACACATAATGATCATCATCGGTTTTCTCGAAACTGACGAGAGTGCGGGACTTGTTGGTGAAGGCCTCTGAACCTACCGGGGATAGTTTTGCACGAGTCATGCTCTTGCCGTTGTGGTGAATGCCGATAACAAGCACATCGTCGTTCTGGCTCCAGTGCCCTAACTCAGTGACGACAGCTCCTACGTCGGCATGCCGATTCAGGTTCATGCCGGCCATCGAGTCGCTGAGCGCATCGATGATAATCAGACGAATATCAAGCCTCCGACACATTTCACGCAAATAGGGGATATCATCAGGAAGCCTGACGGTGGCAGCCTCTGCATCTTCAAGAGTGGGATCGGTAGCTTCGGTGTACACATAAACATTGCTCGTATCGTTCATACCGTAGGCACTCATGGCGTTTTTGACGTCCCCTCCCCCATCCTCGGAAAGAATAAAGAGAACTCCGTGGGCCTCACCAGACCAAGCCCCAGAGCTGGTTCCCGTAGCTACCCGGTATGCAAGACGTTGAGCCACACTTGACTTCCCTAAGGCTCCGTCTCCACTGAAAAGCGTGTGACCGACTCCCAGAGGGAGGAAGTCAACCATGCGCAAACGGTGCGAGACGAACCCATCTAAGGAGCGAAAGGCACGGTATCCACCACTGCAGACACTCACAGTTGCAGGCAGTACACGGTTCGTCATCGGATCATAGGGCTGACCTCCCGCAGTGCGAGGTACCCCATCACCCACGAACTCTCCACGTGAAGGATCAATAAACTCGCTCACTGCCACATCCCTCCCCACACGGCCTTCAGCAGGACAAAGAACACACGCTTCTCCCTCTGACCTGTTTCGCCACGATGCACACGCACATGGCCTTCTTGAACACGATAACTGCAAGCCATATCGTTGATGAGTTTCACGCTGTTGTTGTGCCACGCGACAAAAGCGCCGGACGGCTTAATATCTGACGAGCCTTGAACGTCCTTCTTGAAGACGTCAAGAGTATTAAGCACTTGCAGAAGATGAGGATTCCTTGCCTCCATATTCCCAAAGTTAAGACCATACGTCAGTACAACGTCCGTCGAGGAATGAAATTCTGTGATAGTTGACGTAGTAAACTGGAGATACGTTATTTCAATTGGAAGGAAATTGACGTTTATGGCCTTGGTTGCAGCCGGGGCCATTTTCTTTGCAATCAACTTATCTTGCATTTGCAGCCTCTTCCGTTGAAGCAAAAACGTGCGAGGAAATGTAGTCCTCAAGGTCAGAACGGCGATATCGAATAGACCGGCCAAGTTTCACAAAACGGATACCAGTTCCAGCCCACCGTTGATACCCCAGCGAAGAAACAGGAATTCCAGTAATCTGTGAAACCTGCGAAGGCGTCAACAGGGAATCAAATTCAGTAGAGACATTCTCTGCTGGCTCGGATGTTGTTATTTTATTCACTTTCAACCTTTCGTCTAATTGACTAGCAAAACCTTTACTATGGCTTGGCGTTCGATAGTGTAGTTGAAATAAAATTGGTACTTTGATGCTGCGTGTTTTCTGTGCATAGCGAAATTAACTAGTATTAATTCATATGAACGTCAAAACAACGAGTAGCATCAAGAAAAACCCTGACGTTATTGTTGTCGGGAAACGTCTCCAAACTTGGCGACGCATGGCTAGGTTTGACAGCGTCTCCAAACTTGTTAACGCAGTGAGAAAAAATAACCCGGGAACAGATCTGACAGATCAGAAAATCTCTAACTTGGAAAATGGCAGAAAGACGTTCATTGATCTCCTTGATATTTCGGAAATCTCTCTCGCTCTTCAGGTTCCAGTACCGCTGATAATGATTGACTGCGAAAATCCGTTTTTCAAATGCGATCTCTCTAGGTTCAGCACACTGAATAACTACGATGCCTGCATCAGACTCTTCAATGCATCATATTTCCGCGCCTCAAGATCATCCAATCCCTCCGCGGCGCAGAAGAAAGCGAGACAGATCCTCGCCAATTTCAGTACTATCGGCAGACTGAAAAGAATGATGTCGTTATACAGTCCAGAGGGAGATTCATTTTTCTCTGACCCCAGCGCGCACCACATGTTGTCGAAGACTATGTTGAACTCCATTCTCAAGCAATCAAAGTATGAACTAAATTCGTTAAAGAGGCAGGGAATCATATGCCCCCCCGAATATGGCGAGTGGTTCGAATGGCTTAAAGGCAGAATCGAAGCTCTCAAACAGGAGGACGACATAAATGGCTAAGGCCTGGATAGTCGACCGGTGGCTTAAAGATGCAGTGTCCGTCGACAACGACGGCAATACGACGAGGATTTCCGCTACCTCGACGATGAAAAGGAAACTTACCGCCAAGACGGATCCTCTGTCTCTCTCCGAAAATGACTTGCCTCGAGAATATCGCACCACGGTTTTCGGCAAGGGTTTGCGCTGGCGTGTGAACTGGTACGAAAACAGTGATGGAAGAAAGAAACTCCGCTCTAAGAGCTTTCAAAAGTATGCCGACGCAGAGGAATACAAGACCGCGCTGGACGATGATGTACGTAGCGGCAGATATCAGAACAACGAAAACCGTCAACGTACTTTTCAGGAGGCCTCCGATGCCTATCTGAGAGGGAAACACAATCTCAAGGGCAGTAGCCTATATCGTTACAACAGGGATCTCAAGAAGTATGTACTGCCACGCTGGGGGGCAGTACCTCTTTCTACTATTACAAAAGAGGATATTGATATTTGGGTGACGAAGTTACAGTCTGGCATCTCTCCGGTTGACATCGATAGAACAAAACATCAGGGACTCTCCCCTTCCTCCATTCACGGCATTGTGGCGGTGGCATTTGGTTCCGTACTCAGATATGCAGCAAAAAGGGAATGGCTGAGAAAGAATCCGTTAGATGATGTGGAACTGCCGAGGGCAATTGACAATACGGCCGACGGCGATGACATGGTTTTCTTGACCTATTCTGAAGTGGAAGCTCTTGCCGCAGTCACGGATGAGAAGTCTGATGCCACCTTGATTCGGTTTCTTGCTTACTGTGGTCCCCGCATTGGCGAAGCCGCAGCATTAAGAGTGGAGCAGGTGGACTTCGAAAAACGACGGGTACGGATATCGAGAACACTCACGGTTGACGCGAACGGCAAGCCGAAGACCGGGACACCGAAAACAGGGAAAAGTCGAACTATTGCGTTCCCGGAGTTTTTGGCGGATGATCTTTCGGAACTTACCCGGGGACACAACGACGAGGACTTCCTTTTTCGAACGAAACAAGGAACGCAACTGAATGTGTCGAACTGGAGAAACAGAGTCTTTAGAAAGGCGGTGGAGGGTGCGGGACTTGGCGACATACAGGGATTGAAAGTACACAGCCTTCGACATACTTATGCGTCATTGGCGATTGCGAGCGGAGCAGACGTAAAGACTGTTCAAAGACAGCTCGGTCACGAAGACGCTGCGATGACACTAAACACGTATGCAGGGCTGTGGCCAGACAGGTTGGATGAGGTAGCCGATACTATGCAGCAGAAGCGTTCCGTCGCGTTGAGGAATCCAACCTCACTCAGCCATCATGTCTAATCATGTCTATCGGATATAAGAAGAGCCACTCGAAGGTGGCTCTTATCGTTGATATTCCAACATCTTACGGTGCGCCAGACAGGATTCGAACCTGCAACCTGCTGATCCGTAGTCAGCTGCTCTAATCCGTTGGGCTACTGGCGCGTATTGCCTGATGGGGCTTCTTACCTCTCCAAGCAACTCAAATAGAATAACGCATGCTCGCGGAGGGCGCAAACTTCCGTGTGTTGCCCCAGTATTCCGGGCTCCCGGGACCTTCGCCACACACCGCGAGTGCACAAGGAAATTCTGTACACTTGTCCATCAATTACCCTTTCCGGAAAGGCGGCCCGATCTCACATGAAACGTTTCACGATAAAACCCATCGGCAGGCATGAACTTTCGAGCGCCCAACGCTTCGCCGAAAGCGGCATGCACTTTTCGCGGTATACAGGCACAGGTCCCGCTCTACATCTCTACGGCCGGGACGTCATCTATGAGGCACTGCTGGAATCGACGGAGACGCACGCGGTATATGACGGAGAGAAACTAGTCGGCTATCTTTTCGCACGCTTCGAGGGAGACACAAAAATCAAACTCCCACGATGGTTCAGCCTCTACCATCGGCTTTTCACCGCCGTCATGAATCTCTCCGGCATGGGAGAGGCAGATAAAGCCTATGACGAGGCAAATGCGCAGATGATCCAGAAGCTCGCTTACCAACCCGATGGAGAAATCACCCTCTTCGCCGTGGATCCCGAATATGCAGGGCATGGAATCGGCACGCTTCTCCTGGATTCCCTGGCGGCAAAGCACAAAGGCAAGCAGATCTACCTTTACACCGACGACAGCTGCAGCTACCAGTTTTACGAACACCGAGGCTTCGCACTGACAGGAAAACAAAAGATCGAACTCTCGGGAACGCCGATGGAAGGTCAACTCACCTGCATGCTCTTCACGAAGACACTGTGATCTGACACCGCGTACGACTGTTGGACGGTTGTACCGCAGACTTTTGACCGTCAACTGTCAACGCTGAGCGGCCACCACCATGAGTCAGTCCTATTCCATGACGATTTTGTCCATCGGCATGGCGGAATCGATGGAGAAATCAGCGCTGCTGGGCTTTACCCCCGCCTCCACAAGGTTGACGCCGAGCATGCCCACCATCGCTCCGTTGTCGGTGCAGAGTTTGAGTTGCGGAATACGCATCTCGATACCGTTCTTCTTACCTTTCTCAACCAGCATGGTGCGCAGCTGAGAGTTGGCGGAGAAGCCACCCCCCACGATGAGCGTGCCGGAGTCAAAGGTCTTGCAAGCTTTCACAGCCTTGCCGCTGAGAACGTCGGCCACGGAAAAGGCCAAGGAAGCGCAGACATCGTCCACCGGAATCTCATTGCCGGCCGCCTGCTGCGACTCGATCCAGCGGGCCACAGCCGTCTTGACTCCCGAAAAACTGAAATCATACGGATGGGCGGCACCGGAACGCCCCTGCGTCAGACCTTGGGGAACACGCAAGGCGTGTGGATCTCCGAGCTGAGCGTGTCGGTCGATATGCGGCCCACCGGGATAAGGGAATCCCAGCAGACGCGCGACCTTGTCGAAGCATTCTCCTGCGGCATCGTCCAAGGTGGTGCCCACAACCTCGACGTGACGAGCGACATCCTTCACATGCAGCAGCGAGGTGTGGCCTCCAGAGACGATCAACGCCAAGGTGTCAGCAGGAAAATCGCCGAACTGCAGCTGCGTCACCGCAATATGGCCGATGACATGGTTGATGCCATACAACGGCTTGTTCGCAGCATAGGCGAGCGCCTTCGCGCCCGAAACCCCCACCGCCAGACAGCCGGCAAGTCCCGGCCCTGCAGAAACCGCGATGGCATCGATATCCGAAAGCTCCATGTCGGCATCCGCGAGCGCCTTCGACACCACTGGCACGAAGACCTCGGCATGCGCACGCGACGCAATCTCGGGAATGACGCCTCCGTAGCGGGCATGCTCCTCCATGGAGGACGCCACCACGTTCGACACCATCTCCCGGCCACGAATAACCGCGGCCGCAGTCTCATCGCAGGTGGATTCAATTCCCAACACCACCGGATCACTCATGCCTGTCCTCCTCAAGATCAAGGCTCATCGTCAACGCGTCAACATCCTCTGGCTGATAATAATGCCGCCGCAGCCCCATCGGCTTGAAGCCGAACCGCTGATACATCTGCTTTGCGGGTTCGTTGTCCACGCGCACCTCCAGAAGCATGCGCCGCGCGCCCTGCTGCACTGCCGCATCGATGAGGGCCGTCAACAGCGCACGTCCGATTCCCGCCCGCTGCGCCTTTTTGGCAACGCCAATGGTCATGATTTCAGCATTGGCACCGTCGTACCAGATGCCTCCGTATCCCAGAATCTCCGTGCTGCACGTCGTGACGTTCTGCGGTAGGTGCGGTGGCTCGCCCTCCCACACGAAATAGGTGCGTGCGGGAGCATTGACTTCCTGCTCCAGCATGCTGAGGCTCCACGATGCCGAAGAAAAGAGCTCCGACTCCATGCGCGCCACCGCCTCCAGGTCGGAAGCACGAAGCAGACGAATCACCGTTCGGCCTTCAAAACCGGCTTCAGTGGTGGCGGAAGGCTCACGTCCGGACGTCTCAGGTAGAGCGGATCCGCTGGCAGTTTCTCTCCGCGATCGGCCTTCGTCAGAGCAGTCTGCGCGAAAATCTCCAGGCCCCGGCTGCCATCCGCGTGGAGGACGGATTCATCGACGACATCGCCGACCGCTATTCCACTGTCTGAAAAAGCTTTCCATGCCTCGCTGTACTTCTGCGCACCATGGCCCACGACACTCAAAGTGAGGCTGTCGTCACCGGCATCGCTACCGGCGTTTGCACCTGAAGCTACCTCCACGGCGTGCACGACCTTCTCCACGATGGTCGCCGGATACTGGATGTCCATTTCGGTCAGTGATGTCACGCCGTCTGCGCTGACATCGAAAAGCCGGAAATACAGCTGCTTGCGACGCGCGTCATTGACGGCGAGGACAAGCCGGTGCTCTCCCTCGCCCAGTGGGGAACGTTCCTTCTCCCACCACGCCTGTGGTTCGAGAACATCCTGTCCCAAGATCTCCGCACCCGTAGCGAAAGCGAAAGCCTTTGCCGAAACGATGCCCGCACGCAAACCGGTGAAGGGCGCCGGTCCTGTTCCCACGACAACGGTTTTGACATCTTTGGGAGTAAGCCCCACATTCTCTAAGGCACGTGCGATAAAAGGCTCGATCTTCTCCACATGCTGACGCGAATCCGCCTCATGCAGCGGCTCATGACCCACCACACCGATGCTGAGACCATACGAGGTGTCAATCACCAAAATGGGTTCGTGACTTTTTGCCATCGCCATCATGCTTCCTCCCACATCTTCCGCTGCTCCCAGCTGCTACCGATCGGTTCGAAATGAACACTGCGCATACCCGCACTGGTGAGTTCGCCGGACACCAAGAGCCCAGATGCCCCGCCTCCGTCTGTAGAGCCTTTGGGGCCCTCCACCTTTTCAAGGGACCGATCAATGCTGATCTCAAGCCGTTCATCGGAAAGGATGCCCGCCATGTGTTCTCCCCACTCCATCAGCACCACCGTGCCCTCGGAAGGGGATTCGAGTTCCTCATCAAGACCCAACGATTCGAGTTCATCGAGCAGAGCAGTGGCAACGTCCGATCCCGGTGCATGCTCCACGCCGCCGATCCGATACGCATCGACATGGACCAACCTGACAGGAAAGCCATTCGAAAGAGTTCCCGAAAGCTCGCGAGCGATGGTGAAGGTCGGAGAAACGATGGGTTCGGAAATGTCCAAGCCGCGACCGATGCCCTGCGCGAAAGTAGTCTTCCCCGCACCCAAAGGCCCTGAGAGCAGCACGACGTCACCCGAGCGCAGCACCGATGCCAAGCGCTCCCCCAACTTCTGCATCTCTTCCGAGGTTGGAACCTCAACCGTTCTGCTCTTCATCCTTTTCCACCCTTTACGCGACCACGACCATACTTACGATACCGTTCATACTCACCAACAGCACCCACCACACAGCCATGCTAGTGCGAAATGAGCGGCACGCCTTTCCGGGAGATGAGTTCCACTGCCTGTTCCAATGCGAAGGCGGGATCTCCCGACGTGCTTTTGGCCTCCTGATCAGCGTGTGCCAACGCCTCAATGCAGGCACCCAACCCCTCAGATGACCATCCGCGCACCTGTCGCGTCGCGTTCTTCAACACCCACGAATTCATGTGCATCTCATCCGCCGATACTCTGCCGGATTGCAGCGCCGCCGCCTTTCCCATGGACCGCAGCTTCGACGCGATAGCACCGATGAGTGCCAACGGCTCCACCCCACGTTTGATGGCCTGACGCAGTTTCAGCACGGCGTCGGCGGTGTTGCCGTCCACCGCGGCATCGGCAACCGCAAAGCCGGTGACTTCGGGAGTCTCATCGAGGTACTGCATCACCGTACGGGTGGTGATGGGGTTCTCGTCGAAGTCGAAGCATAGCTGTTGGCTCATGGCCGCGATCTCTGCAGGACGACTTCCCAACACCTCGACGAGCCTCTTTACCGCCGGCTGCTGAATTCTGCGGCCATAGCGTGCGAATTCCCTCTGAACGAACTTCTCTTGGTCGCTTTCGTATTTCAACTTATCGACGTTCACCTGCACCGCACCCGCCTTTTTCAGCGCGGTGACGTATTTGCGACCCTTGACCGAACCATCGTGCGACGCGAGGACGACGCTGGAATCCTCGGTTGCCACCGGTTGTTCCTTGACGAAGCGCAGCAACGAATCGGCCAACTCTTCGGAAACGTCCTGCAGGTTGTTCAGAACCACCACTGCCGAGGTGGAGAGTAGCGACGGGCTCACTGCCTCATCGAATTCATAGGGATCGGTCTGCCCAGCCTCGAGTTCCATGACTTCGGCATCCGGGCGCTGTGCGATGCAGGCCTTCTGCATGTCCTTGAGCGAGCGCGAATTCAGAAATTCGTTACCGCCGAAAAACACCGTGAATGCCGCCTGCGCTGCCGATGATTGTGCCCGTGTCATACGTTCAATGTCCCTGAATCGGTGGACATTCCCGACCAGATTTCACCGTCGCTTACCCTCCGCTTCCTTCCGATGAAGGCAACGATTCCGTACACGATCATCTCCGCCGAAAGAATGGTAACCGCCGCTACCGTTCCCGAAACGGGAAGGGAGAAGGTAGACGCCGAGGAATCTCCGAACAGCATGGCACAACGATTCATCACGCTGGTGCCCACACTTGCTACATTCACCAGAATCCACGCCACCGACGGTACCACGGCAGAGCACAGCAGACCGAGAAGACCACAGATCGTCGAGAAACTCACGAAGGGTGCGACGCACAGATTCGCGGGAATGCTTAGCAGCGGAACCGTTGGCGTCATCAACATCTGTACTGGAAGAGTGAAAATCTGGGCGCTGAGCGTCACTGCAAAGGCGGAGGCCACCGCACGCGGCACCACTCGAGGCACTCTTTTCGTGATTTTCGCACTGAACAGAAGAATGCCCATGACCGCCGCACACGAAAGCGCAAAGCCGAAACTCGTCGCGAGTCCAGGCCGGACGATGAGGGAACAGACAACGCACACGCTCAACACACTCATCGACTGAGACGCGCGTCCGAACGTCGTGCAGGCAACGCCCACCACACCCATGACCAGAGCACGCAGGACCGAATCCGAGGGGTACATCAGCACGGCCAGCACCGCGTATCCCATCACCACCATGAGTGCTCCAAGGAATCGGGGCAAGCGTAGTCTGGCGGCAAACTTGCGCAGGAACTCCGCCACGAGAACGAAGTGACCTCCGGAAACCGCCAAGAGATGCACGATTCCGGAATTCTTGAAATTCTCCTCTATGGCTTTGCCCGCATTGGTGTCGTCAGAGGACGCTTGCCCAGAGGACGCTTCCAGCCCGGTCATCACGGTATCGGATCCCAAAACACCCATGGTGACACCTGGCACCAAAATCCTTCCCTGCTCACTCAAGCCTTGGCACACCGCAAAGAATGAGGTGAGCATTGTTGCCACCATCCGCCGCACCAGGCTCGGTGAGCGGATTCGCGTGGGCTGACTCTCCTCCGTCATCTCGAACCACAACGGCAGAGTGCCGAAAGTCGCCGCCTTGAGTGTTCCGGATGCGGCAATCACCTCGGAAGGAGTGATGGAACATCCCTTCCCTTTTGCAAAGGCCAATACCTCGCGATGCGAAGGCTGCTTCATTTTTTCGGCAGTCACGCTCAAGAGAACCGCACGGTATTGGCAGTCACTCCCCCTTCTTATGGAGACCGTCGCCGGACTCGTGACCTTCAATTGAGCCTCTGAGACCATGTGTCCCTGCACTGTTTGCGCTGCGTCATGCAGCTCAACGGCTTCGTGCAGATAGATGCTGGAGAGGACGCACAGCATCGCCACCGCCACAACGATGAGACCTGGAAAACAGCGCACACAACCACGCAGACACGTCCGCACCCCCGTGATCCATCGGCCAGAACGTGCTTCCACTGGTTTCGAGTACTGCTGCTCCCACACCCGCGCCCGACCTCGTGCCCGTACTTGACCTCGCACCCTCCACAGTTTCCGGAACCGAAAAGCCCATGCGCTCACTGCGAAAGAGACCGCTGCAAGCACCATCGCGATGAACACCTCATATTGCCTGTAATCTTTCGGGACCACACAACATGCCCACACCACCACCGCCACCGGCAGCATGCGGTAATCCCTTCGTCCCGATTCCCCGGAAAACTCACCACTGGGACAAGATCCCGCTGCATCGATTCCCTCATGGTCTTTCATCAGCGCACCACGAGCTGCGCTCTCATTTTTTCGAGCGTCTTCATACCGATTCCGGACACGTTGAGCAGAGAGTCGACGCTGGTAAACCTGCCATTCTGTGTACGGTAATCGATGATCTTCTGCGCGGTGACTGGCCCGATACCCTTGACGGAATCCAGTTGCTCCGCCGTGGCCGTATTGAGGTCTATGCGAGAGTCGATAGCAGCGGCATTATCGCTTCCGACTGTGCTCGACTGTGCGTTTGACTGTGGCTGTCCACTTGGCTGCATGCCCGACTGTCCACTTGACCGTGCACCTGACTGCGTATTCGCCGGTGTGCTTTCAGCGTCTGCCGCCGAAGGTTCGGAGGTCGTGCCGTCCGCCACTTCGTCGGGCTGACCCTTTGCATCCGAATCCGGTTTCTCACTCGACGAAGACTCACCTGTCCCACTGGAAGTCCCTTTTTCGACATGTCTCCGTGTGCGTGAATCACCCGTGGAAACTGCTTCAATCTGCTCGGCATCCGCATCGATGCTGAAGTTCCGTGATTGGATCACCAACAACGTCACACTGGCGCTGAGTGCGAGAACAAGAACCAAGATGGCCGCGAAGGCGTTCTGCGGACTGAAAAGCACACGCGCTCTTGTGCGTCTCATGTTCGGAGCGACGCCCGCGGCTCCCGACATTTCTTTACTGCCTGTGTCCCTGCCGGAAGCGGAACTGGAAACGTGTATCCGGCTCGATGACGGTGACGGGATTCCCTCCCGTGAATCCCCGGAGTTGACTCCCAAAAGCGTTGACAAGGAGAACGTTCTCTCATTCATTTCACGTAGAGAATTCACAGAGGATGTGACTGAGGGCGTCGTTGCGAAATCCTGTGACGGCGGCAGCATCGACGATGGCGGAAGCGGTGGCGATGCGGTGCTCGCAGCCACGGCCTGCAACGGTTCCTCTGCAGTCGTGAGCACAGACAGAGGTGCAGGCATCGGCGCATCCGAAGCAGTATCGTGCTCGGTACGGGACACAAGATCGAAGAGCGGCATGGACCCAATTCTGACGGAACGAAAGTATGTATGCCACGAAAATCGACTCCTGTGGTCGTATGGGGAGAGAGCAGCTTCCAGCCCGTTCACCCCCTGCCACACGCGCGGACGCCGTATGCGCACGCAATCCACACGAAGTTATGTGCGTGTATGTACCCCCACGCGTATGTACTCTACGCACACAAAAAAGCACCGCCGGACCCGCAGCAATAAACGAATGCGGATTCGACGGTGTCCACACCTACCATCACGAACTATTTGACGGCAGGAACCACCGATACGATCTTCGGTGCCTTCACAATGACCTTGCGCGGAGGCTTGCCACCCAAGCGGTCCTGAACGGCAGGAAGCGCAAGAGCGAGCTTCTCCAGCTCCTCCGGATCGATGTCGGGAGAAACCTCGAGCTTGCCACGAACCTTGCCCTTCACCTGAACAACGGCGGTAACGTTTTCCACGCCCAGATACTTCTCATCCGCCACGGGCCACGGAGTATGGGCCAAGGATTCGTCGTGTCCCAGCCGGTTCCACAGCTCCTCGGCTATGTGCGGAGCGATGGGGCTGAGCATGAGGATCAGGGGCTCGACGGCGGCGCGGGGCACCGAGTCCAGAGTGGTGAGGTGATTGTTCAGCACAATCAGCTTCGAGATGGCCGTGTTCGGACGCATGTTCTCCATCTCGACGGTCACCTCTGCGATCGTCCGGTTGAGAACCTTGAGCGTCTTTCCATCCGGGCTGTTCTCCGTCACCGAAACCTCGCCGGTGTCCTCATTGATGACGTTGCGCCACAGACGTTGCAAGAAGCGCATGGAACCGACCACATTGCGGATGTTCCATGGGCGGGACTCAGACAGCGGACCCATGCTCATCTCGTAAAGACGGAAGGTATCGGCACCGTACGTGTCGTACATGTCGTCCGGTGTCACGATGTTCTTCAGGCTCTTGCCCATCTTGCCGAATTCTCGGAAAGCGGGCTTACCGTGCCAGGTGAACTCGGGTTCCTTGCCGTTCTCTCCGGAACCGGGAACCTCTTCCACCTCGGCGGCGGGCACGTACTGGCCGCGCTCGTCGGTGTAAGCATAGGCCTGAATGTAGCCCTGATTGAACAGCTTGTGGAAAGGCTCGGAGGAGCTGACGTATCCCAGATCGTAGAGGACCTTGTGCCAGAAGCGCGCATAGAGCAGGTGCAGCACAGCGTGCTCCACACCGCCGACGTAGAGGTCCACGCCACCGGATTTGCCCGCGGTCTTGTTGTGGTCGGGGCCAAGCCAGTAGTCGTATTCGGCGGGATCAACGAGGTTCTTGGAGTTCTTGGGGTCAATGTAACGCATGTAATACCAGCAGGAACCCGCCCAGTTCGGCATGGTGTTGGTGTCACGGTGGTAGCGCCTGGGGCCATCTCCCAGATCCAGTGTCACGTAGACCCAGTCGTCGTTGCGGCTGAGAGGAGCCTCGGGGCTCGATTCGGAGTCCTCGGGATCGAAGGTCCTCGGGCTGTAGTCCGGCACTTCCGGCAGATTGACCGGCAGCATGGAGTCCGGCAGCAGATACGGCACGTCATTGTCGTCATAGACGATGGGGAACGGCTCTCCCCAGTAACGCTGGCGGGAGAAGAGCCAATCGCGCAGACGGTAGGAAACGGTGCCCTTGCCGATGTGCTGTTCCTCAAGCCATGCGATGACCGTCTGCACGGCGTCGTCCACACGCTGGCCGTTGATGTCGAGCGCCACACCACCGACATGAGTGGAGTCGACGGAGGAATTGATCACGATACCGTCGTGCGAAACGAAGGGTGCGGAGCCCTCGTAGTTGCTCAGGTCATCCCCGGAATCCGGCAGCGGCTTGACGGTATAGATGACTGGCAGACCGTACTTCGTGGCGAAATCGTAGTCGCGCTGGTCTCCCCCAGGAACGGCCATGATGGCACCGGTTCCGTAATCCATCAGCACGTAGTCCGCAGTGAAGATCGGCAGTTGTGCACCGGTGATGGGGTTGGTGGCGTAGAGACCGGTGAAAATACCCGTCTTCTCGCCGTTATCGGCAACGCGATCCTTCGCGGTCTTGGATTCTGCAATGCGACGGTATTCCTTGACGGCGTCGCGAGGCGTCTCAAAACCGCCCTTCCAGGACTCCGGAATTCCCGCTTCCCACTGTGCCGGAACATAGGCAAGGAGATCGTGCTCGGGAGAAACCACGGAGAAGGTGGCACCGAACAGTGTGTCGGGACGGGTGGTGTACACCTCCATGTCCTTGATGCCGTCAGTGGTCTTGACTTCGAAGTCCACTGAGGCGCCGTGCGATTCGCCGATCCAGTTCTTCTGCATCATCTTGACCTTGTCGGGCCAATCGATGGTGTCGAGATCCTCGATGAGACGATGGCCGTACGCGGTGATGCGCATGGACCACTGCTTCAGTTCCTTCTGGAACACCGGGAAGTTGCCACGTTCCGAGCGGCCTTCGGCGGTGACCTCCTCGTTGGCGAGGACGGTGCCGAGACCGGGAGCCCAGTTCACCGGAGACTTGGAGATGTAGGCAAGGCGGTACTCGTTGAGGACGTCGGCCTGTTCGGCGGCGCTCATGGAATCCCAGGTGCCTTCCTGATGACCGGGAATGTCCATCTTGCCGGACTTGAACTTGGTGATGAGTTCGCTGATGGGACGTGCAGAGCCCACTCCTCCATCGGCACGCTGATACTCTGGGTCGTACCAGGCGTCGTAGATCTTGGAGAAGATCCACTGCGTCCACCGCATGTATTCGGGATCGATGGTGGCGAACGAACGGCGGTCGTCGAAGCTCAGACCCATGCGATGCAGCTGACGGCGCATATTGGCGATGTTCTGCTCTGTGGTGACGCGTGGATGCTGACCGGTCTGAACGGCGAATTGTTCAGCAGGCAGACCGAAGGCGTCGAAGCCAAGGGCGTGCATGACGTTCTCGCCCTTCATGCGGTGATAGCGGCTCACCACATCCGTGGCAATGTAGCCCAGAGGATGGCCCACGTGCAGTCCCTTGCCGGAGGGATAAGGGAACATATCGATAACGAAGTAGGGAGTTTTCGACCCGGCGTGCTCCTGTTTGCCGTCGGTCAAGTCACCGTCGACGTTCGCCGCCCAGAAAGTTCCTTCCTCATCCCAGCGTTTCTGCCACTTGAGCTCAATTTTCTGAGCTGTCGCGGCATTGTAGCGGAAAGCGGGCTGATCGTGTGAATCTGCAACGGCCTTAGCTTGCGACATGACACTCCTTCGCTATTTTCAGACCCCAAAAGGGGAATAACACGGAAGAACGCCCGGCGGAAAACCGCCAAGGCGTTCTATCGAACACTGCGTTTCATTATCGCCATCGGCGCGGACACTCTCCAGCATCGTTCAACAGGCGAGAATGAGCCTTTTTACTCAGTTTTTTATTCTCAGATTATTTCGAAGATCCATTGGGCGATGAGGAATCCGAGCCAGTCTCTGAACCGCTGTCGGAACCAGGCTCGAAACCAGTCTCCGAACCGCTGTCCGTCGACCCCGAATCCGAGTCCTCGCCGCCGCCATGGGTCTGGCGTAGCTGGCGCACCTTGGCCTCGAATTCCTCATCGGAAATCTCACCGGCAATGCTCGGGCCTCCAGAGGAACGTTTGCGATAGACGCTCTCCGGGAACGTGGTCTTGAAGTGCTCGTCCGGGTGCTGCAGATCGTGCCCATGCTCCATGTGGCTGTACCGCCAAGCGTCGGTCACCACGGCATTGGAACCATGATAGTGATCCGGGTACAACGGCTCGGCGCCGCCCTGAGGCAACTCACGCTCACTGGCGCGCTCCTGTGCCAGAACGTTGGAAGGATCGAGAATTGCGATGGGTGCCTGCACCGGTTCGCGGACCACACCAACGGTGCGGTGCTGCAGATGCTGGGGAAGCTTCTCCGAGACGAGCGAGAGCACAAAGCAGATGATGAAGTAGATCACCGCAGCGACGCAGAGCGTCTGCAGGGCGTTGAAGTGTGCCGAGCCCAAGCGCCGGGACTCCTGCAGCAGATCGGTGTAGGTGATGATGGAACCGAGCGCGGTATCCTTCAGGACCACGACCAGCTGGGTGATCATCGCAGGAAGCATGGCGATCAGGGCCTGTGGAACCTCAACGGAGATGAGGGAGCGCAACGGGCTCATGCCCAGAGCGATGGCGGCCTCGCGCTGTCCAAGCGGAAGGTTGCCGACGCCTGAACGGACCAATTCTGCAACAACCGACCCGTTGTACAACACCAAGGAGATGACGACGGCCCAGAATGCCGCCCCATTGTTGAATCCCAATCCTGCGAGAAGACGCCAGAAGAAGATCATGAAGAGCAGAACGGGGACCGCACGGCAGAATTCCACCACGATGGAAGAGATCCAGCGAATGATCTTCACCGGAAGGAGACGACCGATGCCGAAAAGCACGCCAAAGACCAGTGATCCGACAATTGCCAGGACAGAGGCCTCGAGCGTTGCCAGCAGACCCGGCAAGTAGAAGTAGACCCAGGCGTCCGCACTCAAAGCGGGTTTCCACAGCTCCCAGCTCAGCTGGTTCTCCCCCATCGGAGGGTTGGCGAAACGATAGAGAATCCACGCGAAAAACGCAAGGACGACAACGACGCCGACCACATTGAACAGCGCAATGCGACGCCGTGCGCGAGGACCTGGTTCGTCGAAGAGAATGTTTTGCTCCACGGCCTTCGGATGGCGGAAGCGATGCTTGTGCACCCCGGCCAGAGAGGAGGGATCTGCGTTTGCTTCAATCGCTGATGTACTCGTCATTGCTTACCTCCTGACCGCAAGTGTGTTGGACAGCCATGTAGTGAGCAGGCCGATGGGGATGATGAGGATGACATAACCAATTGCGAAAATCATGAAGACCGCCACAATCGACGATGCGTTGTACTCGATCATCGTCTTCATGAGGGTGGAGGTCTCCGTCGCCACGGAACAGGCTGCGGCGACCGTCGAGTTCTTCAGCAAAGCGATGAGCGTGTTGCCCAAGGGGGCCACGGAACCACGGAAGGCCTGCGGAAGAACGATGAGACCGGCGGTCTGGAAGAATCCCAGTCCGAGGCTTCGGGCCGCCTCCGCCTGTCCCAGTGGAACGGTGTTGATGCCGGATCGCAGAGATTCGCACACGAACACGGAAGTGTAAAGAGACAAGCCAGTGATGGCGAGCCAATAGAAGTTCGAGGAGAACGTGCTGGAGAACTGGAAGCGCAACTGCACGAAGGCACCCAGCAGCATGAAGACCATGATGATGGTCAGAGGCATGTTCTTGAAGAACTCCACGAAGCCGGAAGCGAAGGCTCGCAGCGATGGGATCGGCGAGATCCTCATCATTACCAGCACCACTCCCAGAATCAGAGAGAACAAAGCGCTCCACAACGTCAGCTGGATGTTGACCCAAAAGGCACCCAGGACGTCATATTGGGAGAGCAACGTCAGCATAGCTTGCATAGCCCCATCTCACTTTCCTCGTCACACTTCTACTACTACAGCTTCGCGTCACTTCGCGGAAGCCGTGTCCGTTCTCACTGTCTCGTCCGAATCCTCGGCGTCGAACTTGGTCGGCGGGTTCCATTCCTTGTTCGGTGAGTAGTCGGTTCCCGACGTTTCGGCGTCCAGCGCCTTCTGCCAGGAGCCGTCACTGACCATCTCAGCGAGCGCATCGTTGATCTGCTTGATCAGCTGCGTGCTGCCCTTCTTCACGCCGATTCCATACGTTTCCTTGGTGAACGGCTGTCCGAGGACCTTGAGAACGCCGCCACCCTTCGCGGACGCCAGACCCGCAAGAATGATGTCGTCGGTAGTCACGGCGTCTACGGTTCCGGAGATCAATGCCGTCACGCACTCCGCATACCCGGAGAGCTCCATGATCTGCACCGACTTCGCAAAGTTGTCCTTGACGACCTGAGCCGACGTCGAACCACTCACGGTGCAGAGGTTCTTGCCGTTCAAGTCCTTTGCGCTTTTGATGGAGGTATCGTCCGAACGCACCAACAGATCCTGGCCTGCATAGAAGTAAGGACCGGCGAAATCAACGACCTTCTTACGATCCTCCGTAATGGAATAGGAGGCGGCGATGAAGTCGACATCACCGTTTTGCAGCAGCGCCTCGCGCTGTGCGGAGGGTGCTTCCTTCCAGATGATCTGCTTCTCCGAATAGCCAAGCTTCTTGGCGACGTAGCGGGCGACGTCGACGTCAAATCCCGTGTATTCGTTGCCCTGCTTGTATCCCACGCCCGGCTGATCGAACTTGATACCGATGGTGATCTTCGGTCCCGATGTCTCTTCCGAGGAACTACCGCACCCGGTCATCGCCACCAACGACACCACTGCGGCGGCAGCGGCAACGATTCTTTTCGCCAATCGGTTCATATTCACTCCTCCAGTGCCCTACCAAGGGCATTCCGTTCCGATACGGGTATCTGACTGTTCCTCAGAGACCTTTCCCCACCACAGTGAGCAACTGTCTGTTCCGTTAAGTTCTCTCCACATGCGCCCTCTTCCAAAGCAGGGCGAACAGAGCGGCAGGCCCGAGAAACTAGTCAGCCAGGTGACAGCAAACTCCTCAGTGCGTGAGGATCTTGCTGAGGAAGTCCTTCGCGCGATCCGTCTTCGTGTTATCGAAGAACTCGGTGGGAGTCCCCTGCTCGAGAATCTCACCATCTGCCATGAAGACAACGCGGTCGGCAGCCTGACGAGCGAAGCCCATCTCGTGGGTCACCACGATCATGGTCATGCCTTCCTTCGCCAGATCCACCATGACGTCAAGCACCTCGTTGATCATCTCGGGATCAAGTGCGGACGTCGGCTCATCGAAAAGCATCACCTTGGGGTGCATCGCCAACGAACGGGCGATGGCCACACGCTGCTGCTGACCACCGGAGAGCTGAGCCGGCAGCTTGTTCGCCTGAGAGTCGACACCCACGCGTGCCAGAAGTTCCATTGCCTCTTTCTCCGCATCCGCCTTGCTCATGCCGAGCACCTTGCGTGGAGCGAGGGTGACGTTGTCGAGAATGGTCTTGTGCGCAAAAAGATTGAAGCTCTGGAACACCATGCCGACCTTCGCGCGCAGCTTGGTGAGTTCCTTGCCCTCTTGCGGGAGCGGCTTTCCGTCAATACGAATGTCACCGGAGTTGATGAGCTCAAGGCGGTTGATGGTGCGGCACAGCGTCGACTTGCCGGAACCAGAAGGGCCGATGATGACGAGAACCTCACCCTTGTTGACCTTCAGGTTGATATCCTTCAGAACGTGGAGTTCGCCATAGTATTTTTCGACATGATCGAGTTCAACAAGTACGTCAGAATCAGATGCCGGCTTCGTGGAGACAGAAGTCTGGGTCGCTGAGGTCATTGATATAACCACCTTTCACATAAATCGATCCGTGAAGAGGCCACCTAGCCTCAAGCGGTAGTCCACAAAGGATAACTACCACATGTTACGAACCGGTACCACTGCCATGTATTTTGTAAATTTTACTGACAGTTCGAGAAATCGATACTGATCTCTCACTTTTATCGGAAGAGTCGTGACTTTGTCAAGACGAGTGCCGCAATGAGGGCAATCGCCAACGAGATCACGCAGATGATGACAAAGCCTCCAATGTTGCCCTCAAAGAAGAGCGTTCCATTGGAAAGGTTCATTCCATACGCCGAGAAAATCAGCGTGGGAATGGAAATGACGATGGAAATGATGGTGAAAATGCGCATCACATTGTTCAGGTTGTTCGAGACGATGGAACCGAAAGCATCCATCATTCCTTGCAGAACCCCAGAATAGATGCTGGCCATCTCGATGGCCTGCTTGTTTTCGACGATAACGTCTCCGAGCAGATCCTCATCGTCCGGATACTGCTTGATGCGCTCCAGACTGGTGAGCTTCTCCAGCACGATTTCGTTGGATTTCAACGAGGTGGCAAAGTAGACCAAGGTCTTGCTCAACTCCATGAGCATGATGATCTCTTTGTTCTGCATGGCATGGTAGAGGCGCAATTCCAACTTATCGGATTCACGGTCGACGATACGCAGATAACGCAGGTACTGCTGTGCGTTGCGGTACAGAATCTGGAGAATGAAGCGCGAGCGCATGAAGGTATTGAAATTCCTGATCTTTCCGTCGATGAAGGGCTGAAGCACAGGAGTCTCCACGGAACAGACGGTGATGATGAGGTTGTCGGTGATGATGATCGACAACGGAATCGTCTCGTACCAGTCCCTTCCACCACGGTTTTCCACCGTCGGAATGTCCACGACGATCATGGTGTAAGAATCTTCAACATCCACACGGGAGCGTTCTTCATCATCCAAAGAGGCACGTAAGTCGGCGAGGTCGATGGCGAATTGATCCGAAACCTTGGCCAGCTCAGCGTCTGAAGGATCTGTCAAGGTTATCCACGAACCGGGAACGGCCTTTTTAATCTCCTCGATCTGACCGTCAACGGTATTAAATGTTCTCATCATCGTTATCACCTGCCTTGCGTGTCGGCTTGAGTCTCACTCCCAGGGTTTCACAACACGCTTGCGCACACGACGAATTCCTGGAAAGGTGATTTTGTGACTCTTTCATTCTACCGTCCCGAGGTCGTTGAGATACGACCAGACAGGCGGTACCCGTGGAGCTAGGGGGATTCGAACCCCCGACCCCCTCCATGCCATGGAGATGCGCTACCAGCTGCGCCATAGCCCCGAGTTTCACTTATCGTTACCGGAACCGTAGCTCCGGAAGCCTTAGACAGGTTACACCATCTTACGAATTAATCGCAAGTCGACAACACGCTCGAGAAAAACGTGGATTTCGAAACCTCCGATGCCAAAAACTTCCGGCACCGGCTGGATCATCGTCATTTCCCGGTGGTGCTGGAAGAACCGGAAGCTCTAGTTGCGGACGAGCCACTCCCACTCGCCGAAGGTGAGGAGGAACTGCCTGACGTTGACTTTGACGATGTTCCCGAACTCGATGAACCCGAGCCAGAGGAACTCGATCCCGTTGACGAGTCCGAATCGGAATCTGAATCGGAATCCGTGCCGGAATCGGACCCCGAACCACTGCCCGACTCCGAATTATTCGTGCTGGAACCGTTCGATGAATCCGAACCACCCGTGCCGGTCGAGCCGGAACCCGAGTCCGAACCCGAGCCTGAATCAGTGGAACCGTTCGAGTTGTTGGAAGTTCCCGAATTGCCGGTGCCGGTCGAATCGGAGCTGGAGCCCGAACCTGAATCAGTGGTCGAATCGGAACCCGAACCACTGTTGTCCGTACTGGAGTCTCCGGAAGTGCCCGACCCGGAATCTCCCTCATCTGAGCCAGTGCCAGTATCGGTGCCATCTGAATGGTCCGTATCCGGCTTCTTCTCAGGAGCCCGTTCCTCACTCGGCGTCTGAGACTGGTTCACTGCGTCACGCACGATCGTGTCAGTTCCCTGCCCATTGGTGAACAGAAGAATGAGACCGACGCTCAGACCAACTGCCAGCAGCCCGGAGACCACGGAAACGATGATGACCTTTTTGCGGTTCTTCTTCTGAAGGGGCGCACGAGAGGTTTTTGCGGCAGCTTTTTTCGCAATCGAAGAAGGAGCGGCCTGACCCGATCCGCCACTCGAAACCGTGCGCGTACCCGCATTCTTCTCATCAGTTTTGGACTGCGACGATGCAACGGTCGAAGAGTCATCGTCCAGCGAGCCCATCACCGTCGTGTCGACGGCGGCGGTAACGGCTTGCGG
The DNA here is from genome assembly GCA_022650895.1 of Bifidobacteriaceae bacterium. Taxonomy (GTDB): domain Bacteria; phylum Actinomycetota; class Actinomycetes; order Actinomycetales; family Bifidobacteriaceae; genus JALCQC01. Next base: position 80,684 of record JALCQC010000001.1, on the reverse strand, counting down.
ATGCACGGCCGAACCGTCGGCAAGACCGTCCTCGCCGGAGGCGGAGACAGGCGGCAACGTCAGCGTGGAATCAGCGGAGACTGCACCCGTGGTGACCACTGCGGGCATGACGGAGGTCTCTCCGGATTCTCCCGCCTTACCGGCAGCGGACACTGATTCGGGAGCGATGGCCGGAGCAAGGGTCGGACCCGCACTGCTCGCTCTCCGTGGAATAGTCTGCGTGTCCGAATCCTCTGCACCTTCCGAAGAAGAACCGGAATGCACTTCCTTGATTTTTTTCGACGATACCTTCAAAACGTTCTGATAAATCTGAGATGACAGCGTGGAGATGATAGACGCCACCGCTACGCCGATGATGGATCCCGCAAGACCAATCTTCGCAGAGAAAAAGAACACAGTGACGGAGGCAAGCGCCGCCGCCAGAATCTGCACCCACGAAATGTTGCGGAAAAAATTCTTCATCGCCGCTCGCTATCCCAATCAAGTTCCTGCGCGATTACCGGTCCATGGTTGAATTCGATGAGTCTCCAGCGAATGGTTCCGTCATCGCGCACCAACGGAACAAGCCGAGACCAAAAGGCATTTCTGGGCGATACCATGCTCATGAAATCGTCATGTTCGCCACTCAGACCCAATACTGCCTGAAGAGTCTGAGAAATCCATGCGCCGTGAGAGAACACGAACAAATCAGTGTCGGTGGTGACCTGCGTCGCCCACTCGGTCAGGGCCTGTTGACCGCGCCAGCCGACATGGTGCTTGGTCTCGGCACCGTGCTTGAGCTCTCCTCCGGCACCCTGCATCCACGACGCACAGTCCTCCGGCCATTTCTTGGCGAGGTCAGTGACTTTCCACCCCTCCCACTCTCCGAAATTGCGTTCGCGGAACCGTGGATCGAGATGGACCTCCAGATGCGCTTCATCTGCAAAGGCATGGGCGGTGGTGGCTGCACGGTTGAGATCGGAGGCCACCACCAGCTGATGCTGTGCGGCCTGGAGCCCGTGTTCCGTATAGAGCGAACGCAGTTCGGCACCGCTTTGCTGAACCTGCCACAGCCCCTGATCGTCGAGAGGGATGTCGACATGTCCCTGAATACGACCCGCAGCATTGTAGGCGGTGCGTCCATGCCGCACGAGCACCACCGAATGCGCGATGTGATCAGCGGTCGTACGGAAAACCGTGTCCTGCTCCGCCATTGTCACTCCCCTACTGTTTCCTTCTTTTCATCTTTGCTATCGCCGGTAGCGCTGGTGAGGTCATCCGCGCCGCCCTCTTCACCCTCAACGTGTTCCAAGTCGAGCTCGATGGTGGGGCAATCCGCCCACAGACGCTCAAGACCGTAGAAGTCCCTGGCCTTTTCGTCCATCACGTGGATCACGTAATCGCCGTAGTCGAGCAAGACCCATTGTGCTTCCTCGAGACCTTCCCTCATGCGCGGCTTCACCTGTGACTGCAAGTAAAGTTGCTTCTCAATCTCTTCGCTGATCGCAATGACCTGGCGAGGATTCGTACCCGTTGCGAGAAGAAAAGCATCGGTGATGGCAAGAGGTTCGGAGACATCGATGGCAACGATGTCCCGCGCCTTCTCCTCGTTCGCTGCCTGTGCTGCGATCTTCAGATCGCGGATTGATTCTGGTGTGGCTGCCACCATGCCTACTTTCTCTGTGAATCCGCAGTGCCCTGAGGGGCGTCGTCTGCGGTATGTGGTGTCCAATTTTCTACTTCATGCTGGGAGTTCTCGGAATAGACCATGGAGTTATCCTCCACGTCGTGGCGAATGACCGAGCCCGCGCCGGTGGTGACTCCCGAACCGACCGTGACGGGAGCGACGAACATGTTGCCCGCGCCCACGTGAACTCCTGCACCGATTTCGGTGTGGTTCTTGTGCACGCCGTCGTAGTTGGCGGTGATGGTGCCACCGCCGATGTTGGAATTCTCGGCGATATGCGCATCGCCGACGTAGCTCAGATGCGGAACCTTCGTTCCATGGTCGATGTGCGCCTTCTTCATTTCGACAAACGCACCTGCCTTGGTGTCCTCCGCCAGAACGTTGCCGGGTCGCAGATACGTCCACGGGCCGATGTTCGCACGGGAACCGATGTGGGATTCCTGAACGCGTGAGCGTTCGACATGAGCCCCTTCATCGATCTGGGCGTCGATGAGCGTGGTATATGGGCCGACGACGGCACCCTCTTCCACCACTGTCTTTCCCTGCAGAAAGCTACCGGGGAGAACCTCAACGTCACGGCTCAGACGAACGTCGTCCTCGATCCACGTGGTCTCGGGGTCGAGAATCGTGACGCCCTCGCGCATCCACGCTTCACACACACGCCTGTTGTGGGACTTGGCGAGGTGTGCCAACTGCACGCGGTCGTTCACACCCTCAACGAGAAGCGAATCAGGAGCGGCATAAGCGCCGACGAAACCGAACTCGTGTGCCATCTCAAGTGCATCAGTGAGATAGAACTCCTGCTGGGCGTTGTCAGCATCGAGACCAGCAGTAGCCTTCATCAGCACGGCGGGCTCGAAGACGTAGACGGAGGTATTGACCTCTTTAACCTCCTGCTCGGCGGTATTGGCGTCCTTCTGCTCCACGATGCGCTGCACGTGCCCCTGCTCATCACGAATGATGCGTCCGTATCCGAAGGGGTTGTCGAGCGTGGTGGTAAGAACCGTCGCTGCGTTGCCGGAACGCTGATGCTCCTCGATGAGGCTCGTGAGGGTCTCGGTGTCGAGCAGCGGCATGTCGGAAGCCGTCACCACCACAGGTCCGGTGGAGGACTTCAGACGATCGCCGATCTGTGCGAGAGCGCACTGAACCGCACGCCCCGTTCCCGGGATCTCATCCTGATCGACGATGACGGCGTTCGGACTGTACTGTTCCACGGCCTGGGCGACGCGGTTGCGTTCGAAATGAACGACCACCGCGAGGCAGCCGGGATTAAGCCCTTCCACCGAATCCAGCACGCGATGCAGAAGGGTTTTACCACCCAGAGTGTGCAGGACCTTCGGCACCGACGACTTCATACGAGTGCCCTCGCCCGCAGCGAGGACGATTGCTGCAGCTACCGTCATTCTCAAATCTCGATTCGCCCTGTCTTCGCAACGTCAATGAGGTCCTTGATGGAGGAGACCACCTTGTTGGGCCTGAAGGGATAGTTCTCCACTTCGCTCTTTTCCGTGATGCCGCTGAGTACTAGGAAGGTGTTCAGACCGGCTTCAACTCCTGCGATCACGTCGGTATCCATACGATCACCGATCATGGCAGTGGTCTCCGAGTGTCCGCCCACGCGGTTTAGAGCGGTGCGGAACATCACCGGATTCGGCTTTCCAATGAAGTAGGGCTCGTGGCCTGTCGCCTTGGTGATGAGAGCCGCCACCGAACCCGCCGCCGGGAGAATGCCGTTTTCACTGGGGCCCGTCGCATCCGGATTGGTGCAAATGAAGCGCGAGCCACCCATGATCAGACGAATCGCGGTCGTCAATGCCTCGAAGGAGTAAGTGCGCGTCTCACCCAGAATCACGTAGTCCGGCTTGTTGTCGGAAAGAATGTAGCCCGCCTCATGAAGGGCCGTGGTGAGTCCCGCCTCGCCGATGACGTAGGCGCTGCCGCCAGGAATCTGCTGCGACACGAATTCTGCGGTGGCCAGTGCAGACGTCCAGATGAATTCCTCTGGGACATCGATGCCAGACCGCTTGAGGCGAGCCGACAAATCACGTGGAGTGAAGATCGGGTTATTGGTAAGAACGAGGAAGCGCCGATCATTCTGACGAAGTTCCTCGATAAATTCAGCGGCACCGAGTAATGCGGTATTCTCATGGACCAGCACACCATCCATGTCGGTGAGCCATGTCTCGATCTCTTTAGTTGCCATTCATTTTCCTCCATCGTTTCAACCATCAATCATTCTCACACAATGGCTCGATTGGCTGGCGAAAAATCGGCTATCGCCATAAAAGAATGACAATGATGGCTGAAACTGTGGAGAAACTTTTGCACCGGACTCATGTGGTCGAAAGAAAGAAGACAGTATCCAGTCGTTTTTATTTCAATGCCTTTTCCTACGGATATACGCAACAACCAAGTCTGTGATTCGCGCACAAACAACCACTAAGAGAATGAGCAAGTGGCAGAACAATCTGGCTGGGCTTTGACCTCGAAACGCCATACCCATGCAGTCCCATATCACTCCAAAGAGCAGGAGTGCAAAAACGACGTTATACCAGCGACTCCTAAAAAAGAGTTTTACAGCAACCATATGAGGACTCCTTCCACATTACTCGCCACGGAACCACTCGTTCAGCGTCAAAGCGGGAAGTCGTTTCGCAAAAAACGTTTTGCATAAAAACGAATCGCAGAAAGTGAGAAACAAAAAACATAAGAAAGCAGTCAACATATGATGACGCGAGAACAGATAAATCCGTTCCCCCACCTGGATTCGAACCAAGACTAAGGGTTCCAAAGACCCGTGTGCTGCCATTACACCATGGGGGAATATGGCCGTTGACCAACCTGACGATTATGCCAGCTTTCACCGGATCGGGTCAAGCTGGCATACCGCCGTGTCGTGTCATGCGCGACCAGGCATTGTTAGGCGAAGAGGAAATCCTCGCCGTGGTGACTTGGATAGTGATCAAAGATCTCTGCCACCGAACCATCGGTGAACACTGCCTTCATTGCGGAGGCAAGCAAAGGAGCGATGGAAAGAACGGTCAGACCATCCCAGCGCTTTTCGGGAGGAATCGGAACAGTGTCAGTGAGAATGACCTCACGGGCACCGCAGTTCTTCAGGCGGTCGACCGCCGGACCGGAGAGTACACCGTGAGTTGCCACCACAGTGACCGACTTCGCTCCTGCAGCCTGCAGCACCTTGCATGCTTCGGCAATGGTGCCGCCGGTATCAATGAGGTCATCGACCAGCACGCAATCCTTGCCGTCGACGTCGCCGACGACGCGATTCGCAACCGCGTGGTTCGGACGGGTGATGTCACGAGTCTTGTGCACGAAGGCAAGAGGACCGCCGCCGAGGCGAGCAGCCCACTGCTCGGCCACGCGGATACGGCCTGCATCAGGAGAGACGACAGCAATGTTCTCGGTACCCATGCGATCACGCACGTAGTCAACGAGAACCGGCATCGCCTGAAGATGGTCCACCGGGCCATCGAAGAAGCCCTGGGACTGTGCCGCATGGAGATCGACCGACATGATACGGTCTGCGCCCGCCGCCTCAAACAGGTCGAACATCAAACGGCAGGAGATAGGCTCACGGCCGCGATGCTTCTTATCCTGACGGGAATAACCGAGGAAGGGAACGACGGCAGTGATGGATCGTGCCGACGCACGCTTCAGCGCATCAATCATGATGAGCTGTTCCATGATCCACTTATTGATGGGCTGTGTATGAGACTGAAGCACAAACACATCCGCGCCACGAACGGACTCGGTGTAACGGACGTAAATCTCGCCGTTCGCAAAGTCGTATGCAGTGGTCTCCAGAACATCAATACCCAATTGCTCTGCAACGTGCTGAGCGAGCTTGGGGTGCGCTCTGCCCGTCACAAGAATTAGGTTTTTATCTGGTGTACCTTCGAGAATTACGCTCACCCTAGGTTCTCCCAACGTATGTAGCCATGAGTCTCGGACCAAACATAAACATACTAGCGATGAAACCCGACACCCAAGCCTGCGGTCGACACGCACACTTTCAGCACCGGAGAGCGCCACGACCCCTTTCCCGAGCCGACTGATTCCACATAAAACGCCACGTTCGGGGCAAAACAGAAGGGAGTTACACGTACAATCCGTGTTTTCCGATGTACTGGACCACTCCGTCCGGCACCAAATACCACACCGGTTCTCCACGTGAGGCCCGGCGACGCACATCCGTCGATGAGATTGCCAGCGCCGGAATCTCCAAAACATCCACCTTGTCAGTGGGCAAGTAACTCACGTCCACGGGATAGCCAGGACGCGTGACGGCCACGAAATGCGCCAGATCCCACATTTCGTCGGCATCTTTCCATTTAAGAATCTCGGCCACGGCGTCGGCACCGGTGATGAAAAAAAGCTCTGCATCACTGCCGTATTCCTCGCGCAAATCGCGTAGGGTATCGATGGTGTAGGTGACGCCCGGACGATCGATGTCGACGCGGGAGACCGTGAAACGAGGATTCGACGATGTCGCGATCACTGTCATGAGATAGCGGTCTTCGGCATTCGTGACCTTCTTGTCCATCTTGAAGACGGGACGGCCCGTTGGAACGAAGATGACCTCATCGAGGTCGTACACCCACGCGACCTCCGAGGCCGCGACCAAGTGCCCGTTGTGAATCGGGTCGAACGTGCCGCCCATGATGCCGATGCGAAGCGTGGAATGCACATTGCCCCGTTCGGACCGCCGGGTCGACAGTGCGTGCGGATTCTCCACCCGCGATGTGCGCCGGGCCGTAAAAGAAGCATGCCTGCGCTTCTCGGCACCCAGTTCCGCCTCAACCGTTTCCACAGCAGCCACTTCGCTCATTTCACGCATCGTGAGAAGACCTTTTCGAATGTCATCGCTCAAATCTGCATCTGTTCGTACATCGGATCCAAAAACGGATCAGTCAGCATTATGAGGACGCCTCGAGACACCCTCGACTTGGAAGCCCGAACGAAGCCGGGCACCCTTGAGATCCGGAGCCGCGATCTTACTCATATCCTCATTCCACTCATCCTCCACCACACGGCGGATCTCCGCGAAGGTGGGGAGAAGAAAGTCGGGCTGGTACTGTTTGCGAACCTGCGCAACATTCTCCGTGACACGAATCAGAGATTCGGCCATGCCGTCGGAATCATCATCGCGCTCGGCCGCACGGAACTGACGAATGTACTTCTCCACGCAGTCGGCCTTGACTCCCACTTCGGAAATCTGCGCCTCGGTCAAGGTGCGCAGCTGTGGATCGTCGGACTCAGGCCACCCCATGAGTACTGCGTCGGAATACTCGAGCGCGGCACGCTGCGAGGCGCTCGGAATACCATCCTCGATCTGAATGAGAAAAACATAACGCGCCTGACTCAGACGCTCAGAAGCGATGCGCAGCCACTCCCCTGTATCATCACGCCGCGGTTGGGAAACGGGCGCAGCACCACGGTAAGGATCCTTCAGTAGCTCCGAGTCTTGGGCAAGCTGCCCATTTTCTTTGTCACTGCTCTTCGCAGTGCTTTTATTTTTTGCCTCAGCGTTCATGCACGCACCTGACCGTTTCCGTAAGCAATCCATTTGGTGGTGGTGAGTTCCTCAAGACCCATGGGACCACGAGCATGGAGTTTCTGCGTGGAGATGCCGAGCTCAGCACCCAATCCGAACATGCTGCCGTCGGTGAAACGAGTGGAGGCGTTGACCATGACCACCGCGGAGTCGATGCGCGAGGTGAACTCTTCGATGGCGGAATAATCCTGCGACAGAATCGCTTCCGTGTGCCCCGTGCTGAATTCATTGATGTGGTCGATGGCCTCGTCAAGGGAATCGACGACCTTCACACCCATCTTGAGCGCCAAATATTCCGTATCCCAGTCCTCCGCATCCGCCAGTGAAATATCCAACCCGTTGATCTCGGCGTTACGCGCGATATCAAGCGCCATCTGATCCGCCTTGATAACCACACCCTTCTTCTGTAACGCATCGAAGATGCAGGGCAGAAACTCCTCGGCGACATCGCGATGCACCAACAGCTTTTCCGCGGCGTTACACACGCCCACGCGCTGTGTTTTGGAGTTGACAATGATCGGAATCGCTGCGTCAAGATCGGCCGTCTTATCGACGTAAATATGGCAGTTTCCCGAGCCTGTCTCAATGACCGGCACCTTGGAATTCTCCACGACCGTCTTGATGAGCCCAGCACCCCCACGGGGAACGAGAACATCGATGGAACCACGCGCCTGCATCATGGCCGTCGCCCCCACACGCCCCATCGGATCAACGGTCTGCACCAGACTTGAGTCAAGACCGAACTCTTTCAGCACACCACCGATGACCTCGATGGTGGCGGCATTGGTGTGCTCGGCCGCATGCCCACCACGCAGAATGACGGCATTCCCCGATTTCAGAGCGAGCGCCGCAACGTCAACTGTGACATTCGGACGTGCCTCATAGATCATGCCGACGACGCCCATGGGAACGCGAGTTTGGGTGAGACGCATGCCGTTGGGCATAGTGTGGCCACGCACAACTTCACCGACAGGATCGGGCAACTCCGCGACGTCGAGAACTCCCTGAGCCGTCGACTGGATGCGCTGCGGAGTGAAGCTCAGACGGTCCAGAAGCCCAGGAGTCATGCCCTCGGCCTGCGCGGCCTTCATGTCCCTGTCGTTGGCAGACGCAATGGTTTCCGACTGTGCGACCAGAGCTTGCGCAATCGCACGAAGAAGCTCGTTTTTCTTCTCCGAATGCATCCGCGCAAGAACAGACTGATAGCGCCGTGCTGCACGCGACATCCGCGCAACGGCGTCAAGCGCCTCGGCGAGACTCATGCCGTTCACCAACCCTGCATTCTCAGCAGTCATCGCATTCCTCCATCCAACCGTCACCTTCGGGCGGACACTCCCGTTCCACCCTCGTGCTTCATGAGTCCAACCATACCAACCAGAGACCGACCGGAGGTGCTTTCACTGCAGGCTATAGCAGCAAAAGCACCTCCCAAAAACCAAAAAAACGAGCGGATCTGAGACTAGTCCACCTGATCGAGACCAGGATAGAGTGGGAAATCCTCCGCAAGCTTATTCACGCGGGCCTTCAAAGACTCCACATCCGCACCGGTACCGGCTGCCAACGCCGTGCCAATCACATCCGCAACCTCTTCGTATTCCTTGCTGCCGAAACCGCGAGTTGCCAGCGCGGCGGTGCCAATGCGCAGGCCAGAGGATACTGAGGCAGGACGCGGATCGAAGGGGACGGTGTTGCGATTGACGGTGATGCCCACCTGAGCGAGGAGGTCTTCTCCCTGCTGGCCGTCCAAGTCGGAGTTGCGCAGATCAACCATGACGAGATGCACATCCGTGCCCCCGGTGAGGACGGAGATGCCATTGGCCGCAACGTCGTCGGCGGAAAGGCGCTCGGCAATGATGCGCGCACCCTCGAGAGTGCGTTCCATGCGTTCCTTGAACTCAGGGGTTCCGGCGATCTTGAAGGCCACCGCCTTGCCTGCGATCACGTGCATGAGCGGGCCACCCTGCTGCCCCGGGAAGACGGAGGAGTTGAGTTTCTTCCTGTACTCTTCCTTCGCCAAGATGAACCCGGAACGCGGACCTCCCAGTGTCTTGTGCGCAGTGGAGGAGACCACGTCCGCATAAGGGACGGGTGAAGGGTGGAGGCCGGCAGCGACGAGACCCGCGAAGTGCGCCATATCGACCCAGAACTTCGCACCGACCTCGTCGGCGATCTCTTTCATCGCCTTGAAATCCTCTATGCGGGGATAGGCGCTCCAGCCGCCGATGATGAGCTTCGGATGGGTTTCCAGCGCCCTCTGACGAATGATTTCAGGCTCGACGCGGAAGGTCTGTGGATCCACTCCATAGGATTCCGCGTTGTAGAAGCGTCCGGAGAAGTTGATTTTCATGCCGTGGGTCAAATGCCCGCCGTGATCAAGGGCCAACCCCAGAATGGTGTCACCCGGCTTGACCAAAGCGCCGTAGACGGCAGCGTTTGCCTGAGCGCCTGAATGCGGCTGTACGTTGGCGTATTCGGCACCGAACAGCTTCTTCGCGCGTTCGATGGCGAGGGTTTCCATGCGATCCACCTGTTCGCAGCCACCGTAGTAGCGGCGACCCGGGTAACCCTCGGCGTACTTGTTGGTGAGCACCGACCCTTGTGCCTGCAGGATCGCGCGCGGGACGAAGTTCTCAGAGGCGATCATTTCCAGACCGTTTTGCTGGCGTTCGAGTTCGGCGGTGAGAATCTCCGCGACCTCAGGATCCGTCTCGGAGATGGGCGAGTTGAACACATCGGTAGAAGTTTGAGCCATGCCTGCGGATGTCATAGGGAGTTACCTTTCTCCTAGCGGATCCGGATCGTCAACGAACCGGAATTGATTCAGATTCTATGCTGGACGGCGACCAAACGTGTTACCGCGTCTCGCTTTTCTCCCTCAGCCAGAGCGGGGGCGCCTGTGAAAAGTCGGTGATCGCGCCATCCGCCACCTGCTGAAGACGCCGCCAATCCTTTCGGGACGACTCGTCGAACATGGCCCACGCCTCCATACCCACGCCTTTGGCGGACAGAATTCCGCTGAGTATGTCCTCGTAGACAACGCAATTGCGTGGCTCCACTCCGAGCCTTTCGGCCGCCAGTAGGTAGATGTCCGCACTTTCCTTCCCGTGAGGAACCTCGTCAGTCGAGCACAGCACCTCGAAGTATTCGTGAATTCCGGCGTGATCGAGGGCGGGGTCCCGCAGGCTTGGCGGCAGACTGGTGGCAACCGCCATCGGTATGCCGTGGTGACGAAGGGATCGCAGATATTCCACCGCGTGCGGCTTCACCTGAACGGTGGTGGTGTAGGCGTGCCGCGCCATGTCGTTCCACTCATCCATGATCTGCTGAGGATTCTCGGGCAGATGGAAGCGTTCCACGGTGTAGTCGGCGATTCTTTCGAACGGCATGGCGACAACCTTGCGACCATAATCCTCCGGCATCTCGATGCCGCGCTTGGCGAAGAAATCGATATCGACCTGCGTCCACACACCCATGGAGTCAAGGAGCGTTCCATCCATGTCAAAAACACAGCCCAGTGGTTGACGCGCGACCATTACTTGGCACCCTTCTTCTTTTCTTCTTTTTCTGTTTCGTCAGAGTCCAGGAACTGCGCGAAACTTGGCTGATTGGCACGGGGAAGGACACTGCTGCGGAGCAGCTCCTCCGCGTGGAGCAGCGAGGTTTCCGATTCGGAGCCGGAGAGCATTCGGGCGATCTCGGCGGTCCGCGCCTCGCCCTCGACGCGTGTGACGCGTGTCTCCACCCGTCCAGCCGATCCCGCTTCCACCGTCGGTGCCTTGCTCACAACGAACTGGGCATCCGCCCACGAGGCGACCTGTGCCAGATGGGTTACGACAATTACCTGTGCGCTGGTGGCGAGGCGAGCCAATCTCTTTCCCAGTTCCACCGCGGATTCGCCACCGACGCCGGCGTCCACCTCATCGAAGACGAAGGTGGTGGGATTGTCGGCATCCTTCTGAATGGTGGGAGCGGCAGCTGCGTCCTTGTCCTTGTCTTTAGCAAGATGCGAGCGCATTCCCTTGAGCCGCGCCATCTTATCCGCCAGGCTCAGTTCCAGGGCAAGCATCAACCTGCTGAGCTCACCACCGCTGGCGCTCTTGCCGAGGGGCCGCTCCCCCGCTCCGGGAAACGCAGTGAACAGGAACGCCACCTCGTCACTGCCGTTGGCGTGAAGGCTGTTCTCACCCGTTCTCGTCGTCACCGAGATGGACAGCTTTGCCCCTGGCATCGCCAACGAAGCCAGCTCTTTGGTCACCTGCTCCGCCAATTCCTTGGCGGCAGTCCTCCGTGTGGCGTGAAGCTTCCGAGCGGCTGCAAGGGCCGCATCGTACGCCTTCTTCCGTTCGTCGGAAAGCTCTTGGAGCTTCTCCGGAGAAGCATCCATCTCCTCCAGCTCAGTGCGTGCTGAGTCGCGCCACTCCAGAACGTTGTCAAGTTCAGGCCCCCACCTGCGGGTGAGTTCACCGAGGTCGTGGATGCGTTCGTTGAGATGGTCCAGATCGGCATCGGTTCCCTCGGAGGAATCCAATTGCGACGTCAGCGAAAAGACCACATCGGAAACCTTGGCATTGAGATCCTCGAGCTCGTCGGCTGCCTGACCGATGTCTGGGAGGGAACGCACCCCACGCAACGCCGTCGCGGCGACGGCGAGAAGCTGCACCACCGACATCGCTCCGGGATCATCGTTCAGCTGGGAGGAATCAAGCGCCCCCACGGCTTGAGTCACCGCATCCGTGATGGCCGCGGAATTCTCAATGCGTTCACGTTGGGCACGCAACTCGTCATCCTCATGCGGCTGGGGATCGACGCGTTCAATGAACTCGATGGATTCTCGCAGATAGTCCGCACGCTGACGGGCCTCCGCCTGCTGCGATTGAAGACGCTCCAACTTGGCATCGAGATCTCTGAACGCTTGCCAATAGCGCGCATACTTGCCACGTTCCGCAGCGTTGCCGGCATAGAGATCGAGGAATTCGCGTTGCCTGTTCTGTGAGACCAAGCCCAGTTGATCGGATTGACCATGAACGGTGATGAGGTGGTCGGATATTTCCTCCAACAAGCTGCGCGGAACCGTATGACCACACAGAATCGCCTTGGATCTACCGTGCTGCGGCACCTGGCGCGTCAGGAAAAGCTCATCGTCCTCGGCCTCAACCCCGGCATTCCGAGCGATGGTGAGGGCCGGGGAATCATGGGCGACGTCAAAAACCGCCTGTGCCCAGGTTCCCGACTCTCCTTCGCTGACCTTCGAGGGTTCCGCCTGACCGCCACGCACCAATGCCAACGCATTGAGGAGCATGGACTTCCCCGCACCCGTCTCTCCGGTGATCGCGGTCATTCCGGGTGCAAAGGCAACGTCTGCGGAACGGATGGGACCAAGATTTCTGATGTCGAGTTCAGTGAGCATTACAGAGCACCTTCATGACGAAGCACCTTCGTGAAAACCTCCCGTATCTGTGTGCCGAGACCATGAGCCACCTGCCTGATGATGCCTCTGCTCACGCCAGCCCACCACCGGTAGATCGAATTTCGTGACCAGACGCTGGGTGAACGGGACTCCGGAGAGACGCGCAAGTTTCAGCGTGTCTTGCGATTGAGCGACCACCACAGAAGCGCCACGCGGGAGTTGGAGTGAACGGCGACCATCGCAGGAGATCCACCCCTCGGCATCCGACGACGGAAGAACATCAATGCGGAAATTCGATTCCGACCCGATCACCAGAGACCGTGCGAAAAGTGCGTGGGCGGCGAGCGGAACCAGTTGCAGGGAGGCGACGGTGGGCCAGATGATGGGACCACCGGCAGAAAAGGCATAGGCGGTGGAACCGGTCGGAGTGGCGACGATGACGCCATCCGCTCCGAAGGAACTCATCTCCACACCATCCACCTTGATTCCCAGTTCGACCATCTTGCCACGGTCGGCCTTCTCAATGGTGACGTCGTTCAACGCCCAGTCATACAGAGGTTCCGTGCTTCCGGGCAGATTGACCTGAACGCCGGCAAGCGTGCGCTCATCGATCTGATAATCATGATCTGCAATCTTGCGAATAGCCTCCGAAGTCTGGAAACTTTCGAATTCCGCCAAGAAACCGACGTGCCCCATGTTGATGCCCAGAATCGGCACCGACGTTCCCTTGACGAGTTCCGCGGCACGCAGAATGGTTCCGTCGCCACCCAGAACGACGAGTAATTCGGTATCGGGATCGACAAGTGGCAGTGGCGAACCCAACGGAGCCGCCTCCAGATTGTCATTAAGAGAGACGTCAAAACCAGCATGCTTGAGCTGGTCGATGACCTCAGAAACCGTTGAGCCATCGGCCGTCAGCCTCCTGTGGGTCACCACGATTACGGAGCGTTTGCTTGTCATGCCGTTCTCCCTTCGCTTCACTCAATCCTAATTGCCTCGGTCAGCCAGGAACGTTGAACGCCACCGGTGTGGACGGATGTGGAACATGCAACCATAACAGATATTCCTCATTGCCATGCATGCCCTCAATCGGCGAATCAACGCTGGCGACAACCTCCAAACCACATGACAGCGCACACTGCTTCACCTTTTCCAAGCTCTCCGAACGCAACGCTGCGTCGGTGACAATACCGTCCTTACCGAGATTACCCTTTCCCACTTCGAATTGCGGCTTCACCAACAGAATGCACTCCGCTCCAGACCGTGCGATCCTTGCAATGACGGGAATGACATACGTCAAAGAAATAAAAGAGACGTCGGAGACGATATAGGAAGGCTCGAATCCAAGCGTCGCCACCGTGACATCGCGGATATTGGTGCCACTCATTTCCCGTACACGGGAATCCATGGCGATGAGCGGATCCAGCTGACCGTGGCCTACGTCGAGCGCGACAACGCTTTTCGCTCCATGGTCCAGCAGCACCTGTGTGAAGCCGCCCGTGGATGCGCCGATATCCAGACATTCATGGCCCTGCGGACTGGGCAGACCCAACGGGAAGAAGCGCTCGAAGGCTCCCAAAAGCTTATAGGCACCGCGAGAAACGTACTGGTGCTGCGTGGGAGTGATGCGAATTGCAGAGTCGGCCGTCACTTTGCGTGCAGGCTTGGTTTCCTGAGTTCCGTCGACATCGACAGCCCCTGATTCGATGAGACGACGCGCCTTCGTTCGGGTCGGAGCGATCCCACGATTTACCAATTCAACATCGAGACGGACCGCACCGCCGTCATGCTCATCGCCACCCTGCGTACCTTTCGTGGAGTCCTTTCCGTAGAGCTCCTCCAACCATGGGCGTTCCTTGTGAACCTCCGGCTTACCGTGTGGCATGTGGGCGCGTGCGCGAGAAATCATCCGCATGATCAACGCTCCGTTATCTCGTCGAGGCGATGACGAAGCTGCGAGAGTACCTCCGTGAATGCCTGGACACGCTGATCGTCGTCGAGATCCGACAGATGAGAAAACTGCGGGAAAGCTTGCATCGTCTCGTTGTCGGAAAATTCCTCAGCGCCAACCGAGCCACTCAGGGCAGCCTCATTACTTCTAGCGTCCACGTCACTCTGAACGCCCGCCACCTGACTGGGATCGGAGTCGCCGGCAAGGGCGAAGCGATCCTTCATGTCGTCTCTCTTTCCCATTGCACTCGCTTCCATCACGCTCGCGTCACTCATCGAGAACGGAGGCGAAGTGCGGCAAATTCGCGCTACTCATATCAATTCCACGATCCGCAAGACTCCACGACAACGCGCAGGCCGCTCGCAGGGCATCGAGTGAATGCAACGCCACATTGCCCGCCGACGTTGAAAGACGGACTCCGTCGGCTCCTTCGGAACTGCCGGTATCGGTGCTGATTGCATCATGCCATTGTGCGGAGTCGAGAGACGCGACAATGAGCGACCCCTGTGAATACTGCGCCACCATGGATCCCAGGCGGTAACGATTCTCCCCCACATGTTCGGGCGCATGGTGTGTTTGTGCAAGCCCACGAAGGTCCTGCGAAATGTAAGTGGGGCGTTGGAGTGGTTCGGCCAGCATCAGCTGACGAGGATCCGCAACACCGGTGAGCACCACTAGGGAATCGTAACCGCCACGATTCGCCGCCTCAATGTCCGTATCGAGCCGATCTCCTACTGGCAGCGAGAGTTCGGTAGGGACGAGATCGTAGCCTTCGTCGGCATACATGGAGCGCATTTCGTCATACATCGCTGCTTCCGGTTTGCCTGCGGAAGCGACGGGTTCCACGCCGGTCGCAGTGATGACAGCCCGGACGAGAGAACCGCTTCCGGGAGCGATGCCGTATTCACGTGGAATGGTGAGGTCCCGGTTGGTGACAAAATACTGGGCACCCGCTTCCACAGCAAACGCTGCCTGAGCAAGCTCTTGCCATGTTATTTGTGGGTGCCATCCCTGAATGACGGCCTGAGGCTTCTCGGTCACATCGTCAACGAGCGTGAAACCGAGTTTCCTGACTTCCGTACGCAGATGTTCCGCCCCGATGCAGAGCACACGGCTCCCCTTGGGGAGATGATGTGACAGCATGCGTGCTGCTGCAATGGACGAGGTGATGATCTGCTCCGGGGTCACGGTGAGCCCAAAGCTAGCGATCTGCGCCGCAACGGTTTTCTGATCGCGCGACGAATTGTTCGTGGTGTACGAGATGTTCATTCCGTCGGTTACCGCGGCCGAGATTCCCTCGACCGCATTTTCCACGGGATCCTTCCCCCGGTAGACCACACCGTCGAGATCGAGCAGGCCCAAGTCATAGTGCGATGCCAGGGACCCGTCGCTCGATTTCAAACCAGGATGTACGAACTGCTCGCTCATTTCTGAGATTCCTTTGACGCCTCGCCCTCGTCGCTCTTGTCTGACTTCTCAGACTCGACTTTCTCAGACTCGACCGTCGTGTCAGCCGCTGCTTCAACAGTCGATTCGGCCGTCTCAGTCAGTGTCTCAGTCGCCACGTCGTCAGATTCCTCTGCCGTAACGGAGGACTCTGCAGGTGCGGTTTCCTCTGTTGCCTCTGTGGCAACGGAAGGCGCAGCAGGTTCAGCAGCGTCTACGGACGTAACGGAATCAGCAGATTCGGCCTCTTGCTCCTCTTCAGGCTGCTCTTGCCCACTCTCTGTGGGCTGAGCTTCAGACTGTTCTTCCGGCTCTTCTTCAGCGCCATCCGAAGGTTCACTGTCATCATCAGCGGATTCATCTCCTTCGGCTGATTCGTCCTCCTCCGGTTCGTCCTCACGGAAATCATTGAGATCGATGCCAAGACCTTCGAGAACGGAATCCGGAACCTCTTCAAGATCATTGTCCACGATATCTTCTTCGGCATCCTCGTCGTCCTCGTCGGCATAGGCCTCTTCAAGGCGGTCGACCTCGTCCTCAAGTGCCAGAGACTCTTCGTGACGTCCGGCTTGATCGAGGAAATACTGCTCGGCCTGAACCGCTCGCATGCGATAGCCGCCGCTGACGCCCTTCGACCTCGCCAAAGTCGTCACAATCTTGATGGCTTGGTCCAGATGCCCAAGGTCGGCATACGCTCCTGCGAAAACGAGCAGCATCTCCGCCTTGGAATCGCCTTCGAGAGTCTTTGCATCCTCCGACAGAGCAATTTCAATGGTTTTCTTCGGATTGCCCAAGCCGCGTTCGCAGTCAGCGATGAACGGCAGGTAATCGTTCTGACCATTCATGCGGCGTGCGGTGCGGAATTCCTTCAGCGCCGTCTTGTAGTCACCGGCACGATATGAGATGAAAGCCAGTGTTTCACGGGCGATATCGACACGGGATGCCTGGCGGGCCACCCATTGTGCATGTTCCAGTGCCTGTTCGGGTTGCTCTTCCTCCAAGGCATAGGCCGCGAGAATGTGCAGACCGATGTTCTCGGCATGCTCCTTGCTTAAGCCACGCAAACGAAGTTTTTCGTCCTTTGAGAGCATGGACCACTCCATGCCTGCAGGCATCTTCGGTTCATCTGGACGACGGTGCGTGTACGGGTTCTGCGAGGGGAACGTGAGAGTTCCATCGGAGTTACGACGCGGACCGTCTTGGAACCCTTCGTTCTCATGACGATAGCCCTCGTGTCCGTAGCTGCTCTGACGGGAATAGCCTCCACGACGGTCGCCCCTGTCTCCGCGGTCACCATCATGATCGCGACGCTGATAGCCGCCCCGATCATTGCGACGGTCTCCGTCGCGGTGGAAGTCACGACGATCATCACGGTGATCATCATGATGGAAGTCACGACGTTCACCGTCATGGCCATAGGACTTATGGAAGTCCCTACGGTCCCCACCACGCCTGTCATCGCGATGGAAGTCACGACGATCCCCACCGGAACGACGATCGTCACGGTGGAAATCTCTGCGCCCGCCACGGTCGTCATCGCGACGCTGATAGCTGCGATGCTCGCCATCGCGGTGGAAATTCCTGCGATCCGAATCACCGTCACGGTGGAAGTCACGACGTTCGCCACCACGGCGGTCGCCGCTGCCACCACGGTTATAGGACTTGTGGAAGTCTCTACGGTCGCCGTCACGCCTGTCATCGCGGTGGAAGTCACGACGATCCCCACCGGAACGACGGTCATCACGCCGGTCATTGTCGCGACGCTGATAGCTGCGATGCTCACCATCGCGGTTAAAGTTTCTGCGGTCTCCGTCACGATGATCGTTTCTGCTGCTGTCTCCGTGACCATAAGATTTATGGAAGTCCCTGCGGTCTCCGCCGGAACGACGGTCATCACTGCCACCACGGTTGTAGGACTTGTGGAAGTCGCCACCCGAACGACGGTCGTCACGGTGGAAGTCGCCGTCCGAACGGTGATCGTTGCGATGGAAGTCGCGACGATCCCCACCGGAACGACGATCGTCACGGTGGAAATCTCTGCGCCCGCCACGGTCGTCATCGCGACGCTGATAGCTGCGATGCTCGCCATCGCGGTGGTCGTCGCGGTGGAAGTTCTTTCCTGAACCGCCGCGATAGCCACCCGATCTGCCACCGTGCGAACGGTCAGAACCGCCCGAGTGCCCGTATGATCTTCCTGAACCCGAACGATTGCCGCCCGACCGATAATTTCCTGAACGTGAATCCTCGCTCATGCCTTGGCCTCCAAAGCTCCTAGTGATTTCTTTCCTCGACGAATCAGCACGAAACGATCCTGCAGGAAGTCGTCGCTGCCGAGCACTGCCTCTGCGTCCTCGACACGTTTGTTATTGATATAGACTCCGCCTTGCGCAATGGCCTTGCGTGCCTGTGAAATGGAAGTGAACAACCCGGCCGCCACTGCAGCCTCGACGATCCTCTCCCCCGCCTCTGCCTGCGCGAATGACATGGTGCCGTCCTCGTTTTCGATGGCCTTCAAGCCATCAAGGGCAGCCTCAAGTGTATCGGCTTCAATACCGGAGAGTTCGCCCCTGCCGAACAGAGCCGCAGCAGCCGCGATGGCCTGCTCCGTGGCCTTTTCACCGTGCACGAAACTCGTGACCTCATATGCGAGAGCCTTCTGCGCCTCGCGAGCGCCCGGGTTTTCTTGCTGCTTCTTCTCGAGCTCTTCGATCTCCGACTTCGAAAGGAAGGTGAAGTACTTAAGTAGCTTGACGACCTGATCATCCGGCTGGTTGAACCAGAACTGGTAGAAACGGTAGGGGCTGTACATGGTGGAGTCGAGCCAGATGGCGCCCCCTTCGGATTTGCCGAATTTCTTTCCCTGGGAGTCGGTGATAATGGGACTTGTCATGACGTTGACGTTCTCGCCACGCACCTTCTTGATGAGGTCAAGACCGGAAGTGAGATTCCCCCACTGGTCGTTGCCACCGGTTTCGAGCACCACGCCATAATTGTCGAAAAGATGCAGAAAATCGTTGCCTTGCAACACCTGATAGCTGAATTCCGTGAAGGATATGCCGTCCTCGGAGTTCAGACGCCGAGCCACCGTATCCTTCGCGAGCATGGTTCCCAAACGGAAGTTCTTGCCGACATCACGCAAAAAGTCGATGACGGACATGGAAGCGGTCCAGTCGTAATTGCTCACGAAACGAACTGGATTGTCACCTGTGGTCTCCAGAAGGCGGCCGATCTGGTTCTCGAGACGCTTCGCCCACCGGGCAACAGTTTCCTTCGGATTGAGCGTTCGCTCACCTGACTGGCGGGGGTCTCCGATAAGACCTGTTGCGCCGCCGACCAAGACGATGGGATGGTGACCTGCCGCTTGAAGGTGACGCATCACCAGCACCTGTACAAGATTGCCAATGTGAATGGAAGCTGCAGTGGGGTCGAATCCGCAATAATAGGTGATGGGATCTCCCTCAAGCGCCTGACGCAGCTGTTCCCTATCGGTCGACTGCGCGATAAGTCCTCGCCATTCGAGTTCATCGAGGACCGAGCTGAAGCCCGCCTCTTTGAAATCCTTCACTTGAGTCACTGTCACTCCCTGTTTACTTGTGGTTAGGTGTCGTCTCAGTTTCGCAGATGACGGCGACAGAAACGCCCCGATTATCCTCCACGCGCAGGCTCCGGCATATCGCATCGGGAAGCATCCCTACTCCGACAACCGTGCCTCCCTCCACTGGGATGAGAACGCCGACCGAGCTGAGCGCCATTCTGCCAGCCGAGTGTGTGTCTCCGCTACAGTTGTTTTTCAGCATCATTCAAGGAGGATCATGATGAAAACTCGTACTTTGGGAAAGACCGGAGCATCTGTTTCGGAGATCGGTTTGGGAACGTGGCAGCTGGGCGCCACGTGGGGAAGCCCCTTCGACGCCGAGGAGGCGAAAAAGACATTGAAAGCCGCTGTGGGCAGTGGCATTACGTTCATTGATACGGCGGACGTCTACAACGACTCGCAGTCTGAAACGGCAATTGGAAAATTCCTCACCGAACACTATTCCGACGACCCAGACTTTCCGCAGCGCCCCTGGATCACGTCGAAGTGTGGCCGTCAGCTGAACCCACACACCGCCGAACAATACCGTCCGGACACTCTTGAGAAGTTCTTGGACGATTCGCTGCGGCGTCTGCGATTGGAACGCCTCGATATGATTCTGCTCCACTGCCCTCCGACTGCCGTGTACCAGCGGGACGACATCTTCGCTTGGCTCGATTCCATGGTCGAAAAGGGAAAGCTCCGCAGCTATGGCGTCTCCGTCGAAAAGGTGAGCGAAGGCCTCGCCGCGATGGACTACAACATCTCTGCCATCGAAGTCATCTACAACATGTTCCGATTGAAGCCGCAACGCGAACTCTTCCCTACGGCGCAGAAGAAGAACGTGGGCATCATCGTCCGCGTGCCATTGGCATCCGGGCTCCTCAGCGGCAAGTACACCAAGAACACGACCTTCGGGCCGGCGGATCACCGCACCACGAACCGCAACGGAGAGGAATTCGACAAAGGTGAGACCTTCTCTGGCGTCGACTTTGACCTTGGGCTCCAGGCCGTGGAAGAACTCAAGAAGGTCTTCGGAACGCAGAATCTGGCACCTCTCGCCCTGCGCTGGATCCTCATGAACGACGCCGTCAGCGTGGTGATTCCGGGTGCAAGCCGCCATGACCAGATCACGCGGAATGTGGAGGCCTCTCGCTTGCCACCACTAACAGGTGCACAGATGAAGGCCGTCGAGGACATCTACGACGAATTCATCGCGCCGAGCGTTGAGCCACTGTGGTGAACAACTATGCTGTGCTGCCTTAGAGAGATCCGAAAGGTCTGTGGTGAGCTGATTTCAGCGGTCCGGCTCAGCTCACCACTACGTCAGTTATGTCAGCTATGTCAGCCGCGTTGGTTGCGTCAGCTGAGAGATCCCGCGGGTTTGTAGGCGGAACCGTCTGAGGTAGAAGATGCAAAGTCAGACAGCTTCTTGACCTCTGCTGTGGCCTGCTCGATCTGCTCGGAGACTCGTACAAAGGCGGTTCCCCCCACCCCGTTCCGAGAATCGACGGACCCTTGTGCGGACAGCACCTCACGCACTCTGGGTGCCACTTCGGCAGGCAGGAAGTCGGCAAAGATGCCAATGAAATCGTCATCCGTGAGATCCCACAGCTCCACGCCGCGCGATTCCGCAACGCGGACGCACTCTCCCGAGAGCTCATGAGCATGACGGAAGGGAACGCCGTTCTTCACCAGCCATTCGGCAATGTCGGTGGCGAGCGCGAAGCCCGTGGGAGCCTGCTCGGCAAGCCGGTCAGTGTCGAACTTCATGGTGGAGATCATGCCGGTGAAAGCCGGCAGCAGAACCGTCAACGTATCCACTTGGTCGAAGACCGCCTCCTTGTCCTCCTGAAGATCACGCGCGTATGCGGTGGGGAGCCCCTTTAGCGTTGTCAGCAACCCGGTGAGATCACCGATGAGACGTCCCGATTTGCCGCGCGCCAGCTCCGCGATGTCGGGGTTTTTCTTCTGTGGCATGATGGAGGACCCCGTCGAATAGGCGTCGTCGAGCATGACGAAGGCGAATTCCTGCGTATTCCAGATGATGATTTCCTCGGAAAGCCGTGAGATGTCGACGCCGATCATGGCGCAGACAAAGGAGAATTCGGCGACGACATCACGCGAAGCCGTGCCGTCGATCGAATTCGTGGTGGTCCTCGAAAAACCGAGTTCCTCGGCAACCGCTTGAGGATCGAGCCCTAGAGTATTTCCTGCGAGTGCGCCGGATCCGTAAGGGCTCGCGTCGGCACGATGGTCCCAGTCCACCAGTCGCTCGACATCACGCAAAAGGGGCCATGCATGTGCCATCAGCTGATGCGCCAACAGCACCGGCTGAGCATGCTGCATATGGGTACGCCCCGGCATCACGGCGTGGCCGGCGGCAACCGACTGCTCAACGAGTGCCCAGACAGTCTCCAGCACCAAGCCGGCCAGTGTCCGCGCCTGGCGGCGGGTCCACATGCGGATCAGCGCCGCAATCTGGTCGTTGCGGGAACGGCCTGCCCGCAACTTGCCGCCCAGCTCGTCACCGGCAATATCCAATAGACCGCGTTCAAGCGCAGTTGCCTCATCCTCGTCGGCCTCGATGGGAGCAAAGGTGCCTGAGTCTACGGCCGCCTGCAGCTTGTCGAGGGCGGCCTCCATCTCTGCGAGCTCACTCTCGCTCAGCAGTCCCGCACGACCGAGGGCACGGGCATGAGCGCGGGAACCAGCGATATCGTCATCGGCAAGTCGCCAATCAAACTGGGTTGATTTGCTCAGAGCAGCCAACGCCGCCGAAGGGCCCGACGTGAAACGGCCACCCCACAGGGCTATGCCTTCGCCGCTGACCGTTGATTCCTTGTGCTCACTCATGGTTTGCTCTTTCCGTCACGCGTTTACTTTTTGCAGCTTGTCAGTCACAGCTTGTCGGTGGCGACTTCGATGCCATTGCCGAACTTGACGTCGCGGGCCGCGGCGACCTTCGACGGCAGACCGTAGATCTCGATGAAGCCGTTGGAGGCGTGCTGATCGAAGGTGTCTCCGGTCTCGTAGGTGGCGAGGTTGAAGTCGTAAAGCGAGGCGTCGGAACGGCGGCCGGTGACGACCGCACGTCCTCCGTGCATCACCATACGAATCTCTCCCGAGACATACCGCTGGGTCTCGGCGATGAAGGCGTCGATGGAGCGCTTCGCCGGCGAGTACCACTGCGCATCGTAGACGAGCTCTGCCCAGCGCTTGTCTAGATCACGCTTGATGCGGTGCTGTTCGCGCTCCAGCGTCACGTTCTCAAGCTCGTCGTGAGCGGTGATGAGAGCCACCGCACCAGGAGCTTCGTAGAGTTCGCGGGACTTGATGCCGACGAGGCGGTCCTCGATGAGGTCGATACGTCCAATGCCCTGCGCACCCGCACGACGGTTCATTTCTTCGATGGCCTGCAGCGGAGTCACCTCACGGCCGTCAATCTTGACGGGGACGCCCTGCTTGAATTCGATGACGACCTCGTCCTCGACAGGCGGGAAGGCGGGATCGTCGGTGTAGGAGTAGACGTCCTTGGTCGGAGCGTTCCACGGATCCTCAAGGTAACCGGTCTCGATGGCACGGCCCCACACGTTCTGATCGATGGAATAGGGGCTCTTCTCGGTCTGTTCGATCGGAAGCTTGTGCTCCTTCGCGTAGGCGATCTCGACGTCGCGGGTCAGCGACATGTCGCGAATCGGGCTGATGGCCTTGAGCTCGGGGTCCACCGACATGATGGAGACCTCGAAGCGCACCTGATCGTTGCCCTTTCCGGTGCAGCCATGCGCGATGGTGTCGGCGCCGAACTGATGGGCGGCGCGCACCAGGTGCTTGGTGATCAGCGGACGTGAAATCGCGGAGACCAGTGGATAGACGCCTTCGTACATCGCATTGGCGGCGAGCGCGGGCATGCAGTATTCGCTGGCGAACTCGTCGCGGGCGTCCACCACATAGGATTCCACGGCTCCGCAGGCCAGAGCACGGTCGTGAACGGTTTCGAGGCTCTCGCCACCCTGACCGACGTCCAGAGACACCGCGACGACATCCTTGCCGGTGCGCTCCTTCAGATACGGAATTGCCACGGAGGTGTCGAGACCTCCCGAATACGCCAGAACGAGGCGTTTCTCATCTGCCATTGTTGTGTGCCTTTCTAACAGTTTTGTAACGGTTGCAGTTACGGTTGTGGTTTTTCAAAAGATAAAGTGCGGCCCTATGGATCTCGCCGGGCTGTGCACTCAGCCCTGTCCGGCGGCAATCTCCAGCAGCAGTGACGAATAGTTCTTGGCCATATCGTCCGAGGACAGGATGATGAGAACGGTGTCGTCACCGGCGATGGTGCCCAGGACGCTTTCCGGAGGCTCGGCGTCGATGACGCTGGCAACGTACTGTGCGGCCCCGGAAGGTGTGTGGACGACGACCTGATTGGAGGCGGTGGCCACGGAGGTGACCAAGCCGGACAATACCTTCGCCATCTGCGGACGCACACGAGCCGAGGGTGCCGAACCATCCTCGGCCATGGAGGGTGCGTCAGTGGAATCGGGAAGCAAGTAGCTCATGATCCCCTGTGCGTTGCGTGCCTTGAAGGCCTCAAGCTCGTCGAGATCGCGGCTCAACGTCGCCTGAGTGACCTCGAAGCCCTGCTCGGCCAGAATTTCCGAAAGCTGCTGCTGAGAGGTGATCGGCATGGATTCTATGGCCGTACGCACGGCGGCGAGACGTCCTGCCCTGGTCTGCGGATGGCGCAGACGGGCAGCGGCCCCAGACGGCGATGATGAATTCTGCGACGCGGTCACGATCTCCTCCTCACTCCACGTTCCCAAGCAGCGACGGATCCTCACGCTGCCACGCCACGAGCCACGTCAGCAGCGCCTTCTGCGCGTGGAGGCGGTTCTCCGCTTCGTCCCACACCACCGACTGAGGGCCATCGATGACGGACGCCGTGACCTCCTTGCCCCGGTAGGCGGGCAGGCAGTGTTGGAACAAGGCATCGGGCTTCGCCAGCTTCATGAGCTCATCGTTGACCTGATAGCCCCAGAAAGGCTTGGAACGAATGGAGTATTCCGCTTCCTCCCCCATGGAAACCCAAGTGTCCGTGAAAATGCAATCGGCATCGGCGACGGCCTCACGCGGATCAGTGGTAACTAGGATTTCACCGCCATTTTCCTTGGCGATGGCCGTTGCCTTCTCGACGATATCGTGGGCCGGCAGGAAACCGTTGGGGCCCGCGATGCGCACGTTCATTCCAGCGGTCGCGCCGGCGAGCAGATAGGAATTCGCCATATTGTTGGCACCGTCGCCGAGATAGGCAATGGTCTTGCCTGGCAGGGAGTCCACTCCGCCACGGAACTGTGCGATGGTGAGGAAATCGGCGAGAACCTGGCAGGGATGGAACTCGTCCGTCAAAGCGTTGACCACGGGCACTGAGGCGTACTTAGCCATCTCCTCGACCCGCGCCTGACCGAAGGTGCGCCACACGATTGCCGACGCCATACGGGTGAGGACGCGTGACGTGTCGGCCACGGGCTCTCCCCTGCCCAACTGCGAACCGGACTTGTCAATGACGAGTGGGTAGCCTCCCAGCTCCGCCACTCCGATGGAGAAACTGGAACGTGTGCGCGTCGACGGCTTGTCGAAGAGCACGGCCACGGCCTGTGGCCCCTCGAAAGGACGTGAATAGAAACGATCCTCACGAAACTTCATTCCCAGCTGCAGAATCTGCCGTTGCTCCTCATGGTTGACGTCGTCGTCCCTGAGCATGTGTCTCAGTTCATGTGCCATCTGGCACCACCTTTCATTTCCCCTCACGATGCCGGTCAAGCCGGTTTCAATGGATGCATCAAAAAAAATCAAACTTACTGCACTGCGTTACTGCCTATTCTGCGGATCTGGAGGCTCTGCAGATGCGGCGACTCTCCGTACAGATGCCCTTCTGCAGGTGCGAGCGCGCTCAGTTCGCCGGGTCGAGCGGAAGGTCCGCGGGCACCTTAGCCAGAATCGAGACTGCCTCGCTGATTTCCTCCGCGCTCACGATGAGTGGAGGGGCAAGGCGAACGGCGTCGGGACGTACCGCATTCACGATCAGTCCTTGAGTGAGCGCCCATTCGACGATGGCGTGGGCACAGGGCCGGTTCAACGTCACGGCATTGAGAAGCCCCCGGCCACGAACCGTTGAGAACACAGGGTTTCCGCAGTTGGAAATCTCCGTGCGCAACTGTTCGCCTCGCTGTTCGGCATTTTCGATGAGATGCTCGTCCTCAATCACCCCGACCGTCGCCAACGCGGCGGCTGCCCCCAAGGGGTTCCCTGCGAAAGTGGAGCCGTGGGAACCTGGAGTGAACAATGCCGCGTTCTTCGCGCCGAAGACGATGAGGCCTCCCATGGGAAAACCACCGGCGACACCTTTTGCGAAACTCACAGCGTCGGGAATGATGCCATGGGTGAGATCCTCACGCTGGAAGGCGAACCAGGAGCCGGTGCGGCCGATGCCGGTCTGCACCTCATCGATGATCATGAGCGCGCCGTTTTCGGTGCACATTCTGCGGACGTCGCGCACATAATCCGCCTGCAGCGGCAGCACGCCGGCCTCTCCCTGAATGAGTTCGAGAATGACGGCCGCAACGGGTCCCTTGCCGTGTTTTCCCTGATTGTTTTCCGCAAAAGCGCTGCGCAAGGCTTCGATGTCGTTGGCGTCGACGAATTCGATCCCCGGGACCAGAGGCTCAAAGGGCTTACGAATGGCAGGCTTCCACGTGGCACTCAACGCACCGAGCGTGCGGCCATGGAACCCGTTCGTCAGTGCGAGGATGCGCGCCGGGCGTCCCCCTATCGAGGGCAGCGCGCCACACAGCGTGCGACCATGCAGCTTTGCGAGCTTGAGAGCCGCCTCGTTCGCCTCGGCACCCGAATTGCAGAAGTAGACCTTCGAGCCTTCCGGTGCCTGCGCATACTTCAGAAGCTTCTCGGCAAGATGGATCTGGGGCTCCGTGGCAAAGTAATTGCTGGAGTGCGCGATCTTTCCCGCCTGCTCAGTAACGGCCGCAACCCACCGAGGATGCGCATACCCGATGGAGTTCACGGCGATGCCGGCAAGGAAATCGAGGTATTCATTGCCATCGACATCCCACACACGGCACCCTTCGCCATGGTCCAGCACTCGCAAAGGGGTTCCGAACACGTTGAGATGAACGTGCTCGTACTCATCGATGTCTTCCGCATCCCGCGTATCGTGGGCGCCCTGCGTGTAATCCGTCATTGCCATCCTTCGTCCGTCATCCAGCTATATCCGTCTATGTCTCGTTCAGTCAGCGTCTGCTGCGGTATCTGACGGTTCCACATTCGGAACCCGATCCTCGTTCACAGAATCCGGGCGCGCGGCCCGCAGCTCGATGTCACCCTCACGCACCACCATCGTGCCGATGCCATCCGTCGTGAAAATCTCATTGAGAATGGAATGGGGCGTACGTCCGTCGATGATATGCGCTTCCTCAACGCCACCATCAAGCGCGTGTACACAGGCCTTCATCTTGGGACGCATACCGGTCTCCAGATCGGGAAGCATGGAACGCAGCTTCTCCAATCCGATGCGGCTAATCAGCGAATTTTTGTCGGGCCAGTTGGAATAAAGACCCTCGACATCGGTGAGCACGATGAGCTTCCGGGCACCAACTGCAGCAGCCAGCGAGGCCGCCGCAGAATCCGCATTGATGTTGAGGACCTTCGTGGGATCGTCTTCATCGGGCGCCACCGATGAAACGATGGGAATCCTCCCCATCTGCACCAAATCGTCGACGGCGGAGGCATTGACACTCACGATCTCTCCGACCAAGCCAAGATCCTCATGCACACCGTTGATCAGCGGGTGCGTCTGCACGGCTGAGAAAAGTCCCGCATCCTCGCCACTCATACCCATGGCGAGTGATCCATGCGTGTTGATGAGACCGATCAGTTCACGCGACACCTTCCCCGTGAGCACCATGCGGACCACTTCCATGGCCTGTGGTGTGGTCACGCGCAGACCGCCACGGAACTCCGACTTGATGCCAAGTGCCTTCAGCATGTGGGAGATCTGGGGCCCACCGCCATGCACCACGATCGGATGGAGTCCGACGCGATGCAGAAACACCATGTCCTCGGCAAAACAACGCTTGAGATTCTGATTGATCATGGCGTTGCCGCCGAACTTGATCACCACGCGTTCACCGGAGAATTCCTCAAGCCACGGAAGTGCGTCCACCAACACCTCCGCCTTCTCCTCCGGCGTGAGATCTTTGTGAACGTCAAAATGGTGACGGTAACCAGGTCCGTGCAAAACTTCCATTGCTCTTATGCTCCCGGGTTCAGGATTCGTATTCGGAATTGATATGAACGTATTCGTGTGTCAGATCGTCAGTCCATATGGTGGCCGATTCGCTACCAGAATGCAACGCGATGTCGACGTGGACTTCACGAGGTGTCATATCCACCAACTCGCGTGGCTGCCCCGGTGCACCACCGTCGCACACGCGAATCCCGTTGATGTCAACCGTCACCTTCGCGGGATCGTAGGGAGCGATCTGCTCCGGAACGGTGCCGAACGACGACACGATACGTCCCCAATTCGGATCGTTGCCGGCCACCGCGCATTTGAATAGATTCGATGCCGCCACGGCACGCGCACATGCCAATGCCGCCTCCTCGCTGCTGGCATCCGTCACACTCACCTTGATGTCATGGCTGGAGCCCTCGCCGTCGCCGACGATCTTGCGGGCGAGCTGTGAACAAGCGGACGACACTGTAGCCGTGAACTCCTCCATGTCAGGCGTGATGCCTGAGGCTCCCGATGCGAGCAGCACCACTGTGTCGTTCGTCGACATGCAGCCATCCACGTCGATGCGGTCAAAGCTTGTCGACGTGGCCTTGCGAAGCGCTGCGTCCGCCTGTTTGGCACTGACCACGGCATCGGTCGTCAGAACGCAGATCATGGTGGCGAGTTGAGGAGCGATCATGCCTGACCCCTTCACCATTCCACCCAGACGGTAGCCGTCCACCTGAAGGCACACGCGCTTGGGCTGGGTGTCGGTGGTCAGGATTGCCTGCGACGCCGCAACACCCGCCTCCTCGCTCGGAGCCAGCTGCGGAAAGCCCTTTTCGATACCGGAAAGAACATGGTCCAACGGCAGGAGCTCCCCGATCAACCCCGTCGAGCCCACCAGCACCTTGTCGGCAGTGGTTCCGGCGGCCTGTGCGAAGGCCTCGGCGGTCTTCCTGCTCTGTGCGAGGCCTTCCGCACCCGTACAGGCGTTCGCGCACCCCGAGTTGATGACCATTCCCTTGGCGTGACCGCCTTTGACGACCTCGCGCGACCACTGAACGGGTGCCGCACTGAAACGGTTCGAGGTGAAGACACCCGCCGCCACGTCGAGCGGTCCGTCATTCACCACCAGCGCCATATCGCTTTTCCCCGGAACCGACGAAATTCCCGCCGAGAGTCCCGCCGCTGAAAATCCCCGAGCGAAGGTAACGCTCATGGTGCCACTCCAATCGTTGTCAATCCTTGACTTTCCTTGATTCCAAGCGCAATGTTGAGCGCCTCGATGGCCTGACTCGCGGTGCCACGGTCCAGGTTATCGATGGCGGACATCGCCAGCAATCTACCTGCCCTACGATCCACCGCCACCTGTAGATGCGCGCTGTTCGACCCCATGACGTTGCCCGTTGCCGGAATCATGCCCTCGGGAAGAAGCTGCATGAAGTGCTCCTCTCCATAGGCCTTCTCCCATGCGGAACGAATGTCTGCGTCCGTCATAGACAGTGCTTTTTCACTGAGTTTCGCCGTAACAGAGGCGAAGATTCCGCGCGGCATCGGTGCGAGAACAGGTGTGAAGCTCATGGTGAAGTCGGCGGCGTCGCGGCCTTCACCACCTTTTGCATGCGCAAAGTTCTGGAGAATTTCTGGAATGTGGCGATGGGTTCCCCCCACGCCGTAAGCCACCGCCGATCCCATGGCTTCGGACGCCAGAAGATACGGTTTCTTCAAAGATTTTCCGGCACCTGAGTACCCGACGACGAGGGTGGCGACGATGTCATGTTCCTCCACAAGATCTTCGGCAATGCCCGGCTGAAGCGCAAGGGTCGTTGCCGTCACATTGCAACCCGGACCGGCGATGCGTGTGGCTCCTACGAGATTCTCACGCTGCTTGACATAGTCACCGTCGGCGTTTTTCCCGATGATGAGCTCTGGCATGCCATAGGTCCAATGCTCGTAAAAGGCGCCGCCATAGAAATCGTCCCATGCCGCCTTTTCCTCAAGGCGGTGGTCCGCTCCCAGATCCACCACAATGCTGTCGGGATCGAGATGAGAAGCCAGCTCTCCCGAAGCTCCGTGTGGCAGAGCGAGGAAGATGATGTCATGACCGTTGAGATTCTCGGGGGTGGTGTCCTCCACCGTGAGGTGTGCAAGGCTGGGGATATGAGGCATATGAGCACCGAGGGACTGGCCCACCGTTGAATGTGCCGTGACCGTCGTGATCTCGAAATCGGGACGTTCGGCAAGCAGACGCAGAACCTCACCTCCCGCATAGCCAGTGGCACCCGCAACGGCAACCGTATACGTCATAAAGCCTCCATGTGGAAAGGGTCGGCTACAGATTACGGATTCAACATGAACCTTTACTGAAAGTCTGCTGCCGTGTCGACAGTGCCAGTATACGCATTATGCACAGATTTGCATAATTATGCATGCAGGGGTGTTTTGCGGTACCACTCAGCAAGCTTGCACAGTTAATTGAGAGGAAGAAATACAAAAACGTCTGGGCAAGTCTCGTTGACTTACCCAGACGATCGCTCGGCGAAACCCCCCGATGTAAGAAACTTAAATCTACAAGAGGAACCCTGACCTATGCGAAACCACACGAATCTACGCGAAGAAAGAAGTCAGAAAAGCGGTAGTCACTCCAATGCTGCCCTCTCCACCATCCACTGGAACATAACCCAGCTGCTGCATGAGCATGTTGAGGGAGCTGTCCCCGGTGAACATGACCATGAACTCCAAGATCAACAGGATGACAGAAATCACCATCGCAGCGATGGCAAGCCCACGCCCCTTCATGTGCAGCACCTTGGTGCGGCGCAAGGACATCCAGCCAAGAAAAAGAGGGAACAGCGGAATGAAGAACGACGTCACAAACGCCACAATGGCCATGGAATCCCAGTGACCGTAGTAAGGGTTCTGGCGTGGGTCGTTCGGATCTATCTGCTGGAACTGAAAACGCGGACCATTGCCATTCCCATTTCCGTTGGTGCCGGAGCCACGGGAGGTGCCTTGAGTGCCGTTTTGCGGTCCGAAACCCTGCTGGGGCTGACGAGACAACGGCTGATTCTGGCGATTCTGCTGGTTTTGGTTCCCAGAAGACTGATTCCCACGGCCGTCACCAGCGGCATCACCACGGGGTGCCTCAGGTTCGGGCTTTCCATAGATATAGGGATCCCACCCTGGAAACTGCGAAGACAGCTGCCCGTACTCAGGTTTCTGCCGCTGTCCATATTCAGGCGCGGCCGGGCGCTGCTGGGAGGAGGCTGCCGGTTGAGATGAAGCTGTCGGCGCTGCGGAGGATGAACGGACCGGAGGTTCCACAGGAGAAGGGCTCTCTTGGCCAGGTTGCCCGGCGCTATGGCCCTGTGCCTCAAAGCTTCCGCTCTGTGGATCATTACCCGGTTCGCTCATAAAATCCTCCATTTTCTGCGCTACGAACGCAGCTGTGCGCCGATTTCCTGCGCCTTCTCGACTATGCTAGCGCGGATGGCCTCGGAGTCTTCCGCTGTCAGCGTCTTGGAGGATGAACGGAAGGCCACCGCGTACGCCAGTGATTTCTTGCCTTCGCCCAACGCACCGCCATGGAACACATCAAACAGAGTGATGGATTCCAGAACGTCACCGGCCGCCTCACGAATGACTGCTTCCAGCTGAGCCGAAGTGACGGACTCCTCCACACTGAAGGCCAGATCCTGCTTGACCGGGGGGAAGGTGGAAATCGCCTTCGCCTGAAGCGGCTGATCGCTGAGATGGTCGAACAGTGTGGTGAGGTCGAGCTCGAAGGCTGCGGAATGCGCCGGAATCCCAAGATTCTCAATGACATGGGGATGCAGCTCACCCGCCACGCCAATCCACGTGCCATCCGTCAGGCTCACGAGAGCAGTGCGGCCGGGATGCCAGGTCGCTGCTTCATACGTCGAGGGAAGTTCGCCGTAGTTGGCGGGAGCCGTTACCACGATCTCCACACCTAGGCGTTCGGCAATGCGGCGGACGCGAGACAGAGCATCGGACCAATCGACTTCACGCGAGTCCTCGTACCAGCCCTTCGCCACGGCGTCACCGGTGATGAGACCGGCAACGTGCAACGGCTGGTCGGGCAGTCCGGCATCGAGTGCCGCGAGCTGCTCATCAGTTGGACGCACTCCCCCAGGAAGAGCGGGAATCGGCGGAGCGGATGGATCGTTGTGGAACACGTGTCCGATCTCATAGATCTTGACGTTGTCGAGACCGCGACGAATGTTGCGCTGCGCGGTGAGAGCAAGCGTATGGAGCAGATCGGTGCGCAGATAGGGACGATCTCCACCCAGTGGATTCGTGATCTCAACCGAGCGGGCTGCCATTGATTCAGGGTCGAGAGCGAAGGTCTTGTAGTCGGCATCGCCCACGAAGGGATAGCTGAGGGTCTCCACCAAGCCGGATTCCGCCAGAGTGGAAGACACCCAGCGCTGACGGCTCTGATCCGGAGTGAGCCCGGTATCGTTCACCGGAGCCGGAGGAACGCGGACAGGAATCTCGTCGTAGCCGACGAGGCGTGCGATTTCCTCCACCAGGTCGCAGGGCATGGTGAGATCAGGACGCCACGGCGGCGGTGTCACGCTCATGATGCCGTTGCCGCCACCTGCCACCACACACCCGATGTCTTCGAGAATGGAGGAGATACGGTCGACGCTCACGTCCAGATCCACAAGACGTTTGACCTCGGTGACCTTGAACTGAATGGCCTCGGGGTCCACGGTGTTGTTGAGGTCAGTGGGATTGTTCGACGGCTCGCCGGAACCGTAGCGGCTCAGCAACTCCACTGCCGCCTGTGCCGCGGCGGGCTGCATCTCGATGTCGACGCCGCGCTCGAAACGTCGCGACGCCTCGGAGGGCAGCTTGTGCCGACGTGCGGTACGCGCGATGGAAACCTGATCGAAGTGCGCGCACTCCACCAGAAGGTTCTTGGTCTCGGCGGTGACCTCTCCATAGAGACCGCCCATCACTCCCGCCAGACCAATAATGCGGCTGCCTTCGTTGCCCTCAGGCGAGTCCGTGATCAGGAGGTCTTCCGTGCTGAGAGGACGGTCCTTGCCATCAAGGGTGGTGAGATGTTCGCCCTCATGTGCGCGACGGATGACGATGGGGGGATTCAGTTTGTCGAGATCATAGGCGTGCATCGGCTGCCCGAGATCGAGCATGAGGTAATTGGTCACGTCGACGGCAAGCGAAATCGGGCGCATCCCGGCACGCGTCAGCCTGCGCTGCATCCAATTCGGCGTATGAGAGGTCGGGTTGAATCCGTGCACCGCACGCAAATAGTAACGATCGCATCCCACGACGCCATGAAGAGGGTTGTCGTCGACGATCTTCGCCTCGACATCACCGATGCCACCTTCGGGAGCCTTGGGAACATGCTTTTCGTACAGGGAAATGGGATCCGTGTACGGCCGGCCGGTGGAGTGGTGGTATTCACGGGCAACACCGCGGTAGGAGAAGGCGTATCCGCGATCTGGGGTGATGTTGATCTCCAACGTCGGACGGTCAAGATGCAGCAGATGAATGGCGTCCTGTCCCAATTCCAGAGCGTCGAGCTCCTCCTTGGAATAGCCCTGTTCCCGCAGAAGGATGATGCCGTTGTGCTCATCACTCAAGCCAAGTTCACGTTGCGAACAGCACATGCCGTCCGAAACATGGCCGTAAGTCTTGCGGGAGGCGATTTTGAAATCTCCCGGAAGAACTGCGCCGGGAAGGGCCACAACGACCAGTTCATCCTTACCGACGTTGGGAGCGCCGCAGATGATTCCGCGCGGAACTTTGTTGCCGTTTTCATCCGTTGCGTTGTATTTCTCGCCGACATCCACATGGCACCAGTTAATGGTCTTGCCATTCTTCTGGGGCTCCGGAGTGAAATCGACAATTTTCCCGACTACCAGTGGTCCCGTCACGGAAGAGGCATGGATGTCCTCTTCCTCCAGGCCGACGCGCACCAGATCCTGAGCAAGCTGCTCCACGGTGAGGTCGTCTGGAACCTCGACATGCTCTTTGAGCCAGTCAATATCTACAATTGGCATTTCTTCACTCCCCCATTGCGAACTGCTTGCTGAAACGGATATCGCCCTCAACGAGGTCGTGCATGTCGTTGATGTCGTGGCGCAGCAGCAACGCGCGCTCTACGCCAACACCGAAGGCGAAACCGGTATATACGTCGGGATCGATCCCAGCAGAACGCAGAACGTTCGGATTCACCATTCCACAGCCGCCCCACTCAATCCAGCCGGGACCACCCTTCTTGTCAGGGAACCACAGATCCATTTCAGCACTGGGCTCGGTGAAGGGGAAGTAGGAGGGGCGCAGACGGGTTTTCGCCTCGGGACCGAACATGGCCACGGCGAGCGCATCGAGCGTTCCCTTGAGATCGGCCATAGTCAGGTTCTTGTCGACGGCAAGAGCCTCGCACTGATGGAATACGGGGGTGTGCGTCGCATCGAGCTCATCGGTGCGGAAAACGCGACCGGTGCAGGCGATATACAGTGGAACGCCACGGGTGAGGAGGCCACGCACCTGATCTGATGAGGTCTGGGTGCGCATCACCATGTTGGAGCCTTTGAACCCTGCGGCATCCTGCGCCTTGTCGCCCTTTACATAGAATGTGTCCTGCATCTGACGAGCCGGGTGATCGGGACCGAAGTTCAGAGCGTCGAAGTCATACCATTCGGTCTCAACCTCGGGACCATCCGCAATCTGCCAACCCATGGAGACGAAGAAGTCCTGAATGTCTTCCATCAACGTGCTAAGAGGGTGACGCGCGCCCAGAGGGTGGCGATCCACCGGCATAGTGACATCGACGGTTTCAGCCTCAAGCGCCTTCTGCTCCTCGAGCTCCTTCAGTTCGGTTTCCTTCGCGGCGAAGGCACGGCCAAAGTCGGCGCGGAGCTTGCTCATCAGCTGCCCCGCTGCCTTCTTTCCTTCAGGAGGAAGCTTGCCAATGGACTTGGAGGCGCGCGTCATTTCGGACTCGCCGCCAGCATATTGGGCACGCAGAGCCTTCAGCTCGTCCGTGCTGCTTGCCTTCTGAATCTTCTCGATACCTTCGGTGACGGAGGATGTCACCGCTTGTTCGTCGAACATTACTGCGTCAGCCACTGAGGTCGACCTTTCCCCGGCGAATGCAGCGAATGCCGCGCCACCTGCGACACGGTTCCGCCGATACCGCCAATTCTCAACGTTTTCGGGATACTACGACTTCACATTGTCCCAACATGACTCGACATAGCGAGGGTATAAAGAAGCACCGCACTACTCATGGCGAGGTTGAGTGATTCGGCCTTGCCATAGAGCGGAATCTTGAGGGTGGCGCTCGTCCGTTCCACCATTTCCGATGGCAGTCCACGCGCCTCATTTCCGAAGAGAATCACAGTGGGCCGATCAACGGACAACGAGAGCCCTCCCGTCTGCTCTCCCGTCTGTGAGTCCCCGCCGAACGCGACCTGAGACAGGTCATGCGGCGGATTCTTCGGTGTCCCGTGAATGTCGGCGGCCCAGACCTGCAGATCGTGTGCGGAAGTCTGTTCAAAGAACTCTTCTTCGCTGACGCGGCAGACAGGGAGATGGAAGAGGGAACCGGCCGAGGACCGTATCACCTTGGGGTTGAGAGGATCCACACATTCACCCACCAACAGCACTGCTGCACAGCCACTGGCGTCGGCGGTGCGGATGACCGTTCCCTCGTTACCTGGGTCACGCACCTGCCAGCAGGCCGCCATGAGACCGGAGGAGGCAAACGGAAGCTCCTCCGGCTGCGCGAGAAATCCATCGCTGGTGGCGACCGCGACAACGGACTGCGCATCGGAACTCATGTGCCGAAGAACGTCACCACTCACCTCGTGCACATACATGGTGGAGGATTCCTCACAGGCTGCGACAATGTCATCATTGGGAGCCGCCGCTAGATCGACGTAAACGTCGGTGACGATTTCCGGACGGTGTGTCACCGCCTCGCGCACTGACTGAGGCCCCTCGATGAGAAATCGCCCCGTCTTTTTGCGCGCTTTTGCAGAGGTGAGATCGGCTACTTTACGCACACGTTCGGCATGCGGATTATCGATGAATTGTGGGGATTTTGGCATGTCTCTCACTCTATCGCGAGGGGCACTCGAAGAATTCATTCCCAACTTTCTCACAGAGAACTCAGAGCGTTCCTCCTCACAGATGCGGTGTTTTTTCCAGCCCTGTGCAAGCCGCCACACATTCTCCCGGGCAAAGGTGATAGCAGGAGGCAATCCTCCGCGCATCCACTTCATGCAGCGCGCACGCGTCTGCTCGGTTATGAGTAAGGAATATTATGTTCGTTCTGAAGAACGCTTGGAAATCGGTGATACGCAACAAGGGGAGAAACATCCTCATTGCCATTATCGTCGCCATCATCGCGGCAGCGGCAACGGTAGGATTGGCGATCCGCAATGCCGCCAGCGACATCGAAGCCGAAGGCCTCTCCTCCACTGCGGTCACCGCCACCATCAGCGTCGACCGGAGCAAACTGATTTCACAGGCCCGCAGCGAATCGTCATCGGATTCCTCCAGCGATTCGCAGCCAGACTTCGAGTCGATGCGTGAGAACCTGTCTCAAGACAACCTCTCGCTCAGCGATTACGAAAAGTATGCGAAAGCTTCCTCGGTCGGTGTCAGCACCTATTACTCCGAAAACACCTCCCTCGACGCGACGGACGATTTCCAGCCGGTCGAAACTTCCGACTCATCATCGGATTCATCGTCGAGCTCGTCATCCTCCAGTTCATCGGATTCCGACTCCTCCGACTCAGACAGTTCTTCTTCCAGTTCCGACTCAGGCTCAGACTCAGACTCCTCTAGTTCTCAACAGGGACCGGGAGGCCAAGGCGGGGGCATGATAGGAATGGGAAGCAGCGGCGACTTCGCACTCACTGGCTTCTCCTCCGACACCGCCGTCTCGAACGCTTCCAACGGCTCCTTCACCATGGTTGACGGAGAAGTCTTTGGATACGACTCCGCTTCCGACGGAAAGATCATCATTTCCAAGGCTCTCGCAGAGTTCAACGATCTCAAGGTCGGCGACACCGTCTCCGTGGAGAAAACCATCGACGATGACACCCAGACCTACAAGCTCACCATCAGCGGGATCTATAAGAACACCTCGTCGTCGGAAAGCGCCGGTGGCCCCATGGGCGGAACCAGCCAGGATCCCGACAACGCCATCTATACGTCCGTTTCGACACTAGAAAAGCTTGGCATCGACTCCGAGGCGGACAATGCCGACGACACCGGCACACAGCTGAACTTCACCTATGTTCTGGGCTCTGACGACGACTACAAGACCTTTGCCCAGAATGTGAAAACGGCTGGTCTGAGCGACACCTACACCGTTTCCTCCCCCGACGTGGAAGCCTATGAGTCAAGCCTCGCACCCATGAAGAACCTCTCCAGTTTCACTCTCACCTTCCTGCTGATCGTTCTTGGCGTGGGAGCTGTGATTCTCATCGTTCTCAACCTTTTCAACGTGCGCGAACGCAAGTATGAGGTAGGCGTCATGACGGCCATCGGCGTGAAGAAACCGAAGGTGGCCCTGCAATTCGTGGTCGAACTTCTCATAGTGACGATGGTCGGATTGGGAATCGGCGTCGTTGGCGGCGCGGCTGCTGCAGGACCGGTGTCGAACCAGCTGCTCTCCAGTCAGGTGAGTTCGCAACAGAGCGAACAGACCAGCCAGCAACAGCAATTCGGCCGCAGCGCGAACATGGGCGGAGCTCCCGGCTCGAGCAACAGTGATTCCAGCGATTCCACCGACTCCAGCGGCTCCTCCGCCGCACCGAGTGCGCCCAGTGCTCCGAATGGATCCAGCAACGGCGCTCCGGGGGCAGCGACGAAGGCGACCGAATACATCAGCTCTCTCAATGCCACCGTCAACCTCACCGTGGTGGGACAACTGATACTGATAGGCCTCGCGCTCACGCTGGTCTCGTCTCTCGTGGGCATCATCTTCGTCATGCGCTACGAGCCCCTGCAAATTCTTGCGGAGCGTTCCTGATGAGTGACGCGCAGACTCCAGGCACGAACACGTTGATTCCCGGCACAGACAAGAAAAGGACAATCATGACCGAAAACACCGAAATAAAAAAGACGACGGTAACGGACACGCCAACTGGAGCAGCCACAGGCATCAGTACCAGCATCGATACGCAGCAGCAACAACACCACGTTGCCGTACTCGCTCTGGACAACGTGTCCTACGCCTACACCAAGGGCGGCAAGAAGATCTTCCACAACCTCAGCTACACCTTCGAGGCGGGAAAGGTCTATGCGATCACCGGCCCCTCGGGTGCGGGCAAGACAACCCTGCTCTCGCTGCTGTCGGGACTCACCAACCCCACTGAAGGCAAAGTGTTGAAAGGTGGCGCCGACCTCGCCTCCATGGATCGATACCGATACCGTAGCCGCGACATCGGGGTGATTTTCCAGAGCTTCAACCTGTTGCCGTCGTTGACGGTGTCGGAGAACATCATCCTGTCCCTTGACGCCTCCGGCAAGAAGTTCAATCTGCCCAAAAAAGACATCGCAGCACAGATGCTGGAACGTGTACGGCTTCCCCGCGAATATGAGAACGAACGCATCCTGCATCTGTCGGGTGGCGAACAACAGCGCGTGGCTATTGCGCGCGCCCTCAGTTACCAGCCGAACATCATCTTGGCAGATGAACCCACCGGAAACCTCGACCTCACCACACAGGACGACATCATGGACATCTTCAAGACGCTCGCGCATCGAGAAAACAAATGCGTCATCTTGGTCACGCACAGCCCCGAAGTGGCGAGGCAGTCAGACGAGGTATTCCAGCTGGAGGCACTGCGACACAGAAAGGCTGCCGCCTAGAACTCTGTTTGAGTTCGGCCAGAGCTCAAACAGAGTTCACTAGTTCAACCAAAGTTCGCGAAAGCTCAGGCGACGTGTTTGGATGAGGCAGACTTTCTCCGGACCTGCACCAGCACCATGCCGGCTGCAAGGAAGGCCACCGCAAGCACGCCGCCCCACATAGTCTCCGTTCCAGTGGCCGCAAGCTCCTCAGCATCAGGAGTGAGCTTCGCCGTCACCGTCTTCGTCTTTACAGACGCAGAGAGAGCAGGAACCGGAGTCGGAGACACAGGTTTCGTGGGTGGAGTGGTCGCCTTTGTCGGAGGCGTTGTCACCGTTTTCGTCGGAGGCGTTGACTCCTCCGGTTCTTCTGGCTCGGCGGACAAATAATAGACGTCGATGGTGGTGTCCTTGGTCAGCACTCCCGAAACATCCAACGTGTCGGCTTCATAGCCGGACAAAACCGGAGAAACAACGTCATAGAAACCAGTTCCCGTGTCCTTGTACTGCTTGTACAGAACCTTTCCAGTGCCTTTTTCGAGGTAGTTGATGGTCAGTTCCTTGGAATCGATCGGCTCATAGACGAAGGTGAGTTGTCCGCCGACCGGTTTCGGCATGGTCACCGTCGCGGAACCGACGTAGCCACCAGCACTAAAGGCGATGGCATTACCCCCGTATGGAGAGGCGGAAAGGGTTTCCGGTTGAGAGGTGTAATCGGGCACGCCGTTGGCGCGGGCCGTCTGCGACACAAAGACCGTCATGTAGCGCGATATCGTGCCCTTCTCGTCAAGAACTTTCTCATATACCTTCAACGATGGGCCATCAACGGTCTTTTCATACTGCTTTGTGGGTATCGTGGGTTGCGTCCTATCAATGAAATATTGATGCTCGTCGTTCATAAAGGGAACGGAAACGAGCCGGTACCCCTCGATCTGGGGAACATCGACGTCCACATACGTGCCGTCAAAGCCAGTCACCGTGGTTCCTTTTGCGATCTCGTTACCTGCAGTATCAACAAATTTGACCGGAACGGTGATCCTGTACAACAATGCGAAGGAGATTTCCTGAGTCGTTGTTCCTTTGACAGTGCTAAAAGCAAGTCTCGTTTTCCGCCATGACACCGTCGTCGCGAATCCGTCATTCGTCTCGGAGTGTGACCAGCTTGGATCAAACGATGCCGAGGAGACAGCAGGCGCAGAGAACTGACTGATAATCTCCTTCGACATGGCATCAACTTTATAAACATAAAGTGTGGAGTTATCTGTTGAAACACCAACCATCCACACCACAGCGCCGTCAAAATCACCTCCCACAATGATCTCATCAGCATGCTGCGGCTTGATGAACTCATTGCTTAAAATCTGTCCGCTCTCTGCATCGATAGTCTGACCACCGATGCTGGCGTTGGTACCGGGAGTATTGGCGATCTTTCCGTCAATGTAGATCGGTGGCTGGTGAAATGTACTGTTCTCATAGAGATTAGTCGCAGGAACATCGGTTTTCGTCTGTGGATTGACCGTGGGAGTTGACGTCGTCACAGCCTCATCGAGTGTCTTTTTCACCTGCTGATCCGTCACGACACTCCCCTTGGCTGCGGCATCAGTGGACTCGGCGGCATGCACAGGCATCACCGCCACGGCACTCGCCACCATCAAGGAAACTACCAAGAAACTCACAGCTATACATAGCTGCCTCGTCATACGTTGAAATGGCTTCACGACTCTCCCCTTCTCGGAAAATCAAAAAATGAACGCTTTCTCTCAAAGCGTTTTCATAGTACATGAAGGACGTGAAATATCTCAACATATATCAACATGCTGTTGATTAAATTCTTCTTTCGCACAACACGCCTCAAAAAATTCATCTGTTGGCGGTATCGGCGATTTTTGCTTTCGTTGAGGCACCCCACTCGGCTAATCTCGAAAGATAAGGGACAGGAAACGGATCGCCCACGCGTCATCAACGGTGATGGCGAGCGTCTTCAGTCCACCGTCTATGGATACGAAAAGGAGACACTATGCCTACCTACACTCTTCCAGATCTTCCCTATGATTATTCGGCGCTGGAGCCCTATGTCTCAGGCAAGATCATGGAGCTGCACCACGATAAGCATCACGCTGCCTACGTCAAGGGAGCGAATCAAGCGCTGGAGCAAATTCATGACGCCGCGGAGTCCGGAGACACCGCCACCGCCAACATGTTGGAAAAGAACCTGGCCTTCAACCTTGCCGGGCACAAGAACCACTCCGTCTTCTGGAAGAACATGGCCCCCGCAAACGACGAGGAGCCGACGGGCGAACTGATGGCCGCCATCGAGGAACAGTTCGGCACTTTCGAAGGCTTCAAGAAGTATTTCGAGGCGATGTGCGCCGGTATTCAGGGGTCAGGCTGGGCCGTTCTCGCTTGGGATTCCCTCGGGGAAAAACTCATCACTCTGCAGATGTACGATCATCAAGGCAATCTGCCCGTCACCGTATTCCCCTTGGTCCTTTTGGATCTGTGGGAGCACGCCTACTATCTTGATTATCTCAACGTACGTGCCGATTACGTGGCCGCGTGGTGGCACATCGTCAATTGGGAAGACGCTTCAAAGCGTTTCGACGAGGTGCTGCACCTCAATACCACCTTGGTGAAGTAGTCCCAAAATAGCTGCAGGACAAAAACCATAAGGCAGAAGCTAAAGAAATAAATATAAGACCCGTCTCGTTCGGAAGTCAGAGACGGGTCTTTTGCATGACCGTGCATGTCAATCTTTGTGATTCTACAAGCCTAGGTTGTTATCGAGGAGTCACCAAAGAAGGCAAGACTGCCGCAGCCCGCCGCTATTGCCAGGCCGAACAACGGAACCGCAAGGCAGCTGACCATGAAGACGTAGTCGCGGGGATGAACCCGTGATTCACGTGCATGGGAACGGACAGAAACCCCTCCGAAGCCGCGAGCTTCCATCGCTGTGGCCAACGAAGTGGACCGCCGGATCGAAAGCACCAACAGGGCAAACGCCTGAGGGAAAAAGCGAGCGACGACAAAATCGTCGCCCAGGCCGCGCGAACGACGCGACGCGGTGAGCGCACGCCAGTCATCCTGAATGACGGAGAACAGGCGCATTCCCGCCAAACCACCGTACACAAAGCGATCGGGCAGCTTCAGGACCTGTGAAAAAGCGTCGGCCAAATCAGTCATATCGATTCCAAGCATTAGCAGAATCGCCGGAATTCCAATGGCGAGGACCCTCAACGCCGTGGCACCCGCAAGCTGGGCGGAACGCTCGGTGATATGAACCATCCCCCATTCCAGCAGCAGCGCACCCCCCGCCTTTCCATACAGCAGGACGGCGAGCGCAGACCCCGGTGCCCCGATGAAAACCGGCCAGGCACTGCGAATCACACGCCATGGTCTGATGCCCAATATGGCAAGAATCACGAATTCCAGCGCCAAGGTGACACCCGCCGACACCAGATCCAGCGAAAACAGCAGTGGAATGGTGGCGAGAAACGCGCCGATAAGCCGAATCGCCGGATTGATGGTTGCCAACAGGCGAGAACGGCTGGCCGGCTTGGATTCCTCGACGCGATCGGAAAGTGGAGTCACCCGAATATCGGACTGTGCGCCCGTCCCCAAACGAAGAACGCGTGCGTGAAGAGCTGCTACTAGATCCTCGTCATGGGTCACGACGATGACGGCGACACCACGCATCGCAAGGTCTCGTATCAGTTCCACGATCTCAGACCAAGTGCGTCGGTCCTGTCCGAAGGTCGGCTCGTCGAGGATGATGACTCCGGGAGCGCTTGCCAACGCCGCCGCAACGGTCAGACGCCGCTTCTCCCCTCCCGAAAGCGTGTAGGGATTCGCCTGCGCATACCGTTCCAGTCCAAAGTGACACAGAAGCTCTCGCCCCTTCTTCTCAGCTTTCTCTTTGGAAGCTCCCGTGCGTTCGGGTCCGAGCATGACTTCCTGTAGAACGCTGCCCTTGGCAAACTGATGTTCCGGATTCTGGAAAACGTAAGAAATTCTTCGGGCCAGTTGCCGGGACGACCATTTCTGGGGGTCATCGGATGTTGGCTTTGCGTGTTCGTGGTCCTGCACGGAACCGCGAGCAGGGTCTTCCGAGGATTCTGCACGTCTGGTCCCACTGCTTGCCCCTGCATCGTTGACAACTCCGGCACCATTGACACCTTTTTCATTGGTGCCTTTCACCAACGAAG
Organism: Bifidobacteriaceae bacterium; assembly: GCA_022650895.1. Classification (GTDB taxonomy): domain Bacteria; phylum Actinomycetota; class Actinomycetes; order Actinomycetales; family Bifidobacteriaceae; genus JALCQC01. Next base: position 37,710 of record JALCQC010000001.1, on the reverse strand, counting down.
GACTTGCAGTCACCTTCCCCGCTATAGGAGGAAGCAGTCCCGCCAAAGTCAGTGCCAACGTCGATTTACCTGCCCCATTCATTCCGACGAGTGCTGTGATTTCACCAGCCCTGAAGCTTACGGAAATTTTTTCGGCAATGGCTGTGGAGTTCCTGCCGATGGAGAGCTGATCCGTCGAGAGGAGAACCTCCCCCGATCGGTGCGTGGCACGGCTCTCAGAAGAAGGCTCAATCTCGTGGCGCTGGGCCTTGCCGGCCGCATACTGAGGTGGCACCCATACTCCAAGCTTGTTGAAGTCAAGCGAAGAGGTGAAGATCTCGTCAGGGGTTCCGTCTGCAACGACCACGGTCTCGGCAATTCCGTCCGAGTCTACCGAGTCCGTGTCTACGTTTCCATGTGCGTGCCCCAGAATGACGACACGATCAATGATGTCCATCCACAGCTGGGCGCGGTGTTCCACCACCACCATCGTGGAATTCACCTCGCGTAGTCGTTTACGGACCGCGGCAACCACATGGGTCGCACCTTCCGGATCGAGATTCGCGGTGGGCTCATCGAGAAGGAGAACGCCCGGTTGCATCACCACGGCACCGGCCAGCGCAAGCCGCTGCATCTGTCCGCCGCTGAGATGAGAGGTCGAACGGTGTAATTCAAGATCCGCTAACCCCACCTCCGCAAGTCCCGCACGAACCATGGGCCAGATTGCATCCGAAGGAGTGCCGATGTTTTCGAGCCCGAAAGCCACATTGTCACCCACACGCTGAAGAACCGCCTGAGAATCGGGGTCCTGCAGCATGAGGGCACAGTTACCACGAGCATCACGCGCAGGAACGCCGCCAACCAGAACCTTTCCCTCGCTCTGACCGCCCTCCTCATCCTGGGCACCACTCTCGGACGCACCGATCAAACCAGCCGCCGCGGCGAGAATCGTTGATTTACCGATTCCGGAAGCGCCGAGCAACAATACATGCTGGCCTGCCGGGATGCTGAGGTTGAGGTTGTGCGCCACGAATGAACGGCGCGAGGCATGACGGTATCCCCATCCCTGAAATTCCAAGGATTTCGGAGAGGAGGATATCATCACCGCGGCGGCTTCCCGCACTTTTTCAGTCTCTGTCACTGAGGAATCCGCTCACCACTACGCAACGGTTCCGCGGATGGCGCGGCCGGATTCAAAACGATCCAGTACACCTGTGCCTGCAACGCCGACATAGAGTAGCCAGGTGAGCAGGCCGGCGACGACCGCTCCCGAGATGACCGTTGTGAGCAGATAGATGATGCCGTAGTCGCCTCCAAGATCAATGGCCTGCAGCTTCGTGAAGAAGCTGTAGCCCCAGCATCCCACTCCGGCGAGTGCACCGGACAGGATTGCCGTGCCGACATTCCACACGCGGTAGGCGAAGATGAGGAAGATGATTTCTGCCATGACTCCCTGAACGAGACCGATGAGGATGGTTTCGGCACCACCCCACTGATTTCCCATCAGCGCTTCAAGAATGGCGGCAAGCAGTTCGGCGTAGATAGCCGCTCCCGGCTTGCGCACAATGATGGCGGCAAGCGGACCCGCAAAGAGCCAGAAGCCATTCACGACGCCGGCGAAACCTGGAACCACCGCTTGAAGGGCGTCCCACGGAATGAAGATCGCCGCCCAATAGATGAAGGCGCTGGCGACGCCGATGACGGAGGCGACGGCAATATCCACCACACGCCATTTCAGATTGGCGCGCCGCGGGACCTGTGCCGCCGCGTCTGCTTGTGTTGTCTGATTATTCGTTGACATACTGTGTGCCTTTCGATCAGTCGCAACACACACGAGTTCAACTCACGAAGTTCCCGTATGTCCTGCGGTTTCCTACAGGCACGGGTGAGAAGACGTCCGTGCGCTGGAATTGCCCAGTCCACGTTCAATCGGTCGAAGCCTTGAGCTTCCTCTCAGCCATTCTGCCCCGCCTTTTGCCAGTGCGGCACACAACAGCTCCCGTGTCGTGCACGATGATACAGCAGACGGGTCACAACACAAACGCAGGTGTCTTCACGCGAACATACGGCGCCCGCGCAGAAGCAGAAGAACTTATTCCAAAGAATCCTTGGAAAGACGAGACAGAAGCAGAGCCTCCGTCACGATGTTCTTTTTGAGGCCCGGAAGCGAGATGGATTCGTTGGGGCTGTGCGCATTCGACTTCGGATCCTCGGGACCTGTCACGATAACCTTTGCGCGAGGGAAAAGCTTCTGCAGCTCGGGAATGAAGGGAATGGAGCCACCCTCTCCCTTGTTGATGGGCCGCGTCGCAAACGCCTCTGCCATGGCTTTTTCGGCTTCCTGAACCACTGTGGAACTCGCATCCATGGCCCAGCCCGCACCGGCGTCCTCGTTCGCAAAGCTGACTTCTGCGCCGAAAGGAGCATGTGCAGTCAAATGCCTCTTCAACGCCTCCAAAGCCTCCTTCGGATCCTGCGACGGAGCCGTTCTCAGTGAAAGCCTGAAACGCGTGGAATCCGCCAACACATTGAAAGATCCCTCGACAGGATGGGCATCGAACCCGATGACCGCAATGCTGGGCTTCACCCACAGGCGAGACGCCAACGTTCCCGAACCGGCGAGGTGGAGACTCTCCACAGCGGAGGAATCGCGGCGATAAGTAGCCTCATCGAGATCTTGGACCAAACCGCCCACCGGCTCCTGCTCGGAGAGACCCTCCACCACCACATTGCCCTGCTCGTCATACAGCGAAGCGATGAGAAGAGCTGCAGTGGTGTTCGCGTCAAGAACCGGACCGCCGAATTGACCGGAATGCACGGGATGGCGAAGAACACGGACGGAGACGTCCACATCGGCATTGCCTCGCAGCGATGTGGTCAGGCTCGGAATCTCCTCCGACCAGTTTCCCGAATCGGCGACGATGATGACGTCCGCGTCGAAAGCGTCACGATGCGCGGTGATAAAAGGAATGAAACTCGCAGAGCCCATCTCCTCCTCGCCCTCGAAGAACACCTTGATGTTCACGGCGAGGTCCTCACCCAAAGCCTTCAAAGCGCCGGCGTGGATTGCCAAACCACCGCCATCGTCGGCGGAACCGCGCCCAAAGAGCCGGTCTCCCTTGACGGTGCCGACGAACGGTTCAGTGTCCCAAGCGTTCGCATCAGGAACTGGCTGTACGTCGTGATGTGCGTACAGAAGAACGGTGGGAGCCTGAGGATCCACGATCTTGGAACCAACGACCTCCCATGCCCCCGGCGTTCCATCCTCATTGGTGGACTGCGTCACTGTCGCCTCGATGCCAAGCTCCTGCAGCTGATCGGCAACGAACTGCGCGGAATTCTTCATATGATCCGCGGTGATTCCCAAAGCGGAAACCGACTTCAGCGCGATTTTCCGCTTGAGCATCTCCACCACATCATCCCAATGCTTCTCAACGCGCTCTGCGATCTGATCAACTGTGAAATTCGTCGTCATTACCCCACCTTTTCAACGTTTTTACGGCCATGCGTCTACCCATCACCGTAACCTGTTCGCATGACATGGAACCCGTTCTCTCGCAACAAAAAGGCTGCGGAAACAACACAGCCCGTCGAAGAAGAAAACATCGGAAAAGGCCACGCGACCCCCAAGCGCAAGGAAGCCCAAGCTCGCACCATCCGTCCCGTCATCCCCGATCCCAAGGATCGCAAGGCCCGCGCCAAGGAAGAGCGTGCACGGCTGCGTGAACGTCAGGACAAAGAATACGATGCCATGCAAAGCGGCGACATCGCGCACATGCCTCGCGCAGAGCGCAATCCCATCCGCGTCTACATTCGCGACTATGTGGACGCACGCTGGAATCTCGCGGAGTTCTTCATTCCCGTCGCCATCGTCTGCTTGCTGGGTTCCCTCTTCATTTCCGCGGTGCTCCCGCTGTTCTCATTCATCCTTGCGATCGCCATGTACGTGTATTTGTTCATTATCATCATCGACATGGGCATCATGTGGCACGGGCTGAAAAAGAAACTCGTCGCCAAGTTCGGTGACTACCAACTGGTCAAGAACGCCCGTGGCATGAGCTATTCCCTCTCTCGCGCACTGCAGATTCGTCGTTTCAGACTTCCCAAGCCAACGACGAAGAAGCATGGCAACTGGCCGAAGTAGAAAAATAAAGTAAGTAGAAGTATGAAACCCGTCATCTCCTTTGTGAATGACGGGTTTTTCTGTCGACGTAGCACCCTTTCTTCAGGTAGAAATAAGGTATGACAAGTACACAGCACTTCGACATCGCCATCATCGGCGCCGGTCCTGGCGGATATTCAACTGCCCTCAGAGCCGCGGAACTCGGCAAAAGCGTGGCCCTCATCGAGAAAAGCGATGTTCCGGGAGGCGTCTGCCTGCATGAGGGATGCGTCCCTTCGAAGGCGCTTCTCACTGCAGCACGCGCCATTCGTGATTCAAAGCATGCAGAGGTCATGGGCCTGAGCATGCCGTTGCAGTCCATCGACATTGGTGCGCTGATCGATTACAAAGAGAGCGTCGTCAACCAGATGACGAAGGGGCTGGAAAGCCTTCTGCGCAAACGCAAGGTGACGCAATTCACCGGCGAAGCCACCATGGTGGATGCTCACCGTCTCTCTGTGGCCACCGCAGCTGAGACGCTCGAGATTGAGGCCACGGACGTAGTGATCGCAACTGGTTCCCACCCGCGCCAACTCCCCCATGCTCCCTTCACGAAGAAGGCGATCCTCTCCTCGCAGGATGCCCTCAATCTGAAGCAAATCCCCCAGTCCATCGTGATTGTGGGCTCCGGTGCCATCGGCCTCGAGTTCGCAACTCTGTGGAGCTCGACGGGAACGAAGATCACCCTTCTGGAATCCGCAGATCGCCTTCTTCCAAGCGCCACCCCACGGGTAAGCGCAACAGTCGCGAGAAATCTCAAGCGGGCGGGCGTCACCTACGCCACCGGCGTCAGCATCGATTCACTCGACGAAGGCGACAACCAAGTGGTCACCGTGCGCTATCACGAGAGCAACAGCAACAACGGCTCAGGCAACGGCTCAGACACTGGTTCAGCAGAGGAGGCCCCTGTCACCAGTGTCACGGCACAGTTCGCTCTCGTGGCGATTGGTCGCGAACCCAATACCACTGCGGACTGGTTCGCAAAAGTCGGCATCGATCTCGACAGCCGCGGACTGGTTGTCACCGATCCTTATGGCCGCACTTCCGTGCCGGGAGTCTGGGCCCTCGGCGACATCACCCCAGGAAAGCAACTCGCCCACCGCGCCTTCGCGCAAGGCCTCGTAGTGGCGGAATCAATTGCAGGCGTGCCGACAAAACCAGTCGACGATCACAACGTTCCCGCCGTCACCTTTGCCCTCACCGAGGTAGGATCCGTCGGCTACACGCTCGATGAGGCCCGGAACGAAAGCACCTTCCACGAGGTCACGGAAAGCACCTTCCCCATGCTCGGCAATGCCCGCGTGGTGATGAGCGGCGAATCGGGTTCCGTCTCCATCGTCTCCGGAATGACCGACGAGAATCCGGAGGTTCGCGTGGTGCTCGGTGTGCATATGGCTGGCCCCGAGGTCTCCGAACTTGCCGCTGAGGCGGAACAACTGGTAGGCAACCGCATTCCAGTCAGCGATGCGGCACGGCTCGTACATCCGCACCCCACTTTCAGCGAGACCTTGGGTGAGGCACTGCTCATAGCCGATGGTCGTCCCCTGCACTCTCGGTGAGCATGAGCTCCCGCACCCTCGCCAAGCCACCCGCCACCTGCTGATACACGCGAATCAGCGGGCGACTCGAAGCCGACCGAGAAGAGTGAGACCATGAAGAAAAGCGAAAATGACAACGCCTCTCGGTAAGATAACCCCGCAGCACCTCTGACACCGGCGTACAAGCGCTTGAAGATATGGAGAAAGCATGGCGAAGAAATCAGATTCCGCCCAAAAGCGGACGGGGACCATTCAACAGGTCATCCGAATCTACAAATTTACTGCGAAAGAGGACAAGACTCTGCCTTGGCTCCTCGCAGCAGCATTCCTGCTTCCCGTTCTGCTCGGCGTCATTCTCAATCTCATATTGCATTCCGGCGTCTTGAGCTGGATTCTCATCATGATCACGGCAGTGATGCTGGGACTGCTGCTGGCGACCTTGGTGCTCACCAACCGCGCCGACGCCGTGGGCTTCAAACAGCTTGATGGCAAGCCCGGCGCCGTGGGAGCGGTTCTCGACACCGTCAACAAGGCCGGATTCTCCTTCCCGAGAGAACCAATCTGGGTTGATCCCAAAACCAAGGACGCAATCTACCGCGGCACTGGTCGCACCGGTGTCTACCTCATTGCAGAAGGCGAATACGGCCGGGTGCACACCGCCATGAATCGTGAAGAAGCAAAGATCAAGCGCATCTTCCCCGGCTCCGACGTGCCGATCATCAAGATCTCCGTTGGCCACGGCAAAGATCAGGTCCCCCTCAAGAAACTCAAGACCAAGGTGCTGCGCCAAAAGGTCAAGCTCACCAAGATGGAACTTGAGCAGCTCAACGGCCGCCTGCGGACGCTGCAAAACAAGGCGACCGGCATTCCCAAGGGGATGGACCCCGCCAAGATCAAGATCAGCCGGCGTGCACTCCGCGGACGCTGATCCTCTTCCTTCGTTACTCTGAGGACTCGCTTGACGGCGGGTCCTCTTTTTTATATCTTCCTTGCGCATTCCTTGTGCCTTCCTTGCTGTATCTCTTTTCTCCTTTCCCTGTCGTCGCCTTTCCCCTGCCTCTCCCCCCGTCGCCCTCTGCGCCCCTGTCCGCACACCGGCGTGATCACAAATGCTACAAATCCCAGAAACGTTGAAATAACGCACTTATTGCAACTGAAACATGCTCGTAACCCAATTTACGGGTTCAGGAAATTACCCCGCATACACTTGTGGTTTGTAAGTTGACTACGAAAGGAGCGGTAAGTGACTGCAATTAAGACACAGGCAGACGCTGAGGCCGTCATCAATCAAGAAGGTATCGAATTCGTTTCGGTACGTTTCACCGATCTCATCGGCGTTCAGCAGCAAATGACGCTTCCGGCAGCAGAGTTCTTGAAGGAGGCCTTCTCCGACGGGGTTGCCTTCGACGGCTCCTCTGTCAAAGGCTTCCAATCCATCAATGAATCCGACATGAAGCTGATTCCAGATTTGGAAACCGCTTATGTGGATCCCTTCCGCAAACACAAGACTTTGAACGTTGCGTTCTCCATCGTCGATCCGTTCACCGATGAACCGTATTCGCGCGATCCTCGCCAAGTTGCCACAAAGGCTGAGGCATACCTCAAGTCAACGGGCATTGCGGATACCGCTTCATTCGCCCCCGAGGCCGAGTTCTTCGTCTTCGACAAGGTGCGCTACGAAAACTCCATGCGTCGCTCCTTCTATGAAGTCGATTCCATCGAGGCTCCGTGGAACACCGGTCGCGAAACCGAAGAAGACGGAACCCCGAACATCGGATTCAAGAACTCCGTCAAGGGTGGCTATTTCCCTGTCGCTCCTATCGATCACACCGAAGAACTGCGTGACGACATGGTGGCAAACCTCATGAAGGTCGGCCTCACCCTTGAGCGTCACCATCACGAAGTCGGTGGCGCTGGCCAGCAGGAAATCAACTACCGCTACAACACCCTGACCCACGCGGGCGACGACCTGATGAAGTACAAGTACGTGATTCACCAGACCGCAGCTCAGGCAGGCAAGGCAGCAACCTTCATGCCAAAGCCTCTCGCTGGCGACAACGGCACAGGAATGCACTGCCATCAGTCACTGTGGAAGGACGGCGTCCCGCTCTTCTATTCCGAGCAGGGATATGGCGGTCTCTCCGACATTGCCCGTTGGTACATTGGCGGCCTCATCAAGCACGCGTCCTCGGTACTGGCCTTCACCAATCCGACGACGAACTCGTACCACCGCCTGGTTCCTGGCTTCGAAGCGCCAGTCAACCTCGTGTATTCGGCACGCAACCGCTCCGCCGCCATTCGCATTCCGATCGCGGGTGACTCTCCTGCCGCCAAGCGCATCGAATTCCGTGCTCCGGATCCAAGCTGCAACCCGTTCCTTGCCTTCTCCGCTCAGCTGATGGCTGGCCTCGACGGCATTCAGAACCACATCGAGCCGCCGGATCCCATTGATAAGGATCTCTACGAGCTTCCTCCGGAAGAGCATGACAAGGTAAAGCAGGTTCCCGGTTCTCTCGCTGAGGCCATCAACGCCCTCGAGAACGACAACGAGTTCCTCTCTGCCGGAAACGTGTTCACTCCTGATCTCATCCAGACTTGGATTGACCTCAAGCGCGACGAAATTGATGCAATTCGTCAGCTTCCGACTCCGAAGGAATATGAGATGTATTTCCACATCTGATATCTGATCAGCGGTCCCACCGCTAAGGATAATGAGGAAAGCGGTTCAGTGCCATGACGGCACTGAACCGCTTTCTTTTTATCCTTTTCAAGGCGGAATTTTCTTTTTCAGGATGCAACCTTCTTTTTCGTGGTGGAACGTCCCTATGCCTTTTCGAGATAGAACGTCCTCTGCTCGGTTGTGCGGACAAATCCTTCAAAACCACGGCATGACACGTCAAATTGTCATCGGTTTTGCCGTTCTACTTCATGTCTTTTCGAATAATGCAGCATAACCGGCTCTCTGACGTCCCGAAAGTCGCATTCTCTGACGACGAAGGCTACGAACCGTGTCAATGAGCCTCTTTTTCATGCTCTCGTCGGAGAGCTGCTCCTTTGTCACTGGAATAATGAGGCCACCTGAATTCATGAAAGCAATTGCTTTCATGGAATCCTGTGTCAACCACGATTCACCCGTATGAAATTCCACGCCTTGATATTCGAAAGCAATCGCCAGAGAGCAATATGCAAGATCCATGTAAAAGTCATATTGACCCGTCTTGCCAACAAAGTGCGGATTCACCTCCGGAGTCGGGAATCTCGCTGCTTCAAGAATGAGCCGGAGCCTCGTCTCCATCGATGAATCCGTATTCATCCGGCAGTGCCGCCACGCCCACCGGGCCCTTTTCGAACCATTGACCTGTGGCGGAAGAGAGGAAATTCTCTCTTCCAACTCCCGATAGTCGCTCATCTTGTTCTTCTGATGCCTGCGAAGAAGCTGGTCAAAGAGAACTGTGATCTCCTCCCTCGTGCAGAACTGTGCCATGTGGATGCAGGTTGAAATCGGATCCGTCACCCGAATATCGATGCCTGCATAGCTCACAATCTCCGTGAAAACCCGGGAATTCAGGAAATGGTAGTCGGCTGAGCTGATCCTCGATCTCTCACTTCGGGATGCTGAGAGGATGTGCACGCGATCACGCCGCAGCACCATTTCTCTCGGTTCCTCAAATCCGTGGAGCCGCAGCGCAGTCAAAAGACAAAAGGTCAATTCCTGCCGAGATCGGCTGCTCATCTCAATGCATCGCGCGACTTCCTCGCTCATCAGCTGTCCACGCGACAAAAAATTACCTTCCATGTCTTCACGGTATTCAGCTCGACATTCATAGCGGGAAGAATCCGATATTTGTGGATAACCCGGAGAAACTCGGGCAAAGAAGTAACCTGACGACGTCGAGATCGCGGTCGTGCGGCATGTTTCAATGAATCCGCTTCGAGATCGTTGAACTTGACGATGGAAATGCTCGCTTTGCTTCGAGTTACAGAGAAATATGCCGCACAACCGCGATGTCAACTGCACAATGCCCAGAAAGAATCCTGCCATCACTCCGTTCCTCGTGTGCTATGGTGGCCAGCGAGGCAACAGCTATCGGTCACACCGGGCTCGGGCCTCCGTTATTCATTCGTCGAAAGGCCTGACTTGAGGATTTCTCTCTGAACCCACAGTGACATGGGATGCATGCACCAATTCGTTGCGCGCGTACCTTCCGCATGCCACCACTTCCGTTGTCGGAAGAGGGTTCGCACACGATCATCGATGATTCACCGTGCGTCAGGAGACCTCATGAAAACGAACTTTACCCAAATCAGCCTCACCAACCTCACCTATGCCTACTCGGATGCGGAAGAACCGGTATTTGAATCCGTCAACGCCACCTTCGCACGAGGGTGGACCGCCATACTCGGAGACAATGGAATAGGCAAAACCACTTTGGCTCGCATCGCGCTGGGACAGCTCCAGCCAGATTCGGGCACTGTCTCCCCAGCGCCGGGAAATCTCATCACCGCATATTGCCCACAGGATACGGCTGAACATCCACGCAATCTCGAGGACTTCACCAATGATTGGAGCGCTGAAACTCTTGAACTTCGCGATTTGCTCGGCATCGGTGACGATTGGCCCTGGCGCTATGACTCGCTTTCGGGCGGGGAGAAGAAGCGACTTCAGATCGCTTGCGCCCTGGCGGAGCGCCCAGATCTTCTGGTGCTTGATGAACCCACCAATCACGTCGATGCTCCCACACGAACGGCAATCGCCATGGCGGCGCAACGATTTCTCGGAATCGGAATTCTTGTCAGCCACGATGTAGCTCTACTGGATGCCGTCGCGGATCGCTGTCTCTTCTTTGAACGCCGCCACGCCAGCGGTGGAAACCGCACGGTCCTCGTCGCACGCCGCGGCAATTACTCACAGGCGTTGCAGGAACAGTCGAGAACAAATCTTTCCGAGGCAAGAGAACTAAAAAATGCACGCCGGACTGCGCTTCGTCTCAACGAGGTGAAGGCGGAACGCCATCACGAGGCGGCACAAGCAGCACAAAAGCGCAGAGGGGACAAAATCGACCCCAAAGACCATGATGCCCTTGCAAAACGTGGCATGGCAATTTATACCGGCAAGGATGGGCGAGCGGGCGCGGCGAGCGCACGTATTGACACACAGGTCACAGCGGCGCAGCAGCGTCTTGAAACGATAGAGACAGCAGCCAAACGCTACGATGGCGAACTGTTCCTTGAGGCGCAGCCAAGCCATCGCAGAGAACTCGTCCATATGAGGGCTCAGAAACTTGTCTTTGGCCACTCAGCTACCGATTCATCTGACTCTGCCAGCTCGCCCAACACACCCGGGCAGCAGGAACAGGCTTCTGAGAAACAGCTCCCGGAGAAGCAACTGCCAGCGAAACAGCAGGCCGGTCTTATCATCCCCGAGCTCAGCGTCGGTCCGCGCGATCACATCGGTGTCCGCGGGCCCAACGGAACGGGGAAAACAACGCTCATCGAAGCCATCAAGCGCAGTGTCGACAGGGACAACGAGCGATCCGCCGCTGCCGGTAGCGCTCCCCTGTCACTGCTGTTCATTCCACAGGAGACGACAGATGCAGACGAACAGCGAGCCTTCACACGGCTTGCCACGTTGAATCCGCATCAGCGCGCACGGGTGCTCAGTGGGGTGGCACAGCTCAACTCAGATCCCGATCGTCTTCTCGCCGGTGAGGCTCCCTCTCCGGGAGAGTTGCGCAAACTGCTGTTGTGCTTGGGAATCGTGGTCGATGAGCCGGAACTCCTCATGATGGACGAGCCGACGAACCATCTGGATCTCCATTCCCTCCAGGCATTGGGCCGCGCCATGCAGTCTTTCCCGGGCGCTCTGATTCTGGTCTCGCATGACAGCTCCTTCCTCGACACCTGCACTTCCATGACGTGGAACCTCGCACGGGCCGGCCAATCGCCAACCGGAAATAGCACACTCACTGTGGAGCTTCGCTAGGATTCCACACACCTTGACGCGCCGTATTGCACAACTGTTATAGCTGTTATATAGTTCTGCATAACAGTTATACAGCTGAACTGCCACACAACAATGAATGGACACATCGATTGAAACTGATCATTTCATCTGTGTCAGGAACACCGATTTACGAGCAGATCAAAACACAGATCCGTTCCGCCATCCTGACCGGAGAGCTCAGCGAAGGAGAGGTACTCCCCTCACTCCGCTCACTCGCCAAGGAACTGCGCATCTCCGTCCTCACCGTCACCCGCGCCTACAACGAGCTGGCGGCGGAAGGAATCATCCGCAACGTTCAGGGCAAGGGCAGCTTCGTGACGAGTACCGGAAGCGATGTCATGCGCCGCCAGTTCGCACAACGAGCCACCGAAGCCTTGAAAAGCGCGGCCGAGAACGCAAAGGCAGCGGGCATGGGTATTGACGAGCTCCATCGGATTCTTGATAACGCCTACAAGGACAAAGCATGAACCAAGAACAAACCATGAACAGAAACGGAATGTACATAAGAACGGATCCTCCACAGGAGCCAATACCGATGGCAGTACGCGCGAGCAACCTCACCAAGCGTTACCCTCGCTTCACTCTCGATGACATCACTTTCGACATACCGCAGGGTTATATCACCGGACTGATCGGCCCCAACGGCGCCGGAAAATCGACGATCATCAAGCTGCTTCTCAACATGGTTCACCGAGACTCCGGAGATCTCGAGATTCTAGGGAAAGACGCAGTTGCCGATGAGGAAGCCATCAAGCAACAGCTCGGCGTCGTCTTTGATTCCAACGTCCTGTACCCACAGTGGAGAGTCAAGGATGCCGAATATGCCATCGGAAGGCTTTACGACAACTGGAATCACACGCTTTTTGAGGAATATGCCGACCGCTTTAACCTCGATCGCACAAAGCGGATCAAGCAGCTTTCGCGCGGTATGCAGATAAAACTTCACTTGGCACTTGCCCTCAGCCACGATGCCAAGCTGCTGATTCTGGACGAGCCAACAAGCGGGCTCGATGTCATTGCCCGTGACGAGCTCATGAACATCTTTCGTGACTACGTCAGCGATGGAGAACACACCGTTCTCTTCTCCACACACATCACCAGCGACTTGGAACACACTGCCGATTTCATCGTGTACGTTACCCATGGTCAGCTTTTCTACACGGGGCCAAAAGACGAATTCGAGGACTCTTTCACTTTGGTGCAAGGAGGACCGGCCGATCTGGGTCCACAGGTCCGCAGAGAAGCCGTGGGCCTCGATCTTCATTCGACAGGCTTCTACGCGATGCTACGCATCCAGGATGCACACGCCATGAAAATCATGGATGATCCCTCCCTCATCGTTGAGAAACCAAGCATCGAAGACATTCTGCGGTTCACCAATCTGAAGCGACCACCCGTCACTACTGGCTCCGGGACCTCCGATATCCCCGGCATCTCCGGTGTCGCCGGCGGCTCCAGTGTCTCCAATATCTCCACCGCCTCTGCTTCTGTTTCTGAAGGCAACTCACAAGGAGGCCTCCGTTGAAATCGGCCCTGTTACAAGTCAGACTTGACGCCATCCGCACCTACTACCCTTTGAAGGCGATGCTTATCAACGTAGTCACTCAACTGGTAGTGGCCGCCTTCCTTCTCCGAAACATCAAATCGGAAGGGTCTGCGGGCTGGATATGTTCGATCTTCATCTGCCTCATGTGCGCAATGATGTGCATCTCCCCCGCACTTTCCGAATCACTGGACAATCACCAGAAAATCAACGGTTTCATCCCCATATCCCGTTTTCATCAGGTGGTCGGCCGCTACATTTTCCTTCTCTCGGTCTGCCTCATGGGATTGATGTCGATGGGGCTGAGCTACCTGCTCACACTTATCATGCAGAAAGGCTGGGGCAGTGTTGCTTCTACTGCGATGCTGATTGTCGGAGTCATTCTGTTCATCGGAGGCATTCTTATTCCGCTCTTCTACAAGATCGATATTTCAAAGGCGGGGGCAGCAATGTCTGTCGTCATGTTCGCCGTGATCCTGGCACCATTCCTTCTCACTGCGCTCCCCATTGATTGGTCGATCATCATTCAACGGATAGGTGCGTGGTGCCTCGTCAATGGCACGCTGGTAAAACTGATCCTCGCTGCAGGGCTTGCCATCGAACTCGTCGCATCATTTCTGACGTCGCTTCACATTCTCGATCATCGCGAATACTGAGGCACCGCACCCAGCGCACAGACACAACCGACATCGACTCTGACCACCACAACACCCCGCAACACCCGCCAACGCCACAACAATTACGCCATCAGATGCGTGGCGATGTTTGTGAAGGTCCGCGCAATCTCAGAATCGTCAAGGGAACCATCCTCGCGCAGCACGGCAGGTCGCCCGGCTTCGGCATCAGTACGAATTTCGGTTTCGAGTGGCAACTGGCCGAGCAACGGCACCTCATAGCCAACCGAGTCCGTGAGCTTTTGTGCGACCCTCTCACCACCGCCTTCTCCGAAGATATGCAACCGCTCGCCGCCGTGTTCATACCACGACATGTTTTCGACCACTCCCCGAACGTGTCCGGGCAGTTGCAACGATATGAGACCTGCGCGAACCGCGATCTCGGAGGCGGAGGGCTGGGGGGTCGTCACGACGATGAGCTCGGCGTTCGGAAGCATCTGCGCCACCGAGATGGCCATGTCGCCGGTTCCCGGAGCAAGGTCAAGCACGAGAACGTCCGGAGTGCCCCACCACACATCGGAAAGGAATTGTTGGAGTGAGCGTTGCAATCGTGGACCACGCCACAGAATCGCCTTGTCGGTGCCCGCGAACATGCCGATGGACATCAGCTTCACGCCCCAAGCGGTCACGGGCATCAGCATTCCGTCGAGATTTGTGGGTTGCGAACGCACGCCGAACAGGTTGGGAAGCGAGAAACCATAGATGTCAGCGTCAATGGCAGCGGTGTCATAGCCAAGTGCCGCAAGGGTTGCAGCGAGGTTTGCACTCACCGAAGACTTCCCCACCCCGCCTTTTCCGGAGACGACGGCGAAGATTTTCGTCTTCGAGTGCGAATTCGAGAAGGGATTCTGTCTTCGAGCCGCCTTCAGCTCGGCAACGAGGCCGGTGAGCTTCTCCTGACTCATCGAGGAAACGCTGACCTTTGGGATGAGCATGGCGCCCGGGTACGTGGTGACGGCGGCAGTGATGTCGTTGAGAATTCGTTCAGTGAGAGGGCATCCCGCGACGGTGAGCTCCACTGTGATGGTAACGTCGTAGATTCGCTCGCCTTCAGCAGCCTGTACCGGCAATGTGTAGCCAGAGTCCTCGGTGCGCAGCGTCGCTTCGACGCCGGTGATCATTTTGAGATCGGTGATGGAACGACCGAGCTCGGGATCAATCACGCGACCAAGACGTTGGAAAATGGCGGATTCTATCGTCTTTTTCTCGTCTGCCATCACTGAAGTTGATGAATCCGTCACGTTCTTCATTCCTTTCGTGAGAGGCCTAACGCACCACAAGTGGCCAGCCATACCTTGGCAAGCTGTCTTACCCTCTGGGTAATCCTGCCGTCACTGTGCTCTTCCGCCTATCGGCACTCTTCCGACTGTCAGCTTATTGGCGTCGATTTCAACACTCAAGGGCAGTGAAAAAGGCTTTTTCATCGACAACCTGAATGGAACTTCCCTTTTTCTGAAGTTCCAAGGCTTTCTCGACCTTGGTCCCATACGAACCGTGGTTCCACCGAGTAGAGCCGAGCGAGCCGCGAACCACGTAATCAACCTTGCCGGAAACAGTGTTTTTGACCTCGCCACCGCGATCCTGAATCAGCTGTTTGATGGCGTTCTTGTCCATGTGTGAAAAATCACCAGTGAGAACAAAAACATGCGATTCCACTGTAACTTCGGCATCATAGTTTATGGGATCAAATTCTTCCGCACTCGTCTGCGTCAATGACGCCAGGGAGGCGGAACCTGAGCGGGCACTCCGTGATCCATAGGCATTGTAAGAACCATTGACACTGTCAGAACCATATGAACTTCGAGAACCATAGGCACTATCAGAACCGCGCGAGCCGTAGGAACCATGAGAACCGAAGGAACTACGAGAACCATATGAACCGCGACGGTTCTTCCCCGATGACGAGCTAGAGAGAACGAACGGTCGCGGGCGAGCAACGTCCGCACCAAAGCGGCGGATCGATTCCATGAGGATTCCATAGCAAGCAAAGGCATCGCTGGAGGCATCATGATGATGCTCAAGGGAGACACCCAGATAATTGCTCACTGTGTCCAGTTTGTGATTAGGCAGCTGCGGATAACACCGTCGAGCCACCTGAAGAGTATCGACGAAACTCATCTGAGGCGGCTCGATCCCATAAGACTCCAAGGTCTTGGAAAGAACCGTCATATCAAAGCGCGCGTTATGCGCCACGAGAATATGCGAGCGGAAGCGCTCAGCAAGACCATTCCCCCAGATCTGAGCGAAGGTGGGCTCTTGCGCGACGTCATCGGCAGTGATTCCATGAACCTGAATATTTCTCCAGTAGAAATCGCATTCCGGGTTGACGAGGAAACCGTACGTCTGCACGGAAACCGAGGCCGGAGCCACCGTCTGCTCCACGCACCCGATCTGGCAGATGCGTGCGTTGGAAACATCCGGTGTCTCCACGTCGAAAGCGAGAAAACCTTGTGACTCCACGGCTACGCCTCCGCGTCCTGCCGAGCTGCGTCGGTCTGAAACAGCTCTGGCTGCGTTGCCTCGGGCTGCGGCGTCTTACTGTGAGACGTCTCGGACTGTGGCATCTTACCGTGGGACTCTTCAGGCTGCGGCAACTCACGATCCAGCAGCTCACGGTTCAACAGCTCCTGGAAACCTGCTTCATCGAGAATCGGCAAGCCCAGATCGGCCGCCTTGGTGGCCTTGGAACCCGGGTTCGCGCCGACCACCACGTAATCGGTTTTCTTGCTGACAGAACCCGAGGCCCTGCCACCCCGCATCTCGATGGCTTCCTTGGCCGACTCACGGGTAAAGCCTTCGAGGCTTCCCGTCACCACGACGGTCAGGCCCGCGAGATTCTGCGGCATGTCGTTCTCAACGACCGTTTTCCCAATGCCTGCCGCTTTCCATGACGTGAGAACGCGATAACGCCAATCATTCGGATCCTTAGCACGCGTGAACCAATCGACAACGCTTTCGGCAATTTCACTCCCAATGCCGTCGATATCGGAAAGCTCCTCAACCGTGGCGGTCTCAATGGCCGCCAACGACCCCATGCGAGAAGCAATGAGCCGAGCGGTCGGAGGGCCCAGTCTGCGAATGGACAACGCCACCAGCACGCGCCATAGCTCCGCAGATGTGGCTTTCTTGAATTCCTCGAACATCTGCTCGGTGGTGCGTGATGGCTGGGGGCTCGTTGTCTCCTCACCGCCGCCCTTCTTTGACGAGCTCCTTGGCTCGTTATAGAAGGCACGGACTCTGTGCCACAATCCCGAGCCTCCAATGCGGCGGCGATGTCTCCTCGTCTTGCCACCCACCACTTCGCTGGAAACTTCGACGATCGGCAGTTCACGCCACACATACACATCCCGCAGGTCTCCGATGCGCAGCGCAAAGATATCCGCTTCACTTGAGACCACGGGTTGTTGAAATGCCGGTAACTGCAGTCCGGGTTCAGGCTCGTAGGGTTCAGGTTCTTCGCCCGGCTGAACCTGAATCTCCTTGCCGAGATTCGGCGCATACGTCGCCACGGAATCGGGACGGTTGTCCTCGGGATTTGTCAGGGCGGTCGCGGACTCATCGCCAAGATGCTCGATGTCGAACGCGGTCCGGGAGGCCAGATGGATGACACGTTCCGTCAGCTGGGCAGGGCAGGATTCGACGTTGGGACACCTGATATCAACGTCACCCTCCTTGGCAGGTGCAAGTTCCGCTCCGCAGCTCGGGCAGTTCGTCGGCATCTCGAAACGACGAAGTTCACTTTCGTGGCCCATGCGAGCACTGAGCACTGGCCCTACGAGTTCTGGAATCACGTCACCGGCCTTACGGACCACCACGGTGTCGCCGATAAGAACACCCTTACGCGCCACTTCAGAGGCGTTGTGCAGCGTCGTACGTGCAACCGTGGAACCGGCCACATAGACAGGCTTCAGGATGGCGACCGGCGTCACTCGGCCGGTGCGTCCCACCTGCACGGTGATGTCGAGCAGCTTGGTGTTGACCTCTTCCGGAGGATATTTGTAGGCGATTCCCCAGCGTGGCGCGCGTGAAGTGACACCCAAGCGCCTCTGCAGACCAAGATCGTCCACTTTGACCACAATGCCGTCAAGGGCATGCTCGATGTCATTGCGGTGTTCTCCGTAGTATTCGATCATGCTCAGAATCTCAGGGAAAGTGGTCACCTCACGGTTATGCGGAGAGACCGGTACGCCCCATTTCTTATACAGCTCATAGGCCTGCGATTGGTCCAGTAACTGATCCTTGGCCGCTTCGCTCGCCGACCACTGAATCTGACCGATTCCATGCGCATAGAAACTCAGCCGTCGCACCGCGGTGATGCGAGGGTCCTTCTGGCGCAGTGACCCTGCGGCAGCGTTGCGAGGATTCGCAAAAGGCGCCTTGCCCAACGATTCCTGTCTCTCGTTGAGCGCTCGAAAATCGTCAAAACGCATAAAGACCTCGCCGCGAATCTCCACCATCGTCGGCACGTCGGCCTTGCTGGAGTCCAGGCGCTGAGGAATCGAGGAAATCGTTCGCACGTTCATAGTGATGTCCTCGCCCGTCACACCGTCTCCGCGGGTAAGCCCCTGCTCAAGAACTCCGTTTCGGTAAATGAGGTTGAGAGCTAGACCGTCGATCTTGACCTCGCATGTCATGGGAAGCGTGGCATCTTCCGGCAATTCCAAGGACTTCAGAATTCCGGCATGCCAGTCGCGCAACTCGTCGACACTGAAAACGTCATCCAGACTCAACATGCGGGAGGGATGGCGGACGGAAGCGAAATCATTGGAGAAACTGCCGCCGACCCTGTGCGTCGGGGATTCCGGAGTGTCGAGACTTGGGAACTGGGCCTCAAGCTGCTGCAGTGTCTTGAGCCGCGCATCATAGGCGGCATCCGAGGACGTGGGAGCATCGTTGATGTAATACGCCACCTGGTCGGATTCCACCCAGGACGCCAAACGCGCCCAGAGCTGAGCTGCACGTTCGGCGCTCAGGGTGGTGATATCGAGACTCGAGAGAACGGCAAGATCGGAGTCGGTTCCATCGAGCCTGTCGATCGGATCTGTCTGATTCTGACGGAGGTTCTCCACTGGAATCTCCGCCTGTTCCACACTCTCACGCATTGAGCGACCTCAGGAATTGCGACTGGACCATGTCGAGACCCATCTCACTGGAATCGTCCAGACGTGCCGACGCCAACGCCAACGTTCTGGCGGGGACGAAAAGCCCCTCGTCGACGGAAACGCGCGCCGCTCGCCGCACGATCTGAGTGACTTCGGTACTCGGCCACACCGGCACACCCTCCTCTTCCAGTAATTCGCCGGCTTCCTGCGCGTTATGAGGAACCTCGATGCACTGCGATTCCACACGCGCCATCAGTTCGGTCAGTTCACCTTGCAGTGCGGGGATCGCTCCCGGCCTGATGGATTCACTCATCACGTATCCGGCCACGGCGAGATCGAATTCGTCGCGCATCCATGCCGAGTAAGCGTAGCGATAGTAGGCGAAGGCGGCATCGTCACGGTCGAGGGCAACACGCAATGCGTTCAACGTTGCGGCACGGGCGGAATCCCAATCCTGAATTCGGGCCAGCTGTACCGAAAGCCTCAGATGCGACAACGGATACGCCGGCGCATACGCCACCATCTTGTTGAGATGCTCGATGGAGGCCTGCGGGCCGCTGATCTGAGCCAGCAGATCCCCCAGCTCCATATGCGCATAGAAAAGGTTGTCGGGAATGAGAACGGTTTTCTCACCCGGAGTCGCAAACAGCTTGTTGTAGACGACTCTTTCCGCATACGAGTTGAAATAACGCGGTATGCCATCGAGATGATCGAACATGGCGTCGTAACGTTTCACCGCTGCCTCGGCGATCTCGACCGCCTGTGCCGTCTGACCTTTGAACAGTTCGTCCCGTGCACGCATTCGCTCGGCGTTGATCTGCTTCGACACCTCGAAGTGGATATCCGGCATCGGTTTTTCATCGATCAATGCACCTGCTGCCACACCCGCCTTTTCGCGCAGTTCGGGATCGTCGAGACGATCCACCAGCTTCATGGCGCGGCGAGCCGACTCCACCGGAGTCAACGTCTCGGTACGCGACAATTCATTGAAATACGCGACCGCACGCTGCAACAGATCCTCGCGTTGGATCGACAATCCCAACGAATCCTTGGCTCCCAGAACCTCAGAGACCTGTGGACTGAAGGACTTCTCCGAAAATTCCGGCTCCTCCTGCGCACCCACCGGAGCGAACGCTGAATCACGCCACCCCGAGTCTGCATCGATGGGTGCCAGCCCCGCAGTATCGCTCAACTTCATTTCCGCATTGAAGGAACGATAGAAATCTCGCGGCGCGACAAGCCCCAGCGTGGAAAGCAGTGTCAGAAAGTCCTTACGGACGAACGTCACCGTCACCATGCGGCGGACTGTGGGGTTCTTGTGCATCACGCTCATGGGATCGGCGGGGTTGACGGCGTCATCAGACGACTGTGATCCGTCAGCACTGTCATTTCCCTCTGCTGAAGCTTCATCATCGAGCCCACCGAAGGCATCGTCGGGACCATCGGCGCTTCCCAACTCCGGATCCATCGTTCCTTCGGAATCCCCATCCGCCTCCGTGAGGTCGGAAAGATCGATTCCGCTGAGATCCACTCCCTTAATGACCTCGTCGAAGGCCGAGTCCAAGTCCTCGTGATCATTGTGATCAGTACGATCAGTGTTGCCACTGCCACTGTCGTTACTGTTTCCACTGGCATTCAGACTGTTGAGGTCGCCATGGCCGTCGAGACCATCGTTTTCGCCGAGGCCGCCATGCTCACGTAGATCAGCATCTGACAATCCTGCCGCGTCCTCGCTCTTTCCGGACTCATCAGCATTCCCTGACTTCCCGGCGTTTCCGGATTCATCTCCGGTGGCGACATCCGTGACATTCGCGTCCGCCTGCGAGTCTGAAGATTCTGAAGATTCTTCCGTCCCCGGTGTCTCATCCGGCGCCGAAGTGGCCGCACGCTGAGTAGGGGGAACGACTGCGTTCGCGGGGTTCCCATGAACATCGCCATCCTTGGGATCGCCTTTGGCGCCCGTGGCGCCCAATCCGTGGCCCGTACGAGCCTGTTCGAAAGCGGAAAGCGCGTCGGTCAGCATCTGGGCAATGGCGGAATCCTGTTCCTTCACCGCCTCCTCCAAGCCGATGGAGTCGATCTGCAACGTCACCCGTTGCACCGAATCGTCCGCACCAAAAGCGAGCGCCGCGAGCATCATCCCCACACGGAGGTTGTAGTCGGCGCTCATGGCGGCGCGCTCGTCATCATCCAGCTCGCGCCAATCACCGAGCGACTCGTCGTACAACGATTTCGGCATCATGGCCCTGCCTGCCGTGGTAAAGCCGAGAGCGACATTGCCCGCCTCAAGGTTTGAGCGGAATTCCGCATCGAAGCGGAAAGGCAGGCGCAACCGCCGGATGAGAGCCGACAATGTCTGCCGATACACCCATTCCGACCCCTTGTTGCCGTGCCTGGTGCCCTGTGCACCCTGACGTTCCGCGGTGTTCGCTACCGCCGCCGCCTCACGCTGTGCGTAAGCAGGATATTCCGTTATCTCCAAACCCTTGGCAAGCGGTTTCTGTTGCTCCGGATACTCCACCCGGGGCAACGGGAGGGCGATCAACGCTGGGTTCTCGATGAGAGACAGATCCAGGCGAGCAGCACGAATGTGTGTCACGGTGTCTTCCGTTGGAAGCAGACCACGCCGCCGGTTGCGCTCCAAGATGGCACTGACAGCCGCAAAGCGGTTGAGTGAGCCCTCGATCTGCAACGCTTTGAGGGCAGAACGGTATTCCAAGCCATTGGTCCAGCTGAGGAAGAAGCTCTTTGAATAGGACGAGGTGAATAGATGCATCGGCTCAGCGCCGTGAACCGCCTCAAGTCCCTGTAACTGATCCAGTGCACCCACTTCGTGCATGAGATACGAGAAGTGCTCCTCGAGCCCGGAAACACGCATGCCCCGCGCTGAGGCACGGACGACATCGGCGACCGACCTGCGAATGGCACCCAAAGGGGCTTCCTGACGCAGGCGACGGAAGATGTTCCCGGCACCATAACCGATCATGAATCCCGAAAGATGCGGCAAAAGATAGGTGCTGAAGAAGGCGATCGCCATGGCATCCCGATATTCGAGACCTTCACGCAGCTCCTTGGGAAGATCCGGACGGAGCTCAAGCAGGTCATACCGTTTGTTCTCGCTTCTCCATGCAGCAAGCCAGAGGGGACGGTCGAAATCGTCCTGTCCCACAATCGCTCCGTGGAGGGGCTTTCCTGAATCCGCAGAGAGACCGGGCAAAAGGGACATTGCCGCATTGAGGGATCCCTGATCGGGCGACGCAAGATTCCTTCCGAAGTTTTGGTGACCGTCCGCGGTGACGCTGGAGGCGTCTCGACGAGGTGGAGGAGTTGAGTTTGACTGGGCCGTCAACAGACCATCTGGAACGAAACGAAAGACGGGAGTCTCGTCAAAGGTGTCGGCACACGGATTGGTGCCAAGGAAAACCCTGCCATGTCCGTCGACAAGAGCCACCTGTGAGAAGTGGCGACGATCCAGGAAGAGCCCCAAGCTGAAGCCGTTGCCCTTGCTGGCGGGCTGTTGCACCCACCCGAGCGTGACTTCTTCGGGCTGGCCGGGCAGTGTGGGAAGCAACCGACGCTTCACCATGGGGTGAAGAGTTTGGGCTGCAGCGGCCAAACCCGCAAGAACCTCATTCTGCTCCTGCTCCTCAGCGCTGTGAGCTGCGCTCCGATCAGCATTCTGACCGTTTTCTGACTGGTGTGTGGAACTGAATGGCATATGTCAATTGTTCCAATCAATCCCGACATGAGCCAATAGAATAATCGTGTGAACAGAACCCAGCCCTCCTCCCCCATGTCTTCTTCCTCGCTACGCACCCCCTCCTCTGGGCGCACGTGGCTTGCACGACACCAGAGGGTTTTCGTAGCTGCGCTCATCATCGTCGTCGTTGAAGTCGTCTTCTTTAATTTCGGATTCTGGAAGACACAGGTACAGACACATCTGCAGGGTCGCTCCCTGCCTGCTGCAGTCTCTTTAACCTCCGTAACTCTTGGACCAGGCCTGACGAAGTCCGCAATTCCGGATGTCCTCACGGTGACCGACCCCTCCGCCAGCTATGTGGAGGTCTCCGACATCGACAATGACGTGGACAGCATCCGCATCACCCCCACGTCGGCCCAGCCTGCCACGACATCCTCAAACGGCACCGAATCACGCTATGACTCCTCCGCCCCCGATTTCGAGTGGTGGGCAACCGTCAGGGTGGATGCATTCGTCACCACTGTGAGCGCAAACGGCACCGATAAGACGACTGGCACGTGGATCAAGGGCGATACCCACCAGTTCTCTCCCGCCTCACCTTCAAGCACCTACATCGAACTGAAGAAGGTATCGGAGCATCTGAACGCCGCCGCTTCCGCAGCCAGTACCAATTCCGGAAGCAACGCCAACTCTGCAGCCAGCACCAACTCAGGAAGCAGCGTGGGCACCGACTCCAGCAGCGACGGAAAGGTCACGAAACTTCGTGTGTGGTATCTGCAGCCCGAACAGTCAAGTTTCGCCTTTGCCGGAGTGAGTGTGAACGAACGCAGAGGTTTTTCATTTAACCTCGCTCGTGTCGCCTTCATGGCGATCATCGCTGCTTTCATCCTCGGCTTCCGTCCAGGCTCTCGGCTGTACCGCACCCGATTCGACACAACCGATCGCCACCAACGACGCATTCTGCTCTTGTCGCTACTACCCTTTGCGGCACTCTTTATCGGCGTCGTCATCGCACAGACCGGCTACATCCCCCTCACCTCATGGAAGGAGGCCGGTGACTACACCTATGATTTCGACCAATATGCGCACTTGGCCGATTCTCTGCTGAAGGGAACTCCCTGGCTTGACTTGCCCGTTCCCGACGCACTGGCCTCCGCCACAAACCCCTACTCCACGCAGACACGGGCTCAATTGCTGGCACAGGGAACCTCTCCCATCTTCTGGGACCACGCCTTCTGGAACGGTCACTGGTACTGCTATTTCGGCGTGCTTCCCGCTGTGGTGTTCTATCTCCCCATTCAGGCGTTCACCTCCTTGTGGATTCCTAGCGGCATCAGCGTTCCCACCCCTGATGTAGTCGTCCTGCTGCTCGGTCTTTTCGCGCTCACGGGATCGCTGCTGGTCATTCGTCTTATCGCCCGTCATTTTCCCAACACATCGCTGGGAATGGCAATCCTATGCGTCTTCGGCTTTCTGAGCGGAGGAAATCTTTTCTTCCTCGCCTTCCGACTGAACTTCTATGCGGTTCCTATGTTGTCTTCGCTTGTCCTGACCTGCCTCGGACTGTGGTTGTGGCTGGGGGCACGTCGCGTCGGAAAGAGCTACTGGACAGTCACCGACGGTCCCGTTCCCGACCTCATGGAAAATCATTCCCTCCGACTTTCGAAAGTACGCGTGGGGCTGGGATTTCTGTGCATGGCAGCGAATCTGGGCTGCAGACCGACCTTCGTCCTTGCCGCCTTCCTTGCTTTCCCGGTGTTCTGGGAGGAGATTCGGGCCGGATGGTTCTTCAGCTGCCTCAACCCGCATCGATGGCGCGATCGGAAAAATCCCCGTGCTCGATCCCCCTGGAGCTCCATTGGCAACGACGCCGCCGCACTCCTGCCCGCAGCCGCCATCTGCGTACCAATTCTCGCGTACAACTTCTGGCGTTTCGGATCGTTCCTCGACTTCGGTAACGACTACCAGCTCACCGTCACTGATCTCACCACCTACCGCGAGCCGGTGTCCCTCATCGCGCCGATCACGTATTACTACCTCTTCCAACCGCTACACGTCACCAGCGACTTCCCGCTGCTCAGCCTCACCGAGACGCCGCTGAAGAGCTGGCAGCTGACCGAACCACATGCCGGAGGCTTCTTCTGGCTCGTACCTTTCGCCGTCTTGGGTCTCGTTGCGCTGCTGATGCACCGCAGCCTCAAAAAGCATCATCTTTGGGGAATCGTGGCAATGATGCTGGGAATGGCGGCGCTCCTGTGCGTCTTCGATGCGTATAAAGCCGGACTTTCGTGGCGGTATATGGCGGACTTTGGGTGGCTCATCGCCATTGCCGCCGTCGCTGCCGCCTGTGCTCTTGAGGAATGGGGCCGAAGTCGCTTGGCGCACACTCTTACTCTGGAAACACACCCTGATCCCGACGTTGGTGACAGCAGACTGGAACGCGTGGAAGTCGTCCCCTCGGTTGCGCACTCGGGACGCGCGTTGAGCACCGTACGCTTTGTGGTGGCACTTCTTGTGGGGCTTAGTTTGTTGATCGCGGTGCTCACCTGCTTCATGCCGGGGCGCATCGATAATCTCATGGTAAACGCATCGCAGTTCTACTTCGAAGTGAAGGCGTGGTTCACTGGATTCTTGGGATAGCTGCAGAGCTTACAGCGTGAAGCCGAGTGTCTTTGCCGCCTCTGCAGGAACGGGCTCCCACCAATATTCCCCAAGGTTGTCGTCCGAACTCAGCGACCGGATCTCAGCCTTGTCAATATAGAGTTCGCCGCTCAGATGATCGGTCTCATGCTGGAAAATACGCGCAGGCCAACCGCGCAGTCGCTCCGAATGCTCGACTCCGTCTTCGTCCTGCCATGTTGCGTTGACGTCCAGCCAGCGTCTGCGTACCGCTTGGAAACCGGGAACGGAGAGGCAGCCCTCATAGAAGCTCCGGGTTTCGGAGCCGAGAGGCTCATAGTGTGGATTGATGATGGTGTGGAAGGGGAACTCCGCGAACTCGCGCGGATCCTCCGCTTCCATTTCGTCGGAGTCGGATGTGGGGTCAGAATCACTGCCCATAGCTTCGTCGTCATCGCCACCGAAATCGTCGCCAGCATCGACATCACCATAGTCATCGCCGCTGTCGACATGATCCTCAACCACCGCAAAAGCAAGAGGAATGCCGACTTGCGGCCCTGCGAGGCCAACACCTGGAGCCTCAAGCATGGTCGTACGCATGGCGGCAATGAGTTTTTTCAACGTCTTCTCGCTCAGCTGCCCTGTGTATTTCATGCTCTGCTGCCGCAGAACTGGATCGCCGGCGGCAACGATGGGAAGCAGACCGTCAGAACGCGAGGACTTCAACAGCCGCTCCACCTCACGGTTCAGCTTCTTGTCCACATGTTTGCCCTGAAAAAACATGGTTTTCTTTCCCCTTTGCATACCGCCAACGATCAACGATGCGTCACAGGGCGAGTTCGTCCCCCACAACCGCAGCCAAACGCGAGCACACCTCATCTGCCTGCTCCTGCGTGGCGGCTTCCACCATCACACGCACCACAGGCTCAGTGCCGGAAGGACGCAGCAGCACGCGGCCCGTGTCGCCGAGCAAGGTCTCTTCCTTCTCCACTGCCTTCTGGACGGCGGCATTTGTCGTGGCGGCCATCTTGTCGACACCGGAAACGTTAATGAGCTTCTGTGGCAGCTGAGGGAAGTCATCTGCCAATTGCTCGAGGCTCTTGCCGGAACGGACGACTTCCGCCGCCAAGGTGAGGGCTGTAAGAGTGCCATCACCTGTGGTTGCGAACTCACGGTTGATGACATGGCCGGACTGTTCACCACCAAGGGAGTAATCGCCGCGCAGCATCTCTTCGAGAACATAGCGGTCGCCGACGTTGGTCTCCACCGTTGCGATTCCCATATCCTTCAAGGCGAGCTTGAGCCCCAGATTGCTCATCACGGTCACCACGAGAGTGTCGTGGTTGAGCTTGCCCGCGCGCTTTTTGGCACGTGCGAGAATTCCCATGATCTGATCGCCGTTAATCAAGCGTCCCGTGGCATCGACAGCAAGGCAGCGATCCGCGTCCCCGTCGAAGGCGACGCCCATATCGGCCTTAGAAGCGACCACCATGGCCTGCAGCTGTTCTGGGTGAGTGGAACCGGCATGATCGTTGATGTTGTAGCCGTCTGGAGAAGCATTGATGACGTTGACATCCGCGCCAGCCTGACGCAGCGCCTCGGGAGCCACGACGGAAGTGGCGCCGTTCGCGCAGTCCGCCACAATGCGAAGTCCGTCAAGCGGAGCATCGCTTTCCGTGGTCACCGTCTCCACCAAGTGCTTGATGTACAGGTTCGTCGCCGTGACGGTGTCGTGAGAGATACGACCCACACCTTCGCCGGTCGGACGGTTCCACTCCTGGCCCAGAATCCGTTCGACGTCGTCTTCCTTGGCGTCCGGCAGCTTGAAGCCGCCGCGAGCGAAGAACTTGATGCCGTTATCGGGCATCGGATTGTGGGATGCGGAGATCACCGCACCCATTTCCACATTGAGGACGGAGGTGAGGAACGCGATGCCGGGCGTCGGCAGAATGCCGACATCGATCACATCAAAGCCGCCGGCACTCATCCCTGCGGAGAGCGCAGCACCCAGGAAATCACCAGAGACACGGGTATCACGGCCCACAAGAGCACGCCTGCGCGGACCTTTGGAATGTTCGGATCCCAGAATCCGTACGGCAGCTTCACCCAAATCGAGCGCGAGCTTCGGCGTGAGATCGCGGTTGGCCAGCCCTCTGACTCCATCAGTACCGAAAAGTCGTGGCATATCGTTCCTTCCCCAGTTTCACCGGTCCTCCCGGTGGACTTCGAACTCCTGAGTATATTCTCTTCCCCACCAACGAAAACGGCCGGCCGGAATCTTTTCACAGGATTCATTCGGCCGGCCGGTGCATCACTTCAGTTGTGCGTTATACGCCTGAACGTTGAGGTTGCGTTGGGAGGTTTCAAGATTCTCGATCACCATGCGGCGCAAGGCGCGGTCGGCATCGGGATTCTCGGTGAGCCATTTTTGACCCGCCTCCACCAGCTTTGCGGGAGAAACGAAGCCCGGATACAGGCCATAGCCACGGTTCGTTCCCACCAAGAGAACTTCGGCCATATGGAAGGACTTATTCTTCCAGATCCAGTTGACCTCATCGAAGAAGCGGCTGACGTAGCCCTCATAGAGATCGGGACTGTCTGCCGCTGACGAGAAGCCGGACGAGACACCCTCGATCTGGGCATTCGTCAGAGACTCATCGTGCAGAGCCGCATTCCACGCCCATTCCTTCGCATCGGCAGTAGGAATCGCTCCCTTTGCCTGATAGGCGAACTCACGGTTCTCAGTCGTGTCGCGTGCGGCAAGTTCGGTGTCAATCTCTCCATCGGCAAGCAGGTTCTTACCGGCGAGGGCAATGAGGATGGCCCACCGCAGATTGTTGTCGACGTCGAGACCGTCCAGTTTGAGCTCTCCCGAAAGCAGACCCCGGGCATGGGTTTCGAACTCGTCGTCTGCACCGTAGTTCAGGTAGGCGCTCACAAGCTGGAACTGTTCGTCCGAACCGGGCTCGGCGACGGAGACGAGGTTCCATAGGCTGGAGGCCACAATCTTCTGCACATCGGCACGGCGGCGAGCCGCGACGTAGTGACGAGCGGCGGTTTCGACCTGAGACAGCGCGTAGCGGAAGGTCGTCGACTCCTTTTCGGTCGACAGCGCCTTCAACGAGACGGCGATGAACTTCTCCGCCGGATACTCTCCGTCGCGTGTCATGTCCCACAGCGTGAGCCATGACACGGCCCGCGCCAGAGCATCATCGAACGCAAAAAGATGCGATTCGAGGAAGCTGAGCGACTCAGCATCGAAGCGCAGCTTCGTATAGGTGAGGTCGTCATCATTCAGGAGCAGGAAGGCCGGACGCTTGCGGCCCACCAGTTGCGGGACCTCGGTGAGTTCACCCTCGACGTCCAACTCCACACTGTCGGTACGAACGACCTTTCCGACCTCGTTCTCGTCATAGAAACCGATCTTGAGACGATGAGGACGCAGCACCGCGTGTTCCGCCGGTGCGGATTGACGCAGGGCGAATGCCGTAATGGTACCGTCTTCCGAGGTTTCCAACTCGGCGGAGATGGTGTTGATACCGGCCTGTTCCAGCCACAGCTTCGACCAAGTGGCCAGATCGCGCCCGCTGGTCTTCTCCAGTTCGGACAGCAGATCAGACAGCGTCGCGTTGCTGTACTGGTATTTCTCCAGATAGTTATGAATCCCCTCGAAGAACTGGTCGCGCCCCACATAGGCCACCAGCTGCTTGAGCACGGAAGCGCCCTTCGCATAGGTGATGCCGTCGAAATTGACCTGCGTATCGTTGAGGTCGTTGATGGGGGCCACGATGGGGTGCGTGGTGGACAGCTGATCCTGGTTGAGAGCCCAGCTCTTTTCCCCGGCAGTAAAGGTCGCCCAGGCGTCCGTCCACTCGGTGGCTTCGGCGGAGCACAGCGACGACATGAATTCAGCGAACGATTCGTTGAGCCAGAGGTCGTTCCACCATTTCATGGTGACGAGATCGCCGAACCACATATGCGCCAGCTCGTGCAGCACCGTCACCACACGGCGCTCGGCGTAGGCATCGGTCACCTTGGATTCAAAGACGTAGGTGTCGCGAATGGTGACGGCACCGATGTTCTCCATTGCTCCGGCGTTGTATTCCGGAACGAATATCTGATCGTACTTCGCATAGGGGTACGGCACTCCCCACGTTTTGGCGTAGAAGGCGAAGCCCTTCTTCGTGATGTCGAAGAGGTACTCCGCATCTTTGTCCATGGCGTCCTTGAGGGCTTGGCGGCAGTAGATTCCCATGGGGATGGTGCGGCCGTCCTCATTGGCGTATTCGGTGTGCCAGCTTGCATACGGACCGGCGATGAAGGCGGTGAGATACGAGGACATACGCGGCGTTGGGGAGAATTCCCACTTTTTCACGCCTTCGACTGCGCCACCTTCCAGCGTTCCCTCTGCGGTCTGTCCCTCGACGGATGCGGAGGACGCCGGCATGTTCGAGATGACTTCCCACGACTGCGGCGCAGTGACCGAGAAAGTGAAGACCGCCTTGATGTCGGGCTGATCGAACACCGCATAGACACGGCGTGCGTCGGGAACCTCGAACTGGGTGTAGAGGTAGACGTTGCCGTCGGAGGGATCCACACTGCGGTGCAGGCCCTCACCAGTATGCGAGTAAGCGCATGACGCTACGACGCTGACCTCATTATGGGCTTCAAGATTGCTGAGTTCGATGCGGTCTTCCACAAAGGTGGAGGCGACCTCCAGAGCATTGCCATTGAGCACAATGGACTGCACGCTCGGTGCCACGAGGTCAAGGAAAGTCTCGCTGCCTTCTTCGGCATTGAAACTGATGGTGGTGGTCGAGACGAAGGTCTCGCTGCCCTGTGTCAAGTCCAAATGGACCTGGTAACGCACATCGGAAATGATGCTTCCGCGTACTTGGGCTTCCTCTTTGGTCAAATTCTGTCCTGGCATATAGTGCCCCTTTCGACTAAAACCAACGCTGAAGGCAGAGGCTGGGCAGGGACGAACCCTGACCAGCCTCCATGACCTACTCCTCGGCGATATCCGCGACCACCGGAACGATCATCGGGCGACGGTGCAACTTGCGGGAAACCCAGTTGCCCAACGTCCTGCGCATGATCTGCTGCAGCTTGTGCGTATCGGAGGTGCCGTCCATCATGGCATCCTCAAGCTGCTGAATGATCTGAGAGCGAACCTGATCGAATTCGGATTCGTCCTCGGCAACGGCGTTGAGATAGATGCGCGGCCCCTTGACGACCTCGTGCGCTTCGGTATCAACCACCACGAAGGAGGAGACGAAGCCCTCTTCACCCAGAATCCTGCGCTTCTCAAGTTCGTCATCGGTGAGCTCACCCACCGAGTCGCCATCGACGTACACGTAGTTGCAGGGCACCGACCCAACGATGCCTGCCTTGCCGTGATAGAGATCCACCACGTCGCCGTCTTCGGCGAGAACCACGTTCTGAGGATCCACGCCCGTCTTGACCGCGATGAGACCATTCGCCACCAGATGGCGGGACTCACCGTGGATCGGCATGGCGTTCTTCGGCTGAACGATGTTGTAGAAGTACAGAAGCTCGCCTTCGTCGGCGTGACCGGAGACGTGGATGGCCGCATTGTCGCGGTTGACCACCTTTGCCCCGAGACGGGTGAGCTTGTTGATGATCTTGTAGACCTCGTGCTCGTTGCCCGGAATGAGCGAGCTCGCCAGAATCACCGTATCGAATTCACCTACGGTGATGGTGGGATGATTCCCATCCGCGATGCGACCGAGGGCCGCCATGGGCTCACCCTGGGAACCGGTGCACATGTAGACGATCTTGTTGTCCTGAATGTCCTTGGCCTGCTTCAGATCGACCACGGTGTCCTCAGGAAGATGCAGGAAGCCAAGATCCGAGGCGATGCCCATGTTGCGAACCATGGAGCGTCCCACGAATACGACTTTACGGCCGTATTTGTGTGCGGTGTCAACTACCTGCTGAACGCGGTGGACATGGCTGGAGAAGCTCGCCACGATGATCTTGCGGCTTGCGTCGTTGAACGCCTTGTCGAGTGCCGGACCAATGGAGACCTCTGGCTTCACGAAGCCGGGCACCTCGGCGTTTGTGGAATCGACCATCAGGAGATCCACGCCCTGTTCACCGAGCTTTGCGAATTCACGCAGATCGGTGATGCGTCCGTCGAGAGGCAGCTGATCAAGCTTCATATCACCGGTATCGATGATGTGTCCTGCCGGAGTCTTCACGGAAACCGCGAGTGCGTCCGGAATGGAGTGCGTGACGGCGACGAATTCAAGGTTGAAGGGACCCACCTTGAGCTTGTCGTGACCATCGACCTCAATCATCTTCGGGTTGATGCGGTGTTCCTTGCACTTTGCCTCAACGAAGGCCAGCGTGAGCTTGGAACCGATGAGGGGAATGTCCTTCCGCAGCTGCAGCAGGTAGGGAACGCCGCCGATGTGATCCTCGTGGCCGTGCGTGAGCACCAGTCCGTCGACCTTGTCGAGACGATCCTTGATGTAGGAGAAATCGGGAAGAATGAGGTCAACGCCCGGCTGTTCCTCTTCCGGGAAGAGTACGCCGCAGTCAATGAGAAGAAGGCGACCGTTGTATTCGATCACGTTCATGTTACGGCCAATTTCACCAAGGCCACCCAGCGGTACGATGCGCATGGAACCCTTGCGATACTTCGGTGGAGCGACCAATCCCACTTCACTCTCAGGCGTCGCACTTTTCACTGTGCGGGAACGCGAGGAGCGAGGTGCGCCCGATTTTTTCGCACGATTACCACGTGCGGTATTTTTTGAACGATTGGAATTCTGTTCTTTTGCCATAGAGTAGTGATTTTTCTGTTTCTCCCCCTGAGGGGGTTGCGAGGGAAACGTTCAGCCGAGAAGTCCGGATGAACGCATTCCCTCTTCTGCTTTGTCAAGTTCCTTGGCGCCGGGGCCAACATTTGGCAGACGCATGAAGGAACCGGGAATGTATCCCTTGATCTGAAGGGCTGCCTTTGCCATGACGGCTTGGAAGCCGTCACCGTTCAAGGCATCGACGAGAGGACTCAGGCGAACGGCCACTTCGCGTGCGTGACGGATGTCACCACTGTCGAAAGCCTTCATCATCTCTTGGAGAGGTGCACTTGCCACATGCGCAATGACGGAGATGACGCCCACCGCTCCCATGGAAAGGAACGGAAGAACGATTCCATCGTCGCCTGAATACCAGGTGAGGCCGGTGGCGGCGTGCTTCTTAATGGCACCGGCGAGATCGCCCGTGGCATCTTTCACTGCCGTGACATGCTGAAGCTCAGCAAGGCGGCAATATGTATTCACTTCAATTTTGACGCCGGTACGGCCCGGAACGTCATAAACAATCATGGGGGCGCTCACTGCCTTGTCGACAGAGGCGTAGTGCGCCACGATCCCGTTCTGGGAGGGACGCGAATAGTAAGGAGCCACCACCAGCAGACCGTCTGCACCTGCTTCCTGCATGATTTCACTCATGCGGACAGTGTGTGCGGTGTCGTTGGAACCTGATCCCGAGATGACGGGAACTGTGACAGCTTCCTTGACAGCGCGAACGAGGTCCGCCTTCTCATCCATATGAGTGGTGGGAGACTCTCCTGTGGTGCCATTTACCAGCAGTCCATCGGCTCCGTCTGCCACAAGATTCTGAGCAAGCTTCGCCGCGGCATCGAAATCGATGTCGCCGTTTTTGGTCATGGGAGTGACCATCGCAGGAATGACGCGCCCAAAGGGTGCGGGATCAAGAAGATGCATATGTGACTCACTCATAGTGTTTAGCCTATCTTGCGCCGGGGACGCTGAAAGTAGATTTCACGGGATAAAAGAGGACTTAAAAGATGGACTACTTAAGGTCCAGGAATGAGTCCAAGCCAACGGTCAGGCCCGGATGCTGCGACACTTTGCGAACCGCCATGAGGACTCCCGGCATGAAGGAACTGCGGTCAAAGCTGTCTGCTCGAATGGTGAGCTGCTCCCCCGCGTTTCCAAAAAGCGATTCCTCATGGGCATTCAGGCCGCGCAGACGAACCGCATGCACGTGAATGCCCTCCACCACTTGGCCACGCGAACTGTCATCGGTCTGAGTGTTGTCAGGAACGGGGCCAAGGCCTGCAGCCCTGCGACCCTCGGCGATGGAGTGGGCGGTGTGGAGCGCGGTTCCGGACGGCGCATCGACCTTGTCGGGATGATGCAGCTCGATCACTTCTGCGGATTCAAAGTAACGTGCGGCAATGCCCGAGAAGTAATCGGCAAGAACCGCAGAGATGGCGAAATTCGGAGCAATGAATACGGCTTGCTTGGGGCGATCCGCAAGGGCATCGCGTACAGCCGCCAAACGTTCGTCCGTCCAACCAGTGGTACCCACCACCACGTTGACACCCTGCTTGATCAACGCAAGGACATTGTCGAAGGTAACGGAGGGAACGGTAAAATCAACCGCGACATCGGTGTTCTGGGGAGTGACCTGAGCGAGGTCGTCGCCGGCGTCAAGGGTCAAACCCACCTGCATATCGGGGGCCTGTTCAACCGCGTTAGTCACTGTGGCACCCATACGCCCTTTTGCCCCGATAACGCTTACCTTCATCATCATGCACTCCTTTTTACTCGATACGCACTTCCCCAACTACCTCTATAGGTAATCTACTAGGAAGGTCGCTCCGACGCACTCGCAACCAACTGTCTCCGTGCCGAATTCCCGTGTCTTTCTTACGACTCACCACGTGTCAACTAATATATGGTTATATTCTGTATATATTCTGTATATGTAATTTCTCAAGGAGGAGACGTTGATGCTCTATCAGGAAGTGTATGAAAAGTTGCGTGATGATATTCACGCAGGGAAATACCCCTTGGGGAGCAAACTTCCTTCTGTGAAGCAACTTTGTGACACATACGCGGTGAGCGCGATTACGGTGCGCAGAGCTCTCGATATCCTCCGCGAAGAAGGTTTCATCACCCGCCAACCTCGCATTGGCACGACAGTGACGAATCTGACTCCCGATTACAACAACCAAGCAAAATCCCATCTTCCAACCATCGCCTTCATCATGACGAGTTTTGCCGATTCCTTCGGAACTCCACTTTTGGAGGGAGCGCTTAAACAAGCGCGGGGAAAAGCTCATCTTCTCCTCAGCACGACTTTTGGAGACAACGAAGTGGAGGAGGAGGAAATTTCTTCCGCCATCGACGCCGGTGTCAACGGTCTGGTTCTGCTTCCAAGTGACTCTGATTTCATTCCGAAGACAATCCTGGATCTCATCTCAAAGAAATTTCCAGTCACGATCATCGACAGGGTCTTCCAAGGCGTTCCTGTCGCAACGGTCTCAAGCGATAATGTCGATGCTGCAAGAAGTGCCACTAAATATCTCTTCTCACTCGGGCACAAGAACGTTGCCTTCATATCCTCCAGTTCGCATACATCCTCGAATAGTTATAGGCGCCGTGGCTGGGCACTTGCCCACGCGAGCAACAGCATTTCCCTGAACGATGATTTTCTACTGAACACTATAAGTTCCACTCTCCCCGGCGCCAAACCCTCCGAAGAGGAGAGTGACATTAAACTGTTGAGCGCCTTTTTCAAAAAACATCCTGACATCACTGCGTGCGTGGCGGGAGAATACAACATTGCCCTGCTCGTCAGAGAGGCACTGAGACGAATCAAAAAGACGGTTCCGGATGATGTCTCCGTAGTCTGCTTTGACCATGCTAACTACTCTTTTGACCGTGAACTCTTCAGATTTACCCACGTTGAGCAGCAACAGGGTGTGATTGGAAGCAAATCAATTGAACTGTCGTTGAATCAAATACAGAATGGACCCCTCACTACCCAGATATTGCTTTCCACTTCAATCGTGGAGGGCCAATCCACGATTGAACTCCGCAAGAAGGGCTAAATTACCTCTTATTCCACCTTCTGAACGCATTGCACCGCACATGTGTTTTCAAAATTTAAGGTCATAGGGAAAGTTCCGATAAGAACCTTGGCCACAGCAAAATCCTTTGGACACTCTTCCCCCGTTGCTCAATATGCAAGCAATGACAAAAAACACCTCGCCGCAAGCACTGCACCCATCCTCGCGGAATCAACCGCAAAGATTACATGCCCTGTTTGTAACGAGGTGTTTATTACTGACTTATTCCTCTCAGAAAAGCGAGTTCTAAAGAATAGGATTATTCAGAAAACGACTTTGCCAAGAGAGAATCCATTTGCTGCGATGACTGATCAAGAGCCTGCTTTGCCGTAAGCTCTCCATTCATAAACCTTTGGAAATACGGATCCAATGCTTTTTGAGCAGCTTCCTGCCATCCAGGCGTTTGCGGACGAGCCTTGGCAAACTCCAAGGACTTGACGAACGGCGTCCATTCGTCGGTCTTGAAATAGTCATCTTGTGCTACGGCCTTGTCAGCGGGCAGCCACTGTGCAAGTTTGCAAAAAGCCAGTTCGTTGTCTTCATTCGCCGCAAACCACTTGATGAAGTCCCAGGCACCTTCGGCATGCTTGGCACCCTTAGGAATGGCAAGACCGAAGCCACCTGTCATGCTTCCCTTGTCTCCATTTGGTCCGGCAGGGGGCTCGGCAAAAGCATACTTAACGCCACTGGCTTTGAGATTCGCCCAATCCCATGGAGCATCAAGCCTCATCGCGGCATTTCCAGCTGCAAACTGATCAGTCTTGGTGTTCTCGAAGCCGACCTCATAGACACCTGCATCGAGCATCTTCTGCCAAAAATTGAGAACTTCCATACCCTCTGGGCTGTTATAAGCGGTCTTTCTGCCGCCGTCCTTATACATCTCGCCGCCAGCCTGCCAAAGGTAGGTGGCGAAATCAGTCGGGCTGAAAAGAATCCCTGCCGTTTCAAGCTTGCCGTTCTTATGAACAGCCAGCTTCTTTGCATCGGCCAAGAGCTCATCCCATGTCTTCGGAGGCTCCGAAATTCCCGCCTTCTTAAACATGTCCGTGTTGTATCCAAGCGCACGAACATCGGAGACAAGAGGAAGCCCGTAGAGCTTCCCGCCGCTCTGCAACTGTCCGAGCGCCGCAGGGTAATACCTACTGGTATCGATGTTGTCCTTCTTGACTAAATCATCAATAGGCAGCAAGGCACCCTTAGGAGCATATGTTCCGGTTTGGAAACTGTCCCACAAAACCACATCCGGCGTATCGCCCGCTGCAATGCTCGTAAGAAGCTTCTGTTCCATTGCACTCGACTGAGCCGAATACTTAACCGTGTATTTGTCCTGAGACTTATTGTATTTTGCCGTCATCTGGTCGAGCATCGCTATCTGATCCCCAGCCCATGGCCCCCAGAAGGTG
Source organism: Bifidobacteriaceae bacterium (assembly GCA_022650895.1). GTDB lineage: Bacteria > Actinomycetota > Actinomycetes > Actinomycetales > Bifidobacteriaceae > JALCQC01. The sequence goes on along the minus strand of JALCQC010000001.1, from coordinate 1,073 downwards.
ATCTCCTGACGACCGCCCGACTCAGAACCCGCCGCGGCTGAGCCGCATCCTCCAAGCGACAATCCCGCAGCCAGCACCACAGCCGCGACTTGCATAAATTTGGTAGCTTTCATTACTTTTCCTCCTAGTGTGACTTCGTTGTCAAACCAACATGGAACGTCTATTTCTTTTTTTACTTTCCTCCTGTTGTTGCAATTCCTTGAATGATCCATTTCTGGCACAGCAAGAAAACAAGCAGAACCGGAAGCATCGTAAGAACGGTGCCTGCCATCAACGGCCCATACTGCGTACCAAAGGTGTCATCAGTAAAGCCAGCAAGACCAACCTGAACCGTCATTTTCGCGGGATCGTTCAACACGATCAACGGCCACATGAAATTATTCCAACCTCCTTGGAAGGTAAGAATTCCAAGAACCGCCAACCCCGGCTTGACGAGAGGCAGATAAATCTTCCAGAAAATCTGGAATTCATTCGCCCCATCCACACGAGCCGCTTCTCCTAGTTCGTCAGGGAGGGTGAGGAAGAACTGCCTCATCATGAAGACTGCGAGCGCTCCCACACCTCCGGGAAGAATAATGGCCCAGTACGAGTTGATGAAACCAGTTCCACCATTGCCGAAAATATCGTTTCCTCCAACGAGCGGAGCATGTCTTAAGACCAGGAACGTGGGAATCATCGTCACGATTCCAGGAATCATCATCGAGGCAAGATAAGCGGTAAAGATGCTGTGCCGCCCACGGAACTTAAGCTTCGCAAGAGCATAACCCGCCGCCGAACCAAAGATGAGGTTGGTGAGGATGCCGCCGATCGTCACCACAAGAGTGTTGAAGATGTAGCGAGCAAATGGGAAGGAGGCAAAGAGCTTCACATAATTCCCGATGGTCGGATTATTGGGAATAATTCCCAGTGTGTTTCCCAGTATTTCATTCGCCGGCTTGAACGAGGTGCCAACCGTCCATACAAGTGGAACAACCGTCAACATTGCAATGAAACAGACAGCTACCCACCAGACAACTTGAGCGACAACACGGCGAGGAGTAATCCTGTGCTTTCGTAAAGCACGGAGGTCGACT